>CAVVRY010000005.1:0-31565 GCA_963750735.1 uncultured Bacteroidales bacterium | reverse complement strand
CCCATTTTATCCATTACCTCTGTTGAGTTGAGGAAATATATCTTGAAAGGGGGATCATGGCTCTGGTGTGGAGAGTAATTTAAATAAATGCGATTAAATGATTCTTAAAAATATTTGCCTAATTACTGATATTAATATTTATTAAAAAAGATCATTCTCTTACTTTGCATTTGTCCCGAGCTTGTTTCTATTCTATAAAAATATAGTCCTGAAGGTACTATGTTTCCACTTTCATCTTTTCCGTCCCACACAGTTTTATAGAGTCCGCTATATTTTTTATTTTCATTCAGTCTTTTTATGATTTTACCTTGCAAATCAAATATTTCCATTAATACATAACATGATTCCGATAAATAGTATTCAATTGTGGTTTCTCTATAAAAAGGATTAGGATAGCTTTGGGTTAATTTGAAAGAGTTGGGTAAATCACTTAGCAAAGAAATTGTCTCCACAAGTATGGAATCTGAATAATGATAATTACTATCTATATCAATTTGTTTTAATCGATAGTAAATTTCTAATCCTGGGTTTAAAACTTCTGAACTTGTATCAAGATATTCATACAGATTTGGCTGTGAAGTAGTACCATTACCTTCTATAAAAGAAACTTTTTGCCATTCTGACTCATCAAGCCGTTGTACTTCAAATCCATAATTTCCTGTTTCAGATTGAGTTTCCCAGTTTAGCAGTATTCCGTTATCAGTGGAAATAGCAGTAAACAAAGTTAAATCAACAGGTTTAACGATATCGTTATAATAACGCGTAAGAATTATTTGATCGTCATAAACTCGTTGTTCATAATTAGAATAAGTTGAATCTATATTGTTAAAAAGAGGGAATATATATACTGGTTTTAGGATTGCCTGCCAAGTATTGGTATCCTGTTGTAATATATCTACTTCAAGATGACCATAATGTTTGCCTCCACTAACTAAAACATCATTTTCCCATACCTCTGGAACATCTGTATGAACGAGAAATTTTCTGTCAGGATTTTCAAGTCCTTCAATTGGTGCCCTAAGTCCATCTCCCCCAACACCAACATCATAAAAGTTAATTGTATGTATTTCTTCACGTTCATCAGGTTTTAATTCAATACCTGTGATTTCTGATCGTTCCCAAATTTCATCATGTCCAGAGAATACAGCATCAACACCATATTTCATAAAAATAGGCGTAAGAAGGCGAACAGGATTTCCAGATTGATTATCTGTATTCTCAATTTCCCCTGGAGGGTATCCATGAGGACCCGATGAGTATGGAGCATGATGCAAAATAACAAAAGTAAACATACTATGAAGTTGAGATTCTATAAGTTGAGACTCAAGCCATTGGTATTGTTGAGAACCTGGAGAAAAGTCCGGAGCATTTCCGCCCCCTGGATCATTTTCCCCAAGTAAATAAAAGTTTGTATCATCATCTGATTTGTTAGGGCTATTATTACATGCATCCAGCACTATAAAAGTTGCAGGTCCATATTTAATACAATAATAACGGCCTTCCTGGTTTACATTTGATGAATTATTTGCAGGTGAATCAAAATAAGTTTGAAAACGTTTTACCGCTCTTTCTGAACCTGGTTGGTTGTATCGATCCAAATATGGGCCTTCATAATAGTCATGATTTCCTATTGCTGCCAACATCGGAACTTTGCTGGCAATACTTTGTTCGCTATTATGATTGGTATTATATCCCCAAAACTCATCCCAATCACGTTGTTCTCCCCCAGACTCTACTAAATCCCCTGCAATTATTATAATATCAGGTTGGCGTGATAGTATCACATCTAGATTATTTTGGTATCCAATTGATTGGTCAATTAAATACGAGCGTGAGTTCCCTGCTAAATCTGGCCAATTCGCGTATTTACCTATTGACTCTGGTTCAGTTTCAGAATCTGCATAAACACTAAAACGAATAGGTGTATTCCCTTTTGGTGCTGTATGAAAAGATGAATTAAAAAAACTAGAACCCTGTATTACTTTATACTCATATTTTGTATCAGGTTCAAGATTTTCAATTCTAAGGTGGTGTCGAAATGGAATTGATGGAGCCTCTCCGCCAAAATAGGTAGTGTCTTCCCAGGTAGAATATGTTAATGCTTCGGCAGGTATTGGATTAGATGCAATATTGAATTTTAATTCTGAATCATGCTTCCAATACGTTAGATCACCTGCTAAATCCTTTTCAGAAAACCATAAAATTGTAATAGCATTTGGACTTGGATTTTGCAAATATGGTAGAACACGGAAATTATCTTGTCCTTTTAAATTATTAGAGAGTACAAATGCAAAAGCTAAAAGAAATGAAACAAGTTTAAAGTGTAATAACAATGTAATTGTCTTTCTGAAATAATTTCTATTGCAATATATGTTATTTGAAATTAGATTATTCATTTAGATAAGGTCGATTTTTGTGATTTTAAAATATATAATCTGAAATTTATTTCCACTATTATCAATAAGTCTAAACTACAATATAATAAGTAAATATCAAAAAAGCAGAAGAGGTAAAATATTGAATATAAAATTTAATGGATTTTGAAATATCTTCCCCGCTGCGTGGGCAGTAGGACAACCCAATATGTGTTTTCTATCGGGGGTGGGTTGGGTGAAATCATACTCCAGTTACATGACCCTATCCCCATTTTATCCATTATCTCTATTGATTTAAGGAATTACTTCTTGGAGTGTGATCGTGGCTAAAAAGCCAAAAGGATTTAGAAATAATAGGTAACTCAATATTGGAAAATGTACACAATACAATCTCATATGGGAAAATTATTATATTTTAGATCACTAGCATATCGATATCCAAGTTTTGTGTTATATCAATATGAAAAAATATGGAAATATTAATTGTATCTAATTTATTTATACCTGTTAAACTATATGGAGGAATAGAAAGAGCTGTTTGGTCGCTAGGAAAAGAACTTGTCAAATTGGGACATAAAGTTACTTATATAGTAAAAAAAGGTTCTTATAGTGATTTTGCAACAGTTGTTCACATCGACGAAAGTAAATCTATTGTAGGGCAAATTCCTAAAAAATTTGATGTGATTCATTTCTTTTTTCGACCTCAAAATATTGAAGAAATAAAAGTTCCAAATATTATTACAATACAAGTTAATTCAAATAATTTAGATGAATTAGACAAGAATACGATTTTTGTTTCTAAGGATCACGCTCATAGATATAACTCTGATTCTTATGTTTATAATGGCCTTGATTGGGATGAATACACTCCTCCTGATTTATAATAAGCAGAGAAGGTATTTTCATTTCTTAGCGAAGGCTTCCTGGAGAGTTAAAAATGTTAGAGGTGCAATAAATGTAATCAAAAAGACAAGGACCGAAAGACTGAAAGTACTTGGAGGAGTTAGATTTAACTTTAATATGGGAATTAGGTTTACTTTTTCACAAAAGGTGAGTTTTGCAGGGATGGTTGGAGGTGCTGAGAAAGATATGTTGTTGAATAATTCCAAAGGACTAATCTTTCCTGTAATATGGAACGAACCATTTGGGATAGCTATAATTGAAAGTTTATATTATGGATGCCCTGTTTTTGGTACACCTTATGGGTCGTTACCTGAATTAGTTATAAATGATGTTGGTTATTTATCTAACCGAGAAGATGAACTTGCAAATGCAGTTTTGAACTATAATATCTTTTCTTCAAAAAAGTGCCATGAATATGCTTTATATGAATTCAATAGTAAAAAAATGGCTTTAGAATATATTGAAAAATATGAAATAGTAATCTCTGGAAAATGCTTGAATAAAAGTAATCCACGATTAAAAAAGATACAAGAAGAGAAATTTTTGAAATGGGAATAGGAATTACATCTTGGGGAGAGATCGTGGCTATTTTGAGGGAATTTTACAGGAGGAATAAAATGGAAATCAAGTTTGAAGTTTTATTAAAGGACAGGATAATATTATGAATATTAGGTAACTTTATCCGGCAGGTTTATCGCTTTAAATAATGATATGCAAATGAAAATATTTCTATAAAATGAGCTTTTTTATGAATTTTAAAACCAGCCTCTTCCTTTTGTTTTTTGGCATGCTTTATTTTCAAAGTTTCGCACAAAATCCTTACTTCCCTAAAACTCTTAACATGCAAGAACGTGCTGAAGTGGTAGATGCATGGCTTGAAGAAAGAGTGGAAACGGTATTGCCTGAAATAATGAAAAGAACAGGTATTGATATGTGGGTAATCATTGCCAGAGAATACAATGAAGACCCTATACTCAAAACGCTTTTACCTGCCACCTGGCAATCTGCCAGAAGAACGACTATTTTGATTGCTTTTGACCCGGGAGAAGGCAAATCCCTGGAGACCTTTAGTATATCCCGATACAATACAGGAAAGGTATTTGAAACGGAATGGGATAGAGAAGCTGAACCAAATCAATGGAGGGCCTTGGCAGAAATGATCTCTAGTAAAGACCCAAAGAAAATCGGGATCAACAAGTCCGCAACATTTGCCCTGGCAGATGGTCTTTCTTCAACACATTATGATCAACTGATGGAAGTGTTGCCTGAAAAGTATCAATCAAGAGTGGTGAGTGCAGAAAATATCGCTATAGGATGGTTGGAAACCCGGACGAAATCAGAAATGACTGTTTATCAAAATATTGTGCGCATGGCACATCAGATTATTGCCGAAGGATTTTCAGAAAAAGTAATCCAACCTGGAATTACAACCACAGATGATGTAGTGTGGTGGTATAGAGACAGGATTCGTGCGCTTGGATTTACAGCATGGTTTCACCCTACAGTGTCAATTCAACGTGCTGACCCAGAGAGTTTTGATCATTTGCGTGCTTTCTCCGAACGCCCAAATCAACAAACAATATTGCCTGGAGACCTGGTGCATGTGGACTTTGGCATAACTTATTTGCGCTTAAATACCGACACACAGCAACATGTTTATATTCTCAGATCCAATGAAAAAACTGCTCCCGATTATTTGAAAGCTGCATTCAAAAAAGGAAACAGGGTTCAGGATATTTTGACGTCCAATTTTAAAACAGGTGCTTCTGGCAATGAAATTTTAAAAGCAACTCTGGATCAATGTAAAGCAGAAAGTATAAAAGGAGTGATTTATACTCATCCGATAGGATTTCACGGACATGGTGCAGGCCCAACTATAGGATTGTGGGACCAGCAAGGCAGTGTACCTGGTAAAGGCGACTATCCTCTCTATAAAAATACGGCATATTCCATCGAACTTAATGCCAGTGTATACATTGAGGAGTGGAAAAAGGAAATTAGAATTATGCTGGAAGAAGATGCCTTTTTCGATGGAGAAAATGTGCGCTACATCGATGGCAGGCAAACAGAGTTAATGACCATTCCAAGAACACTATATCCTAATTATTGAGGTGGTTAAAGGCCTAAGTGAAGGCATGAAACGTCCATTTCAAAGAGTTTTGACACTCAAAAAGATAATAGGTCTGGTGTCTTGAATCTAATTCTAAAATCAATGAGAAGTTTAAAAACAATATTTCTATTTGCAGCTGTGATATTCTTAATAATAATTATACCAGCATGCAATCAACCTTCAACAAAAAAAGAGTTGGCAGATTTTGTAGACCCACTGCTCGGAACATCAAGTTCTCGCTGGATGCTTTTCCCAGGGCCATGCCTTCCTTTTGGGATGGTGAAATTGAGTCCGGACAATACTGATGAAGGCATGTATAAATTGGGTGCCGGTTATGAATATAAAATCAATAGTATTTCAGGATTTGGGCATGTCCACTCATGGATGATGGGAAGTTTTATTACCATGCCAACGACTGGAGAACTAAAAATAAAATCCGGAACAGCCGATGACCCGGATTCAGGCTACCGATCAAGGATTAATAATGAGAAAACAAAAGCATCTGCAGGATATTATTCAACTGTTTTAGAGGATTATAATGTATTTGCAGAGTTGACAGCAACAACCCGTGGAGGGTTTCAACGATATACTTTTCCAAAAACTGAAAACGGCCGTGTTCTATTTGATTTTCAGGTGACTGAAGAAGAACCATCAACAATTTTGGAAGCTAAAATTACAAAGGTAAGCAGTACTGAAATTGAAGGCTATTTAAAACGTGAAGCCGGAGAGTGGAATGAGTATACACTCCATTTTGTAGCACAGTTTAATCGCCCCTTTAAATCTATGGGAGGCTGGACAGGATCTGATATTATAGATAAAACTAATGTAATAAAAATCACTGAAAACCAGGATGTAGGGGCATTCCTGGAGTTTGACTTAAGAAATGACCAAACTGTCTTATTAAAAACGGCCATTTCCTATGTAAGTATAGATCAAGCCTGGCTAAACCTTAAAACTGAATTGGATGAATTTGAATGGAGCTTTGAAGCTGCACATGACAATGCCAGAGCAGTATGGAATGAGATGTTGGGAAAAATTAGGGTGGAAGGCGGTACTGAAATTGATAAATTGAAATTTTACACCAACTTATACCGTGCCTATAGTTCCCGATCCATTTTTAGCGATGTGAATGGAAAATATGTAGATGCTTGTGAAAACATTCAGCAGGCAGAAGGTTTTTCAGTATATGGTTGCGACGCATTTTGGGGCTCATTCTGGAATTTGAACCAGCTTTGGAGTTTGGTAAACCCGGATATTACCGAAGAGTGGGTAAATTCGCTATTGGAGTTGTATGATAAAAACGGCTGGCTACACGATGCTCCCGGTGGACTTGAATATTCAAGTATTATGGTGGCTGCTCATCAAATTCCGTTTATTGTAACTGCCTGGCAAAAAGGCATTCGCGGATTCGATGCTGAAAAGGCTTTCAAAGCCATGAAAGAAATTCAAACGAATCCAGGACGTCCGCATGAGTGTGGAGGATATGCTGGAAACCGGAATTTGCAAACCTATTTGAATAACGGATATGTTCCTGCAAACGAAGGTCCTGTTTCGAATACTCTTGAATATGCTTATGATGACTGGTGTGTAGCACAAATGGCAAAATCTTTGGGGAAAATGGATGACTATAAATACTTTATGCAACGCAGTCAATATTACCGTAATGTTTTTGATCCGGCAACAAAGTACATCCGTCCAAAATATTCTGGTGGCCCATGGCTTGAAGAGTTTACTACCATTAAAGGAGCTGGAAATACCGACCATAGTTTTGGTTTCGGATCGAAAGATTACGTTGAGGCTAATTCCTGGCAATTCAGTTGGTTTGTGCCCCACGACTTGAATGGTTTAATCGAATTAATGGGTGCTGATGAATTTAATTCAAGGTTGGAAGAAGGTTTTAAAAAATCACGTCCTTATTTTGCAGCCAATCATGTAAACATTGGTAACCAACCAAATATGGAGGCTCCCTGGCTTTTTAACTATTCAGGAAAACCCTGGCTTACGCAATATTGGGTACGTGAAGTTTTAGACAATTATTTTGGTATTGATCCGGTTAACGGGTATCATGGTGATGAAGATCAGGGACAAATGGGTTCATGGTATGTTATGAGTGCCATGGGGCTTTTCCAAATGGACGGAGGCTCATCTGTTGAACCTGTATATGAATTGTCGGGCCCAATTTTTGAGAAAATAACCATTCAACTTAATCAGGAATACTACAAAGGAACGGAATTTATTATTGAAGCAAAAAATGCCTCATCGAAGAATCGATATATACAGTCGGCTACCTTAAACGGCAAAAAGCTGGATCAGTTTTGGTTCAAACACTCAGATTTGGTTAAAGGAGGAAATCTTGTTTTAGAAATGGGTTCCGAACCGAACAAAAATTGGGCAGTAAATAGTGAACATCCACAAGTTATGGATATTGAGCCAATTGTAACAACTCCATATATTACAGATACAGAAAGAACATTTAACAAGGAAAGATTGGTAAAACTAGCCTGTGATACAAAAGGCATTGAAATTTTTTATTCGCTCGATGGGTCGGAGCCTGATAAAAATGCTTTATTATATGTAACTCCATTTGTTGTAAATAAAACTACCCTGGTCAAAATGAAAGCTTACAGAGGTGACCAGGAAAGTTTGCCAGCGAAAGCAATGATCAACAAAGTAGGAGAAATTGAAATCGTTCATTTAAAAGATGTTAAACCCGGGCTTATTTATAAATATACCCATGGTATATATCGAATGGTAAACGATTTTCTGGAGGTGGAACCTTTAAAAACAGGTATCAATCCTCAGTTTAATATGGATCCACGGGAAAAAGAACAATTTTTCTCCTTTGATTATGTAGGCTATATAAATATACCTAAAGATGGGGAATATACTTTTTATCTGGCCACAAACGATGGAGGCCGACTGTATTTAGATAATTATATGTTATTGAATAACGATGGATTGCATCCTGTTGTTGAAATCGACAAGTCAGTTATATTAAAAGCAGGTCTTCATCCAATTTCTGTAAAATATTTTCAGGAGGGCGGAAGAAATGGTTTGACTGTATCCTGGGAAGGGCCGGGAATTGAAAAACAGGAAATTCCTGCTTCGGTATTGTTTCATAAGAAATAAATCTGATGGCAATGAACATTTTAAATCAGGAAAAATATAATATTCATTACAACCATAGAAAATCCAACCATGGTTCTGTTAACCGCGAATTGGTGCTAACTGTTCTTCTCTTTGGAAGTATTGGTGCTATTACATGGGCAATTCGTGGCACTGCCGGCTGGGGAGGAGTTGATGGCACTGTAATACCTGGACTGATGTGGGGAATTTTGTGGTATTATGTTGCTTTTAGAAAAGGGATTGATGCCAGGGGAGTAATTTTGTGGCTGGGTCTTGGATTAGCCCTTGGAGGAGAATTAGGATATGGCCAATATACATCATGGATTCGGGGAATTTTCTATGTTGGTGAAGGAACTATACCTATAAAACCCTGGTTGGGGTATTTCTGGTTTATGATGTGTGGAATTGGATGGGCAGCACCAGGAGGGATCTTATTAGGCTGGGCTTTAGGTAACCGCGTTTCAACAAAAATATGGATTATTCGCTCATTAACGCTGGCTATTCTACTGGTGGTGCTTTTTGCATGGCCATTTATAGATTGGTTGGGAGAAATTCTTTTGAAAACAAACTCAAATATACTGTTCCCCAATGCTGACCTGGGTATATACAACGGGGAATTAGATAAACACCTTGAGCGAACTGTTTATACAAATACACAAAACTTTGCTGTAGTTGTCTGGTGGATTATTGCATTGATCCTGGCAGCCTGGCAAAGAGATAAAGTAACAATTGTCACCGGACTTATAATTGGAGGTGGCTTTGGAATTGGATTTATGCAAAGTGCCTTATGGACATTAGGCTATGGTTTTAATGCCGAATATATAGACTGGTGGAAGATATGGGAATTGAATTCAGGGTTCAACATCGGAGTACTTTATGCGATTACTCTCTTTTGGGCAATACGTCAATTCGATAAAACAAACAAATCAAATAACAGTTCTAAAGATACAAACGTGAAGCAAACTAGGTTATTAGAGTGGCGAGACACACTTTTTCTTGCTTCTGCCGGATTTGTATTACTATTTTTTGTTGGCTTTGAGTATTTCTTCTGGACGGGTCTTGCATTAAGCTTGTTCTATTTTATTGCTATGTGTCTAACCACAACTGGTAAAATTGAGTCACAAACCATTGCAGATAAACGTAAAAATATATCACTTATATACAGTTTATTTTTTTTCTTATTCATATTGTTCCACGGTGGGTCCGAGAGATTCGGCATTGTATTTAATCTTTATGAATTAGATGAAGTATCCCAGTATTCCTGGCCATTAGAGCGAATTTTAGTCTTTGTTCCCATTGCAATTATTATTACCGTTGTTGCTATTTACCAGATGCAAAAAATATTAAGATCTGGTTCATCAAAAAATCATGACTATATTTTAACATCCAAACAATCAATGCGTATTATTGATTTAATGACCCTTACAGGATTTATTGGAGTATTATCAATCTGGCCTGCCAGGATTAGTGTTTTTTATGCATTTTTTCTTGTGGTAGCTATATATGCCTTTAACAGACTAGATCACCGATTTGCTAAAATAAAGCAAGAATCATCTCCAAATTAAGCAATCCTATTTAATAAACTGTCGATTCTTATAGGATAGGACATATATATATTCAGGTCAACCACTGATAATGGATCCTAATCTCAATTATTGTGCTTTAATTATTTTGAATCAATCAAACTAAACAATTCTATTCATCAATGATACTGGGGCTATTTGCCAAAAATTATTTGTAAGCTATTTTTAGTATAAATTACTGAATTGGCAGTACAAATATTTTATCTTTAATCATCAGACTAATAATTAATTAATATAATTTCTGAAATTAAATATCACTTTTTTAAATTTAAAATTTTAAAATCATGATCAAAACTTTAATGTATCATAAAGTTCAGGACTTCGATAAATGGAAAGACGTTTTCGATAATTTTAGTGACGTTAGAAAAGCAGCTGGCGAGATTAGCTTTTCAACTGGGACCTTGCACAATGAGCCAAATACGGCTTTCGTATTAAATACATGGAACAGCAATGAAGCTTTTCAAGCATTTGTCGGGTCGTCAGAACTGGCTGAAGGAATGAAAAATGCCGGTGTTTTGGAAGCGCCAAATGTCATTATTCTTGAAGAAATAAGCAACGGATAATTTCAAGTGTTTGCAAAAACTGAATTAAAATGATTTGTTGCAATCCTTGATTTGAAAAAGTATATTCTTTGTTGAAAATATACCACCCTATCTATTAAATTTTTAGGTTGGCTTTTATTCAAAGAATTTACTCTTTTTTATACTGCAACATCCATTCATAAATATTCATTGCATATTGATTATATTCCCCTTGAAACATTCCTGATCCATCATATGTCCTTGTCCAGGCATCATGACCAACATTTGGATAAACAGTAAGCTTTGCAAAAACAGGTGGATTGGTTTTATTAATGGCCATAACCATTGGAACAGAGCCAAAATATTCAAAAGCTTTTACTAGGTCATCGTTAGCACCATGGAAAGCCCATATTGGTATTTTGCTTAAATTATTAATGAGGTACTCACTGCCTGACGCACTTATTGGTACAATAGCTGCCGCATAATTATTTTCAATCTCTCCTGCATAGTACCAACACCCACCTCCTCCAAGACTTAACCCTGTTAAATAAATTCTACTGGTATTGATTTGATAGTTTTCAACAATGTACTCTATAAAACCATGTACTTTATTCGTGGGCCAATATTCTGAAACTAATTGAGGTGAAACTACTATAAAAGGATATTTGCAGTTCCACTCACCGAGCCTGATGAGTTTCGGTGGCCCATGGCTTAAAATTTTATCAAGTATTGTCTCATCAATCTTACTATCACCTCTTTCCCCCCATCCATGCAGAAAAACTATCATTGGGTATTCTGGCTCGTCATTTTTATAACCACTTGTTGTATAAACATTGTGACTAAATTCTGCAGCTGTAGTTCCTAAAGGATATGATATATGAACTCCACCAGTATCCTTGGGTAGATATTAAAGATCACTATCATCAATTATTGCATCTTGTGTTATATTTTCATTATTATGATTTGTATTCATAGGAGCAATTGATTCCTCACATGAAATGATCAATAAAAACATTATAAATATTAGAATTAGATTTTTCATAAATGCTAATTGTAATTGAAGCAGGAAATCAATCTTTTAACTATAAAAGATATGACAAATAAAACAAAAATTCACTTTGTCCTTTTAGGATGCCAATTACACTTTGAATTGCAGGGTGTCTTAAATCTCATTACGTTATTATTGTTACTTTTGGTGCCTAACAATTGTAAAATGCCGACAATAAAACTAGATAATTGTATTAAGTGTTTGAAATGTGTAAATGACTGTCCATCAGATGCTATTGACATAGAGCAAGGGACCATTAATAATACCTGTATTCATTGTGGTCATTGTGTGGCTATATGTCCCGAGTCAACAGTTTTTCCTGATACAGAATCAATTAAAAAACTAAATCCATATAATTTTCCTCCTTCTGATTTCCAGCATTTATCAGCATCAATCAGAACCTGCAGAAGTTACCTGAGTAAGGAAGTAGATGATGAGACATTGGGGATGTTGATCGAGAATATGAAACACTATCCTTCTGCAAGTAATTCACGCCCTGTTGAAATCACCATTGTTAAAACCGAAAAGGAAATAATAGAGCTTGAATAATCAAACAGCTCAAGGCTTAATCAAAACGCTTAAATTCATTACATCTCCTTTTTTGAAGCCTATCATTGGATTAATTGCTCCAAAAATTGATGTAGGCACCTTAAATGATTACAAGAAAAAGTTTATTTCCCGCCAAACCCCGGAATCATCGCAGGTCTGCCATCGTGCGCCTGCCGTAATGTTATTTCATGCCCCTGTTTCAAAATTTAGCATGGCTGAGGCCGACGCATATATATGGTCTACTTATACTTCCATATATGCCAATACACTTGGCCTGGGGACCTGCTTTAATGGTTTTATTGTTAAGGCTATGGACCGCAGCAAATCCATGCGAAAAGAATTTAAGATTCCTCCCAATCATAATGTTTATGCAGCCTTGCTAATTGGTCACCCCAAAGTAAAATATACCAATGAAACAGGAAGAGAAAAACCCAAGGCAATAGTTATTTAACACGTAAATTTTAAAACGCCAAGGTATTTGAACCACAAATCCTTGATACAAGTTAGCTGCTTTCATCCTGGATGGAAATACCAGTGAAAGTGTTTAACTTTCTAAATTGGAAGCTTGCTTATTTCTTCTGTATTGTGCAGGATTAATTGAATCCGATTTTTTTTAATTCTTCATGACTTATTTTTATGGCTTCAACAGGTGTCATGCCATCAAAAGTCCTATCCTGCTCTACGATGTAGTACTTCATTCCAGATATCTTTTTCTTTTCAAGTATTCTGGCAAAGTCAATAGTTCCCATACCGACTGGAGCAAACCTGCCCTGGTCATCCATATCCTTTACATGCCATATTTTGAAACGTCCGGGGTATTTTTCGAAATAGGCAACGGGGTCGGCTCCTGCTTTTACAACCCAATATAAATCTATCTGGAAGTTGACATATTCAGGATCTAAATTTTCAAGGAAGTATTCAATGGGAACAATTCCATTTTTGTTCTTTTCAAATTCAAAATTATGATTGTGATAAAGTAATTCAAGACCTGCCTCTTTGCATTTTTTACCGAGGGTAGTCAGAATATCGGCGATTAATCCAAGGTCATCGGTCATGGAAAGACTCTGAGTTTTAGGATCATATTTGAAATGTCCCATAGGTGGGACCGGAATTACAAAATACTTAAATCCAGCTGCTTTCACATCAGCTATCATATCGTCTGCATTTTCCAGGGTTACTGTTCCCTGATGAGTACTTAGGGGAACCAAACCCAATTCGGCAAGGTGGTTTTTAAAATCTAATGGTTTCATATTGTAAAATTTCCCATCCTGATATCCGGCTGATTCAATGTATTTATAACCGATATTGGCTACTTCGTCAAGTGTCTCTTCTGGATTGGCTCCCATTTCAGATCTCACTGTATATAAAGTTAGACCGCCATATTTATCCTGTGAAAAACTAATAAAGCTTGCTGCAATGAGTAACATAACCATAAGCATTTGAATTCGGATTTTCTTTTTCATAAAACAAGGTTTTAATTGTTAGATATTTTTCGAATTTACAGTTTTTTTGTTAGACTGCTAATTCCGTAGGTACTGATTTTTTCTACCCTGTCAGCAGTGGGAAGAATGTAGGAATTAAAGTTAAAGGCCAGACTCCATTGATAATGTTGTGACTATGTTCTTATATACGGGGTTTTCTTTCAAAGGTGATTCCCAATCTAATCCCCAAAAAATAGTATAATTCTAATCTTCAATCTTTCAAAAACCATTCTTATGCAATGCTTTCAAACATATTGATTCAAACTGGATTATTTAAAAAGATTGTATCTTTATAAACAAAATCATTTAAGAATGAAAAAAACAATAATTGTATTAATAGGAGTATTCTTTTCAGTTTCAATTTTTGCTCAAAACCGGGTGATTAATGGAAAAGTAACAGTATTTAATACATATCCGGTCAAGAATATTGAGGTTACTGCAAAAAAGGCCAAAACTTCCGTTACAACAGATTCACTGGGGCAATTCTCAATTGTATGCTTTGAGAACGATGTATTGAAATTAAAACCCAAAACCTTTCAACCAGTAAATGAAAAAGTTGGACCAGAAACAGACTCAATAAGTATAAACCTACTTTTTATTGATTCTAAACCAAATCGAGAGCGGGTTGTATTAGATGGCTATATTACAGAGGAGGACCTCACTTATGGAATTAGTAACCTTTCACAACAGAGTATTGATTATTGTAAATACACAGATATCTTCCAATTGATCAGAAGTGAATTTTCAGGAATAACAATTTCTGGTGGAAGCGTATATGTCCGTGGAAGTGGATCTTTCAGTGGCCAAACACAGGCACTTATTATTGTAAATGGATCATCAACCGGTGCAATTGACTGGATACAGCCTTGCCAGATTAAATCAATCAATATATTGAAAGACAATGAAGCAGCAATTTATGGCACCCGTGGAGGCAATGGTGTAGTAGTAATTGAAACTAAAAACTAGTCATTCATAAATTCATTTAGCCTTATTATTCTACCGGCATTCAGAATATTTTGTCCGATAAATTCAATTTCTTTTCATCCAGTCAGAATAAGCTGTTGGATATATTTATATGAAAGAGAATTTGATAAAATACAACAACCTGATTGTATATTATTTTTCCGGAACCGGAAATGCCAGAAATGCAGCCAGGTGGATTCAAGAGGTAGCTGAACACAGCGGAATGCGAACCCGGTTAATTAGCATTGACAGATTTGAAAGTGTAGACCCTCCAGACTTTACAGGTAATGCTTTAATTGGCTTTCTATTTCCAACTCATGGTTTCAATCTACCACCCATTGCCTTAAAGTTTATCAGCAAATTTCCTAAACTTAAAAATTCCGATGTTTTTATTTTAAATACACGAGGTGGATTGAAATTGTCAAAGCTTTTCCTGCCCGGATTAAGTGGACTTGCTCAGATATTACCAGCATTGATTCTCAGATCAAAGGGATTTCGTGTTGTAGGCATGCAACCTCTGGATTTACCTTCTAATTGGTTACTTCTTCATCCTGCGTTAAGGCCAAAAACTGTTGATTCTATGTATAATCATTATCGGAAAAAAGTTAACCGTTTTGCCTTAAACCTATTTCAAGGAAAAAGGAGGTATAAAGCATTACTTTCATTACCAATAGATTTAGCATTAACACCATTTGCCATTGGATACTATTTCTTTGGACGATTTTTCCTTTCAAAAACACTTATAGCAACAGATGCCTGTAATAAATGCATGAAATGTATAAACCAATGTCCGGTGAAAGCGATAATTCTGGTGAATGAACGTCCCTTCTGGTCATATAGATGTGAAAGTTGCATGCGCTGTATAAATCACTGTCCTGAAAGAGCTATTGAAACAATGCAGACATTTGCCATTTCATTATTTATTATTTCATCAATGGTGATTTCTCCCATTATGATTTTATTAATGAAACAGTTTGGTCTATGGGAATTGATTAAACAATCACTTCTAACTGAAAAAATCTGGTTTGTGGTTTATACATTTATTTTTCTGGTTTTTGTCTTCTTAATTTACAGGATTTTACACTTCCTGATGAGGTATAAAATTGTAAACAGGTTTGTAGCTTATACATCTTTAAGTACTTACGGATTTTGGAGAAGATATAGACCACCTGAAAGTTAATCGCCAAAATAGTATTCTGCACTAAACAATATTAAATTGCAATTATTTGCCAAATTTTTTTAATCCTTATAAATTTCTAAAGTATCTTAAATCATGAAAAGAATAATTAAATATTTCCTTCAGGGATTACTGCTTATTTCACCTCTGGGTATAACCATATATTTTATTTATATAATTTTCATTTTTGCTGATAACCTATTGAGGGATGCCTTACAAAAAATTTTCCATGTTGATATTCCTGGCTTAGGATTATTGGTATTTGTTCTGCTTCTCATTTTGATTGGCATAATTGGGAATACAATTATTGCAAGGCCAATTAAAGCCCTTATCAACAGAATTATTAACAAAATCCCAATTTTAAAGGTATTTTATTCTGCTCTAAATGATTTGTTTTCTGCTTTCGTTGGTAAGGAAAGAAAATTTAATAAGCCTGTACTTGTGCTGGTTAATCCTATATCAAATCTTGAAAAACTGGGTTTTATGACGGAAGACGATTTATCAAAACTTGATGAAAGTGAAAAATCGGCAGTCTATTTTCCACATTCATATAATTTTTCCGGAGAATTGTTTATTGTCCCTAAAAATTTAATAAAACCCATAGATATAAATCCTGCAGAAGTTATGAAATTTATTGTATCAGCGGGAGTATCAGGTTGGGATAGTGAATTAAGAAAGAATGATTAATTAATAATTATTTAGATTTATGGTTTAGTATTGGTTTGTGTTAGCTAAAAAAGAATATTGAAGAAACTTTTACTAATTTTTTAATCTATAATTATGAGTAAGAATTTTATTGTTGTATTTCTTGGTATGGGAATTCTATTTGCATGCAATCCTGAATCAAATAATTCAAACGAAAAGCAAGCCAATTCTATAAAGAAATCAGAAACTCCGGCAAAGATTCCTGTCATTTTTGATACAGATGCCAACAACGAATTGGATGATCAACATGCCATGGCATACATGCTTTTCAGCGGGGAAACATTTGATGTAAGAGGAGTTACAGTTAATGCCACTTTCAATGGAGGAGAAATAGGCGAACATTTTATGGAAGCCCAACGGATTCTATCCCTGTGTAATGTTAGTGCAGACATTCCATTATATTCTGGGTCGAATGCAGACTTTGAGGACATTAAGGCTTATATAAATGAAAATGAATATGATGGCAAGGAGGCGGTTGAATTTATTATTGAGGAGGCCCGAATACCAAGAGATGATAAATTGGTACTACTGCCTGTTGGAAAGCTTACAAATATTGCCCTGGCTCTTGAAAAAGCCCCTGACATTAAGAATAAAGTCAGAATTGTCTGGTTGGGATCAAATTACCCTGAAAAAGGAGAATATAACCAGGAAAATGACATTCCGGCACTTAACTATATCCTGGAGCAGGATGTTCCATTTGAAATGGTAATGGTCCGGTATGGCAAACCTTCGGGTTCTGATGCAGTAAAGGTCACTCCAGATGATATTGCGAAAAATATGCCAGGCGTTGGTCCCAAGGTGCAAGCAATAACTGGGCGAAATGGTGGTGATTTTACCTGTTTTGGGGATTATTCAGTAAACCTGTTTGAAAATATTGACCTTTATGGTGACCCTCCCTCACGTGCTTTGTTCGATATGGTTGCTGTCGCAATAGTAAAAGACCCTTCATGGGGAGAGGCTAAATCTATTCCGGCTCCCACTCTTATTGAGGAGGAATGGGAGGAACGTCCTGATAATAAGCATAAAATTATTATATGGGAAAACTTTGGGAAGGAAGCTATTCTTGCAGATTTCTATAATACAATGAATAAACCGGTTTTAGCGAAAAGAGATTAGTCAATTGTTTTATGAAAACTTCAATGACTTTTCGATGAAGTTGATATTGAATGAAAAAAACAGTTATGGCCAAAGTATTTAATAGAATTGAAATTGAAAACATACTTAAGGAGACAACACCTGATACTTTGATTGAATATATCGAAGAAGCTTTTACCTCATACTCCTCAGGTTTGGCAGTTGTACCCCCAGTCGGAACACTAACTTTTAATTCTCCTCCCGGAGATATGCATATTAAGTATGGCTATGTTCAGGGTGACTCACATTATGTCGTAAAAATTGCATCAGGATTTTATGAAAATCCGTCTTTGGGTTTGTCATCGAGTAATGGACTTAACCTGGTTTTCAGTCAAAAGACAGGCGTATTGGAAACAATACTTTTAGATGAAGGATTACTTACAGATATACGAACCGCGGTTGCAGGTGCTATTGTTTCAAAATATTTAGCTCCTAAAAAGGTAAAGGCCATTGGGATTATGGGCTCTGGCATTCAGGCCAGGTTGCAACTGGAATACCTGAAAAGTGTGGTAGATTGCAGAAAGGTATTCGTCTGGGGTAGATCTGATGAAAAACTTCAAGCTTATAAAAAGGATATGACCATCAAAGGTTATGATATAATAACCACCCAGGATAGCAGACTTATTGGAAGAGAATGCAATTTAATCATTACTACAACGCCCTCTACTTCCCCTATATTTTTTGAAGAGGACCTCCAAAAGGGCGCTCATATAACTGCTGTTGGAGCCGATACTATCGGAAAGCAGGAGCTTGATATAACAATACTTGAGAGGGCTAATCTGATTGTTTTGGACAGTGCACAGCAATGTCAGGTTCATGGGGAAATTCACAAGGCATTTCAAAAGAATCTTTTGATAAAACAACGATTGGTAGAATTGGGTGAAATTATTTCATCAGGAGGTTACCGGAGAAGAGATGAGGATATTACCATTGCCGATCTTACTGGAATTGCCACCCAGGATATTCAAATTTCAAAATTTATATTGGAAAGAGCATTGGAAAGAGAATAATTTTTTTATTAACTGCTTACAAATGAGTACTTAATTTCCAAGCTCAAGAATTAGTTCATGCATTCGATCCAATGCCGGTTTGAGGTATTCGGCAGGTAGTCCAAAACTAACCCGGATAAAATTATCCAGTCCAAAATGATCACCTGGCACTATCAATACACTTTTGTCTCGACGAAGACGATCGGCTAATTCGGTAGAGTTTATATCAAGATGGTATCGAATAAATGCAATGGCTGCTGCATCCGGTGGGCTATGTGTAAACGTATTGGGATGATTGTCCATCCATTCTTTTAGGATAGGATAACCGCCACGGATAAATTTTCGTGTTCGATTCAACAAGCGAGGTCGAACCTCGGGTGAAAGGGCAATGGCGGCAAGCTTATTGGATATCATGGATGCACTTATTGTAGTATATTCATGCCTTGCCCAGATATCATTCAAAGTATTTTCAGGCCCTAATACCCAGCCAATTCGTAATCCAGGCAAACCATAAGCCTTGCTCATGCTGCCAATGGCCAAAACCTTATCATAACGGCCATAAAAAGATGAGTTTTCCTTGTCTGAAGTGCGGGTAGCTCCGCGATAAACTTCATCAGCAAGTATCCATGCCCCTACTTTATCAGCACAATCAACAATTTTATTCATTTCAGTTTCAGAAAGTATCCGGCCGGTAGGATTGTTCGGGTTACAAACTGCGATTAATTTTGTTTTAGTTGTTACAACAGATTCAAGTTCGGCAATGTCTGGTGCCCAGTTTGCTTTTTCCTGCAAGTGGAAAGATTTTACCTCTAACTTATGATTCTTAGCAATACCCCATATCTGCATATAATTTGGCAACATGATCACTATTTCATCACCAGGTTCCAGAAGGGTACGAATAGAAATATAGTTAGCCTCAATAGCACCTACAGTCACCAAAACATTATCAGGTTTAGCTCCATTGTAAAGATTTGCAATATTCCTTCGAAGTTCAGGAATACCATTAACATGAGGGTAATTGAGTTCAGTATTTAGAATATCTTCATAGAGTTGGGGAGATTCGTCAATAAGGTCTTTAAGTAAAATTGGATGAACTCCGCTTTCAGAAAGATTATAGTCAACATCCTGCTCAAACTCGGACATCATTCGCTCCATTAAAAAGGGTTGAAATTGAGGCATAGCTTTCCTTGAATAGATTGGATTACTGAAATTAACTTATTGATATCATTTAAAATCAAAAAATCTGCCTAATCATTGATTTTTGCAATGGCATCTACTTCAATACCAAAGCCGAAATGTAGACCTTTTGCTGGTACAATTACCCGGGCTGGTTTATGCTCTCCAAAAAAGTCGGCGTATACTTTATTTACACGATCCCATAATTCAATTTCTGAAATATAAACCGTCATTTTTAAAATGTTATTCACACTGCTGTTTGAGGCCTTGAGAATAGAAGATACATTTTCCAATACCTGTTTTGTCTGGTCCTCAATAGATCCAAGGCATTTCTCACCAGTTTTAGGATTGACTGGCAACTGACCTGAAACATATATAATTCCGGCGTGTTCTATTGCCTGGGAATAATGGCCTCCAGGTAGCGGAGCATCTTTGGTTAAAATTGTACGCATGTTATGATATATTTTAAAGTTGAACAGAGTTTAAGTTCCTTCAAATGTCTTCTTATCAAAGTTCTTTACCACCTTTGCGGGGTTGAATATTTTTCCATTCATTACCATATATACTCCGGGAGGCATTGTCTGGACAGCGATAAATGCAGCTCCAATATTAAAATTTGCATCGGTTTCTTTGAATGAAGCGGGCCGCATTGCTCCGGTAATAACAATAACTTTTTCTTTAATTGATGATAAGGCTTGTCCAGTTAAATGCATTGTATCTGTACCATGGGTAATAATAATATGATCACAGGAATCTCCTAAAATTTTTTTGCGAAGATTCTTCCCTTTCACTCTTCATTTATTTCAAGACTATCCTTGCGTAAGACTTCCTCAATTTCATAGGGAACTGTAACATTTGCCTGCTTTAATATTGAATCAACCTGAGGATCGTGGACAACAAAATCACTTTCTTTCATTGAGTAGGTTTTGTCAATAGATCCACCTAAACTATAAATTTTGATTTTTTTGAGGTTTGGAAGACTCATATGATCGTGTTTTTAGCAAATATATTCATAATATGTGCACTATCGCAGTGTGAAAAGAAGTTTTGTAATGCAGTAGTAAAATTGCCTGGTTACAAAATCATAAAAATTTCTTGTATATTTAGTGAACATTAAATCAGCCTGTTTGAGAAGATTATTGGTTATAGCACTTTTTTTTGCGTTTACTTCTGACTTCAAGGGGTATGGACAATCGCTTGACTCTCTGTCAAAAGGTACTGAAGAATATTTTACTGACCTGACAGATCATCTTGCTATTAGGCTGTTTACCCTGACCAAATTTAACAGCTTAAATATTAATGATGAGAATAGAAATTATATCCTCAGGCCAAATGGAAAAACCAATCTAGGGATTGGTTTTAATTTTAAATTTATTGGTATTGGACTGTCTTTTGGGTTACCTCAATCTCAAAACCGAATTTATAAATATGGAAAAACCTCCGCTTTTGATTTGCAGGTGAGTGTTTTCGGCACCTGGTTCGGATTTGATGGCTACATTCAGAGCTATAAAGGATATTTTCTTTCAAACCCGAAAGATTTTATGAACTGGGATAAAGATTACCAACCACAAATACCGGACATGAGTATCTCCTCCATTGGGCTTATGGGATTCTATATTTTTAATAACAAGAAATATTCCTATAAGGCTGCCTATAATAAAACGCAGATACAAAACAGGAGTGCAGGCAGTTTTATCCTTGGAATATTCGCTCATACAGATGCTGGACGCACTGATAATGGTTTTATTCCCAGGGAAGTTCGGGATAGTATTCAGACTGATTTTGATCTTTCAGAGTTTGACTTACTTTCGGTGGGAGTATCAGTAGGGTATATGTATACCTTTGTCATTAAGAAGAATTTTTCGATAAATCTTAGCTTGATTCCTGGCTTTGGAGTTCAAAAAGTTTCTTTAAAGGCCATTGATGGTACAGGAGGAATAGAAACTCAACCGGCTGCCCAATTACTTGCCAGGGCCTCTCTAAGCTATGAATTTAAGTGGTTTTATGCTGGTTTTGTTGCATCCAACATTTTTCGAAATTTTAGCTATAACAATTATAACATTGATCTTGGAACACAAAAAATCCGATTTTATATTGGAAAACGATTCGATGTGAGCAAGAAGAAGAAACCATAGCAATATTCTCGCCTGGCAAAACTAAATTTAAAACAAACCATGTTTTTTAATTTGTTTTCATTCGGTTCCTGCTCCTTTTTAAAATCCAGCTTACCGGGATTAAAAGCAACCATGAAAAGGTCCAGTAAATGGGACCAATTGCAGCAAATGGTATGGTCAGAATAGCTGTAACCGGTTCGGGCATTAATTTTAGATAAACCTGGTCTTTTTCAAGAGAAGTCAATGATTTGGATATTAATCCGTTTTTATTTGCGTGATACCAGCCCCATACTGAGAAGAATCCTGCCAGGGCCAGGGTAATACTTTGCATTTGAAGAGTCAATACCGGACTGTCAAATTGCAGGTCAAGTCGTATAAAATATAGGTATAACATCAGGAAGAAAACCTGAAGTATAGATAACACAGAATGACGCTCATCGGTGCGGTCCATATTTCCATATTGCAGGTTGCTCTGACCCCAGTAAAGTAAAATTAGAACCAGGCCAACAAAAATTCCCAGGTAGTTAACGTAGCTATTACTAAGCACTTCTGTTAATTCCTCTCTGGTAAAGCCATCTACTTCGGGCCTCGGCATCAGGTTAAACAATTGATAAATTAACAGAGCATAGAGTACATCTATGATTGTAATTACCCGGATCATCTGTTTGAAACCACGTTCTTTCATAGCTTCTGTCATTTCCTTATTTCCCGTAAAAATTTTTCGCAACATAATTACCTAGTTTAAAATTATTATTTAAGTTTTCCCCACCTATACTGGTATAAAATTCCAAAAGCATCGAAGTCTGGTCCTTGTTCAAACCGAAAGCCACTGTTGAAATTAATTTTCAAAGCATGATAAGTTTTAAAAGGAAAGGCAAAGGTAATTCCTAATCTTAATGCTGAGATTCGGGAATCCCTTTCTTCATTATTTATAAGCGCCTGGCCTCCAATACCATATCCAATACCTCCGGCTATCCACATGCCTTTTGGGAGTGAGCGAATTGTATGGAACTTAATTGCCATCAAAGGATTTTGATTCAGCTTATTTCCTCCAAAAAAATCAGGATTTGTTAAAAAGAACCAGCCACTCAGATAAGCTTCAAGGATCCACGGGCCCGTACGATGTGAGATACCAATTTGAGGCTTAAAAGTAAAACGGTTAGACCCCAGGTTAATTAGTTTTTCAGGAAAATATTGGCCTATGGGCAGAATCACCTGTATACTCATTCCAAAAATTGTTTTTTGTTTGTACTCCGCAAACTGAGAGCCATTTAAAGCCGGGGCACCCAGCATGTTTACAGATAAACGAACACGAATATCTCCAAATCCCGAACGACTTGTTGCAGTATCAATGCCTGTATAAAAACCAGTCCAATTGCCAAATGCATAAGGAACAATAACATCCACTTTACTGGATAAACCGAAAAAGTTAATTGAACGCACGTAGGCTCCCAGGAATGTGTGGAGCTGTGCGTTCAGGTCTTCAATAGGAAATGCCGGATCAAGCAATATGTCACCTTTGGAAAAACTATAACCTGCCGCTATAAAATTGGTACCTACCGGCAGATTTGTAAGGCTTCGGGGTTCCAGTTCTTGCGCTTGAATTTGCTTAGAAGGTAGATATATTAAAATGATAAGCAGAAATGAAATCCTGAGACAAGTTCTTTGATTGTTTATAGAATTATGACTTTTCATTTACTCCTCGTGGATAAAAAGAGATCTTATTTTTCCCCAGAAATCTCCTCCAAGAACAAAAAAGCTAACAATAAACATTACATCTCCAGCTATGAAGAACCAAAGCTTATTTGATTCATAATAGGGAATGTGGTTACCGAAATAAGGAAGGGCCCAGGCTAAAACCAGTGGAAAACAAAACATAAAAAGGCCAATACGAAATCTTGCTCTGCTAACTTTGTCAGGTGGACCATATTTTTTAAAGAAACTCCAAATTTTTTGCTTTAGCCAGCTAAATCCTTCTTTGCCTAAAATAGCAGCGGCAACGACCATAAATAGTTCGGGAATTCCTAGCGCTAAAAGTCCTGTCAGGGTGGTTTTGAGTCCAGGACTTAAACTGGTTGATAATACCACGGGAATTAATGCAGGACTCAAGAATCCGGAAATAAACACAATGGACCCGGCTATTAACCTTCCTTTTGGTGGGACAGAATTTGTTTCCATAAAAAGTGTCAGTTTAAAAGCTCTGCTTTCAGCTGGATTTGAAAAAAATCTGGATCAAATATTGTATTATTTAATTATAAGACCCAGATTTAGTTATTATACACAATAATTTAAAAAATTACTTCTTCGCTGGTTGAACCGGGTATTTTTTCATTATTGCCGCAACAACTCTAGGGATGTTCTTTTCCCGGGTATCGGGATTTTCTCCAACGGTACCTGATCCAACACTGGTCCAGATTAATTGTTTTTTCTCGATATCAAATACACTTACTACAAGGTTCCCAACTGTATAATCATAATCGTTGTATGTAGTAGTTGCCATGCCTCCACCCCAACCATAGCCAGGACCATAGCCATAATAACCTCCATAACCATACCCGCCATAACCTCCACCTACACCAACTCCTGTTGTAGTGGCAGTAGTTTGTGTTTTTTGCTCAGTAACAATATACAGTGCTACAGTCACATCTCCACCTTCCTCAACATAGCTCATGCCACGTTTATTAAATTCTTCTCCAAATGCTTTTTCAATACGCTCCTTATCAAATCTATTAAGAATTTGATCACTATCTTCGGCCCATCCATAGTAATCGTAAGTTTTTATTGCATTGAAATCAACGCTTTTATCATAGTCAGAAGTAACCTTAAGGGATGAACACCCAACCATTAAAAGGAGCAATAATACCCCTGAAATTAAACCAATTGTCTTTCTCATTTTTGTGTTTTTTAAAAATTATATAACTTAATCGAATTATTTAGCAAAATAAGTATTATTTTGTTTTAAAAATTATCCTATTGATTTAAGATACTTGAAATCCACCTTTTTTCAAAAGGTAACCTGATTGGCAATTTATTTATACTTGAAATTACCAAATGAGAATCCCAACTTAAATGTAAAACTATCTGTCTGGGTAGCCGTTAAAACTCTTTTATCAACACTCATTAATCTGTAGCCAACATCAAGATGTAACCTCCACCAGGGAAGCAGGTTTACACCTCCTCCAAAATGAGGTTCAATGGTAATTATTTTTGATTCAAATACTTTATTATCAAATAAGCCTAAAAATGTTTGATCCTCTGTCATGTTAAGCCCTCCGGAAAATCCAAATTGCAAGCCAGCTCTCCAGAATACGGTTCTATATGTTTTGTGCATATAACCTATGCGCAAACCTGTATGTTTGAATTTAACATATAAAAATTCAGCATCTAAACTAATTTGATCCATTTCTACACCGGCATCCACCCAATCGTCATACTCCTGGGTTCCAGGTTCTGGGATACTCACCGTATTAATTTTTGGAGAACCGGTTGAAAAGAAGGCCAGGTAAAATTTATTATTCAGGATAAAACCTCCTGAAAGTTCAAACACATTAACAAGCTGCTCATTCATTACTGAGAATGATGTAGAAGGATTGATCTCGGCATAAAAGGTGGAAAGCTTAAGCTTGCCATCTCTGAACAGGTAATGATCTTCCTCCTGCTGTGAGTATGTTGTAAATGCTATGCATACCAAACAAATTAAAATAATATTTTTACGCATGATTTATATTTTTTAATATAAATACAACTCATTCATTGAATCACTTTATCTTATTTTTTACCTCCAACAGGTATTGAGTATGAAACGTTTATGCGATAGGAATTTTTGACAGCAGATCCCTCCCATGACTTATAAATTACACTGGTTCTATATTCCCCATAAAGGTTTAATGAACCTTTTTTCCAAACCCAAACTTTCCCAAATCTTGCACCCAAAGGTAGGTAAAACTTCTTTGTATTCCAGTCATACAAGGCAATGATATCGCCAGTTTGAATATATAAACCGGTTTTTCCAAAACGGTAATTAAGAAACGGGGCAATTCCAAGAGGATTTGTATCTGATTGGCCTGGAGATAGAGCATTTGGGTCTACAGCACGCCACGATTGTGTAAGTAACAGACCATAGAAAAACTGACCTGTATTGTTTACAATTGCAGCTGCTACACCGTAGCCCCACTCGTCTTTTGCGACATCAGGATTCCCTGGCATTGTAACGAGAGGTCCAATACCTGCTCGTCCGCTACCCCAATCAGTAAACTTGGGAATAATTAGTCCAAAAAGTTCTGTATTTCCAAAACCTGTTTTACCATTCTGAAGATCTTCATAGTGCCGTATGGTTAATCTTGGAAGAATAGTTAGCTTCTTAAGTGCTATTGGAGCAACAATCCGCAATTGAGCATAGTTATCCAGACCTAATGGGCGTGGATTTCCATTTACCACATCAGTGTAATACTGTGGCATCCATTGGTATGCAAATTGGAAACTCCATTGTGAGGCTGTTGCATCAACAGCCATTGACTCGCGGCTTTGTGCAGCTTCATCCTCTTCTTGACTATAAATTGATATAGTAATAAAGCAGGCAAAAATTAGTAAGATAATTTGTTTTCTCATATTGTAAATTAAAGTTAATGTTAGTAATACTTTCTTTGGAATTTTTATTAAAATTATATGTCTAACTGTATCTATCTCTAAAGCCATTCCTGACCCTTTTCGATTAATTCCATCTAATTCATATTTAGGTTTGGATTCTTTCTGTGAAATATTTTGCTAAATCCAACACCAAATAATAAGCTGTTATATGCCTTTGGTTTGAAATCAAATTCCAATGAAAATCCCAATTCCCAGTTTTTTGGCAATTCAATGCCATATTCGGCCACCAATTCTAATTAATTGGAAATTTTCATGTTTTTCAACTTCCACTCCATAACCGGCTACAAGTGTCCAACGGTGATGAGGCTTAAAAAGCAATATACCACAAATTGCGATGGGGTTTTTACGCACAATCTCCTCATGGTCATTATGTTTTTCGATTTTAAATTGTTGCATAAGTATATCAGAATGAACACCCAATCCCCATTTGGCATTAAAAAAATAGTCATAGTTCAAACCAAAAGCAGGAACAATCAAAATATTATCTGTTTCATCCGTAAATGAATTATTTATAAAAGCGTTTCCCATAATAAGCGTTAAGCGATGGCTTCCAATGTTATGGTTAGCTACTTCATTATGCTCCTGGGCCATGGAAATATTTCCAAACAAAACGAACAGGGTAATTTATAAAAGCAATAAAAGTTGGTGTAATCTTTCCATTATTGTCTGAATTTAAGATAAAAATCCATGTACTTCGTTTATTTCATTTATCAATTTCACTTAGTTAATATTAGTTTTCTTTTATAAATTATTGAGGATAAATGTATTTCCAATCCATTTTCATATCAACAACGGTCCAACCCTTTTCTTTAGCTTCATCTAATCCTTTATCCAATCTACCAAAAGAAGATTCCCGGTCATAAGCCCATTCACGATCATCATCAGTATGATGAAGGTAGAGCATAAAACTTTTATACTTATTGGAAGCTGTCCATTGCATCATTTGCAGATCACCATCTGAATTTCCAGAAGCAAAAACCGGCTTTTTACCAATAAATTTATGAATCCCAATGGGTTTTCCCGATCCATCATCAATAAAATCCATTTCGGGTAATCTCTTGATTACAGGGTTCCCATTATTATAATCATACTCCGTTTTAATACTACTTCCAACTACCTGATCAAGAGGAATTCCATAAACCTCTTCAACCCATGGACGCATGAATTCTATCCCTCCGCCAGAAACAATAAAAGTTTTAAAATCGTTATCTCTTAAAAATTGCAATAACTCAAGCATAGGCTGATACACCAGATCTGTGAAGGGCTTATCAAACCTCGGATGTTTTGATGTTGCCAACCACTTTTTAACGATCGTTTCAAACTCCTCTGTAGTCATATCTGCATGAGAAGCCATAACCAGTTCCAGTATGCCATGTACACCGTATTTTCCCAATTCTTTCATATCATTTTCTAAAACAGCTTTAAATGGTTGTAGTGTTTCCCATTCGGGATGATCCGGAGCCAGGGCTTTAATTCTATCCATGGCAAATAATAATTGGAAATATGCCGGTTGTTCTGACCACAGGTTTCCATCATTATCAAATGTTGCAATTCGATCAGAAACAGGAATAAAGTTTTCGCTTTCACGATTGGTAACATCCATAACATAATCTATTATTGCCTGCTTTGTATTTCCATCATTCCAGGATGGGAGAGGATCAGTTGGTATTGTTTCTTGCTGCTCCTGCAGCTGTGTGCAAGAGTATAGAAAAAGAATTGTCAATAATACTGGGATCAACTTTTTCATTTGCTTTAATATTTAACTAAAACAGAATCCTAATTAAAGGATTCTGTTTTGAAATTTTTTATTATGAAATTTATTGGCCGTCGTAACCGCCTTCTAGTTTCTCCATCACCTGATCGAGGCTAAAGCTTGCTGCTTTCTGACGTGGTGGATATTCCTTGAAAGTACTTAAAAAGCTACCGACATAAGTTTGAGCCGGTACCATAAAAAACACATGATCCATCAACCAATCGTAGTAGGTATTGGATGTAATCTGCGCTCTTTCATAGGGATCTCTTCTTAAGTTGAACATAAGAGGTACACGCAAAGGAGTAAATGGATTTGCCCAAACTTCGAAAGTACCCTGAGATCTTTGTTCCATAAAAATGAGTTTCCAGTCGTTAAATCTTAATGCAGTTAAATCTCCATCATCCGAAAAATAAAAGATCTCTTCTCTTCCACTTTTAACATTTTGTGGATCCTTAAGATGTTCCGTAATGTCATAACCATCAAGGTGTATTTTATAATCTCTGTTCATTGCACTTGAGCTATATCCATCCAAAAGGTCTTCCTTGATATCGGACTTTCCTGCAATAGACAAGAAAGTAGGTAACCAATCCATGTGATGGACTATTTCGTTACTTATTGTACCTGCAGGGATTTGACCTGGCCAGCGAACCATAGCAGGAACCCTCCAACCACCTTCCCAATTGGTATTTTTTTCTCCGCGAAATGGAGTAGATGCTGCATCCGGCCATGTGTTATAATGAGGACCATTATCAGTAGAATAAAATACAATGGTATTGTCTGCTATTCCCAATTCATCCAGTAATGCTAGAAATTGACCAATGTGCATATCATGCTCAACCATACCATCTGAATACTCATCCTGCCCCGAAATTCCTCTTAGTTCATCTTTAACATGTGTTCTAAAATGCATCCGCGTTCCACTCCACCATACAAACCATGTATTTCCTGCATCCTCTTGTCTTTTGATAAAATCGATGGCTGCAGCTACCGTTACATCATCAATGGTTTCCATTCTTTTTTTGGTTAAAGGTCCGGTATCTTCAATTTTCCCATCTGCCGAAGATTTTATCACGCCTCTTGGGCCATATCTCTCAAGAAATGTAGTTCCATCGGATGTAATAAAATCCCTGGGATAGTCTTCTAACTCTGGCTCCTCTTCGGCATTTAAATGATAAAGATTTCCTAAGAACTCATCAAAACCATTATTGGTAGGTAACATTTCATCACGGTCGCCTAAATGATTTTTTCCAAATTGACCAGTAGCATAACCCTGATCCTTCAACAATCCTGCTATGGTAGGATCTTCTATTCGCATACCAAGGTCAGAACCAGGAAGGCCCACTTTAGACAGACCAGTCCGAAACACACTTTGTCCGGTAATGAAGGAAGAGCGGCCAGCAGTACACGACTGCTCACCATAGTAATCTGTAAAAATAATTCCTTCATCTGCTATCCTGTCGATGTTGGGGGTTTGATAGCCCATCATGCCCATTGTATAGGCACTTATGTTAGACCTGCCAATATCGTCACCCCAGATAACGAGGATGTTGGGTTTTTGGTTTTTTTGTGCAAATAGTCCTGCAAAAAGCATAAAAGCTATTGCACTTGTAAAAATCAGTTTTTTCATTTTGGTCCTGTGCATACACAGAAGTAATAAACAGGAAACTAATAATTAGTAGTGATTTCAAATGTTTTCATAATACTAGATTTTAATTGTTATAACAGAAAAATTTAAATGCATTGAGATGTTTAATCTACTTTATTTTGTGTTAAGTTATCGTTTTGTTTTTTCTCCCCAGCATCTTGCTAAATCCCACCCCGAACATTAGAGAGCTGTATGTATTTATCTTATAGTCGAATTCAAGGCTAAATCCAAGCTCCCAGTGTTTGGGCAATGCATGCTATTTCAGCGCCGACTCTTATCATTTGAAATTTTCAGTGTTTTTCTACCTCTACACCATACCCGGCCATGAGCACCCACCGGTGATGAGGTTTGAAAAGAACCATACCGGCCAGGCCGACAGGATTTTCCCTTAGGATCTCTTCATGGCCACCATGTTTTTCAACTTTCTGTATTGCTGCAAAAGGATATCGGTGTGCAAACCGAGTCCCCATCTTGAATTGAAAAAGTAATCGTAATTGAATCCAAATGTTGGAATAATAAGGATGTTATTGGCCTGATCCGAAAAAGAATTATTAATAAAAGAATTCGCCATCACCAGGGTGATTTTATGCCCGGCTCCCATGTTCGGCATCAGGGTGATGATCGGCACCGATACCATCTTCATGTTTTTGAGCTGCAATGCCCAACCCATGGATTATCAGGATGGAGCAGATAAGGTATATTTTCAATCCTTTGGGCATGATGCTTATGTGGTTTTTGTGACCGGTCTCTGTGGGGGGAACGATCACTTTTGCCCGGTGGATGAATAATGCCCGGAGCTTGTCCCAGAAATTTCCCTCCCAAAACAAACAGCACTGGCAAGGAGTCATCAGAGTCAGAAACCGGATGTAGAATAAAACGGGATATCCCCCATAATAGTGAAACTCTAAGGCTCAGGTAGGGTGAGAAGAATGACCAACATCAGGATCGGCAGGGCAGAATAAGTACCAGTCCCACATTATACCTTGCCCTGCTAACCTCGTCTGGGCGGAGCCAGTGGTTTCAGGATGTTTTCCCAGGAGTTTTTTCAGGTAGGCAAATCCATCTTTCCCCAGAATGGCCACGGCAATGATCATAAAGAGTTCTGGAATACCGAAAGCCAGTAATCCGGTAAGCCCTGCCACCAGCCAATCCGGAAAATCAGATGATAGGACCAGTGGAATGAACGCTCGACTGGCAAATCCAAGAATGAAGATCGCCCCCCCGGTGATCGAATCTTCCCCGGGGGAGGCGGGTTCAATTGGCTGGTGTGGCCCGATGTCTTTTCCTGTATCATAATATATGAGGATTATCCTAGGCTATTTTGTTTCTATCATTCGGAGATGCCAGGGCTAGTTGTGCATCGATCATGGTTTCAATCTTATTTTCTGCCTGGAAAAACCGGGCTGCTTTACCTGCTGGAAGTATTTTTTTGAATTTTTTGTAATACATTTTCTCCAACTTTAGCAGTTCCTGATTATACTGCATGGCTCCCAACCATAACGCATCGGCTTTCTCATCGGTAAGTTGCTCGAAATTATCAGCAAAATCCTTGATAATAGCAATCCG
>CAVVRY010000004.1:0-43095 GCA_963750735.1 uncultured Bacteroidales bacterium | reverse complement strand
AAACCCAACATTTCTTTTTCGGTAAAAATTGGCTTCACTGCTGTTCAGTGAATAAATATTCCTGCCTTTGTATAAAACCTGTCCGGAATCGGGGTGAATCAAACCTCCAATTGTATTCAAAAGGGTTGATTTACCAGAGCCACTTTCCCCTACTATAGCTACAAAATCACCCTTTTCAACCTGACAGGTCACATCATCAAGAGCTGTAAACCGTTGATCCCCGTTTCGATAGACTTTGGATATATGATTGATATCAAGCATATTATATTGTTTTCATCCTTTAATTCTTTATTCCCGACTAAGGGTTCGTGCTGCGTCAACTTGTGTGGTGAGCAAGGCCGGTATCCAGCCAGCCAACATCCACAATATCGGAAAAATGAGTAAGCCAATTCCAAAGATGTTCCACATAGGTTTTATATCCATAGCAGTAAATTTGAAAATTTCTCTGCCAAAGAATGAGGCAAACATGGAACCCAGAAAGAAACCTATAATACTACCTAAAAGTCCCAGGATAAATGCTTTCATAAGGATCATAGATGAAATATACCAGTTGCCTTTTCCTATCGCCTTCATCAATCCGATTTCATTCTGCCTTGCTGTTACATTGGTATAAAACAGAAGTCCAGAGATGAGCAAGGATGCTAGAATTACGAATGGAATAATGAAAGAACCGTATTTATTCATCATTGCACGCTGATTCTCCCGTGCATCAGCAATGCTACTTATTTCAGTAACTTCAAGATCAGCAAATAATTTTTGCACTTGATTCCTTGCATTCTTAATCCGCCCATCGTGACAAACACAACCCAGCGCTTCAATTTTATTGATCTGTCCCTCCATTCCAAGAAGATCCTGTAGGTCTTCCAGGTAAAATGCAACTCCCTGGTCAATTATGCCTCTACCTTCATTGAGCCTTTTTTCAATTTTGAACTCCCGCATCACCCCATCTTTACCCATGATTTTAAATTGTTCGCCTTCCGGAATATTTGCTGCCAGCAATGCTCCTACATGCACTGTACCTTTTTCAACATCGAAACCCATTGTTTCCTGTTTGGATAAAAAACGCTGCATTGCCTCATCTCTATAACCCATAAGAACAATCTGAATCCGGGAACCATTCGGGTCTGTCCATTCGGGATATTTGATTTGCAGAATGCCCGTAAGATGCCTGACCGCATCAAACGATTTTGACCCGGCTAGTGAATCTACATAATCTTCAGGGAAAGTAGGCGTATTATTAACAGAATAAAAATCAAGCAGGTTGGTCCCTTTCGGGAAAATATAAAGGTTTAAACCTTGCTCCCGCATTATCTTACGTGTTTCATTTTCGCTGGCTTTACTCAGTGTATAAATAGCGATGGAAACGGTAGCGGCCACAATTACAGTCAGCAAAATAACCAATGAATTTGATTTCCGGTAAATAAGCTCCTTTATGACCAATTGGAGAGGATTCATTCTATTTTCTTTTTTTGTTTCTAAGAAGGAGAAAAACTGTCAAAAAAACAACTATCAACAGGGTAGCAATACCAGTGGAAACAAATGCTATATTCAGCGAATTGTCTTCTTTAAATTCGATTTTTTCAGGTTGATAAGTATTTAAGCCGTCGCGTTGATCTGTCAGCCATTTCGGCAAAGGCCTGGGCTTCAACGAATCATATTTCAGGGTATCTTCCTCCATTTAATGATGTTCCAGAAGTGGGTTCGCATCGATAATTGCATTTACCTGTGCAGGCTTAGGGTTCTCCCAATTTGATTTGTAAAGGATACTTATTCCAGGTAAGTCATCCTTAATTACACAACTGCAATCGGCAGTAAAGAAATCAATCATCAAACCAATATTCTCCTCGGAAATCCCCCTGGCAATCAGCGGTTCAAGCGTCCTAAAACGACCAAATATTCCAAACAACATAGGTTCAGAAATGGTTTTCAGGTCACTTTCTACATTTAGCAACATCGATACCAGTTGTTTTTCCTCAGCATTTCTTTTGTCTAATTCCACAATCGAAATGACATTACCAAAAGGCGAGGAAGCAATGCTATTTTTTAGAGCCAGCAATCCGGGTTCATCCTTCTCCGAATTTCCGGTTTTGAGATAAAGCATCACACATAGCTTTCCGGCCATCAGCTCATTGGCAGCAAACTCCCGTAAAGGTGACGACTCTATTCCACTTAGTTCATTATAATCCCTATATTCCGAAAAAAGCTGGTTATTGTAATATAAGGCATAATAAGGTAGTTCAATATCTCTTTTCAGCGCTTGTTTAAAAGTAACATTCGCTGTTTTTAGCCGATTTTCAAGTTCTTTGTTATTCTGTACGGCTACTTCGGGAATCGTCCCATTTTGGTAATAAACCAACATGTAGCGGTTCGGAAGCGAATTCAATAAAACCCATTCCGATACTTTAGTCGTACAGGCCAGGCTTAGTATAGATGCAAGGATCAATATTTTTAAATAGATTGGCTTCATTTCCATTTTTTACAATACAGGTTCAGATTCCTGAATTAACTCGATCCCTGAGATCAAAGTACTGCCTTTGCCAGGGATCAGATCAACTTTCAGGATTTTTCCGGCTGATATGCCGTGATACTGTTTAATCACTTCTTTGTCAGGCTTACCTGATTCCTGTACAATGTCAAATCCACTTAAAACTGTTTTGCCCTGAATAGCAATATCAAAAACCCTATCACCGGGATTAATGTTTTCAGGCTCTGAAAAATAAAGTTTTACTGTGTAGGTCGATTCCTTTACAATAGTATCGTTAGACAAAGTGATTTCAATAGATTTAATGCCAGCAAGAGCGCTTGCACTTACCCAGGGGGTATTTTGCGACAGCACGGAAAAGGGTTCTTTCCTGAAGGTTTTAAAATTAAGAGTGTCAATTTTTATTGGTATCTCAGGCGATATACCTGATACAATTGGATATTCAAACCACAATACGTTATCATCAGCACTACGGTCGCCAGGTGCGCCAAAATTAAGTCCAAGCTGCTTGATGGGCTTCCCGCTCCATTTATAATTGCTGTTTGTCCAGTATGACATCCATGGCATGTTGACTAAAGCAAGTGATGTTTGATTCTGATATGGACACTGGCAGGTACGTGTATAATCGGGCGAATTTAAAACACCATCGGCAGGAATCAGGTTTGTAGAACAACTTGCTTTCCAGCCACCGAGACTGCCGGTTCCTTCAAAAGCTTCGAGGTTTACAAAGCCAGCCGATGCAGAACGGAAAGTAAGCAGGTATTCGCTGGCAGCTACAATTCCACAACCATATTCCCGTTTAAAATTCCATTTCATCTCCTCTCCGGTAATGGGATCTTTTTCCATTAGCGGATCTCCGGTCATTAAATAGAAACCATCACCATTGTTGTAAATTTTATCGTTGTGGATAATGGGTGGATTCGCATATCTCAGTGGCTTATCCCATATTTTTTCACCTGTGAGTATGTTGTAGGTAATCATCCGGTTCCCCTCCTCGCCATTTAGCATATCACGTGAAGGCCGGGTGGCCTGCAACAACAATTTGTATTCAGATGAATAGCCGAGCCATGTTCCAAATACATCATTTGTTACTTCACGTATAATTTTTCCTGTCTTTGCATCGAGATATAATAACCTTGAACCTTCTGGCTGAGTCCTCCCCTCTTCTTTTTAGTTTGGTTTCAAGATATTGCGGAAGTTTGTCCAGGCAAAATAAGATTCCATCACCGGCGATCACCGAATTATGGATAAAACCAAGATTGGCTTCAATGTTCCACAATTTTTCACCTGAAAACCGATCCAATACAACTAGTTCCTCGACTTGCTGTCAGGTTATAATCTGTGTATTTTGGTTCTTTTATCCTGATTGAATCATTTTCAAGTCCTTCAAATTCAGCGAAATTGTTTCCAATAATCAAAAGGTCATCGTAAACCCCAATGTATCCTAGTTCCCGGGAATTATCGTCTCCCGATGTAAATACTTTAATAATTTCTCCTGTCTTGATATCGATCAGGTTGCATTTGTTCCCTTCAATCAGATAAACATATTCTTTGGTAGCAATAAAGTTAGTCCCTCTGGCATTTGCTCCTGGCAAATGAACCTGGTTATATTTTGTAACAAGTGGGTTTTCTTCATCGTACGTTTCGTCATAATAAACCATCCAGGAATCATCCTTCAGTTTTTCGAACTCCCTTTTCCATAAAACCCTGCCGGTATAAACGTCACGGGCACTGATGCTATTGATTCCCTGAATGATAAGTCTTCCGTCAATAACCTGCTCACCAGGACCGTGCCCATGCCTTGGAAGCACGTCGAGGTTCGAATTTCCGCCAAACCATAAAATACCAAGTGGGGCTTTAACCAGCTGATCATCAGATTTTACTGTGTTGGCAATATTTCCATAATTGTGTGTCCAGGGTGAAGCTCCCTGCAAAGAACCAGTCCGGGTAATCACTGAAAAGTTATTTCCTACTTGAATGATCTGCCCCCGGGAGATTAAGCACTTCAAAACTTTTCATCGAACGATTAAGGCCTTCACCACCAACTGTAATCACAATTTTCCCGCCGTAAGGCCTTGTTGTTTCATATATTTGTGCAAGAACATCCTTGTCAAAGCCATCGAGATAAAAAAGGTCATTAATAATAGTAAGCGACGAAAAATATTTAGGAAGTAAAGGAAATTTATCCTTATAATATTGAAAACTAATCCGGTTTGCTGTTATTCCGGCTTTATCGAAATATTCTCTAAGAAAATTTATCCTTTCAGCATTTTTTTCATAAACAACTATATGAAGCGAAGTTGTGGCAAGTAAATCTTTAATCTGCTCAATATCCTCACTTCCAAAAATCAGGCTGTAGCCATCCTTAACACCTGTTGCATCAATAATTTTTTGTGCCTTTCCATTTTTGACCATTGAGTTTGTGAATATTCTTTCGTGTTTCGTCACCATAGCTGGCTTTGAATCACCAAAGACCATAATAGTTCCGTTACCGGTAACTGCAATCAATTTGCCGTTTGCTGCCAACAATCGTTCTACATTTTCATCAGTCTTATAACTCCAGATCACTTTTGTTTTATTTTTGCGACGTAGCTTTACTGCTTGAATTCCTGAACTATCGGCGGCAAAAAGACAATCACCTGCCTTTATCAGGTCGTTGGTTGCTGAGATATCTGAACCCCACAAGGATTCTAATTTTTTATCGGCATTTAACTTTGCTGCAGAAATGTTATTTCCAGAAAAATAGACGATATTTCCCTCTATAACAGGATATTCTCCAGAAAATGCAATTCTGTTTCCGTTTTCTGCATCATACATAACAGTTCTCCGCTTGCGATGGTGGTTGAAAAAGACCTGATCATTGGCAATGGTAAAAGCACCCCCTGTTTTTCCACTGGCTGATAGTTGGTAATACAATTCCTCACCTGTTTTCAAATCGAAAGCAGCCGGAACAGAACGACCTCCTGCAACCAACAGTTTATTGCCACTAATCGTGAAAGATCCCTGTGGTGCAACATCAGCAAAAGCCGGTGATCGATGTGGTTGAAGAATATAGTTGCTACCTGTTGCTTCATTCTTCCAAATTACATCGCCAGTTGCAGCATCTAGCGCATAAATAAATGTACCCATTAATGGAAAAATGCTGGCTGCCGTATAGATAATATCATCCTTAATGACAATGCCACCCCGGGCAGGCCACATAGAGATAAGCCTTTTATTACCCAGAAGTTTATTTCCGGTAGGTGCTAAAAGTCTTTTCCAAACCAATGAACCATTTGTGGTATTTAGACAATAGCAGTAACCATCATCACCGGTAAAATAGATTTTGTCATTGTTTATCGCAAGTGGCAATCTTACCGGGCCATCAGCATAATAATGCCAAATTTCATTTCCCGTGTTAAGATCAAGAGCAACTACCTTATCCTGATCATTGAAGCCAATAAAAAGTTTATTATCAGCAACCACTGGTTCAAAAATCTTGTCAAACTTCATGAGGTCGCGGTTAAGCGGATCGTCCCAGACAGGATCCCGAGCAGGATATTGGATCTGCCATTGCAGGTATAGTTTCTCGGAAAGTTGTTCCGGAGTAGAAGCTGAACGGTTACAATCATACCTCCACATGGGCCAGTCAGAACCAGCAATAACCAAATTATTTGAGATGTTTAATAAGATAAGTAATACTAATACTGCTAATCTAATTGTCATACTTTAATGTGAAATTTTATTTAATAACCGAATAAAATTTAGAATTATATAAAGATATATTTGTCTTTAATGAATTCTTTAATAGATATTTAACAATTTAAAACCTCATTAAAATTCTAAATGGTAATATTACTGAATTATTCTGTTTTACCATTGGATTTGTCGAATCTAAATAACTAATTTCACAAAGACATCACTTAAATACGCATGCTTAAATATTTGTTCAAAAAAACATTGCAAGATCAATCTCCTAATTCTATTCAAAAAATAACAGTGCCGGCGGAATCGTTTGCTTTTCAATTCCTGGACCCCTCATATATACATTGAGGCTCTCAGTTCCGGTATTTTCAAAATAGATAATTTTTAATGGGTACTTCCCTTTTTTTAAATTGATATCACCCCGTTCTGTGCCTGAAGGATTATCCACAACCAATTTATTGTTGATATAAAACCAACTTCCATCATTTGCAGATGAATAGAAAGTATAGATTCCTGCTTTTTCAATTTGAATAAAACCGTTAAACACAATAGCAATGTGATCTTCACGCTTTTCAATTCTTTTTACATTAAAATCGTATTGTCTTCCGCTGGAGACCTCCTTTAGTTTACTGAGATCTGGGTTGATCTTCCCACTCTCCTTCGTAAACCGTGTAATTAATCCCATTCATTTCGGGGGATACAAATTTTACTATCTCGGTTTGAATGTAACTGGTTAACAGCCCATTTTTATAGGCAATTGCCTTTATTGTTGCATCACTTTCTAACATAAAAAGGAGCACTATATAAAATTGATTTTTCCGATGGAACTGACCCGTCGGTTGTATAATAAATTTTTGCACCCTCAGTGGCCGAATGAATAGTTATCAGAGCTTTATCAGGTTTTGTATACAGGGTGTCTTTTGGGGAAATTACTGGTGTAGATGTATGCATTACCGGCTGTATAAGTGAAGATACATCTTTTGAAATAAAACTGTATGTGCCCGAGCCAATTTTATATACTGCAATATTGTTCTCTAATTCTATAAATTCCATTCCCGAAACTTTATCAGGGCTTTTACCTCCTTCAGTTATTTTTGCCTGATTTATGGCAGGGATATAAATTGTTGCAGTCGAATTTCCCGGGATTTCGATATTCAAATGCAAGTCTCCATCAACTAATTCCCAGTTGCTAGATATCCTTCCATATTACCGAATTGTAATCAGCTGAAGCAAAAGTGAGATCACCACATAAAGCAGGTTTAATAATTACATTTTTAAATCCCGGGTTTTCTTCATCAGGATAAATTCCAGCCACGGCCTGATAAAACCATCGGATAACACTACCATACATTGGATGACTGTGCGAAGAAGCCCCATTCCAGTTTTCCCACAATGTTGTTGCCCCTTTGCCTAAAATATAGTCACCAAAGCTCGGAAAATCGCGTTGATTCATAATAGAAAAGGCAAGATCTTCCTTTCCATATTTTGTTAAAATATCGAGTAAAAGTGGAGTTGCAAGAATTCCTGTATCTAAATGTCCTTTGTTTGCATGTATATTTTCTGTGAGGTTCTTAAGTACAGCTTCAATATTTTCTTCTGGTACAATACCAAATGCCAAAGCAAATACATTCGCTCCTTGTCTGCCTTCCCAGTACTGGTTTTTATCCGGATCAAAAAAGTGCGTATTGACCACCTCTTTTATCTCTTTGGCAAGCCTTTTAAAATATTCGGCATCACTTTCATTGCCGAGAACTGCTGCTATTTTCGACATCAAATCAGTGACATAAAAATAATAGCAGGTATTTACATAAGCCGGAGGGATCTCAATTCTACCAGGGGTTGCCCAGTCGCCCAAACACCAACCATCAGGCTCTTCGCGAACCACAATCCCGTTTTCATCGGTTCTGGTTCCCAGGTATTCGACCCACTGTTTCATTCCTGAATAATGTTGTTCCAGAATACGCGAATTGCCATAGTACAAATAATAAAACCAGGGTGTAATTACGTATGCAGAACCCCAGGCAGGTCCACCACCACCACCACCATATGGCGCTGTGTGTGGAACAAATCCCGTCTTTTTATTTCTGGCATCGTCCATGTCGTTAACCCACTTTTGGTAAAAGTTGGTCATATCGAAATTCAAAATAGATGATTCTACCAAAATTGATCCATCGCCGGTGTAACCCAGCCTCTCGCGGTGCGGACAATCGCTGCTTATACTTCCATGGAAATTACCCAGCTGGGTGCGGATGTAATTCTCTTGTATTTTATTGAAAAGTTCGTTTGAGCAACTAAAACTGCCTGTTGGAGTTACATCGGTATTAACAACAACTATGTCGATATCGTCTTTTGTAAGTGGTTGTGTAATTCCACTTATTTCTACGGTGCGGAAAGCATGCCAGGTAAACCGAGGCTCGTAAACCTCATTACCACTTCCATTAGAAATGTAAACATCTTTCTGTCCATAGCTATTTCCCATCTCCTCAATGAATAACATTGAAATCTCCTGTCCACTTTTTTCATTAATACGCAGTCGTATCCAGCCTGATATCATTTCGCCTGCATCAACAACAATTAAACCATCTTCATTCGTTGAAATTGATAATGGTTTAAAAGTTCTAACAAGCTTATCGGATGGTGCAAGTTGCGATTCTAACTTTCCAGTTGGAGCCCTGACCAATTCTGCAGGCTTCCAATCCAGATCATTAAACCCCGGAGAATTCCAGCCCTTCATTTCCAATCGGGCATCATAAACTTCTCCGGTAAAAATTCCATCGTGTAAAATTGGGCCAGTTTTAACTTTCCAATCCTTGTTGCTTGTTACAATTTTTGTTTCTCCATTTGTATATTCAATTTCCAACTGACATATTAAACGAGGAGTTGAATACCACAAATCACCTTCTTCTACTCTATCACGCTGGTTGTACCAACCATTACCCAGAATCATTCCGATGGCATTTTTACCTTTTTGCAGTAGATTGGTAACATCGAATGTATTATAAAAAACACGGGTAGTCGATTGATCGTCGTAATGATAGAGCAATTTGGGCAAGGCTCTTTTATCGTAATTGGTTTGAGCTGGAGCCAGAACATTGTCTCCCACTTTATTTCCATTTAAATACAATTCGTAATATCCTAATCCACTGACGTAAACTTTTGCCGATTTTATCTTCTGCTGAATATCAATCTCATTCCTAAAATAGGGAGCAGGGTTTGTTTTTGTTGAAAAGGGATCTTTGTCTTCAGAAATTCCAATCCACTTTGCCTGCCAGTCAGTTTGCTTTAAAAAACTCATTTCCCATTTTGAAGTTTCACTCCATGCTGACTCCTCTCCTTCTGCACTCCATATTTTAACTTTCCAGTATAAAACATCTCTTGAATTAAGCGGTTCCCCTGTGTATCTAATATTGACCGAAATATCGGATTCAATTTTGCCCGAATCCCAGTAATCACCAATATTCTTGTCCAATTTCTCTTTACTTCCTGAAACCAGAATCTGATATGCAAATTGAATTTGCCCCCTTTTTGTTGATTCCATATTCCAGCTTAGCAGTGGCGATGCAATATCAATAGCAATTGGATTCTCTAAATTTTCACAACGAAGATTGGTTGGGTAAATTGATTTCTTCTCAAAATACTCGCAAGATGAACTGATTAATGTAAGGATAAGTAGTGCGACCAGTTTATTAAGAACTTTCATACTTGAAATGATTTAACTTTTTATAAGTTTTGCCGAATAAGTGAAATCTAATTTACTCTAGTTTTATAACTTTCACTTTTGAATTCCGTTGAAAATGGAAGCTATTTGCTGTTGACGACTATCAGTGCTTGCTGCATATTTTTCCATCCGATTTTCGAATCCTTTGTACATGGTCATCGCCGCCTGTTCATAAAACTGGTTAATTCCTTGTTTTCGTTCTGTGGTGATAGGGCGAAAATAGCCCGGCCCGGTTTCCAATGTTTGCCTAATCCTGCAATTATCGCACGACAGGATTGCATCTTCGAGATATGCAAGTTCGTATTCACAACCAGGATTATTTACCAACTGCTTTTTCATTGATATCAAAATGGAATAAGGTTTTTTGAGCGATTCGGGCATTTCGGAAGAAACGAGATGCTCAGCAACTAAAGCCGGTTTTTCAGGATATACAGATGTTGATGGCTCAGTTACCCAGCCACCCTCTGTAGTAATCTCAACCTGAGCCTCTGCTGGTAATTCATCGTAAAAAAGGGCTATTTCATCAGCGGTTTCAAACTTTAATTCCTTGCCATTTACTTTAACCAAACTGATTTTTGACCCACCATTATTACATGATAGGAAAAGTTTCTTTTCTCCAAAACGAACAGGCTCATATTGTGTATATTGCGTAATTGAACCTGGAATACGTGGACGGATAATCAGTCTGTCGGAGCGGTAGTCATAATCAAATAATCCACGAATGGTTGCAGCCGGAATGGCAAAATTGTCGACCATTACAGACACACCCCCAACTCTGAATTTTCCCTTGTCAGACCAGGGATTGGATGTATTTTCTACCTTGTTGCGACCAGGGGGCATCCATCCTGAAATCCTTTGCCCATTTCATTGCCCGGTTTGCTGACCGGCGAATGTCTTCGAATTTACCCAAACGGTAATACATCAAAATGGCCCGACCTTCCACTGTTCCCCAAACTCCTCCATTTACCCAGTCCCCAAAATTCCAGAAGCCTTCAAGTCCTTTGCCAGTGCTTCTTCCCCAGGCACGGTAAGTATCGTCCAAACCCGGAGCGTTGCTAAGCAGAAAATCAAAAGGCCGAATTGCCGGAAAGGATGCAATTTGGTTGTAAATTTTCTCAGAAGTATTTAAGTCTGCAACACGCAATGCCACTGCATCGGCATTGGCAACGCCTTCAAGGTATCCAAATTGTTTTTGTCCCAAAACCCCGTGCTTTACACCATTTGGCTCAACCGATTTAACAAAATATCCGGCCGGAGCCATTAATAAGCCTAATGATTCTCTTGTAATTTTTTGGCGGTGTTCGAATTCTACCTGTTTTTCCCTGTCTCCTGAGAATTTATAGATCTCAACCATGCGGTCGAGAGCTGCCAAATATGTTATTGAGAGCCCTGCCAAATAGCCTTTTCCAAAAGTCCCGTCGGCTTGTTTTACGCCTCCGTAACTTGGTGCCAGCAGGTTACAGGCTGGCCCAACCAGGAAGAGATTGTTTTTTTGGTCACGGGTACGTTCAATAAAATTACAGGCCCGTTCCATTTTGGGAAGGTAATGTTCCAGTGCCTTTTTATCACGGTTTACCAAAAGGATTTCAGCCTGCATAACCAGACAGGCTGCGGTTGCCTCGTAAAACCAGTCGTGCATATTAACATCGCCATCGCCTTGCTTGTAAATTATTTTACCGGGGGCGGCCGTATCCCCCAATCCACCGTCGGGAGCCACCAGTTCAGAAAGCTTGTTGGGTGTTCCATCGCCCCAGAGTCCTTTGCGAACGCCATCACCCTGATTGTCCCAAAACAAATCCCACGACCGTTGCAAAATCGAAAACCAGGGGTCCTGTAAAAAAGGAGTTACTGAATAGGAAAATCCATAACTGTTCTGAATCCACCAGGCACCCCAACCTGCACCTTCAGTAAATGTATCCCAATCGGAATTATAAATCATAGTCAGGTTTGGAACTACCGGGTTTGGATGGAAGAAAGCAAATGACTCATCAATCAGTCGCAAAAAATCAATATCTCCGGCACCTGAACAATATTTTCCTTCATACTTACCTGCAGCTTTTTCATCTTCTGTAATTGAAAAAGATGTAAAAAATGCTTCTACAATTATCAACAAGAATAATCCAATTGTTTTTTTCATTTTTTACCTCAATTAAAAATTATGTAATCCTGATTTAATTAATATTTAATTCAATCAATTCCAGCGTTTCCTCAATATATTCTTTAATATTCAGTTCGTTTAAATTGACAAAATCGTTATTCAACTTCTTTCAAATATGATTCGAAGTATTTTTTTATTTCAGGTAAAAATGATTCAATATTTGCATAATTATCTCTATTGTTCTCATATTCATCTAAAAGTTTCACCAATCCTTCGATTTCAGTAAACCCAGAATCAATATCATATTTGATGTTTTTCTTAGCTTTTTTATTGCCTTTGTTTTGTTCCAGGTAACGGATTGTAATGGCTCTTACAATATATTCCTGAAGTATAACATTCCAAACATTATATCCTCGTTCAATCATCTTTGCTCGTTGTGCAAGCAACATAGCCTCTCCCACTTCTTTAAATTCTTCTGGTTTACTTTTTATCAGAGGATTGATATATGAATGAGCGTATTCATGCACAATTAAAGGGATGTACCAGTCTTCAGGGTATGATGGAATTCCATGCTTATCTGGAAATCTTGCTCCAATTACCGACACAAATTCAAGCTCGCCATTTGGATAGCTAACTGGGTAGCCATAATTACAACTTCCATTTTGCAGGGCCAGGTACATTTTAATCTTTTCCGGATAATATCCAAAAAACTGATTGTACCATGGGAAAATTTGTTCTTTACCAAACATCTCCTTTAGCTTATCCAATGCCAATTCCTGATATTCGTTTTGACTGTTATGAAATTCCATGAAGTTGCTTTCGGCAGCAAATATCCTCGCATTTTCAAGATAAGCACTGATTAAGGCCGAATCCCAGCGAGGATCAAGAACTGTGGGAAGATTTGATAAATCTAATTTTGATTCTAAGGCTGGAGGCGGACCAATATAGACTGCCAGAGCCATAGGAGCATCTCCATTGATTTGGTAGCGAGTCTTACACTCTTTTGCAAAGTCAATTGATGGATGTGTTTTAAAACTTCCAAAATAGTTTTCTACTTCTGCTTTATGTTCGGGTAAAAGAAGTTCTGTATACTGGTTATCACCGGCAAATTGACTGATTAGGCCAAATAAATCGATGGTTGGATTTACTACAATTTCTATTTTTACATCATCAGATTCTGATGACTTTTGCTCATTTGTTGTACATCCAGTAAATAGATTAAGCAATGCAAGGACAATAGCTATTGCACCAACATTTTTCATGGCAATTACTGTTTTTACTGCTCTTTTCTCAATTTATAATATCCGTAAATATCATCTCTTAAATACTCATTGTTCTTTATTGTAACCAGACTATTTCCGTCTCTCCAGGTATTGTTTCCAATATATATATTCAAAGTATCAACCTGGCTCAGTCCTCGGCAGTATGGATTAATGAATTTGATAAAGCATCTATTTCAATTGAAATAATTTGTCCTCTAACCTGGCCAGTATATTTTCCTGATAAAGATTTAAGGTCTATGTCAATCTCAACCGGATCATATTCATGTTTGTCAAGCAATTTCCATGTAAGCTCATCAGCAAAAAAACCTGCTCCCTTTGGACCCATGGTATTAACCAGGCAAATAATGTAAAGGTCATCATCAGGGAAGTATCGTGTTTCAGACAGAAATCCAGGTATTCCACCTCCATGGGCTATTTCTTTATGGCCGAAATTCATGTAATTAACCAGTCCCATTGCATATCTTATTTTAGTTCCATCTTTTAGTTGACCAGGTATTGTTAAAACATTGTACCATTTCTCATTAAATATTTTCCCTTCATGTAAGGCTTTCATCCATACCAGGAGATCTTCAGTTGTACTACTCAATGAACCTGCAGAATATGGCCAGGTATGATCCAGATATTGCTTTTGTTTCAGCCCATTCTCTGAGTAACTGTAACCAAACGCTCTGTTGTGAATTACCTCCGACGTTGAAGTATAATATGTGTTATTCATACCAAGAGGGTCAAAGAACTGCTCCTTCAGGTAATCTTCATAGCTCATTTCTGTGATTTTTTCGATAATCAGGCCGAGAAAGAAATAGGCTGAATTGTTATAGATCAATGCTTCACCCGGCTCGAAGAGAAAATCATATTTCTCAACAATTCTAAGTAGGGTATCCCTATCCAGATTACGGACAAAAATCCCATCAAAATCTGGCAATTCAGTATAGCTAGGAATACCAGAAGTGTGATTCAGAAGGTCGTATATGGTGATTGTTCTACCCTTTGTATCAAAATTAAGGTAACTGGTGAAATCATCATCAAGAGAAAGCTTTCCTTCATCAACCAGTTTAAGTATGGCTGCTGAGGTAAATTGCTTTGTTACGGATCCAATTTCAAAAGAAGCATGGTTTGGCATTGGAACTGCTAATTCAAGGTTTGCGAAGCCATATGACTTGTCCACCAGCATTTTTCCATTCTGAAAGACAATAACTGAAGCCCCGGCAATGTAGGAACTGTCCACATTGGTTTGAAACAATGAATCAGCGAATTCTATCAAAGAGGCTTGGTCTGAGGTATTTTTATTACTTGTACAACCTCCAAAGAGAATTGCAACAATTGCTAGTGAGAAGTAGATTTTTTTCATATGAGGGTATTTAATTGATGTAATTTTAATGTAAAAATTTGTTAAATTTTTTCGATCTGCAATTTTTGACAAAGCTTAGGTAAATGTATGCATAAATGAAGTTTTACCAAAGCAACAACAATTACATAATATGCTTGGTGAAGAATAAGAGAATAGACTAAATCCAGAAATCATCGAATAAATTAAAAGGATCTATACCATTGTACCATTGGGATAGGAACCTGCACAAACTCCTCCTGATTATAAATTGCTGTTAAACCAAATTGAAATGCCCTACCTTCTCCCAGATGCCAACGTAGTCCTGGAATAATTAAAGCAAAAAGATAAGAATCATAACTTCTGGAAAAATCTCCTGCAGGATTCTTATTTTGCCCCGGTAATAGTATAAAAGTATCAAAAACTAAACTAACTTTTGGACCTATTTTTGCCATAAAAGCCACACTTCCAAGGGCTCTTCCCTGGAAGTTTCCATCTGCCCATACACCACCATACCCAGCCGAAAAAGCAATGTTGGCCTGCCTGTTTCCAAATGATATAGTTCCAAAAGGCAGGATTCCTCCCCAGGTTGGAGCAGCCCAGCTACCAGTACCAGCTAAAAAACCAATTGCGAAATGAGTGGCTTTACCAAGTTTAAAGCTATATTTTAAAGTACCTATGAAGGGAATACCTACCCAGGATGTCATGAAACCAATTCCAAAATTATCCGTTACACTAAATTGAAAATCAGGCCCAAGCAAGCTCCATTGAACATAATGTTCACCTTTTCTAATTGGTAAACCATTGGTTGATATAAAATATCTTGTGGCAAATTTATCTTCACCAAGGTAAACTCCTTTAAGATTAAAATCATTGGCTGACATAACTATGAATTCCTTGATTTCATATTGAGGGATTAGAATTTCACGCTTATCATTTGTTATAACCAACATCTCTCTTCTATCCTGGCTAATAATTTTCCCGATAATTTCATTGCCATTGGCAAGTATAATTCTATATGTATTGGTATCTGCTACCATTACATAATCTGGCCGAGAAAAATAATCTTCCTGGGCAAATGAATGCGAAAAAAATGCAAATAAACTGCACAGTAAGATTAAATACTTCATATTACACTTTGATATAATGTATTACAATATAAGAAAAAGTTTTGATTTTCAGATATTTAAAGGACAATCTGGTTTATTGTCTGAAAGAACCGTAATCTGGTAAATAGCTAATTCTGAGGAGATAAATAGATTTGTAGAAATTCAGATCAGGAAATTAGCAGAATCCTTCCTGAAAGTGAATGCCGTTATGTTGTATTTCATTTCCGTTTCAACAGCATATTTTTGTATACCTATTTTAGGACGGGTCATATTTAATGCTGTGGTTGGTTTTATTTATTCAATTTCTCTATCTATCATTTATTTCTATCCAAATATTATAGATGTTGGTGTATCGAATAAGTATATGCAAATTATATATATATTAGACCATTGATAAAATTTACTTTCCTAATCATAAATGGAACAATTTATTTAATAGAAAAAAATCAAATCGACTATTATGTCAAATATGGAAAATAAAACAACAGTTGTGGTTACAGGTATAGGAGTATTTACTTCTATTGGTAGCAATCGGTTTGATTTCTGGAATGCACTCATAACAGGAAAATCAGGAATAAACAGAATTCAGGCTTTCGACCCTACAGGTCACAAAAGTAAGATCGCATCTGAAATTTTGACGTACAATCCCAGAGATTATTTTGATCGAAAAGAATCCAGAAAAATGGCTCGCGTCTCTCAGTTGGCGTCGAGTGCAGCCATAGAGGCTGTTAAAGATGCCGGATTGGATTTGAATAGCGAAGACAGAACCCGTATTGGATGTGTAATTGGATCTGCTGCCGGAGATTATACTTTTTTGGAAGAGGCACATGCCCGGTTTTTGAAAATGGGCCCTGGCTCGGTTAATCCACTTACTGTACCCAGAGCAATTCCAAATATGCCGGTATGCAATGCTGCCAATACCTTGGGTATTTATGGCCCAAATCTGGGTGTTTCTGCAGCTTGCACAACAGGCACACATTCAATAGGCATAGCACTGGGATTACTGCGAGGTGGTACGGCAGATGTAATATTAGCCGGTGGTGCAGAATCTACCATCACAGCCTTAGTTCTTGACGCCTATTCAAGCATGGGTGTTCTTTCATCATTCAACGATAAGCCTTCAATGGCAAGCCGGCCTTTTGATTTAAATCGCGATGGTTTTGTAATGGGAGAAGGATCATGCGTATTGGTATTGGAAACATTAGAACATGCTGAAAAGAGAGGGGCCAAACCAATGGCCATTTTAAAGGGCTTTGGTATGACCGCAGATGCCTATGGCATTGCAGCTCCTGAACCTTCTGGAAAATGGGCAGCTTTAGCCATTGAAAATGCAGTTAAAGATGCACAGCTTAGTTTGGATGAAATTGGATATGTAAATGCCCATGGAACATCCACGAAAATGAACGACAAAACGGAAACCCTGGCTATTAAAAAGGCTTTTAATAATCGAAATGTTCCTGTAAGCTCAATAAAATCAATGATTGGCCATACCCTTGGTGCTGCTGGGGCCGTTGAGGCAGCTGCTTGTGTTTTGGCAGTTCAAAACGGAATTTTACCTCCCACCATTAATTATGAAACTCCCGATCCTGAATGTTCACTTGATGTAATACCAAATAAAGCACGTGAAGTTAAGATTAAAGCAGCAATTTCGAATTCGTTTGGTTTTGGCGGACAAAATGGGGTATTGGTTTTCTCAAAGGCTTAAAAATTAAAAATCTTCTAAGCTGTAAAAAAATCTTCCAAGGGAATTTAATTTCTTTATTCTTTTTGTCCTACCAGGAGAAGAGTGCGCATACCTTTTTGTTTTAAATCCAAGACAATTATACCAATTTAATGCCTGAATAACCAAAGAATTCTATCGTAGGAAATTACATAGTGAACAAAAACTATAAGCCCCATAATCCAACTCAATTTTGAATATCCTAAATCGTATAGTGCCCATATAGCTATGGAGAAAATGATCAGTTCTATCACCAGACGCAGGTAACCTGGCACAGGAACAGGCGCATTCCCGGATCTACTTGGATCATCAGGTACTGCAAATGTGCCCCAAACAGCAGCAAGGATAAGTGGGATTCCCAGACCTAAAACAAACTTTGGCCAATTTTCACTTTGTTGCCATCCCCAGATACCAGTTGAAATAAGCGCCCATATTTCAAGCAGAAATCGAACAGCAAGGTTTAATGGATTTGAGCCCATAGAATTCCAATTAATGATGTGAATTAGCTGTTGAGCTATGAAATAATCTCAAAGTCTGGTAACAAGGTATGAATAAATTCTATTCTGAAAGCTAAATAAACCGAGTATAATCCTATGCTGGATATATTGGTAAGTAAGCTTGAGAAAATAACATCAATAATTGAGAATAGAAATTATTGACTTTCTCATTAAAATTTTGTACATTTATCAATGTATACCTTCTTAACCAAACATTATCCATCTAACAGAGAATATTTCTCTGTTAAGAGCATTCATCCAGATTATTGAAGAAGTATATGAAGTAGTTATAGACAAAAACTGAATATACTTAACCAGGTCAGGCTATAATAAAACCAGTTTATTCAATTAGTCTTGTAAAAGAAAAAGTAAAGTAAAGTGGAATTTTTATTGAACCTGAAATTAGGTAAGATTAGTATTCCAGAATCCTTAAATTGTTTGTCTTAATCTTTAAATTATAAATCATGGTAAAAGAAAAAGAAGGAAAAGAAAAAAGTAATAAGAAAGCCCCAGCTAAAAGCTTAAAAGAGAAACGAGCTGCTAAAGCTGCCAAGCGCAGTGAAAAAAAGCATAGGTAAATATTGAATTGGCTAAGTCATAAGTTAGTTTCTAATAGAAGATTGCTATTGGGAAAAACTCTTATTTCTTATGAACCTCTCAAAATCCAAACTTCCTCTTTAAGTAGCTCTTTATTAATGCAGTAATGGGATGTGATTGAATTAATTTACTGCATTTTCGGATTCCATTCAGGTTGGATCCAACATTGTTTTAACTTTAATATAAATCTTTGATAGTATGAAAATAGCTTTTATCGGAACATATCCACCAAGGGAATGTGGTATTGGTACATTTACGAATCACCTGTTCAAATCGGTGCTAAATAACAACGATAATTCTGAAGTTGAAAATGAAGGGTTTGTTGTTGCATTAAATGACATGGACCTCACCTATAAATATCCGGAAGAGGTAAAACTAACAATCAGACAAGAACACCAAAGAGATTATTTAAAGGCAGCAAAATTCATTAATCTGAGCGGTTCCGATCTTTGTATCCTGGAACATGAATTCGGTATTTTCGGTGGGCAAAGCGGTATATATATCCTTCCATTGCTACATAAACTTGAAGTTCCCCTGATCGTAACTCTGCATACGATACTTAAAGCACCCTCGTATACCGAAAAAGCTGTTTTGCAGGAAATATGTAAAATGGCAAATAAAGTTGTGGTAATGAGCCATAAAGCTATTGAATTCCTGGTGAATATTTACGATGTATCAAGAGAAAAAGTAGTATATATAGAACATGGCGTACCAGATATTCATTTTAGTGCAGAAAAAACAAAAAAGGAGTTTAAACTTGAAAGTAAGAAAGTGTTACTTACGTTCGGTTTTATTGGACGAAGCAAAGGAATTGAAACCGTTATAAAAGCAATGCCAAGTGTTGTTAAAAAACATCCCAATGTTATTTATATTGTATTGGGAAAAACCCACCCCAATGTGTTGCGTCATTCTGGTGAAGAATACCGCATTTTTTTATTGCGTTTGGTTAAAAGTCTTAAACTTGAAAAGCATGTAATATTTCTTAATGAATTTATAGGTGAACAAGATTTGTTCAAATATTTATATGCTGCAGATATTTACATTACCCCCTATCTGAATGAAGCTCAAATTACCAGTGGAACGCTATCTTATGCTATTGGTGTTGGATCGGCAGTAATTTCAACTCCCTACTGGCATGCAGCAGAATTGTTAGCGGAAGGAAGGGGACGGCTATTTAATTTTAGCGACTCAGATAATCTTACTTCTATTTTATTAGAACTTTTGGATAATCCAGAGGAGCTCATTGAGCTTAAAAGGAGAGCATATGAACACGGTCAAAAAATTACCTGGCCAAAAACCGGTAAAAAGTATATTACAGTTGCTGAAAATATTCTGAAGGAAGGGCATAGTATTAATGTAAATACTGATACTATGTTAGACTTGCTCATTCTACCTCCATTTTCTCTGGCTCATATTAATCGTCTAACAGATGATACTGGAATTATCCAACATGCAAAATTTGGTATTCCCAACTTAAAAGAAGGTTATTGTCTCGATGATAATGCGAGGGCATTGCTTATGGTATTGATGGCTTACAGACAAAAGAAAGATATTCGCGCTCTTGAATTATCACCTATCTATTTAAGCTATATCCATTATATGCAAAATGCAGATGGTACCTTCAGAAATTTCCTGAGTTTTAGCAGAAACTTCCTTGATGAAGTTGGTTCTGAAGATTCTTTTGGCAGGACCATATGGGCCCTGGGTTATCTGCTAGGAAATTCACCGAACGATGCATATTACCAAACAGGCAGGATGGTGTTTTTTAATGCCTCACCCAACTTTGAGAAGTTAAAATCAATCAGGAGCATAGCCAATACAATGATCGGAATAAGTTATTATCTTAAAAGCAACCCTTCAGATGATTCAATGACCGAAAGATTGCGTAACATGGCCATGAACCTAATAAAACATTATGAGGAAAACGAGACTCCTGATTGGAAATGGTTTGAATCCCTACTTGCATATGATAATGGCATTTTACCTTTAGCCCTTCTACATTCTGCAGAAATCCTGAACGATGAAAGAATAACTAAAATAGCGATCGAATCAATGGAATTTCTAACTAGTCATACGCTTGCGGACAATTACTTATCAATTATCGGTAATGAGAAATGGTTCGAAAAGGATGGTGAACGATCTGTTTTTGCTCAACAACCTTTAGATGCTATGGCAATGGTTTTAATGTATCACCAGGCATATCATCTAACTAAAGATAAGGAATACCTTAATAAATTATATACATCATTCTTATGGTTTCTTGGTGAAAATGATCTGAGAATGAGCCTATATGATTTTGAGACCAAGGGATGTTGCGATGGATTTGAAAGCTATGGGATAAACCGAAACCAGGGGGCAGAAAGTTCGCTGGCATATTTAATTTCGCATTTAACTGTTTTACAGGCACATGAAGAATTTTATGAAACAGATATGAGCAATATGAAAACAGTAAGAATTTAAGTGGTAAATAATAACAGCGATGTTGATAACCCGATATAAAAATAATCCGATTCTCACAAAGGATGATGTACCCTACCCTGTTGCTACAGTGCATAATGCGGCTGTTATAAAGCACGAGGGAAAGTATATTATGATTTTTCGCTCACATAAACTGAATGGAAGAAGCATACTTGGAAAAGCAGAAAGTAAAGATGGATTTCATTTTAAGGTTGATAAAAAACCATTTATGATTCCTGCAACAGAAGGAATTTTTAAAGAATATGAAGCCTTTGGAGTGGAAGATCCAAGAATTATATTTATTGATGGGGAATACCTCATTACATATAGTGCTTACTCAAAGCATGGTGTTCGTATTGGACTCGCAAAAACAAAGGATTTTTCGTCTGTTGAAAGATTTTCACTTATTACCGAATCCGATTACAGGAATGTTGTGATTTTCCCTGAAAAATTTCGAGGATTATATGCCCGTCTTGACCGTCCTCATTCAGAAATTTCGCCATGGTCGATCTGGATTTCCTATTCTCCCGATTTAAAGTATTGGGGAGAGTCCAAGCTAATCATGAAACCAATCCAATATCATTGGGATGAGATGAAAATAGGCCCGGGAGCTCCTCCCATTAAAACTTCACGGGGTTGGTTAAGTATATATCATGGTGTGTTTCCAACAATGGATGGGAGTGTTTACAGATTGGGTGTAGCATTGCACGATTTGGAAGATCCCTCAATAATTATTGCGGTTGGCGATGAATGGATCCTGCAACCTGAAGAAGTTTATGAAATTACTGGCTATGTTCATAATGTGGTATTTAGCTGTGGTGCAGTTCCTGAAGATGATGGAGACATCAAAATATATTGGGGGGGTGCCGATAAAGTGATGTGTGTGGGCACAGCTAAATTAGAAGCACTTGTTGACCATTGTTTAAACAATCCGCGGAAACCCATGTAATCCCTCTGAAAGGTAATTTTAAAGTTTTGTACAGCAAATAGAAAATTAGTATTAGCCTCCTGTTAAAAGATTAGAAACATGAAAATAGCAATGCTGTCCTCTATTGCCTGGCGGACACCGCCCAGAAAATATGGACCATGGGAACAAGTAGCATCAAATATTACTGAGGGAATGATAGAAAGGGGAATTGATGTAACATTATTTGCCACAAGTGATTCAATTACAAATGGCAAATTAGCATCGGTTTGTGAGCGGCCCTATGCCGAGGACTCTGAAGTAGACCCCAAAGTGGCAGAGTGTCTTCATATAAGTCACCTGATGGAACAAGCAGATAGCTTTGATTTGATTCATAATAATTTCGATTTTCTGCCGCTGAGTTATTCCCATTTGATAAAAACACCTATGCTTACTACTATTCATGGTTTTTCATCACCAAAAATACTCCAGGTCTACAAAAAATATAATGATAGCAATTATTATGTTTCTATCAGTAATTCCGACAGAAGTCCTGAACTTGATTACATCGCAACCGTTTACAATGGAATCAATACCAACGATTTTGAATTCAGTCATGAACCTAAAGACTATCTGCTTTTTTTCGGGAGAATTCATCCAGAAAAAGGGGTTTATGAGTCCATTCAAATAGCCAGGAAATCTAAAAGGAAACTCATTATTTCAGGTTTAATTCAAGATCAGGGGTATTATGACAATAAGGTTAAACCATTTCTAAATGATTATGATATTGTATATGTTGGCAATTCAGCGCCTGATCAACGATCCAAATTATTAAGTGGTGCATTTGCCCTTTTGCATCCAATTAGTTTTGAAGAGCCTTTTGGCCTGAGTGTTGTAGAAGCTATGATGAGTGGTACACCTGTAATTGCATTTAACCGGGGCTCCATGCCTGAATTAATTCTTGAGGGAAAAACGGGTTTCCTGGTAAATACAATTGAAGAAGCAGTGGAATCGGTAAATAATATTAGAGTGATTAACCGTTTGGATTGCAGGAATTTGGCCGTTTCAAAATTCAGCCGGCACAAAATGATTGAAGGTTATCTGCAGGTTTATAAGAAAATTCTAGGTGTATAAAAGAAGAATTGGAAGGTTCTCTGAATTACCATTAGTATTGATTGTGATTTTGGCTTTCTTCATCTAATTATTCTGCCAATTTTTGTGATCATACAGGGATTAAATAAAAAAGTCCCGCGTTATGCGGGACCCAAAATTCTAAATGTATATAATATTGTAAACTATGCTAGTTTAACATTTACTGCATTTAATCCTTTTTTTCCTTCTTGCAAATCAAAAGTTACTTCGTCATTTTCCTCTACACTTTCTGTTAATCCAGATGAATGTACAAAATACTCTTTCGGTGAATCTGCGTCTTTAATGAATCCAAATCCTTTTGAATCATTAAAAAATTTTACTGTTCCATTGTTCATAATATGATTTTAAATTAAGGGCGCAAGATACGCTTAATAATCGGAGTTATCGTTTTTTTTGAGAATTAAAAGAAAAAGGCTACTGATTTGAGGCTTTGACTAATCCTACAAGTGCCACTTAGGAAATATATTTACTCGTTTAAATGAACACAATTCATTTCATTCATGCTATAAAAAATCTATGCAATAAAATTAATAAGAAGCAATTAGAAATGATCTATTTATAATTATTTCAGAGACTATTTAGAGTTTTTTAGCTCATTCAGAAGCTCCTCTAGATTTACACATGCAAATGCTGAAGCATAATCTGACATGGCATATGGAATGCCGAGCATGCCATTATTGACTATTGCTCCACATGTATATAGTACATTCGGTACATATCCTTCTCTTTCCTTTTCATTTGGAATCATTAATGGTGTTTTCAACCTACCGATTTCTATCTCAGGGTTTTCCAGGTCAAATAAACTTGCTCCTAAAACATACTCTCTCATCTGCCCTACTGCATGTGTTATAACGAGCCACCCATCTTTTGTTTCAATTGGTGATCCGCAGTTTCCTATCTGAACTAATTCCCATGGATATTTTGGCTCCTGAAGGAGTTTTGCCTCATGCCACATATTAATTTCATCTGAAAAAGATATATAGTTATTGATTCCATCAATTCTGCACAGCATAGCATATTTTCCTCTGATCTTTCTTGGAAACAAGGCCATACCTTTGTTCCTGCCTATTTCACCGTTTATGGGTTTAATATTAAAATCATAAAAGTTTTTAGTCTCGAGTAATTTTGGCAAAATTGAAATGCCATCGTAAGCAGTGTAAGTCGCGTAATAAGTTACTTCACCGTCTTCATCAATAAATCTCACAAAACGTGCATCTTCAATTCCATTTCTTTCGTTTACAGAAACAGGAAAAATAACTCTTTCTGAAATGGCAGAGTCTAATGAAAATTTAATTTCATAATGAGAAGATGCCAACCACATAATTTGATTAAACTGTAGTTCTCTTGCAGCTGACAAACGATGTTCTTTTTTTATTTTCTGTACACTTCTTTCCAGTTCTCCATAGGTAAAATCATCGCCAAGTTCTGAAAGTACCTTTCCCGTAATTTCTATATTATTGTCCTGTAATTCATGCAAGTCAACTTCAAATGATTTTTTATTATAAATATATCTTTTTATATTATCCGCTTCCTCCAGCATATTGCCTACAGGTTCAATTTTCAGGTTGCTATTTTTATCCAGAATTCCACTTCTAAATACAATAGAAGAAATATGTCCTTCTCCTGTAGCTCTAAAACTCAAGATAACTCTTCTTTCTCCATTCTGAAGTTCACTTTGATCAGGATCTTCTACAATAGATGGATTAAAAAATGCTGCAGATTCTATAGAATATTCCTTGGTGAAATAAGAACCAAGTAATACTTTATTATGTTCATTAATATCATCCGGATTAATATTCATCTCATTAAAAATATGAGACAAACTGTTGAAATTATTTTCAAATATCTTTGAAATATTTCTATGCCGTTTTGAATACCTTCTTAGCACCTGAGTCAATGCTTCTTTTGATTGAACTTCTGATAGATTAAGGACTTTTCGGATTATATCTTTACTTCTTTCATTGCCGGCAAAATGAAAGCGGGCGATAACTCTTGTGGAGTCGGGATTAAATATTGTATCTTTTCTAATAACTGCAACTTTCATAAGTTGTTAAATTAAAAATTTTCTAAATGTAACAGATAAAATTTAACATGAAGTGTAATGATTAGTAATAATACACATTAATATTGGTTTTAGCCGGCGAAGCTTAATTGCCTGGATACATATACTATATTTATTATGAATAGTTACAACAATTAGCAGGGCTTACATATTTCCAGAAAGCAAAATTTATGATTAGAGTAATCCCGGCCATACATGCTAATTTTTAAGAAATCCTGATAATATTTCTATTAAGCATAGAATAATCCTCCATCCTCAGGCTAAAGGCAATTGATTCCATTTTATATCATGGATATCTATTTAGTGATATGATTAACAAATTCATACTGGTTCTTTTACTGTAATAAAAATATGCCTGAATTAGAAAAATTCACTTCAATTATGGTGATAAAACCAAAACTTAATTGTATATTACCAGATAACTCCAAATATTACATATTATTAAAGTAATTGAATGGAATAAAGTAATTGAAAGGAATTAATTAATGCAAGATAAAAAACAAACTAATTTTAAGTCACCTGATCTAACGAAGATGCAGGCAGTTATAATTGATCCGAGGACAACAATTTATATACCTCTTGATGCTGATCCGGAGGAAACCAAAAGTCGTTATCTGTCGTGGTTTGATGGTAGCAGGAAAATTCAATAGATTTTGCTTTTCAAATAAGGGTGTAAATTCAAAATATTTTTAGAATTGTTAGAACATATTTTGTTTTGCGCTATTTGCAATTACAGATAGTCGCTTTGATTGCTGATGTTTTAATTTAATTTCTTCTTTAAAATATTCTTTGGATTTTTAATATACCTTACCCGATTGTTATAATAATCAAAGAAATACACATCTTTGCCTACAAGAGTAATGCCTCTTGGGGAATTGCAAATTGAATTTTTTCCATCCTTATATCCTTTTTCCCCATTTCCGGCAATCGTGTATAAAAATCCATCTGGTGTTAACATTCTTATACAATTGTTATAGGTATCTCCAATAAAAATATAACCTTCATCATCAATCACCAGTTCTGTAGGAACCCAAAGCATTGCCGAATCGACATGACCATCTTTTAAGCTTCCTGTTTTGCCCTCTCCATCAACACTTCCAGCAATAGTAGTAACCATGCCATCAGGAGTAATTTTCCTTATTCTATTGTTATTGGCATCCGCGGCATAAACATTGCCATGTTTATCTACAGTTACACCACATGGAGCATCAAAACGAGCATCCAGTCCCTTCCCGTCTTTCCAGCTTCCCTGGTTAAAGTAGACATAGGGTTGTCCGCCTCCGGCTAAATTACTGACCTCTCCTTCAGGTGTTATCTTTCTTATACTGTGATTCCAGCAATCGCCTACATAAACATTCCCCATGTTATCAACGCAACAACTTCTGGGAGCACAAAACATGGCTACATTTGCATTTCCATTTACATATCCAGTGCTATCCAATCCGGCTACAGTGCTTACATTGCCCGCTAAATCAATTTTTCTTATTTTATTTCCTCCCCAGTCGGCAATAAATACATTGCCCATTTTATCGACCCAGGCACCGGCAGGTTCAGAAAAAGTAGCAGTTTTTGAATTCCCATCTCTGTTTCCAGATTCTCCGGTACCGGCAAAGGTGCTAACATTTCCTTTTGGGTCTATTTTTCGTATGCAATTATGGTCAGTATCAGGGATATAAAGATTCCCATCTTTGTCGCTTCCAATTCCAAAACACTTGCCAAAAGACGCCTTTTTACCTTTGCCGTTTACAAGACTATCAAGGCCATTCCCAGCAAATGTTTTAACAGTTTGAGATGCAGCATAATTAAAATTTAAACAGAATAAAACAGCTATAAAACTGCCAATAATTGTTCTAATCATACCTTGGGTCTCCTTTCCTGCAGTAATTTAGGTAACATTGTTTTGTTTTTGTTAATTTTTATTATTCTTACTACACTCTTATTACCACATTTCCCTGATTGATTCCTTTTTCCAGATACCTGTGTGCTTCAACCATTTGTTCCAAAGGATATACTTTATCTATAACAGCTTTTAACTTTCCGCTCTTCAATTAGTTCTTTTAAGTATAAAAAGTTTTCTTTCCGTTCGCAATCACCTCCTCCCCCAAAAATTACTTTCTTTCCACCGATAATTGAGGTCAGTAGCATTTGAATCATCTCTTTCAGTCCGCCGGCAACTGCAAGATACAATCCATTTTTTGTCAACAGGTTTTTACATCTTGAAAAGGACGTTTTGCCCACTACTGTATCAAGAATTATATCATATACCTCACCTGTTTTGGTGAAATCCTCCCTGGTGTAATCAATAACCTTTTCAGCACCCAGTGATTTCACCATTTCTACATTTTTGGTGCTGCATACTCCGGTAACTTCAGCACCAAAGTGGCTGGCAAGTTGAACCGCAGCAATACCCACATTTCCAGAGGCTCCATGAATGAGCACTTTCTGCCCGCTCCGGATGTTGCCTTTATCTCTGAGGAAATGCAATGCAGTTGATGCTCCAAAAGGAATGGCTGCAGCTTCCTCGTAGTTCATATTTACCGGTTTTAATACCAGAGCCCCTTCTTCAGCCATACATTTGTATTCGGCATAAGCACCCAATCTGTTGCCATCGATTCCAAAAACCTGATCTCCTTCTTTAAATTGCTTCACATTTTTGCCAATGGCTTCAATTTCACCCGATAGCACTCCGCCCAGTACAGTTATTCTTGGTTTTCTAATACCAAGCATTAACCTGGCCAGGAATCCCAATCCAGGAGGTATATATACAAAACCTCGGGCGTTGCAATCGCCAGTGTTTACTGATGTCGCGTATACTCTTATTAATACTTCGTTGTCCTTTGGGAAAGGTTTTTCAATGTCCTTCAAACTAAGAACTTCAGGTGGTCCGTATTTCGTGCATACAATTGCTTTCATTTTTATTATTCTTCATTATAAACGTTAATGACTACATTTCCCCTCTTGTGTCCTTTTTCTACATAGCTGTGTGCCTCTATAATTTGTTCAAAGGGATAACTTCTATCAATAAAAGTTTTTAGTTTTCCGGCCTCTATTAGCTCTTTAAGGAAGATAAGATCTTTTGTCGTTATGCCAGCTCCGGACCCAGAATCCTTATTTACGTTAAGAAAGATTCCTTTCTTTTTCAGAGACTTTTTAGCACGTGTAGATGAAGTCTTGTCGACCGCATCGATAATTGCATGGTAGGTCTCACCATTTTCTGTAAAATCTTCCTTAGTATAATCAATAGCCTTTTCAGCACCCAAGGATTTCACAAGTTCTAAATTGGATGTGCTGCATACCCCGGTTACTTCTGCCCCAAAATACCTTGCTAGCTGTACAGCAAAAACACCTACACCTCCGGAGGCTCCATAAATAAGAACTTTTTGTCCTGGCTGGATATTTGCTTTCTTAATAATCTGTAATGCTGTAATTCCACCAGTAGAAACCCCTGCTGCAGCCTCCTCGTAGCTCATATTGACAGGCTTTATTGCCACCAATCCTTTTCTAACATTAAGTCCATCTTCTGGCAGACATACGTATTCTGCATAAGCACCAAAATCAAAACCGGTTGAACCAAAAACCTGGTCACCAACCTTAAATCGTTTTACTTTTTTACCAACTTCTACAACTTCCCCGGCACATTCCATGCCCAGTATGCCTCCGCTCCTATTGGGTTTAGTAATTCCAAGGAATATTCGAAAGGGGATCTTTTGCCAGAAAGGGACATTGAAACTTCGAATCCTCACATCTCCAATATGACAGGTTGTAGCATGGACTTTAACCAGTATCTCATTGTCATTGGGCTTAGGTCTTTCCACTTCTGCGATCTGAAGGACTTCCGGTGGCCCGTATTTAGTGCATATAATTGCCTTCATAACAAATTGATTAATTAATAATATTTGTAATCAACTAACATATCATTGCATATAATTTTTCGAAAGTGATTTTTTTTCAACATTTATCTGATTCTGAGTTGAATAAAGACCATTTTTAAAATCCCCATCACAAGCTATTTTAAGTTTATTTTTAAGCTCCTCCAGTTTATCAGGATTTTTTCCTGCTAAATTATATTCTTCTCTATAATCATCAGGTAAATAGTAAAGTTCAAATGCATTTTTATTCAGATAAGTTCTAATTTTCCAACCATCATTTGTTATTAAGGTTGGACCTGTAAATGAAGAATACACAACGAATTCATGCTCAATTTCAATATCTTTCTCAGTCAAAGCATTAAGAAAAGATATACCATCTGGATTAATTGATCTGGAGAAACCTGTGATTTCAGCGATTGTAGGTAAAATATCATAATTTGCCACCAATTGCTTACTAATCCTTCCCGACCGGATCTTACCTGGCCATCGAATTATTAATGGGACCTCAATTCCTCCCTGCAGATTACTTCTTTTTAAACCAGCTCTACCATCATTTCCATCAAAAACATCCCCTCCAGAATCGCTATAATATTTACTTTCAAGGTTATCGAAAATCTCCCCGGTTCTCATATTTGTATATGGCTTGTGAATACGGTCCTCCTTGGAATAATAGATTTCATGGCCATTATCTGAGGTAAAAATCACCATGGTATTGTCATCGATATTGCAGCTTTTAAGTTTCTGCAAAATCTGACCTACATTGTCATCCAATAATTTAACCATTGAAGCATATTCCTTTTCTATTTGGGTTAGGCGTTCATCGTTAATATAATCTGGATGTACAGCAGGTATAGATACCGGCCCATGTGGAAGTTGAGTAGGAAAATAAAGGAAGAATGGATGATCCGCATTGGTAAAAATAAAATCAAGGACACTATCCATAAAAATGTCCTGGGAATACACTTCTTTTCCTGCCATATCCCAACGTTCTTCATATACTTTTTGAGTTTCGGGTTCTCCAGATTTGCCACAGTTTGAGAGGGTATTTCCGCTTAGCTCAATCAAATTACCATTCTCAAACAGAAACGGAGGATAGAATCCATGAGCTCTTGTATGATCAAGATAACCAAGATAGTAGTCCCATCCATGTCGTTCCATTTGTTTATGAGTGGCAGCAAAACCCCATTCCAATTTTCCATATTGTGCAGTAGTGTATCCTGCTTCTTTTGCCACTTCACCAAGGAATACCATTTCATCAGAAACTGGAGAAAGTACATCATTTACTATAGTCTCAATCTCAGAGTGAGTATATTCCCCGGTACTAATCTTTTTATAAATACCGGAGTTGGTGATTTCAAAGCCCTTGGAGTGACAATCATGAAACCCCGATATGAGCGATGCTCTGGCAGGAGCACATAGCATAGAGGAATATGCATTTTGAAAACGAAGACCTTCTGCAGCCAGTAAGTCGATATTGGGAGTATTTATAATCTGTTGTCCTTCATGACTTAGCAGTCCCTTTCCCAGGTCATCGGCGTAAATTAAAATAATATTGGGTTTATCTTTAGGGAAGAGGTTTAAATTCTGTGCATTTCCATAAATACCAGAAAGAAGGATCAAAAATTGAATGACAAATATTCTCATTTTATTAATGGCCTATTTAATGTTTTCTAAAACTATATCCATTCTAATAAACCTTCTTATTTTCAAAATTTTCACACTTCTCTCTCATGTTTTGAAGAATCTCTTTATACTCAGTATTGTTTGCAAGGTTTATTAATTGATCCGGGTCATTCTCCAAATCATGTAAATATTCATAAGGAGGATTTTGTTCATAATAATTTACATAAACATATCGCTGTCCACGAACTCCAACATATTTTGGAATTTGCTCATGCTCCATTCTGTGTTCACAAAAGAAACTATCCCTCCATTCACTAATATCCTGATCATATAAAACCGGTAAAAGACTTTTTCCCTGATAATGTTGAGGAGCTAAAATACCTGCAAAATCAAGTATTGTGGCCGGTATATCGATGTTCAGTGCAATATTTTCTTCAAGGCTCCCGCCGGTTTCTTCTGGTTCACGGGGGTCATAAATTATCAAAGGAACCCTGAGCGATTCTTCATAATGAGTCCATTTTCCGGCAAAACCTCTATTCCCCATGTAATAGCCATTATCAGCAGAATAAATAATTATGGTATTCTTATCAAGTCCCTTTTCTTTCAGGGCAGTAAAAACTCTTTTCATAACATTGTCATATCCACTAATCATGCGAAAATAGGCCCTCATATTAATCTGGTATTTTTCATCTGTATCCCAACGCCAGAAGTAGCGTTCCCTGTTTAGAGAATTCTTCAAAAAATCAGGATGATTATCAAATATTTCAGGATCAGATAATCTGGGTTGTGGCATCTCAACATCTTCATACATATTGGCAACTGCCTTCGGATATGGGTAATGCCCATCATTACCAGGAGTATGGTTGTTGTCAACCGCATGAACCGAGTTAAAACTAATGGAAAGGCAAAAAGGTTTCTCTGCAGATTGAGAATTTAAAAAATCTATTGCTTTATCGCCCCAAACTTCAGCGGAGTGTTTCATACTACCATCTGGTTGTTTTACAAAATGAGGAGCATTTATAGGAGAAGGCTCATAAAAATCAAACATTTCAGCTATTATGCTATCCTGCTCTTCAAGTTTTACTCCAAACTTTCCCACAAAACCAGTACTGTAACCAGCTTTTCTAAGCAAAAAGGGATATGAACTGGTGCTAAATTCTTCTTTGATAGGATCTTTGCCAAATGTATAATTGTGTTTACTCTCATATAAACCTGTGAATATGGAAGCCCGGCTTGCAGCGCAAATTGGAGTAGTAACAAATGAATTCAAAAATCTATGGCCCTTTTCAGCGAGTTTGTCAACTGTGGGAGTTTTAACGATCGGATGCCCCGCACATGACAATACATCATTTCGCTGGTCATCAATTAGAATAAAAAGAATGTTTGGCCTTTCCTGTATATATTCCTCAGCATTTTGACATCCGTTAAATTGCAGTATTAAAATTACATAAAGGAATATCTTTAGAATAAGATTCATTTTACCATATTTAGATTTATTTGTTTTTCTCTTTTATGATTCGTTGAACTTCATTTAACAACAACGGAAAGGCTGGCTCGGTCATTCCATGGCCATATCCATCTAACTCGTATAGTCTGGTTTCTTTATGACCAACTACTTTCATCATTCGCATCAGGTATGCATTTTCCTCATATCTACCCATCAGCTCCAATTCTCTATCCCCTGTAATTAGCAATAGTGGAGGAGCATCAGGACGAATGTGATAAAGTGGAGCCAGGTTATCCACTACTGGCTGTATTCCGGGAATCCCTCTTTCCTCCCTTACAGTAAAGTGGGTAATAGTGTGACCACTGAAAGGAATCAGGCCTGCGATTTTGTTTGCATCAACACGATGCTTCTTCAACCACGATTTATCAAGGCCAAGCATACTTGTCAAATATCCTCCCGCAGAATGGCCTGAAATAAAAATCAATGAAGAATTACCTCTGAAATTATCAATATTCTTAAATACCCAGCTAACTGCAGCAGCCGCATCCTCAATATATACCGGGGCCTTTACTTTTGGATATAAGCGATAGTTAACTGCAACTATGCAAACGCCTTTCTCCTTCAGTGCTGCAGGGATTTCCTTATTTCCAGCTGTTAGCCCACCTCCATGAAACCATACAATAGTGGCATAGTTTTTAACATTTGTCGGATAATAGATATCCAAAACACATCGTTCCTGAATGTATTGATCCGATTAGTGTTATGGACTCGCTGTAATAGTGAATATTTAGTTTTGTATCGTATTCAGTATCCTGGGAATGTGCTATTACTGCTAATCCAGCTGTAAATATGATTAGTAGAATTCTCCTCATAATATTTGTATTTATATTGTTGTTGTATTATAAACGCAGATGTAAATTTTGAAAGAAGCTTGCTGCTTATTTCATTACTCTATGGTAATTAAATTTTGTCTCTGCCTTTTTCCCCATATCTTCTATTACAACATACATGTTTATTTCATCTTTAGATATCTTTTCAAAAGTGAACCCATCAAAGTATACTTTATCAGCATCCACCTTTACTAATTTAAAATCAATAGTCTCATCCTTTTCCTCCCACCCCTTAAGGTGCTTATTAAAATGTTTTAATCTAAGAATAAGAGAATTGTTTTCCTCTGAGATCAGTCTCTATTTCATAAAAAATTACGTCACCATCGACTACAAGCTTAAAAACACACATCATGGAGTTTCCTAATGGAGGGCCCCAGATTTCTTCTGCAATTCCTCCAAAAGCTTCCCCTCTCCAATGGCCTTCAATCCAACTTATATCAGTTAAACTCGCGGTGGGTGATCCAATGGCTTCATTATAGAAAAGTGTATTTGGAAATTGGTCCTGCCCAAATACAGGTATTGACCATAAGAAAAAGCAAATGATAAAAAGTCTGTTTAATTTCATACTGCAATAGCTTTGTGTACGATTAAAACTATATTTTCTTCAAAGAATTACAATACTAAGATAAGTATAAAACCGAAATTGGTTCCATATGCAATTATGCACAAGGATGAACTGCATTAACCATACTTATAAGTACTCAGCATAAAAGATCATATAATTACTGTCCCGGTTATATGTTATGCATGCTGTTAGCCACTATGCACCTGATATTTTATCCATTTTTATCTAACTTGGCCAATTGTTGTTTTAATATTAATAAACCTTAAATAATACTAATAAAGCTTAAGTTTTAGAAGCAATCCTTGTTTATTAAGTAGATTGCATCTATCAATTGAATCAACTCTGAATTATGAATAAAACGAAATTTGTTTTCAGATACCTTTTTAGAAATTCAACCACAAGTCTTATTAATGTAATTGGTTTATCTCTTGGTATTTTCACATTTCTTTTACTTTTACTTTTTGTTCGTCATGAGCTTGGATACGATACTCAGTTTTCAGATTTTGACAATATATACCGGGTTACCACCAGAATAAATACACCTGATAATTCTCAACACCTGGCTATTGCCCCCAGACCGTTAGGGACCGTGCTAAAGGATCATTATCCTGAAATAGAGGAAATCGGATTGGTAACAGAATTGCCGAATCTCCATCTTATAAAATATAATAATATTCAGTTTAAACAGGATGGATTCCGGGAAGCATCACCGGAATTGTTCAATATTTTGGATTATGAAGTTCTACAGGGCGATCTTTCAACAGCATTATTAGAACCCAATTCAGTAATACTTACAGAATCATTGGCACGCAAATTAATGGGCGATGATTTACAATTGAATCGTGAAATATTTATTGATAAAAATGGGCATAAAATAACTGCTATAATAAAAGACCTTCCAAAAAACAATGATTTGCAATTTAAAGCCTTGACACCTGGCTACCAGGAAATTAGTACAGACTGGTTAGATTTTGATGGTTTCCTCTTTGTAAAATTTCGCAATAACACCAGGTATAATTTTCATACTATTTTAGATTCTATTGGTAAAAAATATTATATGCCCCTTCAGGAAGATCTGGAAGGTATAGAAATTCAATTTGTTCCTCAGCAAATTTCAAAAGTGCACTTTTCTGAAGAATTACTGGCTGACTCACCCAAAGGCAATATTAAATATGTTTATTTTTTTACTATTGTAGCATTTTTAATTCTTTTTATTGCCTGCCTAAATTACATTAACCTTTCGTTTGCTCGTTTAGCAGAGAGAAACTATATAAATGGGATATGCAAAGTTCATGGTGCCAGCAATAACCAACTGTATTTATTTCTATTAAAGGAATCATTGGTAATCACATTCTTCTCATTATTAATTTCAATAGTACTATTACTACTTTTTCTTCCAGTGCTAAACAATATTACCGGAAAAGATATCCAAATTGACTCCCTTCTTAGTTTTTGGTTTCTAGGCAGTATTTCTCTGGTTTTTCTATGTGTTATATTGGTTATAAGCGGTATGCCCAATTTAATCCCATCCTTGTATCAAGGTAAAAATGCTGTCAATAATTCGATAAAAAAGATGTATTTCAGACGAGGGAGCTATAGAGGTGGATTGGTAGTTATTCAGTTTACTTTTACCATTTCTCTTATTATTTGTTTAGTGGCATTTCAACGACAGATGGACTTTGTGAAAAACAAAAACCTTGGTTTAGAACTTGATAATGTGTTGGTTATTGATACGCCTGATGATAGCACCTATAGTCAAAAAATAATACAATTTGCAGACCTTCTTAATAAGGTAGTAGGAATTGAACAAATTTCTACCACATATGGAGGTGCTGTACCTGGAGTTCAGTATGGTGGAATGAAAATGCTACAAGCAACTGAAATTGACGGGGAAATGAAACAATTTATAGTTAGCTTTTGTGATATAGATGAAAATTACCTAAACCTTATGGGTATTAAAATTGTTAAAGGTGAAGGATTTTCTAATCATCCATTTATTAATGAAAATAAATGCATAATTAATGAAACATATGCCAGAGCCCTGGGTATTTCAGATGACCCGATTGGAAAACCTATTTCTGAAACGGAAGATTATGTATCTGGTGTAGTTAATGATTTTCATTTTCTATCTCCACATAGTCCAATTGAGCCCATCTGTTTCAGATTTGCCAAAACAAATGATTATCCACAACAGCTGGTTGTAAAAATGAATAATAATGTAATTGAAGATGTAAAACGAGTATGGGCAGAAACCATTCCCGATCATCCTTTTTTTTACAAAATTCTTAAAGACAGTTATAACAGTCAATATGTTGGGGATAAGAACTTATTTAGGATAGTATGGTTTTTCACTTTATTGAGCATTCTTATAGCCGGACTCGGATTAACCGGATTGATAAAATACACTTTAGAGCGCCGGGTAAAAGAAATTGGTATTAGAAAAGTTTGTGGCGCCAAAACCATTGAAATTTTATCCATGATAAATAAAGATTTCATTAAATGGGTTGTAGTTGCATTTATTTTAGCCTGTCCTATTTCCTTATATGTGATCAATAGATGGCTGGAAGGATTTGCTTACAAAGTAACTATAACATGGCTTGTCTTTGCCGCAGCCGGGATAATAACTTTTTTCTTTTCTGTTTTGGCGGTTAGCTTACTAAGTCTATATTCTGCAAATAGGAATCCTGTTGAAACACTCCGATACGAATAGTTAAGAGTTCAAGATTCAACGTGCCCATTACAAACAATTTCGTATTTAATGCCCTCTAAGTCTTTAAAAAAAAGAGCATAATAATCCGGACCATATTCAGGATATAAACTGGGGGTTTTTACAATTTGTGCACCAATTGCCTTTAATTCAACAAAAAGTCTATCAACTTCATTACGTGATTCTGATTTAAATGCGAGATGATGTAATGCTCCTGGTTTCCTGCGATGGATGGTTTCTCCTTTAAAAGCTTTTCTTGGTGAAGTGATAGCAAAAGCAAGTAATGGATGAGTATATTCCACTACATAGAAATCATGTTCTTCAATAAATGCACTTACCTTTTTCCGGATGTCAAATCCTAGAAGAGGAAGAAATTTATCATAAAAAGCTTCCGCAATCTTTAAGTCTTTTACCGTAATTTGTATGTGATCAATTATTGGTTTCATTCTAGATGTGTCATTCTCAGAATTTATTATTCTTCCTTTGGGTCTTTACGCTCTTAACCATTTTTCCAAAATCCTTGTCCTTTTTTCTTTTCTCCACAAGGCTAGATTCGTAATGTTTTCTTTCTCTCTGCAACCTTTGAAAGTTTTCATACGTGGCTCTATCTATTTCTCCGGACTCCACTGACTCCAAAATTGCACAACCCTTTTCATTGGTATGTTTACAATCTTTGAATTTACAATTTTGAGACAGCTTGACAATTGCATCAAATGTGACCTCAAGTCCACCAGTGCTGTCTGCAATACCAACCTCTCTCATGCCCGGATTGTCTATTAAAATTGCTCCAGTTTTCAGCACAAATAATTCCCTGTGGCTTGTAACATGCTTACCTCTGTCAGTACTTTGACTTATACTGTTTGTTTTCATCTGTGCTTTGCCTGCCAAATTATTTAAGAGGGTTGATTTCCCAACGCCTGAAGAACCAAGTAAACAATAGGTTTTTCCTTTTTCAATAATTTCAGTCAATTCATCCAAACCTGCTAAGGACTCGTTACTAAGGGCTATTACCCTGACATCTTTAATTCGCTCAGCAATTTGATTTAGATATGATTTCAGCTGATTCTCTTCAATCAGGTCAATTTTGCTAAGGATAATAACTGGAATTACATTGGAAGTATTGCAGATGGTTAAATACCTTTCTAATCTGTTAATATTGAAGTCTCTATTAACAGCCTGAACAATCAAACCAAAATCAATATTTGTTGCAATTATTTGTTTTTGGCCAGACTTCCCCACAGCCTGCCTCTCGATAATTGAATGCCTGGGGTAGATGGCATGAATGAGTGCCTTATCCTCATCATATTCACTGAAAGCCACCCAATCACCAACAGCCGGAAAATCGTATCTGCTTTCGGCTGTAAATCGCAAGTTGCCAATTAGTTCAGAATCAAATTCGCCCTGTTCTGTTCTAATCACATACCTTTCTTTGTGTTCAGAGATAACGCGTCCAACGCCAAAGGAATCAAGATTTTGTTCCAATCGGTATAATTCAAGACCTCTGTTATATCCCAATTCATTGAGAGTCATATTCCAGAAATAAATTTTCATATATCTAATAAATGAAGTGACCCTGACTCCACTTATAAGGTACAAATGAATGATATAAATTTAGGGCTAGTTGATTTTATTCTTTTTTCGCTTCCTCAGCAAATATAAGCAAATAGCCATCACAATCCTTCATTGTAAACTCTCTTGTCCCATAGAAGGTTGTATTAATATCTACAACAATTTCTGCATTTGCTTTTTTAACCCTGTCATAAATCTTATTAAGGTCTGCAACCTCAAAATAGAGAAATATGGTTCCCCCTATTTTCTGGTCTTTATATTCTGGCAGTGCTTCAACATATGCTTTCCTGGATTGTAACATGATTGTTACATTATCCAGCTTTAGCATGGCAAAATCAAATACTCCACTTTCAGGGACAGTCATTACAACTTCAAATCCCAATGTTCTCTTGTAAAACTCAACTGTTTTATTTACATCTTCTACAATAAGATTTGGTGTAAGTGTTTTTAAATTCATAGGCGTTTGTTTTGGTGTTTGTCCAAATACAGAAAGTGAAATGCTTGTAATTAAGGTAAAAATAGCAAAATGTAATTTCATTGGCTAACTTTTAATTAAATATAATATCGCTCAAACAGCTAATGCAGATCATTAATTATTTCTCTAAATCCATCTTTTAAAATACCAGCTACTTCTGGTCCACCACCAATTGTTTCTTCATAGCATCCTGAAATAAATGAGTTGGTGCAATTTCCCCATTCATCCTCAGGTGTAATGTAGCCAATATAATCGTTGGTCAAACTAATAACAAACTTATATGGTCCGGGCATGAGATCTTTTAGATCTTCCCCGAAGGATTCAAAAGGCTCACCAGGTACCATAGCCATTTGTATAATTCCTAAATCTAAAATTGAAATGCAGGTATTTTGAACAATATTGCGACTAAGTTGGGTGGTAATGTTTCTAATAGCTATCGATGCAGTGTCAGATTCAGTGTAGTTAAACAACATATCATTGGCCAGTGTTTCACCAAAATTCCTGGCCATATTAAATGTACCATCATCTCGATTATAAGGATTGCCTTCGAAAAACCTGGCCGGGTTAATATTTCCTAAGCTACCATTAAAGAAAACTGCTGTACCACCAATTTTCTCCTCAACTGATTTCCTGAGATAGTGGACATAATCAGCTGAAATTTTCATGCTTCTGGGTCCAAGAACCACAGGATGGCAACTGAAATTCAATATGGAAGCCACATTTTCCATGTATTCATTCTGAAACTCAATAATGCTGAACTCATTTATTACATCTCGTTCAGGATTTCTGCGATTTACTGTTTTACACTGGAAGTTCCTGATCTGACAATGGCTTTTACGTTTTCTAGTGATTTTAATGCCTGCACCACAGCATCGCTTGTATTCTCATAAACACTTGAAAGGTATGCTTTATCCAGCCTACCATCCATTATGGAAGGTCCGGAATGGGTGTGAGTGGCATGTATGAAAATATTTTCTTCTTAATACTCCGTAGACTGCCTTATTTGAGATTTCATTGCATTGGCCTTATACTGGGTAATCCCAATTAAATCCAGGGAAATTAATGCAACAATGTGAATATTATCAGCAATTATTATACATCTTGAGGTTAAAGTGTCATTAATTCCTGTCGACACACGAGGTTCATATCCTTCCAAACTGGTACCTATCACATTTTCCGGATTGATATTCGCCACAGCTGCTCCGACCCTTAATCCTTCACCACTATTAAGTATATCAACAGCCAGTGTAGATTCAGGCTCAATGCTTACATGTTCACATGATATAAAACCAGTTAATATAATAAGGATAAGGAGAATCAGTAGAAAGTATTTGGGTGCTGTGTTCATTGAAACTTAACTTTTTTGCAAATGCTTTACTTAGACTGGCTATAGTTGTTACCGGCTACAATACAATATATTTTATGCAGTTTTGTAAAGTTTTTCTATTCCATTTTTTGAAAATACAAATTTCTCACCCGACCAGCAGAAACTTTGCACCCGGTGATATTATTACTATCAGTATCTCTAATAAATTCAATTTGACTAAAAAACCATGCATCTCCAGAGAACACATCTTTCTTCATCGGATTTAATTCTATGTCACTTAGTCTGCTGTGCTTTGCTATTAATTTTTCTCCCTGTACCATAAACTCATATGCAGTTGAAAGTTCTTCACTATAAAAATGGCCAGTAAAATCGGTCAGATTCACAGAAGATTTATCAAATGGTTTTAATCTCGGGGCATCCATTATCTGTCCACCCTGGTGAAGCTTAATTGATTTAATTTTATCGCCATCATTTGTTATAAACTCAATTTTAGCTTCAACCCCTTCAACCTCAAATTCAGTAATAGAAATGGGATTAATGCAACAACAGATTGCCCGGTTGCTAAAGCCGATAATTGACCGTTGTTTTCTGTTACACTAATTATAAAACCAGGTTGCAGTTCAAAGTCACCAACATAGGTATTTAATATATTCTGATCAACAGAAATATCTTCGGTTGATTTTTCATTCTCTAAAACTTCCTTTTCGGGTTCATCTTCTACCTTATCTTTAAGATATATGTCTACAACTTTATGCGCCATTCCTCCTGTGTTAAATTCAGCAGAATTACTGAACACAATTACTGAAAAATTTTCATCAGGGAAGCGGGTCAAATATGATCGATATCCTGCATCTGCACCACCATGCTGAATTTCATTCATACCCTTATATGTACCTACGAACTGACCGAGTGCACCTCCAAATTCTTTTCCGTTATTTAAAACTGCCGGTGTATTCATTGTACTAAGTATTTTAGCATCTCCAATCTTAATATTTGAAAAGTTCATTGCCCAAAGGCTTAAATCTTCGACAGTTGTAAAAAGGCTTGTTGCACCTACATTGGCATAATTTAAAACACTTTTCTTTAATCCCGTGCTATCTAAATAATAGGAGTAAGTTCTATTCTTAACAATCTTTTCATGATCATCATAAAAGAGAGTATTATTCATTTGCAAGGGTTCAAAAATATTTGCCTTTGTGAATTCTGCAAAAGACATTTCAGATACCCTGGAAACTACCTCAGCTAATAATGTAAATCCGGTGTTGCAATATAAATACTCCTCACCTGGTGCAAAGTTTAAGTCTTTTTGCTTACTTACTAGTTTCAAAACCTGCTCCTTTGTTATAACATCATCCATACGCCAACCTGCCATTGAAAGCAGATTCCACTGATCTCTTAATCCGCTGGTGTGGGTAGCCAGGTGTCTCAACGTGATGGTCGTTCCAAAATCAGGCACCTCGGGGATGTATTTTCTAATATCATCATCCAGTTTCAGTTTACCTTCTTTTTCTAACAATAGAATTGAGAAAACAGTAAATTGTTTTGAGACTGAAGCAATATGAAATATAGAGGAAGGACTTATCGGAATATCGTATTCAAGATTGGCAATACCATAGCCTTGCTTATAAACAATATTCCCATCTTTGACAACTGCAACAGCTGCTCCGGGTGTATCTTTTCTATCCCATGCTGCAAAAAGTTCATCGACCTGTTCATTTGGGGAAGTAGCCTTTGGTTTTAATATTTCAATGCCTAATTCATAACTACCCCGGGGTTCCTTTTCATCAAATGGATATACCTCAATTATATATTCTCCTTCCTTGCCGGAGATTATAGTAAATAGTTCGGGACCATTTTTCCCGTTTGGACTATCAAAGTCCTCCATTTTTTCTCCTTCAGAGTCATAAGTAGTAATCTTCATATCAACACCTTTTTGCATTAATTTGAAAAAAGCAAATTGGTCGTTGCTTAAACTCACCTTGTATTTATGTTTTTCGTTCGGAGCGATGTCTGAAGATATAGTCTTGCCAATAGTTAATTCTCCTTTTTGATTCTGAGCCAGTACTATACTCATTTGAGAAAAAAGGAAAAGGATCACGGTTAGTTTGATTCTTGAATTTTTCATGTTTGTATATTAAATTTCTTAATTGAACACAATGATATGTATAAACGCAGTAAGTTTTTACTCAATTAGTTCTAAGTTATCAACTTGCTAATATTTTGTTTATACTTACCTTATCAGATACCCTTTTTCTCTAATTTCAATAAGTAATTTATCCATTTCTTTAATTTTCTCCGGATATTTCTCATAAAGATTAACACGTTGTTCAGGATCATCTTTCATATTGAAAAGTAGGCCTTCTGTATCAAAATCTTGTATATCCTGTTAGTTTTTTAAATGATTCTGGCAATTCTCTATGGCCACCTGATTGACTGTTAATATAGAGCCAATCTCCTATTCTAATTCCCCATTTAGATGCATAAGTATTATGTACAGTCGCCTCTCTTAAGGGAGAATTTAATTTTTCACCCTTTAAAACAGGTAAGAAGTTATAACTATCAGAAGCAGCCTTTTCAGGCAATTCTATTCCTGTAATAGATGCCAAAGTTGCCATAATATCAACCTGAGAAATCAACTCATTTGAAATAGAGCCTGCTTCAACCTGACCCGGCCATTTAAAAATAAAAGGCACATGATGTCCTCCCTCCCATACATCGCGTTTGAGACCACGAAAATCACCCATACTAAAATGCCCATACTTTTCGGCACGTTCCCAGGCATAAGATTCTGTACCGTTATCCGAGCTAAAAATTATGATGGTGTTATCTTCCAGTCCTTTCTCTTTAAGTGCATTTAGAACCTCTCCAGCTACCCAGTCGGTCTGGACAATAAAATCACCATATGCACCAGCCTGTGACTTTCCGTCGAACTCATCATTTGGAATGATCGGTGCGTGAGGTGAGGGTAGTGCAAAATACAGAAAGAAAGGTTGGTCCTTATCGCGTTCTTTAATCCACTCTATGGTTCTTCGTGTAAGTGTGGGTAAAACTTCGTACGGATTCCAGCCTTCAACCTTTGGGCCAGGTCGAAACTCCCATTGTCCTTCTTTGGTGTCGAAGCCAATATTATGGATATCCATCGTTACAGTTGGAGCATCAATAATTCGATCATTTTCAACCCATGCATAAGGGGGAAAATTGATAGTGCCATCGCCAAAGTAGTAATCGAAACCGCGATCTAAGGGGCCACCAGCAACGGGCTTGCTCCAATTTATGTCTTCAGGAAGGTATATTTTTCGCATTTTACCCCATTGCATCACTTCTCCCGATGGTTCATTTTCGAATTCCCAATCCCACCCCAGGTGCCATTTACCTATGCATGCGGTTGTATAACCTATTGATTTTAGTACTTGAGGTAAAGTGATATCCGTATTCTCAAAAAATGGAGGGCCAAAGGCTCCCACAATGTCATGCTGCCTTCGCCAATGATAGGTTCCTGTAAGTAATGCAAATCTACTTGGAGAGCAAATACCGGA
>CAVVRY010000003.1:0-390866 GCA_963750735.1 uncultured Bacteroidales bacterium | reverse complement strand
GAAATTGGCTGTAACGTTAAGTATTAGAATAGTAGTCGATTACGGGCTTCATCCTGTCAAATTACTTGAAAGTTGGAGCGCCTGCCTGCCGGCAAAGGCAGGGGTTACAAAACCCGATATTTAGCACTTTCTCTGCCATTACTTATACAAAATGTTATGTGCTGGGCTTTTTTGTAATATTGTAAATATATAAATTATATCATTTTTATCAGTTACTTCTTCTGATGTTTGATATAGCAAAAATAGTTTCCTAATTTTATTATATCTATTTTTAAATGTGAACCTTATATAAATGGCCTATAAAAAGATTACAAATATAATCCGAATAAGATGTTATATTAATATCTTTTTTCTGATCGGATTTATTCTTGCTGGCATTAAGCTGGAAAATTATTTTTATGAATCAGAAGGTTATTACTATGATCCTGTTCCGGCAAATATTGAACTGGTCATAAATGAGCAGACTAATGCAGAACTTATTTTATCCGATTTAGATTATGAACACGAAAGTACGTCAAATAATACTGAGTGTGTAAACAGAATTTATTCATATAAATTTTCTATTCATTTTTATAACCGACTTGTTCAGCATAAGTATAAAACGCTTATTTCCAATTATATTTTTCACCCCGACATTAATTCTATTTTACAGAAGAAAAGCATCTGGCATGCATCCTCGATTGAAGAACCAGAAATTTTAATCTAGTTATTAAATTTCAAAATTTTCAATACTATTATTTTAAAAATTAAAATTTAATGGAAGGATTATATTATGTCGTATAATTTTTTTAGAAATATATTTAAAAAATCGCTGATCAGAAAAATTCTTAAATATTTTTTGGTTGGATATACAGTTATTACACTTTTAATAATATCGATTATTATTTGGATTTATCTTTCATATTTGTCAGGACCGGGTGCTTTTTCAATAAATGAATATCATCCGTTTAAATCTGAATTAGCAAAAAAAGAGTATTTAGCTTATTATGATACAAAATCTAAAGAGTGGCCTGTTGTTTCAGAAGAAAGAATGGTAAGTACTTCATACGGTGAAACATTTATTCGTATCAGTGGGCCAAAAAATGCACCACCTCTGGTATTATTGCCGGGTGGAGGAGAATCATCATTAATGTGGAAAAATAATATTGAAGCATTATCAGAAAGTTACCGAACATTTGCTATCGATGATATATATGACTGGGGAAGAAGTATATATAATAAAAATATGGGCTGTCCCGAATGCATTACAAAATGGCTTGACGAACTATTTACTGCTCTTGAGTTGGAAGACAGCATCAATCTTGTTGGCTATTCATATGGAGGTTGGAAAGCGGCTCAATATTTAATGGAGTATCCTGAACGTATTAATAAAGTTGCAGTAGTTAGTCCGGCTTATACAGTATACCACGGAAATATGGAATTTGAAAAACGAGTATTCTGGGGTTTTATTCCACTTCGGTATTTTATGAAACGAGAACTTTGCTGGGTATGTGAAGATATGGTTCAAACAGAGGAGGGAAGAGCGATTACTGATGATCTTTTGGATGGTATCCAACTTGCAATACGAAGTTTTAAAACAAAAATACCTGCTTCTATGACTGTTTTATCTGATGGTGAATTGAAAAGCATAAAAATACCTTTTTTGTATTTGGTTGGTGAAAATGAGAAAATGCATTCAGTAAAAGACGCTGTTAAAAGACTCAGTAATATTGCTCCGAATATTAAAACTGAAGTTGTTCAAAATGCCGGTCATTGTTTATTGTTTACCCATCCGGAAATAGTCAATGAAAAAATTATTGATTTTCTGAATAATTGAAGATTTAATTTCAGAATTTAAGCGAAAGCATATGTTTGGCACTAGAGATTTTTTTAGAAATAGACGTCCCACTAAAGTGGTTATTAAAATATAGGAAATGACTCAATTTGGTTAATTCCCTTCGGTCATGAGACCACTTCGTTAAGTTAGCTCCTCATTCAGTACCATTTCTTTTGGATAGGGAATCCGCTATTTAGCGGATGAAGATACAATAGTCCGCCCTGTCTGTCGACAGGCAGGTTTAGTGGAACCGAAGGCCAGCAAGCTGGCCGAGCTCGGCGAAGCTAATGGTACTGAACTTTGATTGTAAGTATAGTAGCCGATTGCAGAAATAGAATCTTTCAATTTCCTTCTAGAGTATATGCGGACTAAAATGTTCATATTTACAACTATCCCGGCTATTATTTTTACACATTTTTACAGGGCGTTTTTTTATTTTATCGAATAATTTGTTCCTGGTCCTGTACCATATTTTTCGATCAGATTTAATTCTATCAGCTTAGGAAGAATTCTTTTAACAGTAGGACTTGGAATGCCAAGTTTCTTTGCTATTTCCCCTGATTTGCAACCCGCATGATTTTCAATAAATGTCAAAATTGATTTTTCTCTGGGAGATAGTTTCGTGTCAATTCCTTTTATTTCGAGCTTTTTCATCAATTGTACTTGTATGTTGCAAAGAGCACTAAAGAAAAAAGTAATCCATTCAGTTGCATCTTCATTAGGTCGCTGGGCTTGACAGCCTCTTAAAACCCGATAATATTCTGTTTTCCGACTTTCAATTTCGTGCTCAAAGCTAACGTATTGAATCCAATTGTATCCATGTTTTAATAATAACAAAGTAGAAATCAATCTACTTAACCTGCCATTACCATCTTGGAATGGATGAATACTCACAAAATCATAGGCAAACAAAGCGCATTTAACAAGAGGATGAGTTTCATTGTCGTTATCAAACCAAGCTATCAATTGCCTCATAGCTTCTTGCGTTGGTATTCCGGCTTCTGTTGTTTGAAATATTACTTGTCTTGTTCCATTAGATAACTTTGCTTCAACTGCATTGCTATGTTGTTTGTAATCTCCTTTATGCCATTCATCTTTTTTGCTGTGTTTTAACAAAATATTATGTAGATTTTTCAGACTGCTCTCATTTATTCCGATATTATTATATGAATCAGAAATTATATCTAATACTTCGAAATATCCAACAACTTCTTGTGAATCCCTATCTTCTATTTTTGTAATATCAATTTCTTTTAGTAGTACCTCTACTTCCTCATCTGACATTTTCGAGCCTTCAATCCTAGTTGATGCACCTACGCTCCGAACTGTAGCTATTGATTTCAATTGCTTGAGACTTTGCCCTTCTTTTTTTTCAATTGTTGTCCATGAAGCATCAAATCTATCAATCCGGCTAATCAGGTTTATTAGTTTCCAGTTAATATTTATCTTAAATGTATGTACGGTATTTTCCATTCAACAAATATACAAAATTTTAATAAATGATACGATATGATTCGGTTTTATTCGATAAATATTCGATATTTATGATACGATATGATTCAATTTGATGCGTTAATGAGACTTTCCCAAAATGCCCTGTAACGTTCATAAGTCTCCTTAGATTGTAGCACATCATCATTAGATTTACCTCGCTTAAAACATGCTCTTTGCCTTTCATTAGGTATAGGTAAAGCCCCATTGTCGCTTTAGGGTTCCAAACTGATGTTCTGTATCTGTTGGCGGAGTTTGTAGTATGCGGGATTTTCGTTAATCCGCTTTTCATTCTCTTCCAGTGCCTCCTGATAGATACTACGCTCGATGATCCTGCCCCTTTTATTTGTAGAACATTCGGTTCGTAGTTCACAGCCTTCGCAGCTTTTGGTTGTGTATCGTTTTACTCTGTGATTACGCTTTTTATAGATCACTCCGCTACTTTGCATTACAGCTCCGACCGGTCAGGTATAACTATCATTTTCTTTGTCATATTCAAAGATTTGCATATCGTACAACCCGTTGTTTTGTGAGGAATGAGCCTTTGGCGAGCTGTACGTGGTGATGTTATTTTCTCTGCAGGTGTAAATGTGAACTCCGGTAGTATAACCTTTAGTGTATGAGTAAAGCGGGATTTCGAAGCGATGTCCTATCAGTTTACACCGACTTTGTTTATGAGCCATAAAGGCTATGAAATCTCTGAACCGACCGAAGGGAGCTCAGCGAAGCTAAACCCGCATGCACTATACCATTTTTTGTGCGGTCGTGTATTTTATCATTTTGTCAGTACTAAACTGTCTATTTGGACAACTCTAACTCCTCTATCCCTAAAACAAACCATCATGCTATCAGTCCTTCTTTCAGATTTGGATATTACACCCTCTTTAATAATATTTACCTTATATTGTCTATTCTGTGCGGCTTCTACAGTTGCATTTATGCATTCAGCAGCATCTAAACCCACAATATACAATTCGTTTACTTTATTACTAGTCAGGATGCTATCGAGATTAGTATTCCTAAACGAATCCTTACCACTTTTAATAACCTCTAGCCCTGAGACAATATTTAATCGTTTATCGTTTTTAGCTCCTGGGCTACCTTTTTCGTATGAACTATTTATTAAATTAACTAACGGATTTGTTATTTCACTACGAACATAAATAACCGGATTATTTTGACTCTTCAAACTTTTAACTATTTGATTAATGTTTTTTATCAAATCGTCCGAATTCTTTTTGAAAAATGGGTACATCGAAAATTCTCCTGTTGTAGCTTCTTGAATATCAATAACTAAAAGTGCATAATTATGTTCGCTATAGGTTTTTATCGGTTGCCCTTTAGATACAACAGATGCATTTTTCTTTACAACTATTAAGTTAACAATCACTATTACAGTGAAAAGAATGATTGTTCCAATAATTCCCAAAATAATTTTCTTTACTATTCCTTTTTTCTTAGCCATGATCGTCATATCGATTGTTGTGTGCTTTTTTATTTAGACTATTATTTCTGTTACTGCCATCCAAGTACTTTTTTTCGTTTTGTATCCCATATAATGTACCTCTCCAAGCTTCATCTTTCCACTTTTAACTAACGATTCAAGTTCTTTTGAACTATTGCCTTCAAAATTAATTCCAAATCCTAACTCTTCATCAGTCATTTCCAATGCTTTTTTACCTGGAACCAATTTGCCTTTGACAAAATCCAATGAGTAAAAGTCAGCAACAATAGTACTTCCTGTTGCGGCATTCTGCTGTATTTCTGATAATGTTTTGCGAACATCTTTTTCTGTTAAATAAAGGGTAACGCCCTCCCATAAAAAGGTAGTTACTTTGTTTTTGTCATATCCTGCAGCACATAATTTCTCATACCAGTTTTCCGCACTAAAATCTACATTTACAAAATTAACATTGGATGTGTCGATATTGGCTTGATGCAAGAAGTTCTTTTTGAGTTCCTGAGTCTGTTTTTTGTCCAATTCGTATAGGTTGAAGGTATCCTTAACCAGATTACCATAACAACGTGTGTCGAATCCTGCACCCATGACCACTAATTGTTCTGATTTTTCGAATGACTTTTTCAGTATGTTGTCAAAGAAAACAGTCCTTGATGTTACTAAGTTTGCTAATGTGGCCTCTGGAGCTTCTTTAAATGTAGGGTAAATCAGGTTTTCATTTGCTACTTGTCTTAATAAGTATAACGGGAATAGTGCAAGCCATTGCCCTAATACAGTGGTGTTCGGTAAGACATTAAACAACTTTACTGTTGCAGGATCTTTTCTTAGACCAAATTTATCCGTTGTCCATCTACCGTTAATTATTTCAATAGCCGTAGAGGATACCCCTAACTTCTTGCTGACATACATTTGTTTATAATATATAATTATTGCTCCAATTATTCCGAAAGGGATAAAAAGTATTTGAACAATCACATAGACAAAAAAGCCAAATATTTTTCTCATAAATTCAAAATTTGGTCATTCCATTCAAATTGCACCCTAACGGTTGATTATAAGCTATGTGCGGGATATACTGCTCTTTACATTCAAACCCATTATTGTTTATTTATTTGCATAAACTTTCAATCTACCCTTCTACACCCGCATTAGGCTTATACATTGTTATCGGCTGGCATTTATCTTCTAATCTGTATCTTCTTTTCGTTTTTCACTTCGTCTTCCCAGGTTGAGGTATAAAATACAAGTTTCCATTTCCCATTAACTTTTTCCAGAAATTTAGCATGTATGCTTGTTCTTAGAAGATCACCTTCACCATTATAATAATCATTATCAAAAACATCACATGCGCTTTCCCCGTAGACTTTAATTTTGAAATTTGTTTATACCTCTTTAAAATCTCCTGACTCAGCTTCAGTTCCAATGACTTCTGAGAAGTCATATCCAGTAAATATGTAAAAAATAAACATCTGCTTGTTTTGCGTCCAATTTAGAATAGCAAATACTGAATCATTCCATTCTGACCCACTTCTCCATATAGTAATGACTCTTAATTATCTCTCCTTCGTCATCAACAGGCCAGATTTGAGTAAGGGTGTCGTAATTGATCTCTAGAAACAGTTTGACTGTCTGACCCAGATATTCTGTGGCACTGTGATATTGAACAATCTCTTGATAATTGGTGCCTTCCAGTGTGAACTTTCCTCCACCAAAATTGTCTGTGAGCGTCGAATCCTGAATAAATACCCCTACAAGTGCCCACCTGTCTCCTGACCACATCTTAATTTCGCTTCCTTTGGAAGTACCCGGAAAAAGGAGCGTTGTATTATCTCCAGATATTTCATATTCATAAGCTAATTTCCATGCTCCTTCCATGGGAGATACTTTCTCTTGGGTACAACTCCCCATTAATATCGGTATAATCAGGTAAATCAGGAGGTTTTTTTTCATCATTGCAGATTTTGATCAGTGGTTCAGAATTAGTAAGCGATTTGCAATTTATAACTACGCCAGAAGAAACCCAAGTTAGACTTTTTACGTCTGGATCTAGGGTAAGCTGTTCGTTAAGGGAGATAGTTTACAAAGTTAAAGGCACATGCTTTACACCCAATTAGTGCTCAGCCTTGTTGACTTTTCTTTCTCTCTTATATCTTTTTCATTAAAGTATCCTAAAAGTACGTTTCGGTAAAAGACTTTCCAAATTCCATTGCCAATTTCTTCAGCAGCAACACGATTACCAGTAAGAGCCCTGGTCATATAAACCCAGTAATATGATTTCCATCTCACAGATCCATTTTGAGTGACATTCATGACTTTCATGTTTGACGGATATTGATATTCCCTAATCCGGTCAGGGAATGGGATCTTTGATTGCGTATGCTCTTTAGCTGGTATTTCCATGCCCAGGGCCTCATGGGGCCTTACGTAGTTGTATTCTTTTACAAAGGCATTTAGTTTTCTCTGTTGTGATTTTAAGTCGTAAGCTGCAGGCTTGGCACAAGCCGCTTTAAGATCTCTGTGCATTCTTTCATGTCTGCCGTTTTGTTCCGGATGAGCAGGATCGGAGAATACAGGTAATATGCCCAGGTCAATAAACCAGTATGATAGTCTGGTAAACCTTTGAATAGACATCACAGAGCCAAAAGGAGAGCCGTTATCAGTATGTATCTGTTTGGGTAGCCCATATTTTCTAAAAACCCTTGTAAACTCCTTCTTAACCGATTTTAGATCCTCATGTAAGTGAGCTTTTGCAGTGAACAGGTATCTGCTTTTTGAGTCTGCTATGGTCAATGGGTGACAGTACTTCATATTGCCCATTTTGAACTTACCCTTGTAGTCAGCACTCCACACCATATTGCACTCCTGGGGATCAAATATTGGGTATACTGGTTAAACCCTCCTTATCCTTTTCTGTGGACAGACTAAACCATTTCTGTGAAGGATATTGTGTACCGTTACGACAGATGGAATTTCGTTTTCTGTAAAGTAGTTAAACAATAACCTGTGGAGCTTTTTGGCCCCCCACCTTGGGTGTTTTTTCTTTAAGGAAAGGATTTTAGCCTCAATATTAGGTTTGGTCTTGTTCGGAATAGATCGTGGAGCCCTGGACTTTTCTAATAATCCTTCAATACCTGATTTTTCATACCGGTTTATCAGAATATAAGCAGTAAGGCGGGAGATACCATAGAAACTGCATAATTCAGAAATTGTGTATTTCCCGGAGAGCCATTCGCAAATAAATTCTACTTTTTGTTCCATAGTTGTTGTGTCTTTCCAAGGCATGGCAATTTGTTTTTTTTACAAATTACTCTATTGAAAAGTGTAAACTATGTGTCTTTAACTTTGTAAGGGATGTGTGTTTAACGTACCCAAATTACTGCTTTAAAAAGTGTAAACTATGTCCCTATAACTTTGTAAAGGATGTCCCTATATCGTACCTGCTTGTTGAACGGTTTTGTGTATGTGTAGTGCGGGATTAAAAGTACGAAACTTTCAAGCTCGCACGGAGCCAATTCGTTTATTCAGTATTTCAAATTTTCCGTCAATCGTCAAAGACGAATTGGCGGTGTTGCAACAACGAGCCGCAGCCCAAAAAACCGCTGAAACCCGCATTACATATGACACTTTGTTATGGGCTGCGCTTTATTGGTTTCCATTTTTAATCGTTACCCAATTCTTGTCAATCATATATTTTACAAATTCGGTTTCCCCTTTTTCCTTTATCATCTCAATCCCTAATCTCCGATTTGTCCGTGTAATAAATTGCCCAAATCGTATCATGAAAGGATTATATAATTTACAATCCTTAACTGAGTCAAATTTATCACAGTCCGCACATGAATTATATCCACTCTCAATGCAACAAGGTCTAACTTTACATGCTTTGAATCCTACGGCACATTTGGGACTTTCTCCTTTGCATCCCTGACAATCTCCTTTCACATATTTTGGACATGCACCACAATAGAATCCACAGTATGAAACTAAACCAATCTGAGTTGAACTATCAGTTTGATTTGCAATATTTTCTTCCATGATATTTTTATTTTGCATTTTTAATTTCAATTCCTTCTAAATCCTCAACCTGAGCAATAAACCCCCAACCGAATTTATCTTCGGATATTTCAATAATTAACTCATTTTCTCCTTTAACCAAAGGTAATTCTATAGTTTCATGTTTATCTAAAACATAACCTCTATCATCATACCTCCCTGATTCGTAGAAGCTATTATCTCCCGTAAACAATTCCATCGAATTTAGATAAACCTTTATCTTGTCGCTATATCCGATATGAAAACTTTTCTTCTGCGTCTTTTCTGAATTCAAAAATGTTTTTGCAAGAACAGTATTTTTAGTTTCAGATTTAGTAAAATACCTGTTCAGGTTTATTAAATAATTTGCTTCAACATTTATCTTATGCCATTTAGTTATTAGGTCTTCATCTAAAAATGGTTTTTCAATTGCAAAATCGTAATTATCGTATGGTTCAGATATAAGCCAATTTGAAATATATGTTTCCTCTTCGATATTTGGTAGAGTTCGTCTTTTTAGGATATTAATAGGAGCGAGTTTTGTTATTCTCAGGTTTGCAAAAATCGCGGGATGATAGCTACAGACTCCAACACCACCAGAAATATAATCATGTTTTAATTTTACAGATAGAACTTGATTTGGATTATTATCGAGATAAACTTTTGCAGAGTCGTCCACAACTTCAATTTTTACATGAAACCACTCTTTTGTCGGAATAATTGCAGCCGCTTGATATGATTTTCCATTATAAAGTTGCCATGTGGCTGACATGTTAAAAATTGGGTCATATTGTACCGCATCCCATTTTCCGCTTGTATGAGGTTGAAAATATATGTACTCAAAATTGGCAAGTGAACCAATCCGAAATACAATTCCTAAATATGCTTTATGTGAAGGTGAAAATAAATCGCATTCGATTATTCCATTTTGAAAATCTATTCCATCCAGATATGCTATTCCAGTTCCATCGGAAATACATGTGGATAATTTCGAATCAAACTCTTTTACCTCTGCCGAACCTAATGTTTTCCAATTTTCAGATGAAAAATCAACGTTTGTCGTACTTTTTTGAGCTAAACAAAAGTTTGTACTTATAATTAGAATTAAGATTGTAATTGATTTGTATTTCATTTCATCTCTATTTTTAAAATTGGATTTTAGCCAGTTTTATCTTGAAAATAATTAATAATATCATTCATCGGTCAATTTGTTATTGAGTACGTTTTCCAGCGTTGCCAATAACGTTTTGGCTATGTGTAGTGCGGGATTTCGAAGTAATTTCCTATCAGTTTACACCGACTTTTTTTACGAGCTATAAACTATCAAAAAATCGCTGAAACCCGCATGCACTATACCATGTGTTATGCCCAGTTGTATTTTTACTCTTTCCCTATTCTATTACCAGTCACGTCATGATTTAAATCTAATATCCCAAATACTTTTCCGTTATTGTCTTTTAGAAATCGATACTCACCTTCAAATTCTGAGATAAAAAAATCAATTTCTGTAGTGAAATAGAGCTCATACGGCTGATCCTCAACGATGAATAATCCATTTTTCTTTTTTATTACTGAGATTTTTATATCACCAAAGAGATAATCACCAACATAAGAGTTGAGAATAAGATTCGGGACTGAGATGATATTTTTAATGATTGGTTTATAAAAACCTTCCCAATGATAAGTTGATGCTACGCTGTTAACTATTTCAGGGATTATTTCGACATTTGCAGAGTTCGTCATTACAACTACTCCGTTCCCATTTCCCATGTCACCCCAATATTTAGATATAAAACCATGGTTGCCACCACTAAACTCAAAATACCTACCATTGTGATGAACGTAAACACCAAGTGCGGAATACCCATCAAATGGTGTCAATCTTATCTTTGTCATTTTAGGTGAGAGGACTTTGGATGATTTTCCAAGCAAAGAAAGTTGTGTTTCAATGATATACTTGGCTATGTCTGTTGGTGTTGTCCATAATCCTCCGGCTGCCAGTTCAGGATAAATGCAGTACTTCCCATTTACTTCACTTCCATCTCTATTATAGGCAGTAGCTAGCAAATCTTTTTTTTCTGAAGGAGGAGGCTGTGCAAAGAAGCTCGCATTCATCCCAAGTGGAATCAATATACTTTGTTGCATATACTCTCCAAAGGGTTGATTAGTAATGTCTGTTATAAGAACTTGAGTAATACATGTACCTCCTCCAGAATATTGATATATTGTTCCAGGCTCAAGAATAGATCTAACGGCAGGTGTCTTTGAAGGCTTTTTCCCATCAAGGATTTGGAAAATTGTGGGGATCGAATCGGTGAGAAAGTATCCTGGGAATCCGCTTACATTTAGACCTGCCGAATGGTTCAGGAGATTTCTTAATGTGACTCTCTTACTATTTGATACAGAATCATAAGGGAATTTCCATGAACGTAAATATGTATTGATATCTGTATCGAGATCAATTTTTTTATCCTGAACTAATTTTAAAGCTCCAATTGCACTCAATGATTTGCTGATTGAAGCTGCTTGGAAAAGAGTTTGCGGTGTAACTATTCTCTTTTCTGAAACATCAGCCCAGCCATACCCTTTAGCCCATTCAATTTTGAAATTATGGATAACTGCAATGCTCACACCGTTTACCATATGAGATTTCATGCGGTCTTCAATATTCCAACGCAACAAACTATCAGGGGTTTGCACCCAGTTCATAAGTGAATTCTCAACCTTTGTAATCCTATTGATAACTTCAGAAGAATAGGAATTTGATTGTCCATAAACAAAAGATGTGCATCCAATTAATAGAACTATATGAAGGATAATGTGTCTGCCTTTCATGTACTGATTTGTAATTTATTAACAAAATGAGTTTTCTCCATGACGATTGGATTGAGGTTTTGGTTACAATTGGGCATAACAGTCAGCGGTATATACAGTGCCGCAGATCAGGAATTCTAAATTAGGTTATTTGGTTTTACTTTTCAAATCTTTACTTTCTTATATGCAATCCTAGCGGCATTGGATATGACCGCACTTTATGCCCAGATTATTCTTTTATGTAACGAAGTTTTCTTAAGAATATATCAACTTGAGAATAGGCTTTCATTTGAACTTCTTTGTCAGGTTGTGGCTCTCCATAATCAGGTATAGTATTAGGAGTAAATAAGTGGCCAACACCATCATAAATCCATATCTCACAGTAATTATCGTTTGCTATCATTTTATCATAAAATAATTGAACACCACTCAATGGAGTAACACTATCATCTCTACCTTGAAGAATAATTGTTGGCGGCAATCCTTTTCGAACATGTTCAACGGGATTGGCACTACTAACTGTTGCTTTAGAACCAAAAACAGCAGTTTCCCATGCTTTTCTTCCTTTAGGTAGTGAAACAGCTGGCGAAATAAGAATCATTACATTTGAAATAGAATTTATTCCTTTCCCTGGTACAGAATCGCTAAAAATTGCAGCTGAGGAAATTAGGTGTGCCCCAGCAGACCAGCCATATGTAGCAATACTATCAGGTTGAATACCCAATGAGTCGGAATTTATACGCATCCACATTATTAAATCTCTAATATCTGCCATTGACTCAACTGCTGTAACATCATGATTGTTTGTTAATCTATATTGAGCAGCTATGGAAACCATCCCGAGATCTTTGAAATGATTAGCTTCATCAAAAGCCCATGAAGGATTACCTCCATTCCAACCTCCTCCATGAACAATTACTATTGCCGGTCGTTTTTCTTCATCTTGTATGTTTTCTGGTGTAAAAATATGTGCTTCTAAATTGAAATTATTCTCCGTCTTGTAGATTTTAACTTCATGGTTTTCTATTGCTTGCAATACTGAGGCTAGATATTCTTCAAGCTCTTTTTTAAACACTTCTGTTTTGCACGACTCTTTAAAATGGCTTATAAATTTTTCGCTGTTTGATATACCTTGGCTTTCGATATGCTCTTTTATATATTCGGTAAGCCAATAATCTTTTAAATATTGATTTGTAAATGTTAAGTGAATTATCTTGTTTGTAGCATCCATCTTTTTGAGATGAAAATTACTTAATGAAGTATCTTTTTCTGCTAAACGCTCTGATTTAAAGTCAATCCAATCGCGCGCATATTCTTTATAACTAGGTAATTCAAAGTAACTCAGACTATCTACTTCTGATAAATAGATATAATTACTTGATTTATCGCTCAATTGCACTTTTTCTCCAGTATATGCGAAATGATTCTTAGGATAATAAGTCATAAATTTATTAAAGGCGAAATTAATTTCAGCTTTCCATGCATTTATAAATGTTTGCGATTTTTTTGCCTGTCTTAATGTATCATTGGCTAGATGTTCCCAGTACAAACTTTTTATAGAGTCCATACTTGCAATATAATCTGTTTGATTTTGCTTGTTTATAGCATACCAGTTTTGATTTAAATATTTATTTACTTTATCCGAGATTGAATTAATTCCGAGCAAATAAGTATTGGATGGAACTAAGTCGCCCTTATATTCAATTGCATTGATTTTTTTTTCAGGAATTAGTATAGAAAAACTACTATTGGGGGTCAAAAATAGTATCCATTCTAAGTTTGCATATGAAACATCCAAAAACATTGGTCTTTCAATTTCTTGGTTGTAATAAAACTTTCCATTTTCTGAAATAGTAATCGTTTGCTCTCCAATTTTAATTTCTTTTTCAGAGGGATTACTAATTAGTCCACTAACCCGACAATTACTACTTTTCGAGGAACAGCCAAATAAACAAATTAGAATAGTAATATTAAAAATTGAGATCACCTTTTTCATTATAGATTTTTCTTTCGTTAGGTTTCTTAAATTGGGCATAACGGTAAATTGTATGAGTAGTGGCAGATTGCGTGGTAATTTCCTGTCAAACCGCTACGCAGTTTTAGCGGGCTACAAACCTTGATATTTTGCATTTTCCCTGCCATTACTTATACAAAATGTTAACGCCTGGCATTCTTTTCATCTTGTCTTTATTAGTAATTTAATCCAAAAGCCCAAAGTGGAATAACATTGAGGTAACCATATTCGATATCATCTTTTACTACAAATGATTTACCGTCTTTTTCTATTTGCTTTTGTTGCTTATTTTTTCCTCCAACTTCAAACGTATAATTATCAATTACAAAATCCGCTTTTCTTGAAGATATTACTTCATTTTCTACTCGCATTTGATTAAAAAAGAAAGTTTCTCGCAAATTTCCAACATTTGATTTATCTCCAACCAAGTTGAAAATGATATTTGTATTATCCAAATACACCTTATCAACTTTTCCTAATCCACGAATACCACTTGTTTCATTGCGCAACTGTCCAATAAGTCCAGCTTTTTCCATATATGAGAAATAGTCATCTAAGGAATTCCGACTCACACTAATCATTTCAGATATTTTGGAAAAATTGGGTTTAAAAGGTACGCTTTCAGCAATAATAGAAAGCAATCGTTTAAGTTTTCGACTTGTTCCAACATTTAAATTTGCGTATTGCGGAACATCGGATTCTAATGTTTGTACAATGATTTGACCTAAACGTAAGTTTATTTCATTTTCAACTCCAAAAGGATAGTACCCACGTTTTAAATAGTCATTAAATAATGGTAGTGGATGTTGAATATTTTCAAGTTTCACCTCATTATTTATGATTTGTTCTAAGGAGTAAACTTCTGTTTCATAGTTATGAAAGAATTTCAAATATTCACGAAATGAAAGTCCTTGTAATTTGTAAATTATTGCTCGGCGACTTAAATCAGCCGAACCTTTCAATATGTCAAGTACAGAAGATCCTGTGAATACAACTTTCAAAGTAGGAAATGAATCGTAAATATTTTTTAATTCACGAGACCAGTCTGTGTATTTATGTATTTCATCAATAAATAAATATTCTCCTGCATTTTTATAAAAATCATCAGCTAAATCGAAAAGTCTGTTTTCACTAAAGTACATATCGTCTGCCGAAACATATAACGCTTTTTTGCTATCTAACTTTTCCTTGATATGTTGTAAAATCATTGTTGTTTTACCAACTCCACGAGCTCCAATAATTCCAACCATTCGGCTGTCCCATGACACATTTTTGTATAAATAGCGTTTAAATTCTGTTGTCGTATTTTGTAAAAGCGTCTCAAATTTCTGATATAATGTTCTCATAATATTGATGTACTATTTTTCACAAAGATACGAAATGCACAACACATTCAATACTTTTTCTAATTTAATGCACAATCAAATGTGCAATGTGTTGTTTTTTTGCTTGGCGTTAACGGGAGTCCACGCATCAACCCAAAAAAAATCTATGGAGAAGAGCTCAGGCTTCCATATTTGCTCTCTATCAGTTTCAAATTTATGAAATAATTGAATTGGGTTTGGGATATGAGAAAAATATATTGGCTTAAAAAGGTTTTAAATGAGCCATTTTTAACCAAAAATGTAGGAATAAGGCTTTTTAGCCTGTTTTTTAGGTCATTTATGTTAAATATAGACATAAGTCTCCTTAGATTGTAGCACATCATCATTAGATTTACCTCGCTTAAAACATGCTCTTTGCCTTTCATTAAGGTATAGGTAAAGCCCCATTGTCGCTTTAGGGTTCCAAACTGATGTTCTGTAATCTGTTGGCGGAGTTTGTAGTATGCGGGATTTTCGTTAATCCGCTTTTCATTCTCTTCCAGTGCCTCCTGATAGATACTACGCTCGATGATCCTGCCCCTTTTATTTGTAGAACATTCGGTTCGTAGTTCACAGCCTTCGCAGCTTTTGGTTGTGTATCGTTTTACTCTGTGATTACGCTTTTTATAGATCACTCCGCTACTTTGCATTACAGCTCCGGCCGGGCAGGTATAACTATCATTTTCTTTGTCATATTCAAAGATTTGCATATCGTACAACCCGTTGTTTTGTGAGGAATGAGCCTTTGGCGAGCTGTACGTGGTGATGTTATTTTCTCTGCAGGTGTAAATGTGAACTCCGGTAGTATAACCTTTATCCGAAAGAGTATTCATCTTTTCAACCCCAAGCAGCGCTTTGGCATCCAGAGACATATCTGCCAGTGCATGTGTGTCATTTACACTACCGGTATCGTTGTTTACAAACAGCTTATGTTTGCTATCGCAACCGGCTTGAATATTGTATCCTACATTTACCACATTACGATGCAATACAACCGATTTTGCATCAGGGTCGATGGTGCTGATTTGAGCTTCTCCACTTTCTTGCAACTGTTTTTCAATGGCATTGTATTCTTTGCGGCGTTGCTGCTGTACAGCCATTTTTCGCTCAACTTGTTCTTTTTCCGATTCACTTATTTCCTCTGTGTCTAACTGCTGTTCAAACTCTTCAATTTTGCTGTCGATATACTCTATATGTCTGTCGATTTTCTTTTGGTTGAAATTATTTTTTAAGCTATTCTGTGCTCTGATTTTAAACGAATCAATGGCAATGGTTTCTCCGCTTATCAGGTCCATATCTTTTAGCACGCTTACAAAATACCGGAATGCTTGCTTAAAGGCATTTGAATTGTCTTTGCGGAAGTAAGCTATTTTTCGTGCTGATGGCTTTAATCCGCGCATTAGCCAGATAACTTCCAGATTTACCTGGCAGGCTTCTGATAGCTGGTAACTCGAGCGTAGCTTTTTCTTATATCCATACATAAACAACTTTAGCATATCGGACGATTGATAGGGCGGTCGTCCTTCTGTGTTTAGTACATCTCGAAAACCCAAATCAGCCAAGGGAAGGGTATCTACAAACCAATCAACTACCCTTGCCCATGAGTCCGAAGCAACATTCGCCTCAAAATCCATCATGATTAGTTGGTCGCGGTTGAACCCGTTTACAAAGTCCATGGTATAACTTGTTTTGTTTGAAAGTAAATATACTAAATACCAAGAACTTAACCTCTGGAATGAAGCAGATTTTACTAACCATTAGAAGTTTATTTTAACGGGGGAGGTTATTGCGCAGTCTGACGGTTACCTGTATGTGGCGTAGCCGATTGCGGGCTGCTTTCCTGTCAAACCGAGTTGAAGTGGATGCGGGAGATAAACCTACAATTACCCACAAAACCGGCTATGACATATACAGATTGTTGTATGCTGGTGTTTATTCTTCAAAGTCAAATCGTTACAAGTTTTAACAAATTTAACAGTTTTCTTGTCAATCTGCACAGACCTTGATACGGAGCACGAATTTATTTTGTTTTTTGTGGGTGAGGAAATCCCAAAACTGCCCTTAAGGCAGTTAATAGGGTTGGCTTTGTTAGCTCTTTGGCAAGCTTAGGTTTGAGTTTGGCTTGTGAGGTTTGCCAATGTGCTAACAAATAGGGGAGTTCTTTTATTAATTACTCATACCTTAATGCCTCAACAGGATTCCTTGTTGCAGCTCGCCAACTCTGCCAACTCACCGTAAACAAAGCAATTCCTAAAGCCAGCAAACCAGCCAGTGCGAATATCCACCAGCTTAAAGTGGTTCTGTAAGCAAAATTTTCGAGCCATTTATTCATTGTGAAATAAGCAATTGGCGTTGCGATTACAAAAGCAACTACTACCCATTTTACAAAGTCTTTATTGAGCATAGACAGAATTTCAGAAACTTTTGCTCCGTTTACTTTTCGAATACCTATTTCTTTGGTTTTGCTTATTGCCAATTGTTTCGACAAACCATAAAGTCCAAAACCTAAAATAAAAAACGCAACTACTACGAAATACGACAGAAGGTTTAACATCTTTTGTTCGTTACGATAGGTTGCTGTGAATTCATCCGAAAAAAAGTGATATTCAAAAGGAAATTCCGGGTTGAATTTATCATACTCACTGTTCGTTAGTGCGATAATTTTTGCTTTGTCGTTATCGTTTTTATATTGAATATATAAGTTATGTCCACCTTCTCCGTAAGTAAGCATCAATGGTCTGATTTTATGCGAAAAATGGCGACTATGAAAATTTTTCACTACACCAATAATTTCATAATCCTTGCCTTTTAGTTGCATATGTTGCGATATCGGATTTCCCATATTCATAACCTTTGCCGCTTCTTCGTTGATGATGACTTTATTGTTATTGTTGTTTGCTGGTTGAAAATTTTCACCCTGAAGGATTTCTAAATGAAACGTTTTTATAAAATTATTATCAGCCTCAATCTTGGCAATAGAATATTTTTCATCTTTATTTACACCGTCCCATGTCCAGGCCGGGAATTCGACTCCCGAACTAAATATTGGCGAACCGTTTGTTAATTGTTCTATATTTGGTTCTGTAAGGAGTTTTTGCTTCATAAGAGCATAATTTTCTCCCATTTTTCCTTTTAGCGGGACATGAACAATATTTTCTTTATTGAACCCTAAATCTTTATGAAAGATATAATTCAGCTGCTTGTGAATTAGAAAAGTCGAACTCATGAGCACAATAGCGAGCGTAAACTGAAAGGCAACTAAATATTTTCGGTAGCTGCCGCCTGCCGACTTTTTCTTTTGCTTTAACGCATCCGACGGTTCGAAATTAGCAATGAAAATGCCCGGCACAATTCCGGAGATACTCGCAATAACCAGCCCTGAGAGGATGAGCGAAAGAAGAACAAAGGTGTTTTGATGAAAACTCACAAATGTATTATCTGATAATTCGTTAAATGAAGATTGAAATATTGCGATTAGCAGGAATGTGAAAATCAACGACAGAGAAACCAAAATAAAGGGTTCGGCTAGAAATGAGAAAATTATCTTTTTTTTTGATGCGCCCGATATTTTTCTTATTCCTGATTCTTTCAGCCGGTTTGTACTTAAAACACTTACTAAACTGATAAAATTTAAAACAGCAATCAGTAAAATAAAAATGCCGGCAATGGTAAAAATATACACGTATTGAATTGCCCCCGGATGATAAACAAATTGTTGAAAATCGCTGTGAAAGTGCATATCTTTTAGCGGATGCAGGTACCAGTTGATATCAAAACCGAGCTTGTCATAATCGTATAACTGCGCAATCTTTTCGTTTAAATTAGCCTTGTCAATCTCATTGGGCAGTAACAAAAAAGTTGATTCTCCAAAAGCAAACCAATTGTTTGGCTCGGCAATGGAAACCGGAATAAGAAAATCGTGTTGGAGCGATGAATTGTCCGGCATGTTTTTATATACTCCGCAAACTTCATATTGTTTTGTTTCTTCAGCGTTTGTATAAAAAGTAATGGGTTTGTTTAATGGGTTCTCTTTCCCGAAGAATTTATTGGCTAAGCGCTGAGAAATAAGAATGGAGTTCGGTTTATTGGTAATTGCTTTTGAATCTCCACTTACAAAATCAACGGTAAAAATATCGAAGAACGAAGGTTCAATAGTAAAACCTTGCTCCAGAAATTTTTTGTTGTCAACTTCCAGGAACCGGCCGCCAAATTGTTTTTCAAAACGAGTACTTTGAATAACTTCTGGGAAATTATCTTTTAGATAAGGGCCTAATGGCGTTGGAGTTTCCATAATAAAATTGGACTTCCCATCGGAATATTTCCACTCCGATGCAACCATGTAAATGTTTTTGAACTTTTTATTGAATTTATCGAATGAAAGTTCGTGATGAACCCATATGGCGATAAAAGCCACAGAAGTTAAGGCAACGGTTAAACCGATTAAGTTAATGATTGACGTGCTTTTGTTTTTCCAAAGATTTCTAAAGCTGATTTTAAAATTATTCATCTGTTTGTTTCTCAATTTTCATATAAGAAAATAACATTTCAAACACAGTGCCATATTTCTGATGCGCTATAAATGTAACTATTATTGGTTTTAGGAACTGCCACAGTGTTAAATAATTTTACAATTAGTGTCAAATATTTTGTCGTTGGTGGAAAAACAACTCTTTTGCAAAAATTGGGTTGCAGGGCTGGATTGCAGTGATTTGCAAATGTGTTGTTTTGGGGTAGGGTTTCTTATGTCTTTGCGCGGGGGGAGAAAAAAATAAATTCCCATCAAACTGCACCGTCCTATCAACGGTGCACCAATCCAGTCAATCCTTTTTGTGATTATTTCAATTTTCTTAAATTGTTTCAATGTGACTCAATTTGGTTTACCTTGTTATGCTGCGATTTTTCGTTTATAATTCTCTTTTAAATTCGCTATATATATCTGCTAGTTTATCCATATCCTTTTTTCTTAACTCTTGCTCAAAAAATTCAAATTCATCCTTGTCAATGTAATATTTTTCTTGTTGTTTTCTGATTTCAGTGAATCTATCTTCAGCTTCATTCTGCCCTGATTCAATCAGCGTTTTAAAAACTACAAAAGCGCCTGACATCTTTGTCAAATTGTAGTCTTCATTGTATAAAATTGAAATTATAGGTGGAGCCATTGAGGTTGGCCATTTTATAACAATTTGTTTTTTGTACTCTTTCGTATTTCGTAATGCTACAATAAAAACGGTGTCTTTTTCAATTCTCTGGGTGTGACTTCCAAACCCATTTATGCTGCCGTCTAAACTATTAGATCGAATCTTTTTAAAACCTTTCCCATAAGGATAATTCTCATAGTGCCAGCCATATTTATTAAAAAAGAGGTCCTTAGATTTTTCATTAAGCAGTTTATCTGAATAAAGAGCTTTATCAAATAAGTACAAATCTTCAACTGTGGACAGAAGTTGGCCGGCCCCCAGGCAAAAGGACATGTCAAGAAATGAGGCTTCCACGAGGCCTTTAAAATAATCAAAGTTATAACCTATGGCCCTGTTTACGATTGGTTGTGCAGTTACATCCTCCAGAGTATTTTTCATTCCTGCCGGTTGACAAATCTTTTCCTGCAAAACTTTATCGTACGATTTTCCACTAACCCTTTCGATGACCAATCCCAACAGGGCATATCCAAAATTGCTATACTCCCTACCATTTCCAGGTTCATACACAAGTTCTCTTTCGGCGATACAGTTGAGTAATCGCTCTCGTGAATAATATTCCTTTTCAATATCAATCAAATTAGGAATTCTTGACTCCCCTGTAATTCCTGCAGTATGTGTTAAAAGTTGATGTATGGTAATATCCGCTCCTTTTTCTTTTGGGAATTCAGGTAAATACTGTATTAGCTTTCCATCTAATTCCAGTTTCCCCTCCTCCACTAGCTGAAGGATTAACATTGCAGTAATGGGTTTGGTAAATGATGCAATACGGAACTTCGTATCAAGAGTATTTGGAATATTATCTTCAAGATTCGCGTATCCAACAGCTTTTTTATAAATCACTTCGCCCTTTACAGAAACCAATACTACACCTGAAAACTGGCCATTTTCATAAAGAGTTTGAATTACTTCTTCTATCTTCTCAACTGTATCTTCAGGTAAACTCAAATCTGGATCTTTCTGAGAATATATACAGCTATTCTGAGTGCTTAGTATTACTATTGATATTATGATTAATGAAAATTTTCGAGTTCTATTTTGTATCATATTGAAGATTTTTAGGTCATGTCAAAATTGCAGCATAACGTTCCGTGTATGGTGCCGTAGCATCCCGCAGGGTGCTATGCACTATACATATTGTTGGCGTTTCGTTTTTTTATTAATCATACTAGTATCACCGAGCATTAGAATTCAAGCCTCTGGTTTCGAGACAGTATAATAAGAGCTGAAACCTCAATTAACTGTTTATCAGTGCGCTCTATTTTGTTTTTACGATTTTATTCATTGGGAAAGTTTGGTCGAAATAAGCCTGTTCGGGACCATACAATCTCAGATACACAAAGAAAGATTCACCTTTATTGGTCTGAATCCAGTTGTTTTCTTTCCCTTTTGGTGCTTCTGGGCCAAAATATAGATCGACTGAGCCATCACTATTCGTAACTAAGTCCTCTAAGCGTGAAGATAGATCTGCACGTTTGGTATCATTTTGAATGATTAAACGGTTCGCTATGTCATAAACCGTAATAGACCAGAAGTTTGCCGCTGGTGGGTTAGGCTCCATGTGGAGGCTGTAGTTATTGCCGCCCATTAATGCATTGCCATCAGCATCGTAATAAGACCCCAGATATGCAGAACCTTTTCCTGCAACTCTCGATACCATTCCTGCGGATGTAGTCACTGCTTCGAATGTATAAGAAGTACGTTCGTTAAACATGGAATAGGTTTCCAAATCTATCTTAGGATTCATTCCTGCCATAGCATCTTCCCATCCCGAATCATTCCATAAAGTGATGAAGCAAATTTCTCTTTGGTTTTATTAAATGCGATCGCTTGCCCCATAGCCATCCCTGTTTTTACACCTTCTAATAAGATTTCTTTTTGATAAGCTGTTGGGTTAAATGGTTTTCCTTTTTCAATGCCCAAGTCTTTTAACCAAGCGTAGAAAAAGCGATCGCGATCGGCCATAGGTTCTTTTTGCACATACGCATTTACCAACTCCCAATATTCCATACCTTCGGGCGCTGTTCCTATGAAAACCTTATCTTCTGGTTTTGGGTTGAAAGTTAGATATTTTGTTTTCGGTGGATTAGACGCGTCAGATAATTTGTAAGCCGTTACTGCAGTTTTTAGCTTTTCTGCGTCTTCTCCTGTACCCAATACCCGGTAAAAGTATAATAGCATAAACGTATTATTCTGTATGATTTCGCCTTTAAAATCTTTGGGGTAATCCTGACCAGGCCCAACAAAAAGGAGTGTATCTTTTTCTCCTGAACCGATTTCTTTAATTGGTTCTTGCCAGGCATTATTAGCCACACCAAAAACGCTTCCTTCGGGAATATTAACAACCAAAGGGCCTGTAGCAGACAAGTCTACTATAGATATAGTATATGGTGTGGTAACATTTGCTGTAAGAAAAGGATAAACAGCATCATATCCTTCGTATAGACCTATAACAGGTTCTGCATCATCATTCAACCCTAAGTTCTTTTTTGTAGCATTGTACGAGTGATAAAAACTCGTTATCGGCATGGCCCAAAGCGTAAGCTGAGATGCACGCTGTAAATCAATTTGTCGATTCAATTTTGCAGCCGAAGCTTTAGTTATAGTCTGGTCTTGATATTCAATTTTACCCAAATAGGTATCCTGCGTATTCTCTGCCTTAACTGCAACTGAATCAGTAGTGTTTGGGTCAGAGCAGCCAGCCAGCGTGGTTATGGCTAGTGCTAACAGAGCCAGTTTCAAAGAAAGTTTTGTTTTCATACTATTTTAATTTATTGATTTATTTTACACTATTTAAATTAGTTGTTTTTTACTATTTGTGGATTTATCCAAGTACCCTTTAATGCTTCTTCTTTAGGGCCATAAAGTCTCATTACCGCATAAAAAGGTCCATTGGGTGCCGGCAGCCAGTTGGCCTCTAATGCTGCCCCCGGCGATTCTTTTTGCATATAAAGCGTCAGAGAACCATCCTCGTTCATCACAAAATCATCCATCATAGGAGAATTAAGAAGATATCTGTTTAAAGGGTTGTCTATAAGCAGTTGTGTTTTACCATCGTACATAGTAAAGGACCAAAATGCTTTAACAGGAGGCAATTCGTTTTTATCAAAAGTAATAGTATAGTTATTTTCAGCTGCATCCAGTGCCTTTCCTTCGTTATCAACAAGATAGGTTGGATAAGTTGCTTCAGCCGCAGAGTTTCCGTATAGTCCCAAATGAGCTACTACAGCACGGAGAATGAACATTGTTTCCAGCTCATAATTTTCTTTGGCGCTTTGGTTAAGAAAGCTACGAGTACCAAACATTTTTGTGCTTCCAAGTGGGTCAGAACCATGTTGTTTTATAAATTCTTCCATCTCTGCAAATCCCTCTTTTACACCGGCCTTTATGGCTTCCTGAATCTCTTTATCAAAACCTTCAAAATTAAAAGGTTCCGGAGTTCCAATACCCAGTTTTGCAAATTGTTCGCGAAGAGCGGTTTCCGACTCTATCTTTTCGGTAAGATTCAAAACAACATCTATGTATTTAAAGGAAGCTTCAGTAAATTGGTCTCCTTCATTCCAAGCCGGCCAATCTTTTTTGTTTGCAGCTTTTACTGCTTCTTTTCCCAAATAAGAGCTCAACAACTGTATTTGATACTCCCCCTGAATGGCTTCTACCTTATTTAAATCATTTTCATCCATAAGCTGTGTGCGCACAATGGTAAAAAATAAGTCGCTTTCGCAGCGAATAATATCGATAATTCCTTCAGGTTTATCTCCTTCCCAAGAGCTTGAGGCTATCAAATATTTTCCTGCTTTATTTCCGGTTGAAAGCGTACCGATGTAGGCGAAGTTATGGGTAAATAAATCGATAAACTGGAAAGAATAATAGCGCTCCGCCTCCATTTCTGGCACAGAAAAAACAACAGGCTCCTTACTTATATCCGACCAAAACATGCAATAAGGCGTATCGGAATTTGGCGTTACAATGGCTTTGTCATTTGGCGTATAAACTCTTGCTTCACAACTCTTGATATTAAACTCACCTTTATATTCTGTCGAGTTTTTGTCGAGTGTATACGCATACAGGGTTTTATAATTTACTACCAACGGAAAACCATATATGTAGGCTTCTTTGGCAATTTCTTTGGCTTGATCAGGTGTTAGGTCATTTTTTAGGCTACATGAATTTAAAATTAATCCAATTAGCAAGACCCAAATGGTTTTCATTAGCATTGATTTTTCTTTAGTCATAATATGAAATTTGTTTATTAGTACCGATTTTTTCTAGAATGAACGCCAACGTGAGTCTGTGCATTAACCCTAGCAAGATATTGAAAAAGATTCTAAATTTCCAGTTTTGTTATTATGAAAGTTAATAATGCTTCTAAATGAATAAATAGAGGCTATTTTCGCAAAAGATGAGGGATAATATTGGAAAAAAGAGAGCAAATGCGCCTTCATTTTGCTTATTAAGGCTTCAAATCCAAGAATGGACATAATTCTCCTAAGATTGTAACAAGTAAACGCTAAATAAACCTCTCCAAGCACTTTTTCTTTTCCTTTTGTCAGGGTGTAATCAAAATGCCAATGTCGTTTTAGTGTTCCAAACTGATGTTCTATAATCTGTTGTCTTTGCCTGTAGTAATCGGGTTGCTGATTAACCCTATTGTTATTGCGGTCTATATACTGCTGATATTCTGTTCTTTCGATAAATCTGCCCCGTTTATTGGTGGTACATTGTCTTCTTAACCTACAGCCGTTACAAGCGTTGGTTTTGTAGTGTTTTACTTTGTAAGATTGTCTGCCGTTTTTTAACTTTTTGTTATACCACCTGCCGTTTGTATGCAATGTTACACCTGCGGGACAAGTGTAGCTGTCCTGAAGTTCATCATATTTAAAGCTATCCATTGCAAAGTCAGGATTGGTTTTTGTAGAACTCGATTCTTTTGGAGAAATCAATGTAGTAACACCAAGCTCTTCACAAGCTTTAATTTCCCGACCAGAGTGATATCCTTTATCTGCCAAAACATTCATTTCTACACCATCTTCTAAACCACCAATATTCTGTTGGGCTTTTTCAACCATCACAGCCAGTGCTTTGGTATCGTTTACATCTCCAGTGTCAGCTGCTACTAAAAGCTTGTTTTTGGAGTCGCTGGCAGCCTGGATATTATATCCTACTTTTACACTGTTACGTTGAAAAACTACTGCCCTGGAATCAGGGTCTGTTGTAGATATCTGAGCATCGGTAATTTCTTTGAGTTGTTTACAGATACTTTGATAATTTTCTTTTTTCTGTTTATTATTTTCAAGTTTATTTTTTGTATCCTCATCAAACTCCTGATCTAGCACTTGTTCGTACTGGTCTATTTTGTTGTCGATATAATTGATATGTCGCTTAACTTTCCGTTCATTAAAATTGTTCTTTAAACTATTCTGTGCTCTTATTTTGAAAGAATCAATTGCAATGGTTTTTCCATCTATGAGCTTCCAGTCTTTGAGCATAGCTACAAAATATCGGAACACTTCTTTGAAGGCTTTTGAGTTATCTTTTCTAAAATTAGCTATGGTTTTAAAATGCGGTCGTTGCTCATTAATGAGCCATATCATCTCTATATTGGTTTTACAAGCCTTTTCTAGTTTTCTGCAAGTTCGAATGCTGTTTTGATAACCATAAAGGTAAATCTTCATCATCGTAGCCGGATGAAATGGTGGACGTCCTTCATTGTTTAATTTGAAATAACTGAAACTAAATTGTTCCAAATCCAACATATCAACAAAGGCATCTATTATCCTAACCAAACTTTCTCTTTCAACCATCTGCTCCAAAGAAATCATTCTTATTTGGTTGCGGTTATTACCTGGTATATGATGCATTTTCGTATGATTTGTAATTACTTACAAGATACGAATTTTTGTTGCTGAGATAGGATTTTGAAAGTTGAAATATTAACTCATTTGAGGTTAATGCACAGTCTGACGTCTCGGCTATGCGTAGTGCGGGATTTCAAAGCACTTTACTTTCCGTTTAGTAGTTAGTATATTTAATGTAATTAATGTCATATTAACACTCTAGCCCGCATTACGTATAGCCATTGTGTCTGTTGCACAAGTTACTCAAAATAAGCATAAAATATAAATTAAAATTGGTATCTTGTTGTATGCAAGGCAGGAAAGATTACCAAGAGAAATTATTCGCCCAATTTCAACTAAGTGAGCGAGTCCCAAAGCGAAATTTTTATCGCAGATTAAAGGAAGTTTTGAATTTAGACTTTTTGTATCCATTAACCAAAAAGTATTATGGAGCAAGTGGTCAGAAAAGCATAGACCCGGTAGTTTTCTTTAAACTGTGTTTGGTTGGTTATTTAGAAAACATCATCAGTGACAGAGATTTGATAGTCCATAGCAGTATGCGGTTGGATATTCTGTATTTTTTAGGTTATGATATAGATGAAGAATTGCCATGGCATTCTACGATCAGTCGTACCCGGCAATTATACCCAGATACGGTATTTGAACAAGTTTTTACAAGGGTACTAAGTATGTGTGTTGAAAAGGGTATGGTCAGTGGCCATACCCAAGCGATTGATTCAGCCCCAGTCAAGGCGAATGCTTCTATGGATAGTTTAGAGCTCAAAGTTCCAAAAGAGGATTTAGAATCACATTTAAAAAGCATTCGCCATATCAGTGCTATGGATAAAGAGGACAAACCAATACGAAAATCCAAGACTAATAAGGCATCAAAAGAGCAGCAAGCAATTACAGCAAGTCAGAGCGAATTACAAGCAATAAAAAGCAGGAATAAGAAATGGTCAAAAGACCAAGACCAAAGACCGGGAGCAGGCAATAAGGGAAGTAAATATACCTCAAATAAGACCCATTACAGTCCAACAGATCCCGATGCAAAGATTAGTGTTAAACCAGGCAAAGCAAGGAAGTTAAATTACATGAGTCAACTCAGTGTAGATACAGGGCATCATGTGATCACAGACATTCAGGCATACACGGCCGATAAGAAAGACAGTCAATGCTTACAAGATATAACACCTCGTTTAAAGAAACGCTTAAGCACAGAAGGATTTATATGGCAAAATTTAGTTGCCGACACAGGCTATAGTGATGGGGAGAATTATGCATTTTTAGAAAAAGAGGGATTAACAAGTTACATACCGCCCCATGGCACTTATAAAGGCAGCCCTGATGGTTTTATTTATCATAAAGAGGGGGATTATTATCAGTGTCCACAAGGCAAAGAAGTTCCATTTAAAAAAGTATTTCACGATTCTAGAACCCAGACCAAGAAAAAGGAATATAGAATTTCATCAAAAATTTGTAAAGCTTGTCCCATAAAAAGACAATGTTTAGGCAAAACGGCTCAAGAGAAGAAGTTTTCAGTAACCTATTATCGAGAAGAGTACGAACGCAACAACAAAAGAGTAAAGAGCGTGCGAGGTAGGTATATGAAATCCAAACGGCAGAGTACTGTGGAGCCGGTATTTGGTACCCTTACCCAATTTATGGGGCTTCGAAAAATCAATACCATAGGGATTAACGGAGCCAATAAAGTAATGCACCTCTCTGCAATTGCCTATAACTTGAAGAAATACCTGAAATTTACAAGTAAGGTTGTAACAAGTGATGTAAAAGCACTTGCCTTGTCCATTATTGAAAAAAAGAAGCTATATGTATCAAATACATGGTTTTTTAGACCCTCAAAAAACCATCAATTATTAAGCTGTTAAAAAATACAACGCCCTTATAAAGCCATTTTTAAGCCACTATCTGAAAAAATTATAGGCTTGTGCAACGATTACCATTGTTGGTGGCTGTGTGGCCTTTCACCTTACTTCAGCCACAGCTCACTTTTTCGTTCCTTGTTCGTTTTCTCTGAGATTTATTGTTAACTAAATCATTAGTTAATCCTCCTTTTGCAAAAATTGCCGTAACACATATTGTAAGATGCCTCCATTGCGGTAATATTCAATTTCTATTTTGGAATCGAGACGGGCAACTACCTTGAATTTTATCTCTTCACCCTTATCATTTTTGGCAATTACCTGTACTTCTTTTAAAGGTGATATAGCTTCATCAATACCGGTTATTGTGAATATTTCATTGCCGGAGAGACCTAATCTTTCGGCAGTTTCCCCATCTTTATATTGAAGCGGCAGTACGCCCATTCCAACTAAATTACTCCGGTGGATACGCTCGTAACTTTCAGCCAACACGGCTTTTATACCTAATAAAAATGTGCCTTTAGCCGCCCAATCCCGGGAGGAACCGCTGCCATATTCTTTACCTGCAAGAACCAATAAAGGCGTTTGCGTTTCTTTGTATTTTACAGAAGCATCATAAACAGATAATTCTTCCCCAGTAGGTAAAAAATTAGTGTATCCGCCTTCTTTTGTTGCCAACTTATTTTTAATGCGAACATTGGCAAAGGTACCACGCACCATTACTTCATCGTTTCCTCTGCGCGATCCATAGGAATTAAAATCCTCTATATTCACACCCCGTTCCAATAAATATTTGCCAGAAGCAGATTCCTGGCTAAATGCTCCTGCGGGAGAGATATGGTCGGTGGTGATACTATCGCCCAATACAAGCAGCGCTGGTGCGTTTTGTATATTTTTCAGTGGTTGCGGATGTTCAGAAATGTTGTGAAAGAATGGAATCTCTTTGATGTAGGTCGAACTTTTGTCCCATTCATACAATTTACCAGTGGGAACTTTCAAATCTCTCCAGATTTCATTACCCTCAAAAATTTCACCGTAATTTTTAGCAAAATCACCGGGAGTCAATACCCGGTCTAAAATCTCATTGATTTCATCGTTTGCGGGCCAAATATCTTTCAGATAAACCGGTTCTTGATTGGAATCATAGCTTAGTGGCTCATTAATCAAATCAATATCCACCCGACCGGCAAGGGCATAAGCCACCACGAGCATTGGGGACATCAAGAAATTCATTTTCACCTGTGGATGAATTCTCGCTTCAAAATTTCGATTTCCGGAAAGGACCGATGCCACCACTAAATCATGTTCATCAATCGCTTTGGCAATTTGCACAGGTAAAGGACCTGAATTTCCAATACAGGAAGTACAGCCATAGCCTACCAGATGAAATTGTAAGGCTTCCAAATCCTTCATCAAGTCCGCCTTTTCAAGATAATCGGTCACTACTTTAGAACCGGGGGCAAGAGAGGTTTTTACCCAGGGTTTTACATCAATGCCATGCTCCCTGGCTTTCCGAGCTACCAATCCGGCTCCTATCATAACATAGGGATTTGAGGTATTCGTACAGGATGTTATGGCTGCTATAACCACGGCACCATCAGAAAGCATAAATTTCTCTTGATTTCGCGTAATCCAAACTGTTTTTAGTCCATCTTTCTCCTGTACTTCAGTTTCCAGTTTTAATGATTTGGTACCCGCTTTGTGTAATGGTTGATCTCCTCCTTTAGAATTCCAGGTAGCGATTGGTTTTTGGTTCTCACGACTTTCCTGAATGATGTATTTTCGGTTGAACGATTTGCCCAGCAAGGCGATAAATTTATTTTTGAAATCTTTCAAAAGAATTTTATCCTGTGGGCGTTTAGGGCCGGCAACGGTGGGCTCTATGGTTGCCAGGTCTAATCCCAAAACAGCTGTATAGGTAATTTCATCTTCATTCTCTCGCCAGAGCATATTGGCTTTGCAATACCTTTCAACTAATTTGATGTGCGCTTCAGAGCGGTTGCTTTTTCGCATATACTCCAAGGTTTTATCATCAATGGGGAAGTAGGTGATGGTGCAACCAAATTCTGGCGACATATTACTAATAGTTGCTCGATCCGGTACAGAAAGATGATCCAAGCCAGGACCAAAAACCTCAACAAACTTTCCTACCACACCAAATTCGCGAAGCAAATTGGCAATGGTTAAAACAAGGTCTGTTGCCGTTGAACCCAAAGGAAGTTTACCACTAAGTTTTAAACCAACAACTTCGGGCATAATAAAATAAATGGGCTGTCCCAGAAGAGCAGCTTCCGCCTCAATGCCACCAACGCCCCAAGCCACAACTCCAATGCCATTGACCATTGGTGTATGACTGTCGGTTCCCACCAAAGTGTCCGGGAAAACTTCGCCATTTCTTTCAATAACACCTTTTGAGAGATATTCAAGATTTACCTGATGGCAAATTCCCATTCCTGGAGGAACGACTGTGAAATTATCGAAGGATTTCTGTGCCCACTTTAGCAATTGATAGCGCTCTGCGTTGCGTTTGTATTCTTCGTCTATATTGCGTTTATAGGAATATTCCGTGCCAAAATAATCTACCTGTACCGAGTGGTCTATAACCAAATCAACAGGAATGAGCGGATTAATGGAGTTTGGATCTTTCCCTTTTCTCGCTACTTCAGAGCGGAGTGCTGCTATGTCTACTACAGCTGGAACTCCGGTAAAATCCTGCATTAAAATACGGGCTGGTTTAAACGGAATATCCTTGTCCGATCCTTTGGGTTTCCAGCTCAGAAGCGTCTCAATGGCCTCTTTGGTTACTGCGAAATCATCAAAATTGCGCAAAGCGTTTTCCAATAAAATGCGAATGGAAAATGGGAGTTTCTCTATCGAATGCCCTTGCTTTTTTAGCTCAGTGAGGCTGTAATAGGAATACCGAGTTTCTCCTATTTCTAAAGTGTTTTTTATTTGAAAGATATCTTTTTCCATGTTGTTTGATTGAAATGTTTTTTTACTTTTCATCAGTCAATTGACTTTTTTGACCGACCATATTGCCACCAACGGAAAATTGTATGAGTAGTGGTAGATTGCGTGATACTTTCCTTTCAAACGGCGATGAAGTTTATTCCCTTCGGTCATGAGCTCCGCTACGCTCCGGTTGAGCGGGCTACAAACCTTGATATCTAATACTTTCCCTGCCATTACTTATACAAAATGTTAGGCGCTGGCATTATTCAATTATTACAAATTCTCTAAAATTATCTTTATCTACTACTTTACTTTCTGCATTATACGTTTCGGTAAAAGTTTTCGGTAATTTTTGATTTTTCTTTTTATTCCATTTGAACTCATATCCAAATATTTTACCTCCATTTTCTTCTACAAAGTCAACTTCTTGTTGTTGTTTTGTTCTCCAAAAGTAAGTATGTGCAAGGCTTTGCTTATACTCAATTTGCTTAATTCGTTCAGAAATTAGAAAATTTTCCCAAATAGCACCTTTATCTGTCCTCAGTTCAATTGGGTTGAAATTTCCAATAACCATATTTCTTATTCCGTTGTCATAGAAATAAATCTTCTTATTGGTTTTTATTTCGTTTCTCACATTGCGACTGAAGCTGTTTAATTTTAAAATAATGTATCCTTTTTGTAAAATATGAATGTATTTGCCAATAGTGTTTTTATCTACATTTACAATTTGAGCAAGTTCAGAATAGTTCACTTCACTACCAACCTGAAGCGCGAGAGCTTGAACTAATTTTTCAAGCACTTCCGGTTTTCGTATGTCTGCGAATGACAGAATATCTTTATACAAGTAGCTATTCACTAAATTACGTAATATGCTTATTTCATCTCCTACATTATTTAAAACATCTGGGTAAAAGCCATAAAGTAACCGATTTTCTAAATTTTGCTCTGCAAATAGATATCCGTGGTGGTTTTCATATTCTTCCCATGAAATAGGAAACAATTGATATTCCCATTTTCGCCCTGTTAAAGGCTCGTTGATTTTACTTGACAAATCAAAAGAGGAAGAACCGCTCGTAAATAATTGAACATCTTTAAATCTATCAGTAATGATTTTCATTGTAAGTCCAATTCCTTCTATTCTCTGTGCTTCGTCAATAAAAACAAATTTATATTTTCCTAAAATTGTTCTAATTTGCTCTGTGTTCGGTTCCGTCAATAAAGTTCGTGTTTTTGGGTCGTCTCCGTCAAGAAGCAGGTAGTCCTTTGTTTCAAGAATTGATTCAATTAGAGTTGTTTTTCCCACTTGTCTTGGACCAATAACTATAATAGCTTTTCCTGAATTAATTCTGTTCTTTATCCTATCACTTAGATATCTTGAATACATTGTTTTTTTATGCAAATATACTAACTTTTAATTATTGTATTCACATATAGTTATGTTATTTAGTGAATATGTCGTTTTGTTCTGCTTGCTTGAACGGTTGGTGTAAGTTTAGTAGCGGATTTACGTGCGGTTATCCGTCCGGTAGGAACGGATAGATGGGCGTGAATCCAACGTTGGAACACCCACCGAACCCGCTATTAAATTTACACTTTGTTGTGTGCTGCCCTTATTATTCCTCAAAGATAAAGACATCTTCAATTCTATGCTCAAAAACTTTTGAAATATCATTTGCCAGTTTTAGTGAGGGATTATATTTTCCCTTCTCAAGAAATACAATAGTCTCTCTGCGCACATTAACTTTTAGAGCCAAATCGTTCTGAGTTAAATTATGCTTTGCTCTTAGCTCTTTTATTCTATTTCTCATTTTTAATTCCTATATTATTTATTACTAACCAAATACTAATAAATAATATCGCCATCCCAATCATTCCAATAGATAACAGCCATTTTATTTCAATTTGCAGATGGCTATATAAATATATCAGTAATAACCATAATAATATTGATGAGTAAAAAGATATGGCAGCTGCTTTTTGCACTATCTTTTTTGATAGTTCATCTTCATCAGGAAAACCTTGTTTTTTTCTTTTATTTCTGCTATAACCTAAGTAAAAGCCAATTAAAAAGAATATTAATATTATACCGACAAAAATGTACTCCAATATGGGAGAAGCCGATTCAATTGGTTGAACAATCCACAGTCCTGTAAGAACCAATGCCCATGTCAACATAAAAATTGGGGAAAAGTTTGTTTTCATAACTGTATTATTTTTAATGTTATTAAATTCTAACACAAAGATAGATTTATATAACATTATAATCCAAATTATTTTTAACTTTTTTCAATAATTCACAAAATAATATCAAAATATTGATTTCTCTTAGGGTTGCACACAACGTGAGTCTGTGCATTAACCCTAGCAAGATATTGAAAAAGATTCTAAATTTCCAGTTTTGTTATTATGAAAGTTAATAATGCTTCTAAATGAATAAATAGAGGCTATTTTCGCAAAAGATGAGGGATAATATTGGAAAAAAGAGAGCAAATGCGCCTTCATTTTGCTTATTAAGGCTTCAAATCCAAGAATGGACATAATTCTCCTAAGATTGTAACAAGTAAACGCTAAATAAACCTCTCCAAGCACTTTTTCTTTTCCTTTTGTCAGGGTGTAATCAAAATGCCAATGTCGTTTTAGTGTTCCAAACTGATGTTCTATAATCTGTTGTCTTTGCCTGTAGTAATCGGGTTGCTGATTAACCCTATTGTTATTGCGGTCTATATACTGCTGATATTCTGTTCTTTCGATAAATCTGCCCCGTTTATTGGTGGTACATTGTCTTCTTAACCTACAGCCGTTACAAGCGTTGGTTTTGTAGTGTTTTACTTTGTAAGATTGTCTGCCGTTTTTTAACTTTTTGTTATACCACCTGCCGTTTGTATGCAATGTTACACCTGCGGGACAAGTGTAGCTGTCCTGAAGTTCATCATATTTAAAGCTATCCATTGCAAAGTCAGGATTGGTTTTTGTAGAACTCGATTCTTTTGGAGAAATCAATGTAGTAACACCAAGCTCTTCACAAGCTTTAATTTCCCGACCAGAGTGATATCCTTTATCTGCCAAAACATTCATTTCTACACCATCTTCTAAACCACCAATATTCTGTTGGGCTTTTTCAACCATCACAGCCAGTGCTTTGGTATCGTTTACATCTCCAGTGTCAGCTGCTACTAAAAGCTTGTTTTTGGAGTCGCTGGCAGCCTGGATATTATATCCTACTTTTACACTGTTACGTTGAAAAACTGCTGCCCTGGAATCAGGGTCTGTTGTAGATATCTGAGCATCGGTAATTTCTTTGAGTTGTTTACAGATACTTTGATAATTTTCTTTTTTCTGTTTATTATTTTCAAGTTTATTTTTTGTATCCTCATCAAACTCCTGATCTAGCACTTGTTCGTACTGGTCTATTTTGTTGTCGATATAATTGATATGTCGCTTAACTTTCCGTTCATTAAAATTGTTCTTTAAACTATTCTGTGCTCTTATTTTGAAAGAATCAATTGCAATGGTTTTTCCATCTATGAGCTTCCAGTCTTTGAGCATAGCTACAAAATATCGGAACACTTCTTTGAAGGCTTTTGAGTTATCTTTTCTAAAATTAGCTATGGTTTTAAAATGCGGTCGTTGCTCATTAATGAGCCATATCATCTCTATATTGGTTTTACAAGCCTTTTCTAGTTTTCTGCAAGTTCGAATGCTGTTTTGATAACCATAAAGGTAAATCTTCATCATCGTAGCCGGATGAAATGGTGGACGTCCTTCATTGTTTAATTTGAAATAACTGAAACTAAATTGTTCCAAATCCAACATATCAACAAAGGCATCTATTATCCTAACCAAACTTTCTCTTTCAACCATCTGCTCCAAAGAAATCATTCTTATTTGGTTGCGGTTATTACCTGGTATATGATGCATTTTCGTATGATTTGTAATTACTTACAAGATACGAATTTTTGTTGCTGAGATAGGATTTTGAAAGTTGAAATATTAACTCATTTGAGGTTAATGCACAGTCTGACGTTAAGTATAAGAATAGTAGCCGTATGCATGTCTCATTGCTGACAATTTTCAAGAAAGTTGAAGCGAGCTAAAACGCTTAATTTTACAACTGTTTCGGCTATTATTTTTATACATTGTTACCAGCTTTTATTACATTTCTTAATTTACTCCATTTGCTTTGCTGTCAATACCTTTAATTAAATGTCCGAATGCGAATAAACATCCAATCCACAGGAGAATATATACGGGTATAAAACTATCCCAAATACCAGTATTTTGATATGAAATTGTTCCTCCAATTACAAGAACAAATGGATAAAATACACATTTAGTCATTGCAATGATTGAAATAAGATAACCCCATACTTCTCTTCTCCACAAAAGGATGGCTCCAACAATTAAAGTTGAAACAAGCAAAGACAAATCAGTTGCAAAAACAATTCCTGTAGGGTGGCCTGTTTGTGTTATGCCTATTGGTATCTCATTTGTGAAAACAAAGCTTAAAGATTGCACAATCCAAAGTGAACCAATAAAAAATGCAAAAAATAGCATAAAGCCACTTATCCATTTCACTGGTAGCTTTGAACTTGTTCTTTTTGCAAGTGTTTGAATGTCAGTTTTCATTAATACTAATATCAATGCAAAGACCGACAACGTGAAAATAAATACATACAGCAGAAAGAATTTGTTAAATGCGGCACCGTACATATAAAAAATGTAATTGTATACCATGTACCAAAGTGTTCCCATCCAAATCAGTTGTGCTTTTAAGGAATTGCGAAATGAGAATATCAATGAGCCTATCATTATTGGTAAAACAATAAATAAAGTGACGATGTCATTTCCCAACCATACTGCATTTACGAATTCATTATCACGGTATAAGCCATTGAAAAATATTCCTCCAAACGAAGCAATAGCAGATAAAAATATTATAACGACTGAAAGCTTAATTGGTAATGTGTAAATTGGTTTATTCATTTTATTTTAAAAAAGTTTAATTATTCCATAATTGCTCTTTTTTACAGACCGATTTATTACTTGAGCGGTTTCTTCTTATAATTGCTGGTAACGGTAAATTGTATGAGTAGTGGCAGATTACGGGCTTCTTTAATGTCAAACCGCTACGCAGTTTGTGCGAGCTACAAACCTTAACATTAGTCATTTTTCCTGCCATTACTTATACAAAATGTTATGCCACGTATTTTATTATTAAATAGAAGTTAGACGAGTTTTTTATCAAAACACTCAACATCAATTATTCTGCTTGATTAATTTTACGTCGTCCAATTTTTGCACCGATAATTGCTCCTAATACTGATAGTACTAAACTACCAACAAAAAAAAGGTATTCTGATAATGTTGTCCAGGCAAGGGGATGAAAGATAGTCCCAAGTACAGCTACTGGATTACAAATAAAGGGGGTGTAAGTAACGCTTTTCGGATGTATTATGCAGATAACAAAACAAGCAAAGGGGATTAAAAGCATTAATCCTATTTCTCCGAGATAGAATGGTATTGGATTTTCACCGAAAGCAAAGGAAATTATAATCGATACAAAAAAAATAACTAAGGACAATGCCCAAGCTGGAGTGTTAGCTAAACGGGACTTTTTTGCTTTTTCTTTCATGATTTCAAGTTTTAATTCTTTTACTCTATGTGGCATAACGATTTATGTAAGTGAAGTGCGGGATTAAAAGTGATGAACTTTCAATTCTGCACGGAGCCAATTCGTTTATTCATATTTTCTTTTTCCCGTCAATCGTCAAGGACGAATTGGCGGTGTTGCAACAACGAGCTGCAGCCCAAAACCCACTGAAACCCGCATTACATTTACATTTTGTTGTGGTGCGTTTTTAAATTTCTTTCATTACTAAATATATTGTGTAAAAAAGATAAAATCCAAGAAGAATTCCAGCCTCCCAACGGTCTAATTTTTTGCGCTGTCCAGTAATCATAGATGTTAAAAGAAACATTGTTCCTCCAATCAAAATAAAAATGTCTAAATTAAATTTTGGATTGTACTCAATTGGCATAATCAAACCACTAATTGATAAAATCAAAAGGATATTGAAAATATTTGAACCAATAACATTTCCAATCGCTATATCACTGTTCCTTTTTGTTGCTGCAACAATTGAAGTTACTAATTCAGGCAATGATGTTCCAGCCGCTACAATGGTTAATCCAATTATTTTTTCACTAATACCTAAACTATTTGCGATTTTAACGCTATTTACAACAACCAGTTGTCCACCAATAATTAAACCAGATAATCCAATTAGAATAAGCCCCCAAATTTTAAGTGTTGATTTCTGCACATAATCAGCTTGAATATTTGAATCATTTTTCATTTGACGGAAAACATAATACAGAAACATCAGAAACATCACAAGCATTATAAGACTATCAAGTCTGCTCAGATAACTTGGTTCCGAAAAATTAAAATCATTTATAAAAAATATTAATATAATTGCTACTAATAATGAAATTGGAATTTCCTTCCATGCCGTAGAAGATTGAACTGAGAATGGCAGTATTAATCCTGATATACCAAGTATTATAAATAAATTAAAATTATTACTTCCAATGATATTTCCAAGAATGATGTCTGAATATCCATTCATTGAGCCAATAATATTCACGACCAACTCAGGTGCTGAAGTCCCAAATGCAACAATGGTTAATCCTATTGCTAAATCTGAGACTTTGTATTTTTTAGCTAATGCAGAAGCTCCATCAACTAACCAATTTGCTCCAAAAATTAAAGAGGTAAATCCTAAGATTACTAAAATTATAGAAACTAACATCTTGTTGTATCTTCTGATTTCTTCTCTGCAGGCGAAAACTCCAAAATATTCATATTTATAATAATTATATGAAATTAGATATTAAAATATATCCGTAAATTTTATACATTATTTTGCCATGTCAAAAAATGATTCTAGTTTTTCAATAAATAGTTCTTCCTCATCACTAATCGAATCTCCTAAACCAATGAAAGCTAGCCAATCTTCTTTAGAAGCTTTCGCAATATATGTTGCGTATTCGATTAGAAATTTTTTGGTAAGTTCAGCGGTCTTTTTACCTTCTCGTTTCTTAATAATAGACATTGTAATATCTATAATATTCTCAGGAATTTCATCCTCAATTTCCGGAAAATCTTCCTTTACGAATGCAGCTAAGAATTCAGAGTTTAGAAAATCTATGTTACTCTTCAATATGCTTTCTCTGTTTTCAATGGCTTCAAATTCCTTGAAGTTTTGTATACTATCTCTCCAGAAATTAACGGAAGCCAATAAAGTCCCATCCTCAACGAACTTTCTTAATCCTCCCAATAGTATGTAATCATCCTTATATCTTTTTTCAATATTCATATGTTTATTTGTTGGTTAAAAAATAATTTTGAATTAAGTTACAATTTTTTATGGTACAGACATAATTTATGAAGAGTCAAAAATCTGACTAACGTAAATTTAAATCATTGATATTAAGTTATCTATATTTTATTCAAAATTTGCTCCGTATGTTCATCTGTGGGGAATGCACCACAACGTTTGAGGCTATATGCTGTAGCGGATTAACTTCGTTTTCCTTCGCTGCGCTTCGGTTCGAAGATGATTCGTTTTCGGTCGGCACTGCTTGTCCCGTTTTAACGGGAACCGATAAGGAAATGTCGAGTAGCCAAAGTTCCCGACTGCGCCCGCTATTGCATATGAGCCTTTGTTCTGTGCCGTTTTTATTCAGTCTTTTTATTCAATTCATTTACTATTTTTGGAAAAATATCATACCACCATGATACTCCGCCTTTTCTTTCTCCAAATCTAACAATCACTGTATTTGACCTTGGACTAACAAAAATATATTGTCCAAAATGTCCAGCAGCATGAAAATCTCCATTTTCTCTCTTAATCCACCATAAATACTTAAAGCTTAAACCGTATCTATCTGTTTTTGAACTTTCGTTTAATGAAACTGATTCAGAAATCCATTCTTCAGGGATTATCTGTTTATCATTCCATTGACCATTCTTCAAAAGTAACATTCCAATTTTCGCAAAATCTATCGCTGTAGCATTTAATCCGTCCGCAACATGTTCAAATTTATTTTCTTTGCTGTCAACCGAAAATGTAGCAGGATATTCCATTCCAATTTGTTTCCATATTTTTTCCTGAAGATAGTATGAAATGGATGCACCAGTAGCATTTTCAAGTACTGCCCCTAATAAGAGAATACTGTATTCGTCTGTACTCCACTTTGTCCCAGGTTCATTCTCCAATTCTATTCCTTTAATTAGTTTTCTGACATTTCTGGTATAATAGAATTTTGGTTTGTCACTGAAAAAGGACATTTTATTATTGTATTTGATGCCTGTTGTCTGATTTAGGCATTGTTTTATAGTTATTTCACCTAATTCTTCATTTCTAAAATCATTGATATAATTTTTCAAAGGGTCGTTAATGCTTTTAATGTGTCCCTCGTCTATGGCAATACCAATTAACATGGACAATATTGATTTGCTCGCTGAAAATGCTTTACATATGGATTCCTTGTTCCTTCCGTTCAAATAGTTTTCATAGATGATTGTATCATTTTGAATGACAATAAGTGCATTTGTTTTTGTCAATGCAAGAAGTTTTGTGAAATCATTAATAGTTTCCCCTTCACGTTCAAATGCAAGCCTTGAGAAAAGTTCCTTATCAATTCTTTTTGGTATTAAATATGGATTGTTGGAATTTTCAATTGTAACAGAAGGAAATTTCTGATAATCATAAACATCAGGAATATTCCAACGAATTAATCGTCCATAATAATTATCGGTAAAAACAATGAATCCAATTGTAATAATCAGAATACTAATTATTACTTGTTTTATTCTTTTGCTTTTCATGTTTTATATATTGCAGTATGGTTCTTTTAAATGGCACAGAACGGTCCTGCGTTAAGCAAAGTTTGGGATTTTTCGCCCTGAGTCATTATCACCCGTTGCAAGAACCAATACGAGTATAATATTTAGTTTGCGAACCACCAAAAACCCAAATTTTGTTTGAACGCATGTTAGCTACTGGCGGTTTGTTCATATGTTTTCATAAAGGTTTCAGGTGTCATTACTGGAAGGGAGGACTTTTTATAATCTTTAATGTTCCTGGTTATTATGACATCTATTCTCTTATATTCCTGAGCAGTATAATACTGTATGGCGTCCTCAAAATCTTTGAAGTCAGAAGCGAGAGAAGCCTTTATGATATCATCATCTACTTTCAAGATGCCTACCAATTCCGAAAGTTCGTTCAGCATAGTGATTACTTTCTTATGAGAAGCATACTTTGAAAGAACATAATAGAGATTACTATAGCAGAGGGCAGAGGTGTATCCTTTTACCTTTTTCTGATCGATAAGGGTAAATACCTGAGCTGCCTCTCTTGAGAATGGTTGACGATCAATTATGAAGTCAATAATTACGTCAGTGTCAATAAAAAGATCAGTCATTTAAATACTTTTTTGATAATTGATCGGCTAAATCTGTTTTGTAGTCAAAATCTTCGGGGACCTTAATTGAACCAAGCAATGACTTAACTTTTGTTGTCAAATCAAATTCAGCATCATCTGACTTGCTTGTAAGTATCTTAAAATAACTCTCTACAAGATCAGAAAGGCTTCTTCCGCGACTTCTGGCATATGTTTTTGCTTTTCTGGCCAGATCTTTATCAACGTTTAATGTAAGTTTTGAATCCATGATTACGTGTATTATTTAACGCAAATATACGTATAAATATTTAAGTATACGTAATAATATGAAAATATATGTACGTGACATCTTTCATATGAGTGCTTTTTCTTCCGCTTGTAGCTAACGGCAGTTTGTCTAAAAACTGATTTGTTTAGTTAATTTTAGGTTTAAATATAGCTGTTTTAAGCTTATGTACAGAACCATTTTCATATTCTTCATTTGATATTCAAATGGGCTAATATTGCTTAATTTAAGTTTTAACAGCATTGTTTTTTGAAGAATAAATGAGATTACCGTATTCAGGTAATTCTTCAATGCTTTTACCCCTACAATATTGATAATCCTTCGGAAGTTGTAAGCTATCATAATCAACCCGACATCTGCGCTGGCACGGCTAATTCCTTTTTTTGTCAGGATGTAGTTAAATCCCCATTGTCGTTTTATGGTACCGTATGGGTGTTCTACAATCTGCTGACGTTTTCTGTAAAGTTCCTGGTTTGATTGTATTCTTGCTTTATTAATGTCCACTAAGGTTTGGAACTCACTTCGTTGAATTGCTTTCCCATATATTGCTTTAGAGCATTCTGGTTTTGCAGTACAAGATTTACAGGCTAAGGTTGTATACCTTTTAAATCGATATGTTTTTGCCTGATGCATCCTACCATTGCTTGTTAACTTATGTCCCTGAGGGCAGATGTAAAAATCATCGTGGCAGCAATATTCAAAGTTTTCTACATTGTATGCTTTATTAGGAGAGTTTGCTGCCACATTTGGAATGGCGACCATTGTTTTAATCCCGAGTTTATCGGTAATGGCAAACTCACTACCAGTGTGGTAGCCTTTATCGTACAGGGCCATAAAATCGTTCGAGTGTAATATGCTTTTCGCTCGTCTGAGCATGTTGCCCATTGCTTTGCTGTCGTTGTTGTTGGTTACTTTGTAATCGATTAATAAATTATTTTTTTCATCTACCGTAGTTTGGACATTGTAAGCTACTTCGGTAATGTTGTTGCGGACTATCATTTGTCGGCTATCGGGGTCTGAGCTTGATACTTGTGCCTGCCCGGTTTCCTTTAATTGTTTTTCAATTTTATGATATCCGTCTTTCCGTTTGTTTTGTTTGTTGATTTGTTTTTCAATTTGCTTTTTATTGTCTCCATCGTTTTCAGCCAGTGCTTTGTTGTATTCTGTGAGTTTGTTTTCAATGTATTCTAGGTGACGGGCAATTTTCTTTTGGTTAAAGTTGTTTTTCTTGCTGTTTTGTGCACGCAGTTTAGTACTGTCACCAGCAACCAGAGTTCCACCAATAAGATTAAAATACCTGGCTAATTTCACGGTTTCACGAAACGCCATTTTTATTGCTTTGGGATTATCGCGTCTGAAATTGGAGATGGTATTATGATCGGGCTGAAGGGTTTTTAATAACCACATTACTTCAATGTTGCGCTTACACTCTTTTTCCAGCCCCCTTGACGATCTGAGCTTGTTCAGGTATCCATAAATATAAAGCTTCAGTAAATCTGAAGGATGGTAAGCTGGCCTACCGTTTTCAGTATGTTCCAGCTTAAACCCAAACTCTTTCAGTTTAAGACTGCCAACAAAAACATCGATTAACCTGACTTCGTTATTTGAATCAATGGTACTGTCTAGTGAAACCGGAAAAAGGTAGGTTTGTTCCCTGTTTTGACCTTTGATATACTTCATGCATGAAGATACAAAATACCTGTTGCTTTTAGTGTTGATATCTGAACGGGTTTTTAACAAAATAGAGTTAGGTTTTTAGACAGTCTGACGGTGGTGGTATGAGGTCGTGGCGGTCAGACGAGAGTCTAAGTGTCCGACCGAAACCGAGGTGGGTACGAGATTCGACTTGTCGAATCCGCACAAACCCAGCCATGCCTTATACCACGTGTTAGTAACAGTATTTTTAATTTTTTATGCTTTGTTCTAATTTTTCTATTTTTTCTTTGTAGAAATCTTTTTTATCAATTTCTAATGCTTTTTTAAAATCTTCTAGAGCTTTCATGGTATCTTTAATAGCCAGGTAATAATCACCTCTTGAATTATAAACATTCGGGCTATTAGGATAATTCATTACGTTTAAATCAAAGAAAATAAATGCTTTCTCCGGCAGATGTCCTAAAGCAATACCTATGCTATTGATTAACTTCTCCGGAGGTAGAATTTCATAACCAAAATGATTTGAAACTTCTTTAAAGTATGCTTTTGGCAGTTCCAATAGTTCTTCAGTGGTCATTTCAGGAGCTGAAAAATAAATTTTTTGTAATCCCTCAAAATTGTACCAATGGAAAAGAAAATGCAATCCATCATAAATGGCAATCAGGGGCACACTACCATGGTTTTCATCGATATAATATTTCCATTGAAAATTTAAATCGTTTGTGGTATTGTTTTCTAATGATTGAACAAACTTTAAATCGGAACGGAATTCAGCAGTTTTTACTGATGTGTCGTTTAGAATGTCATGAATTTCCATTCTTTCACCCATGTTATTGGCTAACGCCATATACAAGGCTTTACCCTCAAAAATATTCGTATTCAATATGGAATCAGCATAGTTAGTAAAACCATAATTATACCAATATATACTTGGGTCGATGGAAATATAATTATTGAACAAATGTGGTTTGTTTATTAAGGCGTTTATTACACTTAGTCCTCCCAATGAATGCCCCACATATGTACGAATAGGAACTGTTGGGTAGTTTTTATCTATATAAGGTATTAGCTCCCTTTCAATAAAATCGAGAAATTCATCGCCTTCACCGGATTCAAAATATAAAGTGTCGTCCGCAGATAAATTAATGTCAGCATGGGAAGGAACTAAATCCTGAATCCTGTTAGTATTTGGAATGGCTACCACAATCATCTCTGGCAATGGGGTATTAAAATTGGGACTACCGAGTTTTTTAATTATTCCAGTTACCGAGTAAAAATTACTGGAACCATCTAGTAAATACAAAACCGGATATTTTCTATCGTTTTTTTCGCCTTTGAAACTTTCAGGAACATGTATCCATATTTTACGTGTTTCTCCCAGTATGTTAGAGTAAATACTATCAATATGACCTATTATAATTTGCGTTGATTGTTTTACACAATCTTCCTTATTTTCATTAGTACGGCAGTTAAATAGGCTGAAAACAACTAGTATAAAGAATGAATATTTTTTCATATGCCTAGTATATTCAATATTGTTACTAACGGCAGTTTGTCTAAAAACTGATTTGTTTAGTTAATTTTAGGTTTAAATATAGCTGTTTTAAGCTTATGTACAGAACCATTTTCATATTCTTCATTTGATATTCAAATGGGCTAATATTGCTTAATTTAAGTTTTAACAGCATTGTTTTTTGAAGAATAAATGAGATTACCGTATTCAGGTAATTCTTCAATGCTTTTACCCCTACAATATTGATAATCCTTCGGAAGTTGTAAGCTATCATAATCAACCCGACATCTGCGCTGGCACGGCTAATTCCTTTTTTTGTCAGGATGTAGTTAAATCCCCATTGTCGTTTTATGGTACCGTATGGGTGTTCTACAATCTGCTGACGTTTTCTGTAAAGTTCCTGGTTTGATTGTATTCTTGCTTTATTAATGTCCACTAAGGTTTGGAACTCACTTCGTTGAATTGCTTTCCCATATATTGCTTTAGAGCATTCTGGTTTTGCAGTACAAGATTTACAGGCTAAGGTTGTATACCTTTTAAATCGATATGTTTTTGCCTGATGCATCCTACCATTGCTTGTTAACTTATGTCCCTGAGGGCAGATGTAAAAATCATCGTGGCAGCAATATTCAAAGTTTTCTACATTGTATGCTTTATTAGGAGAGTTTGCTGCCACATTTGGAATGGCGACCATTGTTTTAATCCCGAGTTTATCGGTAATGGCAAACTCACTACCAGTGTGGTAGCCTTTATCGTACAGGGCCATAAAATCGTTCGAGTGTAATATGCTTTTCGCTCGTCTGAGCATGTTGCCCATTGCTTTGCTGTCGTTGTTGTTGGTTACTTTGTAATCGATTAATAAATTATTTTTTTCATCTACCGTAGTTTGGACATTGTAAGCTACTTCGGTAATGTTGTTGCGGACTATCATTTGTCGGCTATCGGGGTCTGAGCTTGATACTTGTGCCTGCCCGGTTTCCTTTAATTGTTTTTCAATTTTATGATATCCGTCTTTCCGTTTGTTTTGTTTGTTGATTTGTTTTTCAATTTGCTTTTTATTGTCTCCATCGTTTTCAGCCAGTGCTTTGTTGTATTCTGTGAGTTTGTTTTCAATGTATTCTAGGTGACGGGCAATTTTCTTTTGGTTAAAGTTGTTTTTCTTGCTGTTTTGTGCACGCAGTTTAGTACTGTCACCAGCAACCAGAGTTCCACCAATAAGATTAAAATACCTGGCTAATTTCACGGTTTCACGAAACGCCATTTTTATTGCTTTGGGATTATCGCGTCTGAAATTGGAGATGGTATTATGATCGGGCTGAAGGGTTTTTAATAACCACATTACTTCAATGTTGCGCTTACACTCTTTTTCCAGCCCCCTTGACGATCTGAGCTTGTTCAGGTATCCATAAATATAAAGCTTCAGTAAATCTGAAGGATGGTAAGCTGGCCTACCGTTTTCAGTATGTTCCAGCTTAAACCCAAACTCTTTCAGTTTAAGACTGCCAACAAAAACATCGATTAACCTGACTTCGTTATTTGAATCAATGGTACTGTCTAGTGAAACCGGAAAAAGGTAGGTTTGTTCCCTGTTTTGACCTTTGATATACTTCATGCATGAAGATACAAAATACCTGTTGCTTTTAGTGTTGATATCTGAACGGGTTTTTAACAAAATAGAGTTAGGTTTTTAGACAGTCTGACGGTTGGTGTATGTGGAGTGCGGGATTGAAAGTGATGAACTTTCAAACTCGCATGGAGCCAATTCGTTTACTCAGTATTTCAAATTTTCCGTCAATCGTCAAAGACGAATTGGCGGTGTTGTAACAACGAACTGCAGCCCAAATAACTGCTGAAACCCGCATTACATATGACACTTTGTTATAGCCAGTTTTTTTTATTGTTTCACTTCCAGCAATGTTTGTTCGTTTGATTCTAAGATTAAATACTTGTTTGGAATACTCTTTAAATTTACTCTTTTATTGTTAAACCAAAAATTCCGGACTACTTGAAACCATCAAACAATGAACTCAAGTTTCCGGTTGTTTTCTTTTTTCTTAACCACCAAAGATTGATTTTTATTATCAACTTAAAAATTGATTGGACTTTCAAATTTTAGTGCGCCAAAAAGCTTCAACAAAATCCAAGGGATTTTATTTTAAACAACTTATCAGTTTGGTAGCCCATTTTTCTTTTGTGGCGACCTTCCAAGTTGCTGTTTTTAACCCCCAAAAACACATTGTTCGTAATACTAAATTATCAATTGGAAAATCTGTATTTTATTTTAATGAACTTTTATTTAGTCAGTTTATTTATTTATTTATCATATATTTTAATCCGATAGCTAATGAAAATCCGTAATGTCTCATGTCTTGACCTTCAAAATAGTCCGAGTTTGAAAATGTTGTCAAACTGTGTTTGTAATTTAAGTTTGAGCAAAAAATAATGTTTTCAGATAAATTCGTTTCAATTCCAAATTCTACGATTCCTCCCAAATCGAATTTTGATACATAATCTTTGTGGTCAATTGTTTCTTTACCTGTAACTATACCCCCGTTTCCTCCAAAAGTTGGTGAAGTTATCTCCGCTTTAATTATAGCGGCAGGAACAATCCCAATCTTTGGAATAATTTTTAACTTATTTCCTAATTTATATCCGATTTTTACTGGAAAGCATAAATAATCATAGTTCATTTCTGTTTCAACTTGTCCTGCATATTGACCATAGTCATCGGTAATACTAAACTGGTCAGTAACACCGCGTTGAGAATACAAAATATCAATTTCAAGAACATATTTTTCGGTAAGCATAAGGTCATAGGTAATTCCACCGATAAATCCAGTCTTCATTTCTGTGTTTTTAAAGCTTTCTTTTGATGTGAAATTTGTAAGATTTAATCCTCCTTGGAGTCCAAATAATTGTTTTTGTCCAAATGCAATTGATGAAATTAAAATAAATAATAAAATTAATATTTGTCTCATAGTTTTTCTGTTTTAAAATTGGCTATAACTTGTTTATATGTGTACTTAAGTAGACTAAAAGTACAGAATATATACCAAATAGGTATGTATTGTATACTTTTTTTTTATTCCTGAGTAAGCTTTATTTTTTCGCACTAAGGGGCCTGTAAGGTTTCAAATGGACTCTTTACATTCAATATACTCTTTGTACTTACATGAGTATATATCTCAGTGGTTTTCGAACTTTTATGCCCAAGTATCTCTTGAATAATTCGTATATCGTAACCACTTTCATGCAAATGAGTGGCAAACGAATGGCGCAAAATATGCACTCCTCCAATCATTGATATTCCCGCTCTCATTTTCGCCATTTGAAATATTTTACTCACACTCCCAGCTGTATATTTCCCGCCATATCTTCCTTCAAATAAATATTCTCGCGGTTTGTAAACTGTGTAATATTGCCTTAATAAATCGAGAATTTTCAGTGAAAGTCCAGCAATCCTGTCTTTTTTACCTTTAGCATTCCGAATATTTAATACCATTCTATTTGAGTCCACATCGGTAATTAGTAAATTCAATACTTCCGACCGTCGGAGGCCGGCTGAATATATCAAACTTAAAATGGCTCTGTGTTTTAAATTGTACACTTTGCTTAATAAGTTTTGTATATCTTCCTGTGATAAAACCTTTGGCAGGGGGCTGCTCTTTCTGGGCCTTTCAATATCATCAATTACCAGCTTTACATGGTAACGATTTTCAAAAAACTTTTTAATGGCACTTATAAGTTGGTTCTGGAAAGCCGCCGATCGTTTTTCCTTCATTATGTAGTAATAATTAAACTTTTCAATGTCTTCTTTTTGTATATCAATCGGGTTCTTCCCTCTATGAAAATCGAAAAATTTATGAAGGATCGAAACATATGATTGGATAGTAGATTTCGAGTACCGGTTAATCTCCAGGTATTTTTGAAATTCCACCAGGTCAGATACAATTTCTGAATGAAGCTGTTATGTCTGAACCAACTTTTATTTGGTCAAACAGATCATTAAAAATTCTTAGGTTGTTCTCGCTTACCGGAAATACCCAGGCTTTCTGAACACCACTGTAATAACATCCTGGTATTTTTCTTGCGTGTACAATAGTAAATCCTTCACGGCTTGAAACTATTTTATATCTGTTATTAGAAATTTGAATCAAACGAATTTCCTTTCTGATTTTATCTGTTTTCATAACTAAAATTTTTATTTAACATTTAATTTTCTCAAATTCCATTATTCAAATGCCTACCCAAAACTATCTCTGGTAATTAAAATAACCGGTTATTAAGCATTTACAATCGTTTATAAATATTTGTAAACGGATATATAATTTAAAATCAGGCAATTAGATAAATGATATCTATGTTTGTTAATTCACTTACAGAATTGTAACTTCGATGCCTTACTAAACAACAAAAACCAGCCTTATGAACCTGAACAGACGTACTTTTATTAAAACTGGTACTGCTGCAGCGGCAGGTACAATGATTTTACCTCCATTCATGCAATCGTGCCAAAACATTCAAATCTCTGCTGACGTGAAAACTTATATGGACCATTTTGAGGTATCGGCCGGATTGATGCAAAAAGTCATCTCCGAAGCGATGTCTAAAGGAGGCAATTATGCCGACCTGTTTTTTGAACACACAATATCAAATTCCCTGGGACTTGAGGACGGAAAGGTGAACAGGGCCTACTCAAATGTCGATTATGGGGTGGGAATACGTGTACTGAAAGGCGACCAGACAGGCTTTGCCTACTCTGAAACCATCGATACCGAATCAATGTTGAATGCCGCTCGTATGGCAGCCAATATTGCCGATAGCCCAAAGGAGTTTAAAACCGATGAATTGAATGAGAAACTCCCATCAGATTACTACAAAATCTCAAAAAAATGGGAGGATGTATCAGTTAAAGACAAGGTTCCTTTTGTACAGAAAATTAACGATAAAGTATTTGAGCTCGACGAAAAAGTGATCAAGGTAAATGCCTTCCTCACAGATGAATCGAGCTATATATTGTTTTATAATTCAGAGGGTAGATTAACCTACGATTACCGGCCGCTGGTTAACTTTGGCGTGGTGTGTATCATGCAGAAAGGCGATCAGGTTGAAAACAGCTACAGTGCAAGATCGTACCGCAAGGGTTATGAATGGCTTTCTGATGACCTGGTTGATATGCTGGCACAGGATGTCATTGAAAAAACCAATATCCTGTTCGATGCCACCAAACCCAAAGCTGGTGAAATGCCTGTTGTATTGGGAGCCGGTGGATCAGGCATTCTACTTCACGAGGCTATTGGTCATACTTTTGAGGCCGATTTTAACCGCAAGGGGACATCTATCTTTAGCGATAAGATGAACAAGAAGGTAGCAGAGAATTTCATAAACATAATTGACGATGGTACCCTCGAAAACAACCGGGGAGCTATTAATATCGACGATGAAGGCAACGAGGTTCAAAAAACCTACCTGGTTAAAGATGGTGTATTGAATAGCTACATCCACGATCGCATCAGTGCACAGCATTATGGTCTTGATCCTACCGGAAATGGCCGTCGCCAGTCATTCAGGCACATTCCTATTCCAAGAATGCGTTCAACCTATATGGAACCGGGCCCTCATACCCGCGAAGATATTTTTGCCGAGGTCGATTATGGAGTGTACGTAGATAATTTCAGCAATGGACAGGTAAAAATCGGGGCCGGCGACTTTACATTCTTTGTAAAATCAGGCTATTTGATTGAGAAAGGAAAGCTTACACAACCAATTAAAGACATAAATATAATCGGGAACGGACCACAGGCACTTGCTGATATTTCAATGGCAGCCGACGATTACCTTACCGATAATGGAACATGGATGTGTGGTAAAGACGGGCAATCGGTTCCTGTAACAATGGGATTGCCCACCGTTTTGGTAAAGAAATTAACAGTAGGCGGAACAAGTGCATAATCCCCTGAAAGCTTAATATTATTTTGAATAAACTGCAAAAAAAGAAATCATGACCAAAGAGGAAAAATATAAATTAGCAAAATGGGCCATTGAACATGCATTGGCCAATGGTGCTCAACAAGCGAAAGTAAGCATTTACGAAAGCCAGAACAGCAGCGTAGAGGTAAGAGAAGAAAAAATCGATAAGCTTGAACAATCTACTCAAAGTGGATTAAGCATTGAACTGTATGTAGACAAAAAGTATTCATCTCTTTCCACCAATCGATTGAATAAAAAAGAAGAACTGGCCAGATTTATTGAGGAAGGTATTGCAGGAACAAAATTCCTTGCCGAGGATGAATTTCGAACCTTACCTGATCCTGCCCTGTATTTCAAAGGCGAAATTAAGGACCTGAGTACTTTCGATCCCGATTTTTTATCAGTCGATCCACAGGAAAAGATACAGAATGCATTTAAAATTGAAAAAGAAGTCCTGGGGCAGGATGAAAGGATTATATCAGTAACTGCAAGCTATTACGATGGCATGAGTGGCAGTGTAATGGTTACCAGCAATGGTTTTGAGGGCGATACAGCACACACCTATTATGGCCTGAATGCTTCCGTTTCTGTAAAGGGAGGTGATGCCCGACCGGAATCATACTGGAGTGAAAGTGCCATATTTCATGGTGATTTAAAGGCTGAGGGAATTGGAGAAAAAGCCCTACAAAGAGCCCTGAAGAAAATTGGCCAGACAAAAATAGAATCAGGTAAAATGCCAATGATTCTTGAAAACAGGCTGGCCAGTCAGAGTCTTAGTCCGCTTATTTCTGCCATAAACGGATCAGCCATTCAGCAGAAAAACTCATTCCTGGTAGATAAAATAGGTGAAAAAATCGGTTCCGACCTTTTAACTCTTGTTGATGATCCTTTTATTATTTCAGGCCGGGGTTCCCGTTTATTTGATGGAGAAGGTCTTGCTCTGAAGAAGCGTACTATTTTTGACAAAGGAGTATTAAAAAGTTATAACATTAATACCTACTACGGAAAGAAACTGAAAATGGATCCTACCTCAGGAAGTACTACAAATCTGGTAATATCCCCGGGAAAGAGAAGTATAGAAGAGATGATAGCCACCCTTGACAGAGGAATTTTAATTGCCGGATTCAATGGGGGAAATACCAATGGGTCAACAGGTGATTTTTCCTATGGAATTGATGGATTTCTAATTGAGAACGGGAAAATTGTTAAGCCGGTTTCTGAAATGAATATAACCGGAAACATGAAGCAACTCTGGGCAAACCTGGTTGAAGTGGGAAGTGATGTGTATAAAAATTCATCATGGAGAATGCCCTCACTGATGTTCAAAGATGTTGATTTCAGTGGGATTTAATATTTTCTGATATAGCCCGGTAAGCTATTGGGGTGCTTTTTAAATTTGCTAACCTGTATTCTGTTCACCACGCTTAATACAACAGGTTATGCTGTTTTCTGGAAATGGAGAAATCTCAATATATGAGTTTCAGGGAATAGACTCAGTCCCAATTATTATATTTTTTCTAATTTTAGCCTCTTATTTGAAATTGCCGGCTAATCTGATTTTTTGGGTATACATTTTATTTTGTAGAAAAATAGCGAATGATTAAAATTGAGGAAAAGAATCTGGTTCTAGAAGATTTTTACAAGATTATCTTCAGAGATGAACCTGTAAGTGTTTCACCGAAATTAAAGGAGAAGGTAAATACGGCCTATGAATTCCTGAAGGATTTCTCTGTGAATAAAACCATTTACGGAGTAAATACAGGCCTGGGGCCTATGGCTCAGTATGAAATCGACCAGGAGAAGCAAATAAAACTCCAATGCAACCTGATAAGGAGCCATGCAGCCGGATTGGGAAAACCGCTGCATGAAATGTGTGTAAAAGCAGCACTTGTAGCCCGCTTAAGAAGCCTTTCATTCGGACGTTCAGCTATTCACATTGATGTAGTAAATCTCCTGGAAGCGTTTATCAACAACAACATCATACCTTACGTTCCCGAGCACGGTGGTGTTGGTGCCAGTGGTGACCTTGTACAGCTTTCTCATATTGCTCTTGCCATTCTGGGTGAAGGAGAGGTTTATTATCAGGGCAAACTTCAGGCTGCCGAAAAAGTATTCAAGCAATTGGGACTGAAACCGCTAAAATGTCGTCTGCGTGAGGGCCTTGGACTGATTAATGGAACTTCGGTAATGACAGGCATTGGGGTAATAAATGTAATTAGGGCAAGAAATCTGGTGAACTGGTCAGTTATTGCCTCTTCCCTGATCAATGAAATTGTAAAATCTTTTGATGATCACATCTCCTTTGAGCTCAATTCAACCAAGCAACATGCAGGGCAGCAATTAATAGCAAAAGCCATGCGGGAGTTTGTTGAGGGAAGTCGCCTGATTAAGCGCAGGCAGGATAATTCTTATAAAATAAAGAACGGGAATAAGAAAGTTTTTGAGGAAAAAGTACAGGAATATTACTCACTACGTTGTGTCCCCCAGATATTGGGCCCGGTGATTGAAACCATTGAAAATACAGATAGAATACTGATTGAGGAAGTTAATTCAGTTAACGATAATCCCATTGTTGATGCCGAAACAAAGCAGGTATACCACGGTGGAAATTTCCACGGCGATTATGTATCGTTTGAAATGGATAAATTAAAGATCGCCATAACAAAACTTTCAATCCTGGCTGAGCGGCAGATAAATTTCCTGATGAATAGCAAACTCAATGAAATATTACCTCCTTTCTTGAATCTTGGGGTGCTTGGTCTGAATCTTGGCTTGCAGGGAACACAATTTACTGCAACCTCCACGGTAGCGGAAAACCAGACTTTATCCAATCCGGTTTATATTCATAGCATTCCAAATAATGGCGACAATCAGGATGTGGTAAGCATGGGAACAAATGCTGCTTTAATGTGCAGGAGGGTAATTGAAAACACTTTTGAGGTACTGGCAGTTGAATTTTTATCCCTGGCCTATGCTGTTCAGTACTTAGGCTTTGAGGAGCAATTATCATCAAATGCCAGGCATTATTTCAGCGAAATAAAAAGGATAGTTAAAATTACTCCCCATGATACTGTAAAGTATAAGGATCTAAAATCTATTAAGGAGTATCTGGAAAACAACAGACCTAACGTTATTGGTAAAGTATGAAATATGCACTGGTAACAGGAGGAAGCAGAGGGATCGGAAGATCGGTTAGTTTAAAGCTTTCCGAATTGGGTTACTATGTTTTAATAAATTACCGGTCGAACGAGGAAGAAGCCCGTAAAACCCTTGAAACCATTAAGCAGGGCGGTGGCAAGGGTGAGATTCTGAAATTTGATGTGGCCAATATTGAAGAAGTGGAAAAGGCCCTGGGAGACTGGAAGATTAAAAACGACGGACAGTATATTGAAATATTGGTAAACAATGCAGGTTTCTCCAAAGACATGTTGATGGTTTGGATGAAAAAGGAGGATTGGTCGGAGGTAATTGACATAAATCTGAACGGCTTTTTTTATGTAACCAGGTTCCTGCTTCAGGATATGGTTATTAACAAGTTTGGAAGAATCATTAATATTGTTTCATTATCAGGTGTAAAAGGATTGCCGGGGCAGACAAATTATTCAGCTGCAAAAGCAGGTGTTATAGGGGCAACAAAGGCCCTCGCGCAGGAAGTAGCTAAGAAGAAAGTTACGGTGAATGCCATTGCTCCCGGTTTTATAACAACAGATATGACCCGGGATCTGGACGAGAAAGAGATGAAAAGATTGATACCAATGAACCGCTTTGGAAAGCCCGAGGAGGTTGCCGATTTGGTACAGTTTCTGGCATCAGAAAATGCATCCTACATTACAGGAGAAGTGATTAATATAAACGGAGGTCTTTATACATGAATAATAGGGTCGTAATTACCGGAATGGGAGTATATTCCACTATTGGTAAGAATCTTCAAGAGGTTACGGACTCATTGTACAAGGGGAAGTCCGGAATTGGTATTGATCCGGAAAGAGTTGGCCTTGGATTTCGGTCACAACTTACCGGTATTATTCACCGGCCGGTTTTAAAGGGGCTATTGCCCCGACGAATGAGGGTTGGAATGGCCGAGCAGGGAAAATATGCTTATCTCGCTACCCTGGAAGCATTGGAAAATGCAAAAATCGATTTGGACTTTCTGGTTAAAAATGAAGCAGGAATTATCTATGGAAATGATAGTTCAGCAATTCCGGTAATTGAGGCAGCTGACATTATCAGGGAAAGAAAAGATACCATGCTGATTGGTTCTGGTTCCATTTTTCAGTCTATGAACTCAACAGTAAGCATGAACCTTTCTGTTATCCTGAAGTTGCGAGGGATCAATTATACACTTAGCGGAGCATGTGCCAGTGGCTCTCATTCAATTGGCATGGGCTATATCATGATAAAGCATGGGTTACAGGAAAGAATAGTGTGTGGAGGTGCCCAGGAAATTAACGCCCTTTCAATGGGTAGTTTCGATGGGATCAATGCATTTTCTATACGGATGGATGAACCCACAAAAGCTTCCCGGCCTTTTGACAGGGACAGAGATGGCCTGGTTCCCAGTGGTGGTGCTGCTACTCTGATACTTGAAAGTTATGAATCCGCCAAAAAGCGTGGAGCTCCAATTCTTGGGGAGATTCTGGGATATGGATTTTCATCCAACGGTGACCATATTTCTGTACCTACTCTCAATGGCCTTGTCAGTTTCTGTAGAAAGAGCATTAAAGGATGCAAGTCTGGCACCCAAAAACATCGATTATATTAACGCACATGCCACATCTACTCCGGTTGGTGATAAAACTGAAGCTCAATCAATTGAATCTATATTTGGAGGCTTAAAAACCCCTGTAAGTTCCACCAAATCATTAACAGGTCATGAAATGTGGATGGGAGGGGCCAGTGAGATAATATACTCATTGATTATGGCCCAGAATTCATTTATTGCACCCAATCTTAATTTTGATAACCCCGATGAAGATTCAGCAAAATTAAATATCATCCCTGAAACGAAGGAACAAAAGTTAGATATCATTTTATCTAATGCCTTTGGTTTTGGAGGCACAAATTCCACACTGATTGTGAAAAAACTTTAATTAGCTTGATTCGCATTAGTGGATATTATACTACCTCAGATCAAAAATTATTGCAATTAATTTCTTAATCTTTCAGTTATACTTCAGAAAATTAATATTTTTGCAGCCTGAGTGTCAAATTTGCTAACTGTTAATGAATAAAAACGATATAATCTCAAAAGTCGATGACTTCTTAATTGAAGAATTTGAGCTTGAAGCTGACCAGGTTACACCAGATGCTTTGTTAAAAGATGACCTGGATATTGGGAGCCTTGATTTCGTCGATATAGCTGTTATTATTGAAAAGGATTTTGGTATAAAGATCCAGGCTGAGGAAATGACGAAGATTAAGAAACTGGATCACCTCTATAATTATATTTTCGAACGAGTATAAAACCAATGCCATCTTGGAAGGGTAAAACCAGAGGCGGAGTATCAGGATATAAAATTTTCATTTTTATTCTGCGTTACTTTGGGTTAAAACCCGCTTATTTTCTATTGCGATTTGTTGCCCTTTACTTTTTCTTTTTCTCCCCCAGAGAAAGAAAAGCCATGTTTCAATACTTCCATAAGATACTCCACTACTCAGCAACTAAAAGCCTGGTAAGCATTTATAAGAACTATTTCAAGCTGGGAGAGATTCTACTGGATAAAATAGCCCTGTTAGCCGGATTTTCAGCAAAATTCTCATTTGATTTCCAGGGGGAAGAATATCTGCACCAAATAGTCGAAGAAGGGAATGGAGGCTTGCTAATAAGCGCCCATGTAGGGAACTGGGAAATTGCAGGTCAGTTACTTGACCGCCTCAAAACACGTGTAAATATTGTTATGCTCGAGGCCGAGCATGAAAGAATTAAAGACATGCTTGATGAGGTAATGACTAAAAAAAATATGAATATTATTCCTATCAAGGAGGATTATACACATTTGATTAAGATTAGTTCAGCACTTCAAAACAATGAGCTGGTTGCCATTCATGGTGACCGGTTTATGCCGGGATCGAAAAAGATGCTGGCTGATTTTATGGGCAAGCCTGCCTATTTTCCAACCGGACCTTTTTATCTGGCAAGTAAGTTTAATAAGCCGGTGATTTTTGTTGCTGCCATGAAAGAAACGAAAACACATTATCATTTTTACGCCTCAAAACCAAAATTGTATCCACATCAGGCAAGTATTAAGAAGCGGGATGCGCAGCTAAAAATTATGATTGGAGATTATATTAAGGAATTAGAGCTAATCGTAAAAAAATACCCGGTGCAGTGGTTTAATTATTATTATTTTTGGTCAGTTTAATATCTGATATAGCAAAATAGAATTTCCTATGAGTAAAAACACTGGCTCTGATGACAAATCAGCCATACAAGCAAAATTCGATGCCCAGAAAATAGCTTTCGCCCCAATCATGTTTCAGGCTGCTAAAGCTTTACGTGACCTTGGGATCTTAAAATATGTAAGAAAATCAGGTAAAAAGGGTGCTGAAATACATGGCATTGCCAGTGACCTGAACATATCCTTTTATGGAGTAAAGGTTCTCCTTGAAGCTGGACTGAGCCTTGAGATGGTTAGATTGGAAGAGGGTAGGTACTTCCTTACAAAAACGGGCTTCTATATTATTGAGTGATGAACTCACAAAAGTGAATATGGATTTTGTGCATGATGTGAACTACCTGGGCATGTTCAACCTTCAGGAATCTATTAGAAATGGCAAGCCGGAGGGGCTAAAAGTGTTTGGCGAATGGGATACTATTTATGAAGGTTTATCAGAATTGCCCGAAAAAGTGAAGGAAAGCTGGTTTGCATTCGATCATTATTACTCCGATTATGCTTTTCCAGAATTGATGCCAATAATATTTAAAGGTTCTCCTGGAAAAATTCTTGATGTAGGCGGGAATACAGGGAAATTCTCGATAAAATGTGCAGAGCATAATAATGAGGTTTTACTTACAATTCTTGATCATCCGGGACAAACTAAGGTAGCAGAAAAAGCCATTGAAGAGGCCGGTTTTGAGGATAGGATAAATACAAAATCCCTTAATTTACTTGATGGAACCAAGCCCTTTCCCAGGGGATATGATATCATTTGGATGAGCCAGTTCTTAGATTGCTTTTCCCAGGAGGAGATCTTGTCATTGTTACAACGATCATATGAAGCAATGGATGAAAATTCATCTCTTCTGATCCTTGAAACATATTGGGATAAGCAGAAGTTTGAAGCCTCTACCTACAGCTTACATGCCACTTCCCTTTATTTTACCTGTTTGGCCAATGGCAACAGTCAGATGTATCACTCCGAGGATATGCTGAACCTTCTAGAAAAAGCTGGACTATATGTGGAAAAGGCTTATGAGGATATTGGAGTAAGCCACACCTTATTTAAGTGCAGGAAAAAGAAATTATCATAACCCGGGAATGGAAGAAAACTATAGCATAATTGATCTTATCCCTCAGAGAGAACCTTTCGTAATGGTCGATGGTATCATCAAATCAACAGACAGCCTGACGGTAACTTCATTCATAATTGAGGAGTCGAATATCTTCTGTTCAAATGGATACTTTCATGAACCGGGTCTTATTGAAAACATTGCTCAAACAGCTGCAGCAGCTGCAGGCTATGAACGAAAGCAAAAAGGCCAGGATCTTCTTACCGGTTATATTGGAGGGATAAAAAATCTCGAAATTTATGAAATGCCAGGAGTAGGTGAGAATATTGAAACATCGCTTGAAGTGATGCACTCAGTCTTTAATGCCAAAATTGTAAATGGAACTGTAAAGAAAAAAGATGGTACACTTTGTGCAAGTTGTGAAATGAAAATCTTCCTGAGTGAAGAGCCTGAGAAAGTGTAATAATAGGCCTTTATGACTAAATTCAAGATAAGCTCAATAATTTTCTTAGCTATACTGGTAGGTCTTCTGACAGGCCGATTCTTTTTTGAGATTCCAGGCATTCTTTTTGTTATTAATAGCATTTCTGTACATTGGAATAGTTGTAATAGGAGTCTTCAATATCCGGTGGAATTTCTTTCTTACTTCATACAATAATGGCTCTGATTTGAAAAAGGAAGTTGCCATTACTTTTGACGATGGACCAAATGCTCAGTATACTCCTGCCTTGCTTGATTTTCTTGCAAGCCAGAACCTTAGGGCAACCTTTTTCTGCGTAGGGAAAAATATTTTGGACAACAACCAGCTGGTAAAAAGAATGATAAACGAAGGTCATATAATTGGAAATCATAGTTATTCCCATTCAACTATGTTTGATTTTAAGCTGCCTTCTCGCATGATAGAAGAGATTAGTACTACAAATGATAAAATATTTGGAATTACCGGAAGAATCCCTCGTTTTTTTAGGCCTCCTTTTGGCATTACCAATCCTTTTGTTGCAAAAGCAGTTAAAATGTCGAAAATGGAATCTATCGGTTGGAGTTTAAGATCCCTTGATACAATTAAAGATAAAAGTAAAGTTATCTCTCGAATTATGCGAAAGGTTCAGCCAGGCGATATAATTTTGTTACATGATAGAAATGAACATACTCTTTCTCTGGTAAAAGAAATAGTAAGCTGGTTGAAGAATAATGCATATAACATAGTTGGTTTAGATACTTTATTAGCAATTGAAGCATATGAGGCACATTAAAAAATGGTGGGTGTTTTTGGTTTTAATTCTTTCTCTATCGGCCATTCAGGATAAAGAGAGCAATTTTACACCTCTAAAGGATATTGATAGTTATAAAAAAGAGCTGAAGGAGTTTTCTGATAATACCAAATCCATACAGAGTGATTTTATCCAGGAAAAAAATCTCTCTATGCTCGATGAAAAAATAATTAGTAAGGGGAGTTTTAGCTTTAAAAAAGAGAATAGTGTCCGGTGGGAGTATTTTGAGCCAATTCAATATGCTATTGTTATCCATAATGGAAAATTTAGCATTAAGGACGGGGAAGAAGTTAGCAGTTTTGATGTGAATTCGAACTTCTTGTTCAGGCAAATAAATACCATTATTGTAAGTATGGTTAGTGGAATAATTCCCGGGAGTGAAGAGTTTGAAATTCATTATTATGAAAACACCGAACTATTTGAGCTTAGATTAATACCGGTTCAGCTGGAGGTAGCTGAAATGCTGAAGTCAATCCGGATTTTCCAGGCAAAGAAAGACCTTACGGTTAGGAAAGTAATTATTACTGAATCCAATGAGGATTTTACAGTTTTAGATTTCCAGAATACCCTCTTAAATGTTGATATTCCGAATGAAACTTTTCAGTTACAATAGGCCATAAATTTGACTTATTAAAATATTGAAGTGATACTTTAAGTAATATGTTATAAAAATCTATAAAATAAGTATTAAAATATATAATAAATATTAAATTGCTAGATGCAGATTGAGTTCTTTTGTTGAACATACAATAATGGTTTTTTACTATTCCCGAAATAAATTTCTTGTTTGTTTTGGTATATTTTTGTTCCTGATATTGGGGGCATGCAGCTCCTTAAAAACCCTGGATTCAGTCGATCCTGATATAATGGATTTAAAAATATTTGATCAGGACTTTGAAAAAGCACTTGTATAAGTCCACCATGAAATACAAAGGAAATACTCTAAGTGGGTTGATGCTTATTAAATACCTGCCCGCTTCCCAATCTTACCGGGTTGTTTTTATGTCGGAAGTTGGATTCAACTATTTTGACTACGAGTTTTTAAATAGTGAGGAGAACAATTTTAAAGTACATTACAGTGTAAGTTATCTTAATAACAGGTCGTTTATTAAAAAGATCAAGCCAGCCCTTGAATCACTTTTTATGAATTATTCTGAATCAATAGGGAAAAGCTATTTTTTAGATGAAAAAGATGGAATCATACTCACGAGGTACCAGGGAATTGGAGTTAACAGCTATTATTCGAGAAATGAGAATGAAGATCTTTATTTGAAAATTGAAATAAAGGGTATGTTTTATACAAAATCCCGAATTGAAATTTTGGAGTATGTAGGATCAGGTCCTTCAAAAATCCATATAATTCATAAACCCAAAAGTCTCAAGATTGATCTTCTAAGAATTGATAATTATTAATAACATGCTAATTAACGGATTATACAATTTACTTAAAGTACAACTTGATGGTAATCAAATCCTGGCTGATATCGAATTGAACCCCGGCCACGATATTTATAGAGGCCATTTCCCCGGACAACCTATATTGCCAGGAGTTTTACAATTACAAATTGTTCAGGAAATCCTTGCCAGTGCTTTAGGCAAAAAAATCAGGTTAAAAAGTGCTTCAAATATTAAATTTCTAGCTATGGTTGACCCCGGACAGGTCATAAGTCTGCAACTTGAAATAGAAATTATTTCTGAAATAGAAGATGTATGCAGGGTCAGTGCTAAAATACAATCAGGAAATACTGTATTTTTACGTTTTAAGGGAGTTTATACCTTTGCGTAACTGACCTTACATGACTGAAATTACCAATTATACTAAAATCCTGAGGGATCATAAAGTTTGTATTCTCGTTCCTACCTACAATAACGCGGGAACTTTAAAAACTATTCTCCAGGGAATTACTCCGATTATACCAGTCAAATTATAGTTATTAACGATGGCTCAACCGATAATACGAGTGAAATCTTAGAGGAATTCAAATCTATCGAAATAATTAGTCATGAGAACAACCGGGGTAAGGGCTATGCGCTGAGATCCGGTTTTAAAAAGGCCGTTACCCTGGGATTCAACTATGCTATAAGCATCGATTCTGACGGGCAACACTATCCGGATGACCTGCCTACCTTTCTGGATCAATTTCCACTTGATGAAAATACAATTCTGATCGGTTCAAGGAATATGTCGCAGGACGGAGTTCCAAAGAAGAGTAGCTTCGGAAATCGTTTTTCGAATTTCTGGTTTCACCTCGAAACAGGTATTTCATTGCCCGATACTCAATCGGGATATCGTCTTTATCCAACGAGGATTTTTAAGGAGATGAGGTTTTTTACCAATAAATTTGAGTTTGAAATAGAGGTTCTGGTTCGTGCTGCCTGGAAGGGACTGAATATTAAACCGGTTCCTGTTAAAGTCAGGTATTTATCGAAAGAAGAAAGAGTATCACATTTCAGGCCCTTTACCGATTTTCTTCGCATTAGCCTGTTGAATACATTCCTGGTGTTAATTACGTTTCTGTTTATAAAGCCAAGAAATTTAGTACGGTATGTTCGCAATACAAAATTTAAGAAGATCTTAAAAGATCTGGTTCTTGATCACAATGAGACTCCTTTTAAAGTTTCTGCCGCTGTTAGGTTTCGGGGTTTTCATGGGAATTGCCCCAATTTGGGGATTTCAGATGTTGGTGGCTGTTTTTTTTGCTCATCTTATGCGTTTGAATAAAACCATAGTGCTTATTGCCTCAAATATTAGTATTCCACCCATGATCCCGGTAATTCTTTTTTTAAGTTATCTAACAGGAGCATTGATACTAAACATAAGTATTCCAGAGAGTTTAGATACCTTTGCTCAACTTAAATCAAGTTTTTTATCAGGTGATTTTTACGAGTCCTTTCGACAGCTTGGCTATAGCATTTTCCAATATGTGATTGGCAGCCTGGTTTTTGGTTTATTCAGCGGACTTTTAACCGGCTCAATAACATATGCTCTTGTTTCTGGTTATAAATTGGGAAAGAAGGTCTGACATGGGTGTTTTATTCTTACATATTTACAAGTTTGTAGTAAAGCACCGGCTTATTTCATTTTTGTTCCTGCTTGTGCTGCTCACATTCAGCATTCTATCCATTTTCCGGCTGGAAATTGTTGAAAATATTTACAAGATCTTACCAGAAAGCAAAAAAATTAACAACATGAATTTCGTATTGAATAATTCGAAATTTATGGATAAACTAATTCTAAATATTAGTTTCAGTAAGACGGCCGAAAGCCAGGATATTGATCTGCTAATTAAATATTCCAATGAGCTAAAAGACTCGCTTGAAAAAAAACTTTGTACCGTATTACTATTAAGCAGATAAATGACGGTATGGATGAGTCGAGAGTGGCTGAAATGTATGATTTCGTATACGATAATTTACCGATCTTTCTTTCAGAGGAAGACTTCTTAAAGATAGATTCCTTAATACTTCCGGAAAATGTAAAAAATACTTTGGCATCCAGCTATAAAACACTGATTTCACCTGTTGGATTTGGAGCAAAGAATTACATTAAAAAGGATCCATTTAATCTAACCTACATTGCCATAGACAAATTCAGTAATTTCCAGTTGAAGGAAGGATTTGAGTTATATGATAATTTCGTGGTCACAACAGATCATAAAAACATTCTGGTATTTATTGATCTCACCTATCCAAACAGAATATCACACAACCAGGAATTTTTTGATGAGCTTGATAAGCTATTATCGGCAAAAAATAGGGATGGATATCAGGAGATTCGAACAGAATATTTCGGATCGGCCCTTGTAGCCGCCGGAAATTCAGAACGAATTAAAAAGGATGTACTCAGAACGGTTACCGGCGCTTTGTTTTTTCTTATTCTGTTTATCAGCCTGTTTTTTAGAAGGAAAAGAGCTTTTCTGGTAATTATTCTTCCTGTTTTGTTTGGTGCATTGTTTGCAATGGGTTTGATTTCACTATTTAAAACAGAGATTTCAGCTATCTCTCTCGGGATTGGATCTATTATACTTGGAATATCAGTTGACTATGCTTTGCATTTGTTTTCGCATTATCGTAAAAACGCTTCTATTGAAAAGGCAATAAAAGACCTTGCAACGCCCATTTTGATAAGTAGTCTGACTACTTTTGCAGCCTTTTTATCCTTATATTTTATCCCATCAAAAGCTTTAAATGACCTGGGCCTGGTTGCAGCGCTGAGTGTTTTTTGTGCAGCGGTGTTCAGCTTAATTGTTTTGCCACATTTAATTGGAAACAAAAAGAGAACATCAAAATTAGACCAATCCAATACTATCCTGGATAAAATAGCCCAATATGATTTCTCAAAAAATAAAGCTCTGGTAATATTCGTGCTCCTTATATCAATAGTTTTCATTTTTTCATCTCGTGGTGTGCAATTTGAATCGGATATGTCATCTAGCAACTACATGAGCCCGGAACTTAAAGCAACAGAAGAGAAGCTCAATGAGCTTTCAGGAATTTCAGAGAAGACAGTATACCTTGTATCCACAGGCTCAAACCTGGATGAAGTTCTGGAAAGAAATGAAAGAACATTATCAGCAGTCGATAGCCTTAAAAAACTAAAGGCCATTAATAATGACACTGACATAAGCAGAATATTGCCATCTAAAGAGAAGCAAAAAATCAGGATTCAGAGGTGGAATGAATTCTGGAAGAATAATGCATCAACTCTTGAAGAATTGATGATTAGGAGAAGGTGCCAAAACCCATTTTTCTGCGACCGCGTTCACAGATTTTTATGGTATGCTTAAGAACGAATATTCTGTTGTAGAGTTTGAGAAAACCCCTATTATTCATGATTTATTCCTGAATAACTTTTTTATTCAAACCGATACATTATCGGCAGTTGTAAATGTGCTGGATGTAAATAAAAGTGAACTAATTGATGTATATAATACATTTGAGAATAAATCAAATTTATGGATATTTGATCGGCAGTTGATTACGGAAGAGCTAGTAAGCATATTAAGTGAAAACTTCCGAACTGTAATACCAATCCTGTTTGCGATAGTCTTTCTTATTTTACTAATATCCTTTGGTAGAATTGAACTTAGTATTCTGGCAATTATCCCGATAGCAACAAGCTGGCTGTGGACGGTTGGCATCATGGGCCTGCTGGGGATAAAATTCAATATTTTCAACATTATTGTATTGAGTTTTATCCTTGGACTGGGAATCGACTATAGCATTTTTATGATAAAGGGATTAACCGGAGCCTATAAATATGGGAGGTCAGATATTGATACCTATAAAGTTTCAGTTCTTCTTTCCGTAATTACAACCTTATTGGGCATGGGAGTATTGATTTTTGCCAGGCACCCGGCGTTAAAATCAGTTGCAAGCATTTCGATTATTGGAATTCTTTCTGTTTTACTGGTGACCTTTACAATTCCTCCATTGATTTTCAACTGGATGGTATCCTACAAAAAAGGCCTTAAGGAAATGGCCGGTTACCTTATTCGATCTAATCCTTTCATTGATTGCTTTATTCATTTTTGTATCGGGTTCAGTTCTGCTCACGATTCTGAGCTTCATTCTGAGAATTCTGCCATTAAACAGAGAAAGTGAAAAATTATTGTTTCATACTATGCTGATGTATTTAGCACGCACTATAATATATCAAAACCCATTTACCAGAAAAAGAATAATAAATCCGGGAAGGGAAGATTTTCAAAAACCATCAGTCATTATTGCCAATCACCAGTCACCAATTGATTTAATGCTGATATTACTATTATCTCCAAGGATACTAATCTTAACAAATAAAAAGCAATGGAATAAAAAACTGTATGGTTCTTTTCTCAGGTATGCCGACTTTATTCCGGCCGATATGGAATGGAACTCTTTAGTTGAAAAGGCCAGATCAAAAGTTAAGGATGGGTATTCTATAATGGTCTTTCCGGAGGGAACACGCTCAGAGACAGGTAAAATTAAAAGATTCCACAAGGGTGCATTTTACCTCGCAAAAGAGCTGGAGCTGGAAATATTACCCATAGTAATCCATGGGGTCAGTTTTGTTTTGAGCAAAAGTGAGTTTTACCTGAAAAGAGGAAGATTTACAAGCTCTGTCCTTCCTCGAATTGATTTAAGTAGCGGAAAATATGGCAATGACATCAGGGAGCAGGTAAAAGAAGTTCAGGCTTACTTCAGAAATGAATACAATAATATGAAACTGGAGATTGAAACACCATCTTATTATAAAAAGCTACTGTTAAAGAATTATATTTACAAAGGGCCAATACTGGAATGGTATCTAAAGGTGAAGATCAGGTTGGAAAACAATTATCAGGTATACAACAGCCTTATACCCCGAAATGGAATGATTACGGACATTGGTTGCGGATATGGCTTTATTTCCTATATGCTGAACCTTGTTTCACCGCAGAGACAGATTATGGCGATTGATTATGATGAGGACAAAATTGAAGTGGCCAGAAACTGTGCTATCAAAAATACAAACACGGTATTTATTCATGAAGACATTAATGAATACAGTCTGACCAACTCTGATGTTTTTTTATTAAATGATGTCCTGCATTATATGCCTGTCGATTTGCAGATAGATATTATCAATAGATGTATTTTGAAACTGAACCCATCCGGGATGATTATCATCCGGGATGCGGATTCTGACCTTGAAAAAGAGCACAAAGCAACCCGCGTAACAGAGTTTTTCTCTACGAAAAGCGGTTTTAACAAAACAAAATATAAGTTATCATTTATCTCAGGAAAAGTGATTGAGAATATTGCAACGAAACATAAATTGAAACTTGAAGTTAAAAGCTCATATAACTTAACATCCAATCGTTTATATATCTTAAGAAATTAATAAATTTGGCTTGAGCAATAAATCTGACATACTAATAATTGGAAGTGGTTTGGGAGGACTGCTTTGTGGTCTTATGCTCAGCCGAAACGGATATAAGGTTTGTATTCTTGAAAAAAATAAGCAGATAGGCGGTGCTCTGCAAACTTTTAAAAGAAGTGGCTGTGAATTTGATACTGGAATGCATTATTTAGGCAGTATGGATCCGGGACAGGTGATGCACCAGTTTTTCAGATATTTTAAACTGCTGGATGATGTAAAGCTGAAAAAGCTGGATGAGGATGGCTTCGACATCTTGAACATCAATGGAAAAGAGTATAAATATGCAATGGGATACGACCGCTTTCAAAATACACTCAATGCATATTTCCCTGAGGAGCATGAAGCCATTACCAGATACATTGAAACTTTAAAGAAGGTGTCTGAATCTGAGTCACTCCATAACCTTAGGGTGCCTGATTTGTCAGAATTTAAGCTAAATGAGTTTTTGAGCGTCAATGCTTATGAGTATATCAAATCCTTAACGAAAAACAGGGATTTACAGAACGTATTGGCCGGTCTGAATTTTAATTATGCAGGCAGTTCGGAAAATACACCTCTGTATGTCCATGCCCTTATAAACAACTACTTTATTAAAAGTGCTTATCGCTTAATTGGAGGCAGCGATCAGGTCTCAAACTCATTGGCAAAGCAGATTATAAACAATGGTGGAACAATTGTAACTGGTTTTGAAGCCCGTAAGTTAATATTCCAGGGGCAAGAAGTGGAAGCTGTGGAAAGCGAAACAGGAGAGAGATACTATGCGGATTCCATTATTTCAAATGTCCATCCATCCCAAACATTAGGAATGATTGAACCCGGGAAAGTGAGAAAATCATATGCTCAAAGGATTCATTCCCTGGAAAATACTGTCTCAGCATTTGCGCTCCATCTTAGATTAAAAAAGGGTATTTTAAAATACAGAAATGCAAATTATCTGTATTTTGGCAGAGATAATACATGGACCATCGATATTTACAATGAAAGAACCTGGCCTGAGCATTATTTCTTTTACTTTCCAGTGCGGGCAAAGGATATGATCTATTCTAATTGTGTTAGTATTTTAAGCTATATGAAATTTGATGAGCTGAAAAAATGGTCAGATACAACTGAAGGAAACAGAGGGAACGATTATGAGGAATGGAAAAATGAAAAAGCTGAAAAACTCCTGGCTTTGGTGTACAAGCAATTCCCGGAATTGAAGGGCAACATAATTGAATATTTTACTTCTTCACCTTTAACTTATCGCGACTACCTGGGAAGTCCAGATGGCGCTATTTATGGAATTAACAGGAAGAGTAGCAACCCTCTTGAATCGGTGATTCTCCCAAAAACTTTTGTGCCAAATCTTTACCTCACCGGTCAAAACATAAACTTACATGGTATGTTGGGTGTAACATTAAGTTCAGTATTGACTGCAGGGGAATTTATTGGAGTTGAAAACCTGGTTAAAAGCATTCGAAATGCATAGCCAAATAAGGAAATCGGGCAAATTATTAAGAATTTTGAAGATAATATTTCTGGGTTTTCTTCTTTTCGTTGCTGGATTTATTGTTTACTATAGTTTAGTGGTCCCAATTTCGCCCCCTGAAATTGAAAGTCCCGAGGCGACTTTGATATTGCAAAGGGAAAATCCTGCTGAAAATTATTATACCATTGGCAATAACTGGTTGAGAAAAAATGACAATGGATTATGGGAAATGTATGTGGAAGGAGCTCCTTTTGAAATTGGAGTTATATCAGGAAAATTGTCCAAGGAACTTATTTTGATACAGGAAGAAGCCTTTGTTGAGCAAATTAATGAACTAATTCCCTCGAAGTTTTACCTGAGGTTCCTCAAATATCTTATTGGATGGTTTAACAGGGATTTAGATAAGCACATTATTGATGAGTATAAGGAGGAAATATATGGAATTTCTCTCTCTGCATCAAACGAATTCAACTACGTTAGCGACAATTATGAGCGCATGTTGAACTACCACGCAGCACATGATATTGGCCATGCATTGAAGGACCTCGCATTGGTGGGATGCACTTCCTTTGCTGTGAATTTGAATGGGGATGACAGCAAGTTGTTAATTGGAAGGAACTTTGACTTTTTTGTGAACGAAAAATTTGCTGAAAATAAAATTGTATCATTTGTAAATCCATCTTCAGGTTACAAATTCATGTACGTTACCTGGGCAAGCATGATAGGGGTAGTGAGTGGTATGAATGAACATGGCCTGACCGTTACAATCAATGCTGCCAAATCTGATATACCAACTAAATCAGCCACTCCAATTTCAATTCTGGCGCGGGAGATACTCCAGTATGCAAAAAGTTTTGAGGAAGCCAAAGCGATTGCAGAAAACAGAAAAGTATTTGTATCTGAGTCCATTTTGATAGGCTCAGCCAATGATCAGACAGCCATGATCATTGAAAAATCGCCCAATAAAATCGGGTTCTTTTCACCAGGGACCGAATACCTGGTTTGCTCAAATCATTTTCAAAGCAATGTCTATAAAACAGATGAGAACAACCTGGTAAACATTGAAAGCTCCGCCTCAAAATACCGTGAGGAAAGATGTACCCAGCTAATTCAGGAAAGGGATAGTCTTGATTATCATAGAAGTTGCAGCGATTCTGAGAGATCATAAAGGCATAAACAATGCAAATATTGGGATTGGCAATGAAAAAGCCATGGCTCAGATGATTTCCCATCATAGCGTTATTTTCCAACCGGAAAAGTTAATGGTCTGGGTGTCCACAGATCCATATCAACTGGGGAACTATATAGCTTATGATCTGAAAAAAATATTTTCAGAAGAATCCAGAATTGACTCACTGGGGAATCTAAACCAAATTGATCTGACAATTCCACCTGATCCTTTCCTTGATACTAGAGAATATTTGGCCTACTTAAGATATAAGGAGCTTGAAAAAAGAATTGTGGCTCATACAGGCTTTAGACATAGATTAGACGGTGAAGATAAAATCATCGATGAGATGATTCTCTCAAATCCAGAATATTTCAAGCCTTATATGATTGCCGGTGAATACTACTTCTCCTTTAACGAAATGGCTAAAGCCAAAATATTCTTTAATATTGCGTTGAGCAAAGAGCTGGAAAATACAGATGAGAAGCAATTGATGTACGAGAAACTGAAACATATAGAAAAACAAGATCACAATTAGTGAAAAAGAAGAAAGTAATAATAATTGGGGCTGGATTGGCAGGCTTATCGGCAGGTTGTTATTTGCAGATGAATGGATTTGATACAGAAATTTATGAAATGGGGTCTAAGGCCGGAGGCTTGTGTACATCATGGAAAAGAAAGACTTACCTAATTGATGGATGCATTCATTTTATGGGAGGAATCTCCCCTGACGAGGTCACTTACCCTTTCTGGAATAACCTGATTGATATGAAATCGGTAGATTTCGTTTTCTTTGATAGTCATTCAGTAGTGGAAGATAAAGACGGTAACCGGATATATTTTTATAGTAATGTGGATGAACTGGAAAAGGAGCTTTTGTCAAAAGCACCAGAAGACAAGAAATATATCAAAGAATTTGTAGGGATTATAAAGAAATTTTCTAAAATTCAACTTCCTGTACAAAAGCCATTTGAGACAATGAATTTGAAGGATAAGTTGAAGGCGGCGTATCATATGTTGCCATATTTGTATAGTATTAGAAAGTATCTGAAAATTAGCAATTATCAATATGCTTCAAAGTTTAAAAATCCATTGCTCAGGTATGCATTTGAAACAGCATTTGTAAATTATATGCCCTTGTTTTATTCCATTATGCCGCTGGTCTGGAGACATAAAAAGGATACAGGGTATCCGAAAGGAGGCGCCATTCAAATTACTGATTTGATGCACGAAAAGTATGAGAAACTTGGAGGCAGAATACATTTCGATTCAAGGGTAAGTAAGATTTTAACTGAGAAACATTCCATTACCGGAATTGAGTTGGCAAATGGCACAAGGAAATTGAGTGATATAGTTATTTCTGCTTCTGATGGACGATCAACCATCTATGAGCTGCTTGGCGGAAAGTTTAAGGATAAAAACATTGTTGAACGATATGAAAGTAAAACATTTGAACCCATTGATAAGACTATGTATATAGCTTTGGGGTTAAATATGGATTTTTCAAATGAACCGGCTAAATTGTATATTCAATTGCAAGAACCAATTGTTGTGGATGAAAAAACTACGCTTGAGCATTTAGATATAACCCATTACTGTGATGATCCAGCCTCAGCTCCCGCAGGAAAATCATTGATTACTCTGATGCCAGATGCAAAAGACTGGAAATACTGGTTTGATTTACGAGAGAATGATAAAGAAAAGTATGACATGGAGAAAAATAGAGTTGCAGATGAAATCGTGAAAGCCCTTGATAAACGATTTGGGAACATCAGCAAAAACCTGGAAATGATAGATGTTGCTACCCCAGCCACTTATATAAGATATACCAATAACTGGACAGGGGGACAAATTAGCTGGAAAGCTACCCGAAAGACGTTTGGAAAACCAACGACCTGGCAAATAAAGGGTTTATCAGGCTTCTATATGACCGGACAATGGGCTGGGACATCTGGTGGTTTGAACCTTGTAGTAATGATGGGAAATCACCTGGCACAAATAATGTGTAAAAAAGAAGGAATACCATTCCGTAACACTTACAATTAGAAAATAGTAGTAAATAAATTCTATGTATATACCGGAAATAGAGAAAAAATCGCTTAAAGAAATAAAGAAATTTCAGGAGAATCAAATACCTGGGCTTTTAACTTATCTGAATAAAAAATCAAACTTTTATAAGAAATTATTTAAGGAGCATAATATTGATATTCAGAGCATAAAGACAATTGAAGATTTTACCTCAATTCCTGTAACAACAAAAGATGATCTCCAAAAATGTAGCGAAGACTTTTTATGTGTTTCCAGGAAAGATATCGTCGATTTCGTTACCACATCAGGAACACTTGGAGAACCTGTCACTTTTGCAATGACCGATAAGGACCTCGATCGGCTGGCATACAACGAATACATTTCATTTTCATGTGCCAATACCACCGAGGATGATATTTTCCAGTTAATGGTAACACTTGATAAAAGGTTCATGGCAGGAATGGCTTATTTTTTAGGCTTACGGAAACTGGGTGCCGGAATCATACGACTTGGCCCGGGATTGCAGGAATTGCAATTTGAATCTATTGAAAAGTTTTCTCCCACGGGCTTAATTACGGTGCCATCCTTTATTCCAAAGCTTATTAAATATGCTGAAAGTAAAGGCATTAACCTTAATGAAACAAGTATTAAAAAGGCAGTATGTATTGGTGAACCAATTAGAAAAACTGATTTTTCATTGAATACTCTTGGTAGGAAAATCTATGAAAAATGGGATATTAAGCTTTATTCAACCTATGCATCCACTGAAATGGGGACAGCTTTCACCGAATGTGAGGCTGGACGAGGAGGACATCATCATCCTGAAATGATAATAGTTGAATTCCTGGACGAAAACAATAAACCTGTAAAACCCGATGAACCAGGTGAGGTGACAATTACAAATCTGGGGGTGGAGGGAATGCCACTTCTTCGGTTCAAAACAGGCGACATCTGTTTTCACCATACAGAGCCATGTTCATGTGGGAGAACTACAATGCGACTGGGTCCGGTTATAGGGAGGAAACAACAGATGATAAAATTTAAAGGTACGACCTTATATCCTCCGTCCATTTACGATGTTCTTAATGAGATTGATTGGATTGAAAACTTTATTATTGAGGTAAACACAGGAAGCCTTGGAACAGATGAAATAATGATCCGTGTTGGATGCCATGAAAAATATTTTGGCTCTGAAAAGAAAATTAAGGATCATTTCAGGGCGAAACTCAGGGTGGCTCCGGAAATTGAGTTTTTAAGTCCGGGTGAAATTTATAAGCAACAATTTCCAGAAAATAGCAGAAAACCTGTTAACTTTATCGACAATAGAAAAACTTAAATTATTTATCATGAAAAAGACTTTTTTTATTTCGTTCATTATGTTATCAATGAGTTTGATAATAAATGCTCAGACCGCGGATGACATTAAAACTGCGAAGGATCTTACCTTCTTTGGGGTGGATTATACCAATTGCTATTTTGTTCATTCTCAGGCATTTTACGATTTAGATGATGTGAAAGCAAAAATCATTGCCTGGAACAACCTATTTAAATCTGAATACGAAAAATACCTTGCGAAAAATTTTAGTAAAAGGAAAATTACCTTTTCAGATGAAATGATTAGGAGAATTAATGAACAGATAGATCCTGCAACAAGAGTTTCCGATGATGAATCTCTTTATAATCATTTAAATCCTGAACAAATACCTCTAATTATTGACAATTATAAGTTCTCGTCAGAATTAACTGGAATTGGATTTATACTAATTGCCGAATGTTACAGCAAGCCTGAGGAAAAAGGTTCCTATTATGTTGTATTTTTTGATATTCCTACAAAGAAAGTACTAACGGTCGATCGTATGACAGGCAAAGCACGTGGATTTGGTCTGCGCAATTACTGGGCGAATTCTTATTATGTGGTCTTAAAGGATGTTGGGAGCAAAATAAAATAGTGGGCATTGATTGAATGAAAAAGGTAATCCTGGTGCTTGGAACCATTATTCTGTCAATGAATCTGCTCTCTCAGACTTCTGATATCGATATTACAGTAAAAGGATTCAAAGAACTAAAAGGCGATCTTAAAATCGGGCTGTTTAAAGATGAGGAAAGTTTTAAGAAAAAATTGAATCCGGTTGACTCGCTGATCCTCAAGATAAGTTCTGATTCTGAATCATGTAAGTTATCCAACATTAATCATGCAGAATATGCAATTGCAGTGTATCATGATGAAAATGAAGACGGAATATTAAATAAGAAACAATTGGGAATACCCCTGGAGGGTGTTGGATTTTCAAATATTGAAATTTTTAAAAAGAAACCACCTCGTTTTACCGATGCCTCCTTTTTCCTTTCATCTGATACTTCATTGGTAATTTCCTTATTTTATAATAAGGGAAAAAAGAATTAATATAAAGACCTGATTCATAGTCTTATATAAATTGCAGAATTTGAGCCAGATTCGGTTTCAAAAAAATAATTATTATCTCTAAATTAGCCGACTGGTTTCCATCTGTTAAGAATGAAAAAAGTTTTAGTTGTAACATATTCTCAATCAGGCCAACTGGACCAAATTGTCCGTAATGTGTTGACTGAACTGAAAAATGATGATTCCATTTCCATTCATCATGAAAAGCTAAAACCAATACCTGATTTCCCATTTCCCTGGAAGGATATTGGTTTCTGGGATGCTATGCCTGAGTCGGTTAGGATGATACCGTCAAGCCTTGAAACATTTAAGTTCGACCCAAAGGAGAAATTTGATCTCATAATTCTGGGATATCCCATCTGGTTTTTAAGTCCTCCCATTCCTCTGAATACTTTCTTAATGTCCCTGGAGGCAAGGGAGGTAATGAATAATACACCTGTTATAACCATAATAGGATCGAGAAATATGTGGGTGGGTGCTCAGGAAGATATTAAAAAGAAAATTGCAGGGAACAATGGAGATTTACGAGGAAATATTTCATTGCGTGACCGACATCATAACCTCCCAAGTGTAGTAACCATTATTTACTGGATGCTTACCGGAAAAAAGGATCGATACCTGGGAATTTTTCCAAAACCTGGAATTTCAGATAAGGATATTAGCGAAGCCAATCGTTTTGGAGGCCCTGTTCATAATGCTTTATTAAAGGGTCATTACGAAGATCTTCAGGAAAAATTGCTTGAATTAAATTCTGTGGAGTTGCTTCCCGATATTGTTTCAATTGAGCTAAAGGCAAAAAGAATTTTTAAGTTCTGGTCGGCATTTATTTTAAAAAAAGGAGGTCCTGGATCAAAAGAAAGGATTCCACGGCTAAAGATGTTCAAATGGTATTTGTTGTTTGTTATCTTTGTTGTTTCTCCTCTGGCTTCATTGATTTATTATTTAACTTATCCACTTTTTGTATTTAGGATTAAAAAGAATTTAAAGTACTATAAAGGGGTAGCACTACGGTAATTGTATATTTTAATAGAATGAGTAAGGTTTACATAAATAAAATTGAAAAATATTTACCAAACGATCCGGTTCCAAATGAGAAGATGGAAGATTATTTGGGCCTGGTAAACGGAAATCCTTCAAAATCAAGGAGTATGATTTTGCGGAGCAACCGGATTAAAACCAGGTATTATGCATTAGATAATGAAGGAAATCCAACACATAGCAATGCGGAATTAACTGCCATTGCAATTCGTAAGTTATTTGAAGACGGCGCTATTAAATTATCAGATATAGAATTGTTAGCAGCAGGTACATCTTCACCGGATACTATTCAGCCTTCTCATGCCTTAATGGTATTGGGAGAATTAGGAAGTCAACCTATGGAAGCAGTAAGTCCAAGTGGAACCTGTAATGCAGGCATGCTGGCCCTAAAGTATGCTTATATGGCCATTCTTTCAGGTCAATGCAAGAATGCTGTTTTTGCCTCTTCCGAGACTTTTTCTTCCTGGATGCATGCACGGAATTTTAAGGATGAAGTTGACAAACGCAGTGAATTGGAAGAGAATCCATACATTGCATTTGAAAAAGACTTTCTTCGCTGGATGTTATCTGATGGCGCAGTAGCAGCTCTCGTTCAGGATAAACCAAATTCAAAAGGAATTTCACTTCAAATAGACTGGATTGAAATTCGCTCTTATGCCAATGAACTCGAGACCTGTATGTATGCGGGTTGTGTTAAAGATAAAAATGGGAAAGTAAAAGGTTGGAGAAATTATTCAAGTGATCAAATTGGGGATTTATCTGTACTTTCCCTGAAACAAGACGCCAAATTGCTACAGAAGCATATACTTCAAAAAGGATCTGAATTTTTGAAAGATGTTGTTGCTAAGCACAATTTTAACGTTGAAGAAGTTGACTATTTTTTGCCGCACCTATCTTCGATGTTTTTTAAGAAACCCTCAGTTGAGAACATGATTGAAAATGGGATTCACATACCGGAGGAAAAATGGTTTATAAACCTGGAAAAAGTTGGCAATGTTGGTGCTGCTTCAGCCTCCCTAATGATTGAAGAGTTGATGAATTCAGGAAGTTTAAATGTAGGTGAAAAAATACTTTTAATGGTTCCTGAAAGTGCCAGGTTTTCATATACATATGTGCTCTTATCAGTAGTCTGATTTTCGTTTTAAAACAATCATTAAAAAGTTAGCAGGATAGTTTTTTGAATAATATGTGCTCATGAAAAGCAAAGATGTACCTCAGGATGATGCCAATATGATGGAGGGGAAATGGAAAGACCCCATTTATACGGTTGATGAAAACGGGAAATATACTACCTCTTATAGCCTAGGCTGGGATGTTAAAAATGCTGTAATGCAGCAAGCATGGGAAAACATTAATGAAAAAATTGAGCTTGCCCAGCAAAAAATCAGGAACGGTGAAGCCAGCCCACTGCTTTATTTTGTTGAAAAAAATATAATGGATATAGGCCTGTTAGCCAAATATATGGGCCTCTGGAAATGGAAAGTGAAGAAACACTTAAAGCCCAAACATTTTAATAATTTGAAGGAAGAGGAATTGAAGAAATATGCAGAAATATTTAATGTTACTGTAGATGAGCTAAAAGATGTAGAAGCAATTTTGTCGGAAGGGACGAAAGAATGAAAAAAGAACTAAATTTTGAGCATCGTCAATTTGCTCATTGTGAAAATGGAGTAGTATCAAACTTGTTGAATTTTTATGGAGAACAACTAAGCGAACCAATGGTTTTTGGCATTGGCTCCGGACTTTTCTTCTCTCATATGCCTTTCTTGAAAATAGATGGAATTCCTGTAACTTCTTTCAGGCCTCTACCAGGCATTATTTTTAGCAGGATATCAAAACGACTGGGAGTTAAATTTGAAAAGCGCAGATTTCGAAACAATCCGGATGCAGCTATGAATGCTCTCAATAATAATCTGGAAAAAGGTATTCCTACAGGTATGCTTGTTGGAGTATATCATTTAAGCTACTTTCCTGTGGCCTATCGATTTCATTTTAATGCGCATAACATTGTAGTCTATGGGAGGAATGATCAATCATATATAATCAGTGATCCAATAATGGAGAACAGCACAGAACTTAGCTACAATGAATTGAAAAGGGTGCGTTATGCAAAAGGAGTATTTGCCCCTAAAGGTCATATGTACTGGGTTGAGAATATACCTGAAAAAATCAATCTTGAAGAGGCAATAATTAAGGGGATTAAACATACCTGCAAAGATATGTTAACCATTCCGGTCCCTATGTTTGGAGTAAAAGGGATTCGTTTCCTGGCAAAAAATATTAAGAAGTACCCACAAAAGTTGACTCCAAAAAAAGCTGCATTATTTGCTGGACAAATCGTTCGTGCACAAGAGGAAATTGGTACAGGAGGAGCAGGTTTCCGATATATATATGCAGCTTTCTTACAGGAAGCATCTGGCGTTCTGAAGAATAATAGGCTGGCTGATCTTTCAAAAGAAATGACAGATATTGGCAACCAGTGGCGTGAGTTTGCAGTTATAACAGGTCGCATTGTTAAGAACAGAAATAAGGCTGATGAAAATTATGATCTGGCATCAGAAAAGTTATATGAGATTGCGGATAAAGAGGAAGCATTTTTTAAAGAATTGAAAACTTGTATCAGCAAATGAATTCCACTCCTCTTATAGATATTAATGAACTTACAAAAGTCTATAAAAACGCAACAGAACCTGCTTTAAAAGGCTTGAGCTTACAAATAAATGAGGGTGAGATTTTTGGTCTGCTCGGACCGAATGGTGCAGGCAAAACAACAACTATTTCAATTCTTTGCTGCCAGATAAAACCAACGAATGGAAAAGTTAGTATTGATAACCACCACCTTGAGAGTGAACAGGAAAAAATTAAAAAAATAATTGGTGTGGTACCTCAGGATATAGCTTTATATCCGCAATTAACAGCTTTTGAAAACCTGCGTTTTTTTGGAAATATGTATGGCATTGAAGGCAATGACCTTGAAAAAAGTTTGGATGAGATTATCACCGTTTTTGGCTTAAAAAAGTATCTCCATCAAAAGTTGAGCAGTTTTTCAGGAGGAATGAAACGAAGAGTAAATCTTGTTGCCGGATTACTTCACTCTCCAAAGATATTGTTCCTTGATGAACCTACTGTTGGGATCGATGTACAATCAAAAAATGTTATCCTGGAATATTTAAAAGAATTGAATAAAAAGGGTGTAAGTATTATTTATACATCTCACCACATGGAAGAGGCAGAACAATTTTGTTCGAAAATTGCCATCATCGACAAAGGGCAAATCATTGCAAAGGGCATACCGGGTGAATTGATCTCACAATATAGCTCGTGCAATAACCTTGAGGATATATTCTTACATTTAACAGGCCGTGAACTTAGGGACTAACAATATGTGGCTGAAATTTAAAGCAACATCAATTAAGGAGATCTTACTACTAATAAGGGACAAAGCCGCACTGGCTATGTTGTTTATAATGCCAATGGCCCTGATTTTAATAATGACTTTATTACAGGATGGCACTTTTAAACGCCTGGAGGAAAAAATGCTTTCAGTGTTGGTGCTGAATTATGATCTGGATTCCTTTGGCAATGAGATTGTAGAAGGCTTGAAAAATGCCGGAAACTTTACTGTTACCGAGGAAATAGAAAATGAAAATCTGGATGAAGAGCTCCTAAGGAAGAAAGTAGCAGATGGTGATTTTCAATTTGGCCTGGTGATTCATAAAGATGCAACAGGAATCCTTGAAAACAAGATCAAGTTAAAAATTCAAGAGCAGTTTCCGGACGAAGAAGACCTTTTTGAAATAGATAAAGGTTTTCTTGCTAATTCTCCAACAATAGATATTTACTTCGATCCTGTAATAGAAGATTCATTTAAACAGGCCATTTCTGGTTCTCTTCGGCAATTAACCTCCATGATAGAGGCAGATATGCTGTTTGAAATTTATGCTCATCTTTTTGATGAACTGCTTGACATTAAGATTAAGCAGACAGATGGTTTTAATGAAATGGTCGTGTTCAACCAAAAGTATGCATCAAAAAAGGGCCAAGAACAAGAAATATTGCCAAATTCGGTGCAGCACAATGTACCGGCCTGGACTATTTTTGCCATGTTTTTTATTGTAATTCCTTTGGGTGCCAATATCATTAAGGAACGTCAATCAGGTGTTTCGATGAGGTTAAAAACCATGCCCGGTTCGAATATGCCGGTTATCCTTGGGAAAGCTATTGTTTACTTATTCGTAGGTATTTTACAGGCCTTTTTTATGCTCCTGATAGGGGTGTTTATCTTGCCTTTATTTGATTTGCCTGCCCTTGATCTTGGAACGCACTTTTTTGCCTTGTTTCTTATTACTATTTCAGTATCACTTGCAGCCACCGGATTTGGAATTGCAATTGGAACCATTGCTAAAACACATGAACAATCTTCTATTTTTGGATCAATTTCGGTTGTGATTTTAGCTGCCATTGGAGGAGTATGGGTTCCATTATTTATGATGTCAGATACAATGGTTTTTATTAGCAAATTGTCACCCTTAAATTGGGGCCTGAATGCATATGCCAATATCTTCCTAAGAAATGCTGAAACCAGGGATATACTTAGTTATGTAATTGCCCTTTTTGCTTTTTTCCTGGTTTGTATTTCCGTTTCATATTTCTATAACAAGCTAAAAAGAACGGTATAGCTGTAAATTCATGTATTTTAATTCAGGGGACAGGTATTTATAAACAACATATTTCCTGAAATTGAAAAAATACTGAATCATTTCTCTAGTTTTGTAGTCTTATATTCAGCTAAAACATATGAGTGTAGTCCTAAAAGACAGAACAGAAGTAAAAGTCCGCTTTGGAGAGGTGGATTCAATGGGCATTGTGTGGCATGGAAATTATGTGAAATATATTGAAGAAGGCCGAGAATCCTTTGGCAGAAAGTATGGCATATCATACATGGATATTTACAAACACAATGTTATGACTCCGGTTGTAAACATGAATATAGATTTTAAAAGACAGGTGCAATATGGCGATCAGCTTATAATTGAAACAGAACTTGTTGATCAGCCTGCTGCCAAAATTCTGTTCAAGTTTAAAATCTTCAGGAAATCAGATGATGAACTGGTGGCTACAGCTGAGACTACACAGGTATTTATTGATATGAATCGTGAAATTCTGCTCTATTATCCCAACTTTGTAATGGATTGGAAACGAAAAGTAGGTTTAATAGACTAGTGAATCAATGGTATACCTCGAAAAAAGTAATATTATTTCATCTCTTGGATTTACTACCGCAGAAAACTTTGAGGCTGTAAAAGCAGGTAATACCGGGATTTCTACCATCAATAACATTGACCTTTACCCCGAGCCTTTCCAGGCTTCAATTGTTGATGAAAACATCCTAAACAGTCATTTTTCAGATTTGGATAATGGGAGATTTACAAAACTTGAGAAGATGATTATACAATCTGTTAAATCAGTTCTTGACGAAACAGATGTTGATATTCGATCAGAAAAGACAGGTATTATATTATCAAGTACAAAAGGGAATGTCGATTTACTTGGGGATGATAAAAGGCTCCAATTTGAACCGGAAAGAGTATTACTTTGGAGACTTGGGGAGGTAATTCGTGAATATTTCGGTAACCCCAATGAAATGATTGTTCTTTCTAATGCATGTGTATCGGGTGTCCTGGCATTAAGCAATGCAGCTCTTTTTATCGATAGTGGCAAATTTGATAATGTTGTTGTTGTGGGTGCAGATATAGTTTCCCGCTTTGTAGTTAGTGGATTTATGTCCTTCTTATCATTGAGTACCGAACCTTGTAAACCTTTTGATAAAAATAGAGATGGCTTGTCACTGGGAGAGGCAGCCAGCACAATCATCCTTACGAAAAACAAATCAGGAAAGAGCAATATAGCATACATGGGTGGAGCATCAGCCAATGACGCCAACCATATATCCGGCCCTTCAAAAACCGGAGAAGGATCATTTATTGCGATAAAAAAAGCCATGAAAGAGACTAAACATGGACCTGATTCAATTCAGCATATTTCAGCACATGGAACAGCTACTCTTTATAACGATGAAATGGAAAGCATAGCCATTGATAGAAACAGACTAACTGCTGTTCCGGTTAATAGTTTTAAAGGAAGTTTTGGCCATACATTGGGTGCCGCAGGATTGGTAGAGACATCAATTCTTTTAGAGGAGATGAGGACAAATACCCTCCTTAAAACAGTTGGTTTTAGTGAACATGGAGTATCACGAAATATAAATGTGGTCGATAAAACCTGCACTTACGAGATAAGCACAGCTTTGAAAATGGCCTCGGGATTTGGAGGAAGCAATGCTGCCATAGTTTTACAAAAGATATTATGAACCAGCTAAGAATAAAAAGATATTGCCATATAAAGCAAGGTAAGGTTTACCTGGATGGAAAGCTGCTTCTTCAAAAGGATGCCCATGCGAATTTGAATGATATTACAAAAAGCATCTTTAAGTTTTTTAGCATTAAATACCCAAAGTTTTACAAAATGGATGATATAAGTAAACTGGGTTTTTTAAGCTCTGAGCTGGTATTTAGAGGTATTAATTATTCAAGTTATCGCAAGGAGGAGGTTGGTCTGGTTCTCAGCAACTCAAACTCAACTTTGATAACTGACTCTCATTTTCAGGAATCAGTAAGAGATTATTCTGATTTTTATCCCAGTCCATCGGTATTTGTGTATACCCTTCCAAATATTATGATGGGGGAGATTTCTATTCGACATGGTTTCAGAGGTGAGAATGCTTTCTATATTTTTAAAAGTTTTAATGCAAGATTCATTGCAGATTATATCAATCAGTTATTTTTGTCACAGAAATTGAAAGCCTGTTTGGGTGGATGGGTAGATCACTGGGATGAAGGTTATGAGGCTTTTGTTTATTGGGCCGATGATTCGGAAGATTTTCCTTCAAAGTGTAATCATACCACTGAAGAAATAGATCGTTTATACAAATTAATCTAGAAATTACATGGAAGAGTTGATTGAAAAACTAAAAGTACAGATAATTGAACAGCTAAATCTTGAGGACATGGAGCCGGATGAAATTGATGAGGATGAGCCTCTGTTCGGAGATGGGATAGGTCTGGATTCAATTGATGCACTGGAGCTTATTGTGCTTTTAGAAAAGGAATATGGAATAAGGATAGAAAACCCCAAAGATGGACAGAAAATATTTTACTCGGTGAGAAGTCTGGCAAAATTCATTTCCAATCATCAAAAATAATCTAATTAAAAATTCATGCCATCTCCAGTTGTTGTTACCGGTATTGGCATTATTTCATCAATTGGGAATAATGCCGGTGACACTATTAATTCTTTACTTTCCGGGAAAAGTGGGATTAGCCCAATTTCGGTTTTAAATACCCGACATAGGGATGATTTTGTGCTTGGAGAAATTAAACTTTCTCAGGCTGAACTGGCTGAGATGGCCAATGTAGATTCAAGTGCACCCTGGACCCGCACTGCATTATTGGGGCTGATTGCAGCTAGAGAAGCTTTAAAAGACGCAAGTATCATTGGTGATAAAACTGCTCGAACAGGCCTGATATCAGCATCCACAGTAGGAGGGATGGATAGAAGTGAACTCTATTACAAAGACTTCCTGGGAGAAGCAAAACACAATAAGTTTATTGACACACATCCTGCTGGTGATCATACCGAAAAAATTGCTAAAGAGCTGGATATCAACGATTATTTAGCCACAATTAGTACAGCCTGTTCTTCTTCTTTAAACAGCATAATGTTTGGAGCCCGCCTCATTAATAATGATATCCTTGACCGTGTTCTGGTAGGAGGTACTGATGCCCTTTCAAAATTCACCCTCAATGGATTTAACACACTGATGATCCTTGATAAGGAGCATTGCCGGCCATTTGATCAGAGTCGAAATGGATTGAACCTGGGTGAAGGAGCTGCTTATCTTGTTCTGGAAAGTGAGAATCTGGCAACTCATAGGAAGAAAAGCATACATGCATATCTTTCAGGATATGCAAATGCCAATGATGCACATCATCAAACAGCTTCTTCAGGCGATGGAACTGGGCCATACCTTGCCATGAAAAAGGCACTTGAAAAGGCAAATTTGAAACCAGGAGATATTGATTATATTAATGTACATGGTACAGGCACAGAAAACAATGATCTGACAGAAGGAATAGCGCTAAAAAGATTGTTTAAAGACCAAATTCCTGCTTTCAGCTCCACAAAAGCATTTACTGGACATACTCTGGGAGCTGCAGGTGCCATTGAATCTGTTTTTTCAGTTCTTGCATTGAGGAATCAGGTACTATTACCAAATTTGAACTTCAAAAATTCAATAGAAGAGATAGATATAGAACCAGTTACGGAAATTAAAAAAGCGGATTTAAAGCATGTATTAAGTAACTCATTTGGATTTGGAGGGAATGACTCCTCGGTGATTTTTTCTGCGGCAAATGTAAATATTGATAAAGGGAGTAAGAATTGAAAGCATATATAAATGGCATAGGGGCAGTAACACCACAGGAAACTCTTAGTAAGGACCAATTTCTTGAGCATATTGAGGGAATGGAGCTCCCTTTTCTTCAAATTCTAAAGCCTGATTATAAGGAATATATTAATCCAAAAATACTCAGGCGTATGAGCAAAATTATTCGTATGAGTATTGTGGCAGCACAGACTGCTTTGTTTGATGCAGGTATTTCAGTTCCTGAGGCAACAATTACTGCTACCGGAATGGGCCCCCAGACAGATACTGAAAAATTTCTTGGTTCGGTTATTGACAATGATGAATCCTTATTAAATCCAACTGCTTTTATTCAGTCAACACATAATACCATGGGTGCTCAGATAGCACTTTTATCAAGTAACAATAATTATAATCTTACATATGCCCAGAAGTCTTTTTCTTTTGAAAATGCCCTGCTCGATGCATTATTGTTGCTTCAGGAAGAGGAGGTAAGCAATGTACTTTTAGGAGGAATAGATGAAATTACCCATGAAAGCTGGACTATTTCAAGCAAAACAGGAAAATATAAGGCCTCAGCGGTTTCTAATCTGGAGATGTTAAATGAGGATCAGCCTGGAGCTTTAGCAGGAGAGGGGGCAACTTTCCTGGTTCTGGAAAACAAAAAGTCAGAATCAACATATGCCAGGATTTTGGGAGTTAAAAGCTTATTTAATCAATCTAAAGATTTTAATATTTTTCAGGCTATTAAAGCTTTTCTTCTTGATCAAAAAATGGTTATAAATGATATTGATCTAGTTCTAATGGGTTATAATGGCGATAACTTAAATGATAAGGTCTATTCAGAACTGGAAGAAAATCATTTTGCAAATAGTACAGTCGGATATTACAAGCATATAACAGGTGAATACGATACAGCTGTTTCATTTGCAGTATGGCTGGCAGCAAAAATAATTAAAACCGGAGTTGTACCAGATATCATACATAAAAGCGGACCTGCCCGATCAGGAATCAAAAATATTCTTATTTACAATCATTCCCGAAATATCCACCACAGCTTACTCCTTGTTTCTAAAGCTTAGTTGACTGTAAGCTAATATATGTTGGTTCTTTTTCTTGTAAAATATTCTATAAATTTCGTATCTTGAACTGGAATTTCAGTATTAACACTGACCCATTGCCTTTTGTTATGACTGATAGTAATTATTCACAGAACGAGATCAATCGCTTCAGGGAAGAATTCAAAAAACGAAAAGCGATTCGGATAGGAATATTCCTAACGGCTCTGTTTTTATTGATTTCGATTACCCTTCTGGCTTTTCCATCCTGGGAACTTTTTGGAATGCCAAAATTGGCCTGGGCGCCTTTCTTTTATATCATCATGTTTGGAATTATTATCAGTATTTCATTAATCTGGAGATGTCCGGCTTGTAATGCCCGGTTGGGAGATGTTTTTAATACCAGGTATTGTTCGCATTGTGGACTAAAGTTTTATGATGAATAATGAGAATTATTTTCTTTATTCATAATTAGATCCTGCCATTTAAGAAATAAAATTCATACAAATAATTCCTGCAAAAGATTAGTTTTGTATTAGATTGACTTCAACAGCTAATTTTAACAATGCTTAACTATGAAAAATTATAAAGGCCTATTCCTTAGTGTATTCTTAATGGCATTTTTTTTCTCCTGCCAGACAGATCAGAGTAACAATGGAACTAAAGCTTCAGCTGAAGATTTTAAGTTTGAAGAATATACAATATCTCAACTATCGGAAGGCTATAAGAATGAAGACTATACAATTCAGGAAGTAGTACAAAGCTATCTTGACAGGATTATTGCTATTGACAAAAACGGACCCCGGTTGAATTCAATCATTCAGGTTAATCCCGATGCTTTGAAAATTGCTGAGCAATTAGATCAGGAATTGAAAGAGGGGAAATCGAGAGGGCCAATGCACGGTATACCTGTTCTCTTAAAAGACAACATTGATACGCATGATAAGATGGAAACTACCGCCGGATCAAGAGCTCTTATTGGTTCACACCCCCTGCAGGATAGTTGGGTTGCTGAAAAACTAAGGGAGGCCGGAGCTGTAATTCTTGGGAAGGCTAACCTGAGTGAGTGGGCAAATTTCCGGGGCGAAATGTCCTCCAGTGGATGGAGTGGCATTGGTGGTCAAACGAACAACCCGTATGTTCTTGATCGCAATCCCTGTGGTTCCAGCTCCGGGTCAGGAGTGGCTGTTTCTGCAAACTTGTGCATGATAGCAATTGGAACAGAAACAAACGGATCTATAGTATGTCCATCTAACGCAAATGGTATTGTAGGAATTAAGCCAACAGTTGGACTCTTAAGCAGATCTGGGATTATACCCATTTCATCTACTCAGGATACGCCGGGCCCAATGGCACGCACTGTTACCGATGCTGCTATTTGCCTTGGAGCTATGGTAGGTATAGATCCAACAGACGTTAAAACAATTAATAGTGAAGGGAAATCATTTACGGATTATACTCAATTTTTGAATAAGGATGGCCTAAAGGGGAAGAGAATTGGATTATATAAAAGACCTCTTGGACAACATTATAAGGTGGATGAATTGGTAAATACGGCTGTGGAATACCTGAAAAGTCAAGGAGTTGAAATTATAGAAATTGAAAATATTTTAAACTCAAATGTGGATGGCTTATCCTTTGAGATAATGCTTTATGAATACAAAGATGGTTTGAATAAGTATTTTTCTTCTTTGGGACCAGAGGCACCCATCAAGAATCTTGAAGAGCTTATTGCATTTAATGAGAAGGATTCGATTGAACTTAACTTTTATAACCAAAAATACCTGGAAATGGCTTTGGAAAAAGATGATCTTGACTCAGAGGAATATCTTGAAACGCTGGAGAAAGTGATAAAGGGAAGCAGGGAGGATGGAATGGATCGAGTCATGGATGAAAACAATCTGGATGCCATAATTGCTCCCACAGGAGGTCCTGCATGGAAAACGGATCATGTTAATGGTGATGCATTTCAGGTGGGTAGTTCTTCACCGGCGGCAATTTCAGGGTACCCGAGTATTACTGTACCAATGGGATTTATAGATGAACTTCCGGTTGGTATCTCATTTTTTGGAAAAGCATGGAGCGAACCTGTATTAATTGAAATTGCATATGCCTATGAAAATGGAACTCAACATAGGAAGGCTCCAAAGTTTATAAAGCCATAATAGAAACAAGTATTAATTGTGGATAGAAAATAAAAAGAGCACCTCTATTTAGAGAGAGATGCTCTTTAACTAATTTAATAAACTTATTTCAACCCTTTATTGGTTCTGTCTTCATAGGCTGGCGCCGGAATAAATTTTGGTGGATTTTCTTTTAAGCATTTTGGCTACTTCCTGCACTGCCCTTTCCAGTTGTGGATCTTTCCCACGGGATAATAGAGTTGGATCGTCCCAAACTTCTATATCCGGTTCTATTCCATGGCCTTCAGCAAACCAATCACCTGAAGTACGATATAATCTAGCATCAGGGACAGTAATGTAACCACCATCAATTAACATGTGTCCTGTTGCAGGACCAACCAAAATACCCAATGTTCTTTCTCCAATAATAGGTCCTGTTTTTAATTCCTGGAAAGCCCAAGGGAAGGCATCACCTCCGGAACCGCTCCAGCCATTTATTAACATAGCTTTGGGTCCATTGTTGCTGTATGTAGGCCACTTGTGATCTTTTGAATTTCTCCAGTGCAGATATAAAATAGTTGGTCTTTCCAACAATTCCATAAACCGGTCAGACAGCTGACCACCAGCGTTAAATCGTTCATCAATTACAAAGCCTTTTTTATCAAGCTGTGCATAAAACTGCCGGAACAATTCTGTTTGACCCTCTCCACCTGTATTGGGCATATAAATATATCCTATATCTCCATTTGAGAGATTTTCAACAGTTTTTCTGTTACTCTCAATCCATTCAAGGTGTCTGAGTCTTCCTTCCTGTGAGGCATTTAATGTTTTTATTATGACTTCCTTTGCTCCCTCCTTATTTGAACTCTGATTCACAGTTAATACAACTGTTTTACCAGAAAGTCCTTCAAAAGAAGCATATGGGTCCTTAGTTCCATCCAATTCCATCCCATTAACAGCAAGAATGTAATCACCAACTTTCACCTTAATACCTGGTTGATCAAGAGGCGATCGCACTTCAATATCCCATGGTGCCGGTTCAACTATTCTCTTAATTTTATATTTTCCATTGTCAAGTGCCCAATCTATACCCAAAAATCCCGTTGATCTGGGTTCAATATTTTCAACATCACCACCGCCGGCATAAGTATGTCCGGCACTTAGTTCAGAAATTAGTTCCTGAATTATGTTGCTTACATCCCATCGGGTTATGGCATTATCCAGCAAGGCACCATACTGTTTCTGCATAGCAGGCCAATCCACTTGCTGCATGCCTGGATCATAAAAAAGATCACGGTATCGCCTCCAGGTATCGTTAAATATTTGAGCCCATTCTTCTCTTGGATTTAGGTTCATTTCCAGGTCGGAAGTATTCAAAGGTTTTTCCAGTTTTTGTTCCGGAGCTACCTTAATTATTCCAAATCTTCCTTTGTCACTAATCAATAAATTCTCACCTGAAGCTGACAATCTGTATGAATTGGCACTTCCAATAATGGTTTTCTCCTCCCTTTCTTTTAAATCAAAGTACATTACAGGAGACATTTTTTCAGACGAACCTGTGTTGGGTCGTTTATGATATAGAACTTTCTCTTTTACTGCTGATAAATTCGAATAATTACCAGCTGTTGGCGGAAGAACTACCATCCGGGATTCAAAATTCTTAGTATCAAACTTCATTGGTTCTTCTTTCTTCTCTTCATCTCCGTTTTTTGAATCCTTCTTTTTCTTTTCTTTCCCTTTTTTTGGTTCTTCAGCCTCCTTTTCTTCTTCTTTTTTGATCTCAACCTTATCATTTCTTGCCTCCAATGGGGATGGAATATCAGAAGTTAGACTTACTGCCGCAATCTGGGTACTGTTAGCATATATCCATGTTCCATCAAGGCTGCTATACCCCGGGGAAAGGTAGCGATCAGTTAGTAAGTAAATATATTTGCCCTCAGGCTCGAAAACCGGACTATAATCATTATAATATCCTGCAGTAAGTTGCACAACCTGTTCTTTTTCAAGACTATAGGCAAAAAGTGCTAAATACATATTATCCAGCATTTTAGAATAGGCAATCCATTTGCTGTCCTTTGACCAGCTTACTGAAAATGACATAAGTGCAGAGTGGCTTCGGCGGTTTGTTTTATCAATGACCTTAATTTCTTTGGTACCCACTTCAAGAATCTGCAACTCCTGTTTTTCATTTATAAATGCCAATTTTTTACTATCAGGTGACCAGAATAATCTATATCCAAAACCCGAAGGAAAGTCAGTAAGCTGTTTTGCAGCCTCACTGGAGGAAGGAGACTTAACATAGATTTGATTTTCACCGCTTTTATCACTCCAGTAAGCTATTTTTGATCCGTCTGGGGACCAAACTGGGTTTCTGTCAAAAGCACCACTTGATTGGGTAAGATTTAATATATATCCATGCTCAGCCGGAACATCAAATAAATCACCCCGGGCTTCAAAGACAGCCCTTTTCCCATCAGGAGAAATGTCATAATTGCTTATACTTTTTCCGACTTTCACTGTATGAGGTAAAAGTGTGGCAACATCAGTTACAACATTTACTTTCACTTCTGAGTATGAATGATCCTTAAGATTAAATAAATACAATTTTCCATCAGCTTCAAATACCCCATCTTCAGGGCCCAGAGAGAAATAATTAATATCAAAATTTTCGAAAAAGGTCAACTGTTCTGCTTTTTTGGAAGTCAAATCATATACCCAGATGTTCCGACGAATCTTAGGGCCAACATCCGAAATGTAATATATTTTATTTTCAAACCAGGCCGGCTTTCCATCAGTTGCTGCGTTGTTGGTAATATTCACTGCACTGGAATCCTTAAGATCATAAATAAGAACATCCGATGCCATTCCTCCTCTATATCTTTTAAATGGATAGTTTTCTGTAATCCTGGTAACATAGGCTAGTTTTGACCCATCGGAAGAAAAGGATCCAAGTTCACCATAGGGCATTGGAAGCTTCTCGGGCATGCCACCATTTTTGTTGACGAGATAAAACTGATTAAAACTGCGTCTTCCACTTTCACGCATGGATGCAAAGAGTATCTGATTGCCATCCGGATGCCAATCTACCATTCGATCAGGGAGTGAGTTATAAGTCACACGTATAGGAACTCCTCCGATAGCAGGTACAGTAAAAACATCAACGTTTCCATTATACGCAGCATTGTAACCAATGGTCTTTCCATCCGGAGAGAATTTGGGTTGAGATTCCTCACCCAGAGAGGAAGTAATTCGATTGGCAGTTCCACCTGTTTTTGGAACGATCCAGATATCACCCCCATATACAAAGGAAATTTTACTTTCAGATACATCAGGAAACCGAAATAACCTGGCATCAATCTGAGCATTTATTAACAGAGTTGTGGCCAATACCACGATAAAAAAAACAAAAACGCGTTTCATTTTGTTAATTTTAAGTTATACATATTTAATACTGAAATACAAATGGTAAATCCTATGAAAGAGAGAAAGGTTGGGGTCTTAGAAACTGATTTCTTTGGATTAAAAGATAAATATACAGTAATCATACAATAATACCAAAACAGGTAAAAATTTAGCCATTTTACGACGAAATTATTTTCTAATCTTGGGGGCCCTCGCTATCAGAATCTAAGTTTTTATCTTTTTTATATCTAAGTGCTAAACTCACGGTGGTACTTTCTGTAACAGTAAAAGAAACTTTCTTAAAACCTGGAGCTTTAATGAAAACTTTTGCATTACGGGAAAATCCAAATCCCTCAACCGGGTATCCAATAATACTTCTATTGCATTTACCATCGGAATTGTGATCGTGGTATGCAGAAACTCCATATTCACCATCAGGAAGCTTATCAAAAATAATTGTTTCCTCCTTCGATTTAATTTCAATTGTTTTTACGCTAAATTCCTTTCCTTTTTTTAACCAGTCTGACTTGTTATCAAATAATCCGATTACCAACTTACCTTTTACCTTATTTATCCCGGAAATTATTACAGTCAGCTGATGGTCCTGAGCTGTTAACAATTTTGCAGGTCCCAGGAAAATTAATACCAGGAGTATGTATCGCATTAGAAGTTGATCAATAAAATTTAAAATAGTTAAAGGGACTAAAAATAGTAAATAAGTTAAGCTATAATCTCTATTTAGGATTTTTTAACATTTACATAAAATAGGATTTCATTAGGACAATTTCTTCAATTAAAAAGATTGCTTCATACTTTGCTTCTTCAGAATTGCTGGATTTAGATTACTTTTGGCCTAAATTGAATTAAAGATGACTCTTATTAAATATCATCATAAGCAACCACCAAAAGACGGAGTACTCCATTTCAGTGTATTTGGGAAGCCCGTCTCATTCCAATCATCAAAAACACATAAAGAGAGGATAACCAGGAAGATTCAGCAAATTGTTGCTCCGGTTGAGTACATTTTGTCTGGTGATGTTCAGTTTGAGATTCAATGGATTGTTCCTGAGAAATACAGGTATGAATCAGACAGTTCTCCAGATGTAGATAACATCATTAAACCTACTTTAGATGCGCTGGTGGGCCCAAATGGAATTATGATTGATGATTGCCAGGTAAAAAGTGTAAAATGTTATTGGGAGGACTGGGAAAGAAGGGAACAACAGGTGAATATTAAGATCATTTTTGACAATGATCATTGGCTTAGAATGGAAGGCTTGAAGTTTATTCATGTGGAAGATGGACTGTGTTTTCCATTTCCAATTGGTATTCCTAAAGATTCAGTTCAGGCTTATGTTCAGCTTATAAGGACAGCTGTTAAAGCAAAATCAAAATTGGAATTAAATCTGGAAGATTACTATCGTGTTCGCCTGATTCTTCCTGTTCAGCGATTTTATCACAAATCCAGATTGAGAAGATTTGAAGTGATTGAGGCGAGTAGTTTTTAGAAATAGGCTTTCTGAAAGACTACTGTATTTTATTCATATTTAATCCCAGACAAATCTCCATTCTCCGTTGGCCTGTCTTTTCCATACTGTGTGAAATATACCTTCAGATTGTATGGGATTTCCATCAGGGTCGGCACCTGAAAAAGTAAACTTTCCATAGGTATAACCTAAATCCCCCGATGCTGATACATCTACAAAATCAGGCGACCATATTAGTTGAACATTTTCCATGGGCTGGCCTTCAAACCAATTTTCTATTGCTTCCTTGCCCTTAATAATGCTATTATTCCTGCTTAAAACAGCATCTTCAGCAGCAAAGTAAAGAAATGCGGTTCTGATTCCTTCCTGGGCTGCCAATTCTGCAAATTTCCTCTCGGTTTCAGCTATTTCAGCCTTCCATTCTTCCATTTCTGATCTGTTGGGTTGAGGATTGCAGCTACTTATAATAAGGAAGCATAGGATGAACCCTTTCAATGCTTTTTTCATGTTTTAGAAATTAAATTAATAATGACTTTGAAATCATTTATGCAATTATTCTGAAGTATAATTGTCAACCAGATTCATTGTATGCTTTAGCAACTCGGCATTTCCATATTGTCCATGACCTGGAATCACTATTTCAACATCAGGGAATTCATTAATTAGTTTTTGAATGCTTGGTTTCCAGTCTGATACAACAGCATCAGCGGTGTTTCCCAGAGTCCTTGAGGCCAGGCTTTTTATAAGACAACCGCCAAAAAGGACTCTTTCAGAAGGGAAATAAACCACAATATTATCTATAGTATGACCTCCACCGAAGTACTGGCAGATTACTTTTTCGCCCTCGAAATCAAAGATCAAAATATCTGAAAAGACATTTTTGGGAATTGGAAGTTTGTATTCAATACATTTCTGACGAGTCAGGTCAAGAGCAATTGATTCTACTCCTTGATTGTGCAAGTAATCGAGGCCTCCCAGGCAATCATCGTGATAATGACCCACAATTATTTTAACAATTTCCACATTCATTGAAGATTTCAAATAGCCATAAATCTGGTTAGTTAGTTCTTCAGTCATAGGAGTATCAATCATGAGGGCTTTTCCATTCCTTATTAAAAGCATTCCATTTGAAGGAAAACGGCCAAATTGATCTGATTCATAATATGTTGTGTGAATAAAGAAAGAATCTTTCAGTTGGGTTAATTCAACATTATTGTTTATATGAATTTTTTTAGGAACTTTTTCCTGAGCCAATAATTGAAAAACAAAAAGAAACAAAAATGGAATTAAAAATAGTTTTTTCATTATTTAGGAATTACCGCGATGAATAATCCAGTATAAGGCCATCTCCAATCCAGTTAGCTAAAGCCTGACGATTGTCTGGTATAACAAATCTTCTCTGGTCGTTCCCGTTTCTTATATTACCCAATTCAATAAAGACTGTTGGAGGGTGTGTGTTTCTAATAACATAAAGACTACTTCTGGAACTCACGCTCCCGCTGTATGTCCGGTTGGGCTGGTAATGTGCGTATTTTTCTTTAAAAGTCTTGTGAATGTTATTTGCAAGTGATTTACCCGACTTGCTTTTTTCGTGGTGATAAAAAAATACATCAAGGTTTTCTCCCTGGCCCCGGCTATCGACATGAATCGTTATAAGTCGCTGATAAGCTCCTTTATTTTTTGCATACAGATTGTTTACCACCTTAGTTCTTTGCTTTAAGCGGGAATTATGATTCCTGGGAATTGATTTATCTTTATAAACAGTTTCGTCCTGATCCATTTTCAAAACAGGTTCATCTCTTATACCGTCGTTGTTGTCTCTTACTATTAAGTATACCAGGGCATTGTGCTCAATAAGTTTTCGTGCCAGCCGAATGGTTACATCATAGGCGTATTCATCCTCACTCAATGTATATTTACCATATTTTCCTAAAGCCCCGGGGTCAGGTCCGCCATGCCCGGCCATCAAATAATATATAGCACCTTTAAGCGAATTGTCAATAATTTCAACATTTGAATAATCGGGGCCAAAGATTGCATAATTTCGAATTATTTTATTTTTACCAACTGAGCTGGATGATTCATTTATTTTCTTTTCCGGTAGGAGGTATTTACGACCCTCGTATAAACTATAATTTTTCCCAATATTTTTTTTATTCAATTCAACAAACTCCGCAAAATATGTATCAGAGTTTAGCCCATTCCTGCTTAGTATTGTGTAAATTCCATCTCCTTTTTTTGCCACTACTTCTTTTGTGATTTGATTGGGCAAAAACCTGACTGACACCCATGAATAACAGCAGGAGCAATAATCTTTTTATGCTTGGAGAAGACATTTATTGAAAATATTTAATAGCAATCAATAGGTGTATATATTTCTCATATCATTAGATACCCTTCTAAACCGCTAAATATTGTAAAAAAAATAGGAAAACAATCAATTTAGTTATTAACAAAAGACTCTTATCATCGAGATAAATTCTAGACGATGATTATTGGACAGAATAAATGTAAATAGCGCAAAGATTATGATTTTCATTTTGGCAATAAAAAGGAATTAATTAAATTTAGTACAAAATTCCTATCATGAAAAACCTATACTATTTTTTTCTCATTGCCTTGTTTATAACTTCCTGTTCAAAATCAAATGATGCCCCACCCAATGAGCTTGGTGGAGACTCTAATCTACCCATGAATGATGTTGGAAACACTTATAATGCAAGTGTCTACATCAATGATGATTATGTAAATTTGAATGAATCCGTAGTAATTACCAATAAGGAGGATGGTGAAGTAATAGTAAGAATTCAAGCCGATCTCCCAGATTTACCGGTTGTTAATTTAATAAGCTCCGAATTCATTAAAAATGGCAAGCTTGATGGTGAATTTCGATTTAAAAATACTTCTGAGGGGGTACTTGATTATTTTAACAAAGAGAATAAACCATTTATTATTGCCAAATACGATGCAAAGGTTGGCGATAAGTACGAGCTTGATCTGGCTGGAGGAAGAAAAGTTACACGAACTGTAACAAAAAAATCCAGTTCTGATGATTTTGAGTGGGGGTGGTATTATCTTAAAACCATTACCGTAGAGCAAGACTCAGATATCCCTGGAATAGCGAAGATAATTTACAATGTAAATCATAAATTTGGATGGGTCAGTGTTGAGGTGGTTATGGAGGATGGCTCTTGCATATTCCTATTAATCTTTTCAAATAAATATTAGTAAACAGAATATGATTGAATGAAGGAGTTTTCATTTTTACTTCCCAGGGGCTTCAGGAACCTGGGTTTTGTTTTTTTTGGGATGGGTGCAGTGGTTGGTTTTATCAGGTTTTATTTTGGGTATAAACCAGAGTTTTTGAACAGAAAAGTATTTGCCATCATTTCTTCTTACCTTGACAACAAATTCTTTGAAGTGATCGGTAACCAACTACTGGAAGAGATTTCTGCTATTCTTTTATTATTGGGATTATTTCTGGTTGCATTTTCAAAAGAGAAGATTGAAAATAGTATAAATGATTCATACAGGCTGAAGGCATTCTTTGTCTCAGCTTATTTTACTGCAATTTTCTTGTTGCTGACGATTATTTTCACCTATGGAATGGGATTTGTCTATGCCGCTATTCTTGGAATTGGCTTGTGGATAATTGTCTATTATATATCATTTAAGATTTTATTACATCAGTATCAGAAGAATCATTAGACCTGCAAATGTTGCTTATCATAGTAAATGAAAATATAGAATGGTTATCAGCAAGGATTTATGAAAATGATTTGCTGGTTATTGACTACTGGAAGATTGTTCATTTCTGGGTTGGCCTGGCTTCATTCTTTATAATTTCATGCTGTAAAACCAAGATGAAATGGTTATGGTTTATTTTTAGTATGTTAATTTTTAAGGTACTAGCCTCTCAAATTTTATTGAACAAGATTTTTTTTAATCCACCATTCGAGGATACGAGTAATTTTTTAGATCTTTTATCTAGTTTGGCAGGAGGTATGGTAGCCTATTTTATTTTAGTCCGAAAAGCGACCAGGAAAAAAGTAACCTATCTTCCTGATTGGGTAATATCCTTATTTGCCTCAGTAAGTTTCGCTTTTTTGTGGGTAGGAAGTTACCAGTATCATTACAATGCAGGTTTTGATATCTCCGAAATTAATACTTCAGGGTTAAATCTTTGGGCTTTCCTTTTATGGCTGGTTGGTGGTTTTATTTTTTTGGAAGTTTATAAATTCATTAAAAAACATGTAAGGCATCCTCTCTTTAAATTAATCCTTAGCTATGTATTCTATTTTTCATCATTGCTGGTAGTTGAATTTATTGGATATTATTTATTGGGAATAAGGGAAAGTAATCCAAAGTCAAAGGATCCTTTACTATTTGGTTTAATTCATGGAAACCTGGTCCTGCATGTTTACTATACAATTTTTCCTTTTCTAATTATTGCATTTTATGAGATCATTGTATTCTTGCAGGTTAGGGCGTATATTGAAAAGCCAATTTGGATGGAAAGTTATGATCGAATAGCAAAAAGTAGCTGATTACTAATAAAAAAAGCCCCAATGGGGCTTCCTCTATTTCCTCATCACTATTTAATATGTTACATAAAAAAGCTTAAATGCTCCATTTATTTTACTAGTTTCCAGCAAGTTTAAAGTAGGGAGGCATAATTTTATTGCTTATCATGCCTTCTTCTTTCAGCTCATTAATATATCTTGAACCCCTTGAGGTAGATATATTAAGATCTTTAATAATTTCTCCAAAAGTACAATGATCTCTCTCTTCTAAAAGATCAATGATTGCCTGCTTTACAGGGTCTCTGTTGAAGATGCCGATTTTTTTTAAGAAGTTTAACATAACTTGTTGATTTTACTGGTTTCTTTTCATAGTATTGCTACAAAGATCAAACCAAAAAAGCTGTAAAAAGGTCAGTTTACAGAATTGATAGAGACCTCTGTATAATATTAGACGAAAAAAACGTTAAAAAGGTTGCTGTGAGACATTTAAAAAAATATGTTATTCAGCAGTTTTTATATGACTTGTACATTTATCAGGACGAGTAGTAAGCTTTTGTTGATAAATGAGTTGCAGGGAGTAAAAAGGTATCCTGAAAAAAGGGGAAAACTAATATAATGGAAAGTCCTTAATTGGTTCAAAGAACTTTAATTATCTCAAATTTTGCCGGAACCAGAGACTGAAAAATACTACCAAGCTCATGCATATCATCGTCTCCATCCTCAAAATACCATGAAATCTTAACCCTCTCTTTGGAATTTGATCGGGAACCTAGAATTTTTAAAATATTATACAACCATTTTGTTGAAGCAGTATTGATATACTCAAAGTTCAGTTCTATTTTTACTTTGTCAAGGCCCTTTTGATTATACGCTTCAACCCACTTAAATAAAGGCTGGTAAAACACACCAGGATTCGAGGGAACAGATCTTCCTGAAAAGCGAATCTCACCTTTCTTCAGGGTTACCTCAGGTGTTAACTTTGTTCCAGAAACATAAATATCTTCCATGGCAAGATTGAAATAATCGCTGATAAAGTTAAATAAGAAATGGGATTATCCAAAAATCTTCAGGTATTTACTGTAGAGTGAAACAGTCTACATAATTAGACTTTTAACTTTATGGTTGGAATTAACTGGAGACAATTTAATTTTTGGAAAGCAAACTGTACCGTTTAAATATATTTATTTGTAAGGGTCCTTTTTAAACTGAATTGTCCACTGTATTTTTTGATCTTCATTCACTCCGTTGAGGTTTGCAGGAATCCAGTCAGGAGAATTTTTAATTAAACGAATGGCTTCAGCATCAAAGTCATCCCTGGCACCTTTAATTATCTTTGGGTTCTTAATTTTCCCATTTTTGGAAACTGTGAATTCAACAATTACTTCTCCTTCAATACCATCTCTTTTAACATTTGAGGGATAATTGAAGTTGTTAGAGATATAATCATCAAAATCGGCATACTTTTCACTTTCAAATCTTGGAAGTACCATTGCTTCGATCCCTCCAATAATCATGGAATCCTCACTCTTCACTTCAGGAGCTGATCTGTTAGCACTTATGCCTCTTATTAAAGTTTTGTTTTCTTTTTTGGATGCCTCAAACGAACGAGTAGCTATTTCTTCATCCAGCTCTTCCTGATAAATTTGTGCATTTACAGGTAAAGCTAAATCTGCTTCAGACAATCCAGTGTCGCTAACCAATTCTTTTGTCATTGATGAACTTATTTTGGCTTCGACAATATTTTGTGAAACCTCATTTTCTTTTTGAGGCGGAGGTAAAGATGTTTTTGAACTGGAATAGTCTTCTTCAGCCTCCATTTCCTCCTGCAGAACAGCCGCCGGCTTATTTTGCGCTATTCCAGCATTGTCATTGACAGGAATATCTCTGTCAAATGAATATTCCATTGGTTTTTCCTCTTGAACATTTGTGTTTATAAATTCTTCTGCCACCTGCTCATTTACTGGCCTTAAAACATAGTTGTAGATGGTGAATACTCCGGCTAGCAATAAAATGCTGGCAGCTGCAGCTAAAATTCTAACCCTTTGATTACTTTTTGATTTCTGAAGATGGCCTGCTTTATTATGTTGAATTGTTTGTTCCAAATCCTTCTTCATAGAATTCATTAGAACTTCCTGTTCATCAATGTTTGGAACAATCTTAAACCCTTCGAGTGCTTCATGGCAAAATGAACATTTCAATATATGTGCATCAATATCAGCCCGGATTTCATCTGAGAATCCTCCTTGCTGATATTTTTTCAGGGCTTCCCAGTTCAGGCAGCCTGAAGGCATGTATATATTTTCATTTCTGATATTCATCATGTTCAGATAAATAGTTCATAAATAGGGGCTTATCCCTTTTTGCACGTTTTTTCGATTTCAAAATAATATTTTTCAAATTTCTTTTCCCATTCTGAATATAACTTTTTACCTGCTTGATATCAATTCCCAGGTTTGTAGCAATGTCCTGGTACGACATATCCTGAAGGTAAAACAAACGGATGCATAATTCCTGTTCTCTTTTCAATTGACCAAGCCCTGTTTCCAATTCATCAAGTTGCTTTTCCCTTTCAATATATAGATGCAAACCTGTATCAGATTCCACAATTTTATTGTATTCATATTTCTTTGATATTTCCTGTTCAAATAATATCCTGGTTTTTTCGCGCTGCTTCATAAGACAGAAATTCTTACTTACAGTGTGCAGCCAGGATGGGAATTGTTCGATATTGTATTTTGGGAGATATTCAAAAAGTTTTTCAAATATTTCCATGCTGGTATCACGGGCTTTATCTTGATCCTGGAGGTACTTTAAACACACTCCAAATACTAAATGAATATACCTTTCAAATAATACTCCCACCACCTCTGGATCATTTTTTTTTCTGAAATAAGCAATAAGTTTTTCGTCGGAGAGCTTAAGTTAAACTTTCCTTTTTATTACCTGACCGGTGTGTTATTTTTAGAAACAAAATTGGCTATGTTAATGAATACTAGCAAACTAGAATTCAGTATTACATCTTCCTATTTAGTTAAATGCAAAGATCATTCCAAAAAACCAGTTTTTCTTTTATGGAATTTTGCAATTGCTTGCATCCTTTAGCTGAATCAAAAAATAAAAAGTCATGAAAACAAACAAAAAATCTCAAAACAAAAAGATACAAGCATTGGTCTTAGGCATTGTATTATTTATAGGAAACCTGTTTTCTTTTGGACAGGGCACAATTTCTTCGGAAATTATCCATAAGAATGACCAAACCTTTTCTCCTTACTTTTTTATTAATAGTGATGATCCTGAAACAGACAGGTTGCCTCTCAAGAAGACAGAGGCCAGAGTAAATGTGGCAGGAGTAATTGCTGATGTGATTATCAGCCAGGTATATGAGAACAATGGAATCAGACCCATTGAGGCCATATATGTCTTTCCTGCTTCAACCAGGGCCGCTGTATATGCAATGAAAATGAAAATAGGAGAGAGGGAAATTATTGCCCTTGTGCAGGAGAAAGAAAAAGCTCGAAGGAATTATGAGCAGGCAAAAGCAAATGGTCAAACTGCTTCTCTATTAGAGCAGGACAGGCCCAATGTATTTACAATGAATGTAGCCAATATACTTCCGGGCGATGTAATTGAGGTAGAGCTTAAATATACCGAATTGCTGATACCGGTAGAAGGAATTTATGAGTTTGTTTTTCCTACTGTGGTGGGGCCAAGATACAATTCCGGAGGAGATAGCCACACGCCTGAAAAATGGATTGCGAATCCTTACCTCAAGGAAGGCCAGGCTCCGAATTATAGCTTTGACATTCAAATGGATTTATCAACAGGAATGCCACTTCAGTATTTGCAGTGTAATTCACATGATGTAAATATCAATTATAGAGGTAAAAATAGTGCTTCAATAAGATTAAAAAATCCTGAAGAATTTCAAGGGAATAAAGACTTTATTGTCGACTACAGACTGGCAGGAAAACATATAGAAACCGGACTTTTATTATTCAAGGGTGAAAAGGAAAACTTTTTCCTGGCAATGATACAGCCTCCTGAAAGAGTTACAAAGCAGATTATAACACCTCGTGAATATATTTTTATAGTTGACGTATCAGGTTCTATGCATGGTTTCCCACTCGATGTATCAAAAGAGCTAATGAGGAACCTTATTGGAGATTTAAAGCCACACGAACGATTTAATGTATTGTTATTTGCTGGTGGTTCAAGCCTGTTTTCTGAAAAGTCTGTGGCTGCAAATGAAGAAAATATTAGATTGGCTCTTAATTTTATTGATAAGCAATCAGGAGGTGGAGGTACTGAATTGCTGCCAGCACTAAAAAGAGCCATGTCACTGCCTGTCCCTGAAAATTTCTCCAGGAGCTTTGTTATTGCCACCGATGGCTATGTAAGTGTTGAGCGTGAGACGTTTGAATATATAGCCAGGAACCTTGGAAAAGCAAATTTCTTCCCTTTTGGAATTGGATCTTCAGTCAATCGTTATTTACTGGAAGGAATGGCACATGTAGGCAAGGCTAAGCCCTTTGTGATAACAAATCAGGAAGAAGCAAGGCCAATTGCTGATAATTTCCGGAAGTATGTTTCACAACCGGTACTTACAAACATTGAGGTTGATTTCGGAGATTTCAATGCATATGATGTTGAACCATTAAGTATTCCCGATGTACTTGCAGAAAGACCTGTTATTATTTTTGGAAAATGGTCGGGAAAGCTGCAGGGAGAAATTGAATTGAAAGGTTTTACAGGTGAAAATTCATATAAAACATACCTGGATGTAAGTGAAAGTAAACCAGATAAGAAAAACTTAGCCTTAAGATATTTATGGGCACGTGAGAAGTTACGCTTACTGGATGATTTTGCCCAGGTTAGCCATGCTGACTCTGCTCTTCAGAAGAAGATTACCGAGCTTGGTTTAGAATATAACCTGTTGACGCGATTCACCTCATTTCTTGCTCTCGATTCAGAGATGCGAAATAGTGAAGGGAGCCTTACCACGGTTAATCAAGCTCTTCCGTTGCCCGAAGGAGTCAGTAATTATGCTGTTGGAGGTGTAAAAAGGTATAATGGAACCAGGGTCAGGGGTACTACGGCAGTCTATGCTCCTGCCATAAAGAGCTCAAATAATTACCTGGCTGAGGAGGTGGATTCTGAGCATTATGATATACAACAAGAGCAGGTAATTGAAACTTTTCCTGAATATACTGGAGGTATAAAAAAATTGGAGGAGTTTATTAAAAACAACCTGCAGTTACCGGAATCATTGAAAGTTGATGGAATATCAGGAACAGTATTTGTCAGTTTGCTTGTTGACAAAGACGGAACCATAAAGGAGATAAAAATACTTCGTGGTTTGCATCCGGATGCTGACAGAGAGGCAATAAGGGTGATAAGACTAACCAATAAAAGATGGAAACCAGCCGAGAGCAACGGCGCAAAGGTAGCAGCAGAAGTAATAGTTCCTGTTAAGTTTTGGAGAAACTAATATCAAGTAATAAATCACTGGCCGCGCAAGACTGCGCGGCTTTTTTTATTTAACAAATTGAGTTCAGTTTTAGCCTATTTTGGAAAATAGGTTTGGTTCTTCATCCTTGAACAAACTGGGGTGATCCTCATCAAATTTTTTGAGAATAGTGGTTATTAAGGTTTCTCTGATGAATTTCGACCGGTTGGTAATTTTATACTTTTCACAGAATGCATTTAGGGCATTCACTTCTCTCCGGTTAAGCATGATAGTCTGCCGGTTATCCCTGATCAGTTTTTTTTCTATCTTCTTACGTCTTATCAATACGAATGGGTCTTTCAGAATAAGCTGTAAGGGCTCAAAGATAAAAAAAATATAAAGAAAGTAAACAGCAGGAGTTAATTCTATTCAAAATCTTTGGGTACTCCACAGATCATTACCATCGGATTTTTATCAGATTTATTCCTGTACTGATGCTTTTCATTGGGCATTACAAGAGCAAAATTTCCGGCTTTAAGTTGATTTTCTTTACTTGTCATTTATCAAAGAACCTTTACCTTCTATCAATTATTTCATTTGAAAGATAAATCCACAAAAGTGACTTAAAATGAATTTTGTCATCACCTTAAAAGTTCTTATTTTTAGTATAAATTATCCATTGATATGAAGTATTGTTATATTCTTATAAGTTTTTTGGCATTGGGATTGGTTTGTAGTGGACCAATATGTGCACAGGAATCCGACCTGATAAAGCAAAGTGTCATCCTCGCAACAGATGAGCATGGCGCCATCAGGTTCGGCGTCATGGTCCCCCCATCATACGAAAACAACTCCAGGTCTTATCCGGTGATCTACTATATGCATGGTATGAACCGTTATTATGCAGGTCCAAGGGCACAATGGATTGCCTCCTTCTTTATTAAGCAATTCACAGATGGGCAGCTTCCGGAATTCATCATGGTTTTCATTGATGGAGGGGAGGGATTCTGGTGCGACCACGCTGATGGGAATCCTATGCTTGAAACTGAGATATTGAACTATCTGATACCCGAAATGGATAAAAATTATCGTACAAATCCCTCAAAGAGATTGACTATGGGATATTCTGCCGGGGGAGTTGGAGCAGTCAGTTTTTACACGAGACATCCTGAACTTTTTGCTGCTGCCATCTCCCTGGACGGAACGCTTATGACCTGGGAAGAATTCGTTTATTTCCAAGGAGAAAAACCCGAAATCTTCGGCAACGCTGAATATTATTATGAATATGGCGCCCCACACAATTGGGTGGATCGAAACCGTGAATCTTTAATTGAAAAACCGGACACCTCTATTTTCATTTCTGCAGCTTACCTTAAGGAATCCAATTTGAATTTCCTTTCCATCCTTGAAGCGGAGGGAATACCTGCCAAATATATTGAAGTGGGCTGTGACCATGAATTTGGATGTGTCTTTTCTGAAAGCCAAAAAGAACTATTCCTATTCATTGCTAAAAGGCTGAACCAGGCTCAATGAATTAATGCTTTTCGATTTGCTATCAAACAAGATCTGTATTACTCAAACTCTTTTGGCACACCGCAGATCATCATAAAGAGTTTGCTCCCTTTATTGCGGTATTGATGCTTCTCATTTGGGTTTACAAGAGCAAAATCGCCAGCTTTTAAAGGTGTTTCTTCACCCTGTTCATTTACCAGGGCTCCCTCACCTTCAATGATGTAGTTCATGTGAAAGATAAGTTGGGGATAAATCCTTCAATGTTGTTTGATCAATTAAACGAAATAATTTAGCCATAGCACATTATTAGGATGTAATTGAGGCTTAAAAAACCAAGCTAAATAGGGTTTCTTTGTTTGGTATGGAACTCACGGCAATGGTCCCGCTATGCAATCTCATAATTTGCCGTGACAGGCTCAATCCAATACCCGATCCGCTATTTTTTGTAGTATAAAACGGAATAAATATATCATCAATAATACTGGCAGGAATTCCACCTCCATTATCCTTAACAGTTATGATAACACTGTTTTCAATACTTATGAATGCACTCACCTGAATCTTCCCGTTCTTTGACTTTTCCAAAGCTTGAAAAGCATTTTTAATCAAGTTGATTAAAACCTTTTCCAGTAAACTACAATCTGCTGTTAGTTCCAGGCTGTTTGGAGAACTCTTAAATGATAAATCAATGTTATTGGAACCGGCTTCTTCTAACAGTAAGGTTTGAAGTTTGTCAAACAAATCAGAAATGATGAACCTCTCAAATTCAGGTTGTGGCAATGCTGTCAGGCTTTTATATTTACCCACAAAATCAATTAATCCTCTGCCTGTAGTTTCAATGGTATCAAGGCTATCAACTGCTTTATGCAGCAGGGCATCATCTAACTCATCAGTTTTCATAACTGATCCCGTATCCTTCCTGACAAAATATTTTTTTGTTGTGTTTGCCAGAGAGGTTATAGGGCTGACAGAATTAGATATTTCGTGCGTTAATACCCGAATTAATTTTTGCCAGGAATCCAGTTCGTTTTGTTCCAATTCTATCCGGATATTTTGTATGGATAGAAGATTCAGTGTCTCTTTTTCAAATTTAAATATGCTGAGTTTCAATGAAAGAAACAGTACCGACTGTTCCGTAACCACCTTAATCACCTGATGATTATCAGGCTGTAAATCCGCAATACATTTGAGAAGTTCGGGGTACTTACTGCCTATATCACCTATATTACTAAGCTGGCTTATCTGTAATAATTTCTTTGCTGTATTGTTGAAGATCTCTATGTTTCCTTCTCTTGTGTATGAAATCAAACCTACACCCACCTGTTCAACCAGGTTATTCAGGAATATACTTTGCCGGGCGTTTTGTCTTCGCATCTCACCAATGCTGTTATTAAGTTTATTCAATGAGCTGTTTAGGGAATTGAAGATTTCCCCATCATGATTATGCGAATAGGTGAGTACAGAATCTTCGTTACGAACCGAATTAAAAAAATGAGCCAGCTTACGATTTGTCTTATTTACATAATGGACTAAATTATGCACTTGAAATAGGATTAGTATTCCAATTCCAAACAGACTTAAGTAATATTCGTTGTGCAGGTAGGGAATAACTGAGATAAAAGCAAAGGAGCTGATTATAATGAGGATTATTCGGATAAGAACTGCTGAGAAGAGACTTTTACTATACATAAAATGGCATCTAAAGTTTATGTTTTTGAATCTTGTTGTAGAGGGTTTGCCTGGCAATATTCAACTCTTTGGCTGTTTTATAAACGTTCCCCTTGTTTCTTTCAAGCGCTTTCAAAATGCCCTGTTTCTCTATTTCGCTAAACGTAAGAGGTGCATCATCAGAGGATTTAAATTCGTGTTTGGGCAAGTACAAATCAGCTGGCATAAGCATGTTGGTATCACATAAAATGACAGCTTTCTCGATGGTGTGCTGCAACTCCCTTACATTTCCTGGCCAATGGTAATTCAATAAAACTTTGGAAGCGTCTTTCGTCAGTTTCAGGGATTCCTTTCCATACTTTGCCTTGAAGGTTTTAAGAAAAAATTCCGTTAATTCCAGAATATCATTGCCGCGATCGCGCAAGGGAGGAATTGTGATTTCAATGGTATTAATCCTGAAAAACAAATCTTCCCGAAATAAGCATTCTGAAATCATTTCCTTCAAATTCTTATTTGTTGCGCAGATTAATCGTGTATCAAATTCTATGGGCGTATTGGCTCCAATTCGGGTGAAGGTTCGGTTTTGCAATGCAGATAACAATTTGGCCTGCATCGAAAGGGATAGGTTTCCTATTTCATCTAAAAACATGGTTCCGTCAGATGCAATTTCAAAGCGTCCTCGGCGCATTTCTTTGGCATCGGTGAAAGCCCCTTTCTCGTAACCAAACATCTCGCTTTCAAATAAAGATTCGCTCAAAGAACCCATATCCACGGAGATCAGTATTTCCTGATTTCGGATGGATTGTCGATGTATCTCACGGGCAACCAGTTCTTTTCCAGTTCCATTCTCACCCAGTATAAGGATGTCCACATCCGTTTCGGCTACTTTTTTAATGGTTTTATGAATCTCCTGCATGACCGATGATGATCCAATGATACAGGAGTACTTCTTCTCAATATTTTCGACCAGGGACTTTTGCTTATCCTTCAAGGACTCCACTTCAAGTTTTGATTGTCTTAGTTTATAGGCGGAGTTTAAGGTTGCAAGCAACTTATCATTGTCCCATGGTTTGACTACAAAATCGGCAGCCCCTTCTTTTACTGCTCTTACAGCCAGATCAACATCCCCATAGGCAGTGATGGGAATGATAACTGCATTCGGATCCATTTTAAGAATTTCTTTCATCCAGAATAAGCCTTCGTTTCCGGATTGAACACTTGCCGAGAAGTTCATATCAAGAAAGATAGCATCATACTCATTTGCTCTGACCAGGTCGGGAATTAAGTTGGGATTACTGGCGGTATGAACTTCGTCAACTTCCATCTCAAGCAAACGGGTCAGCGCAGTCAGTATGTTCTTGTTATCATCAACGATCAGAAGCTTTCTTTTTCTTGCAGACATAAGTGTAAATGTAGGTTATTTATCCAAAAATGTCTAATAATTAGGCAGCAAATGTCCATATATTAGGCAGTAGTATTGTAATTGCTCTCCTTGATAAACGATATAATATGCTGGTATATAGAGGTATATGTTTCTGGTATGCTATTTGACTAATAAGGGTCAAAGATTTAAAACTATGCTTAAGAACTACATCATTATCGCTCTAAGAAATATTACAAGGTTTAAACTACATTCGCTTATCAATATCGGCGGACTTGCCTTGGGGGTTTCCATATTTACACTGATAATGATTTACGTAGTGAGTGAGTTAAACTACAATAAGTACCATGCGAACTATGCCGAAATATACCAGGTAAGTGTGAATAATGGCTTGGAAACTACCGCGCATTTAGGGCATTTGTTGCAGGAAGGCTTTCCCGAGATTAAGTATATGGTTCGTATAGATCTGCGTTACGGGGGTGGGCAAAAAGCCTATTTAACGAATATGGAATCAGAAGAAGCTGTTGAATTCGAAGATATCATTTATGCGGATCTTGGCTTTTTTAATATGTTTAGTGTTGAACCGATTGCAGGTGATTTATCGACAGCTCTTAAAGATCCATATTCGCTCGTCCTAACAGAATCATATGCAAGAAAACTTTTCGGAAGTGCGGATGCCATAGATAAAATCGTTGGTTTCGTAAGCGCAGATGGAAGACTCAGGCAAGATTTCACCATAACAGCGGTTATTGGAGATCAACCTGGCAATTCATCTTTAAAATATACAGCTATTGCATCATTTATCACCCTGAATGATATTAAGCCAGGAGGTGTTGAGGCCGATCAGGATTACTATAATTGGGGATATTATACCTTTTTAATGCTTCGTGATCATATTGATATACAGTTTTTTGAAAACAAAGCCCTTGATGAATTTATCAAATTTGCATGTGAAACTTATGAAATTGATCCGGCAAGTGAAGAGGCAGCTGAAATTAAGATGAATTTAGTTCCCCTTGCTGAGGTGCCATTTTATGGAAATAATAAGCGTCAATTCATTTCCCTGATTATTCTTTTAGGTGTGCTTATCCTGGTGATTGCTTTAATCAACTTTATAAATCTCTCCCTGGCAAAATCATCCTTAAGGAGTAAAGAGATAGGCCTAAGGAAGGTTGGGGGAGCCTCTCGTAAAAACCTCATTAAGCAGTTTATTGGGGAAGCAACTGTATTGGTATTGATTGCTGTTATTGTTTCCCTTATTCTTACAGAAATAATAAAACCATTTTTTAATAGTATGGTGGGGAAGGACCTATCTATCGGATACATTGAGAAGCCGCAAATTCTGTTGATCTTTCTTGCAGGAACCATCGTATTAGGTGTGCTTGCCGGATTTTATCCTGCCATGGTTTTATCGCGATTCAATCCCATACAAACAATAAAGAATGAAGTAATCAAGGGTAAGAAGGGGCAGACATTCAGACAATTATTATCTATCATTCAAATAGCAATTTCTCTTGTTCTGATTATTGGGGTGGTGATCATTACGAAACAGATAAACTTTCTTAAAACGAAAGACTTAGGTTTCGATAATACAAATATCATCTACTTCTCTTCAAATAGGGATATCAATAAAAAATATGAATTATTCAAGCAAAGAATTTTAGAAAGCCCTGCTATTTATAGTGTAAGCCGCGCGGGAAATGAATTTGGTGATCCCTATCATATGACCGCTGACGAAGAGTTTAATGGCGTGAAAAAATCCTTTCAGCTTATGATGGCTGATCCGGATTTTGTCGAAACTATGGGGCTCGAGATTGTGGAAGGCAGGAATTATCAATGGGACAGGGCAAATGATGTAGGCGGAGTAATTATCAATGAAACCGCCGCCAAAGAGTTTGGGATGGATAGTATTATCGGTTTCAGAATGTCTTTGTTTGGTGAGAAACAAGAGAAGATTCTTGGAATCTATAAAGACGTGCATAATGAATCATTTCGCCAGAAAATATCGCCCACTGTATTGATGAACTACCCGCGTATGTTGAACAAGATCATGATTAAGGTCAATGGGCAGAATAGGAAAGCAACCATTGCTCATGTGGAGAGTGTATGGAATGAAATCATACCCGATGTACCTTTTCAATATAATTTTCTTGAGGATAAATATGATAAATTGTATGAGACTGAAACAAAGTTTGGATTGGTCATAAAATTTTCAGCTCTGTTTTCTATAGTCATTGCATGTTTAGGTTTGTTCGGGATGGTTTCATATACCAGCGAGCGACGGAAAAAGGAGATTGGGATTCGAAAATCAAACGGAGCATCAGCTGCAGATATTTTAATACTCCTTAATACAGGAATTGTGAAATGGGTTGGAATCGCAAGCATCCTGGCCATCCCTGTTGCCTATTACGCCACAGATAAATGGCTGCAGGATTTTGCTTATCGCACATCTGTAAATATTGGTGTGTTTGTTATAGCAGTTTTCATCGTACTGGCTATTTCTTTACTGGCAGTGACCTTTGTGGTGTTAAAAGCTGCGAGGATAAATCCGGCAGATTGTTTACGGTCTGAATAACATTCACTCAAACTCTTTTGGCACACCGCAAATCATCTTAAATGGCTTGTCTCCTTTGTTGCGGTATTGGTGCTTCTCATTCGGGATTACCAGGGCAAAATCGCCGGCTTTTAGTGGTGTTTCTTCCCCCTTTTCATTGACTAAGGCACCTTCCCCTTCTATGATATAATTCATATGCTCATAGTCATGCTGATGGTAAGGAGTATATCCTCCAGGTTCAACCGTAAAAACCCGGTATGAATACATTGGTGCTCCATCTTCTCTTGATAAAGGAACCTGCTTCCATGCTTTATGGGCACCTTCCATATTTACTTTGTTCTTTTTTACCTCGTGTAAGGATATAGTTTTCATGATATCGATTTAAAATTTGTTATAAAATTAAGAAATTCTTTGTGTCCCACTGAACTAACCAGAACCTATGAAGGAAAAAAATCTAGAGTTATCGTGATGCAGAAGCTTTAAGTATAAATTTGGTTTCAATTACCCTTGTTATTGGGGAGTAATCTTCTTCTTTTTCTATTCGGTCAATAAGTAGCATAGCTGCTTCCTTTCCCATTTCATATCCATGTTGCTCAACTGAACTAAGTGGCGGATCTGTTAGATCGGAAATTTGACCATTTGTAAATCCTACAACTGCAACATCATCAGGTACTCTTAGTCCTTTTTCTTTTATTATTTTAATTGCTTCGGCGGCTGTAAGGTCGTTAATTGAAAAGATACCATCAGGGCGGGGAGTCTCTTGAAGCAAGGCTGGAATATACTTTTTAGCTTCTGAAATGGTATCACATTTAATAATAAGATCTTTGTTTACCGCAATATTATAAGTTTTTAACGCACGGATATAACCGGCTTTTCTTTGTTGTGAAATAATCAGGTGATCAGGTGCAGTTAAATGTGCAATGTTTCTGCAACCTATTGAAATTAAATGTTCTACCGCCTCAAAAGCTCCTTTTTCATCATCTACTATTACTCTGTCTGTATTAATTTTATCACATATACGATCAAAAAAAACCAAAGGCACCCCCACATCCTGAATTTTTTCCAAATGGTCAAAATTTAAGGTATTTTTTGACAATGAAACTAAAATTCCATCTGATCGATTGGATAAAAGAGCCTCAACGTTTTTTAATTCACGTTCATACGATTCATTCGATTCGCAAATCATTACATTGTAACCGGCATCATAGGCAAAGTCTTCAATTCCGTGCAATACAGTGGAAAAAAAGTAATGTACTATTTCAGGGACAATAACTCCAATAATCTTGCTTTTTCGGCTTTTCAAACTTAGTGCAATGGGGTCTGGTGAGTAATTAAGTTTTTTGGCCAGCTCATTAATTGCCTTTTTGGTTTCTAGGCTAATGTCTGGATGGTCTTTGAGCGCCCTTGAAACAGTAGATGGAGAAACTCCCAAGCTCTTTGGCTATGTCTTTTATAGTAACCTGTCCTTTATGCATAAAATTGAAATTACAACTATCTAAAATAGTTATATAACTCTATAAAAATATGTAAAAATTACAACTAAAAGTAATATTTATGGCTCCCTTTCCACTTTCAAATATTAAACGTCTCCATTGATAAGCTTATTATTTAGAATTAATTTAATTTACTAGTTAATAATTGCGGAAATTTGCATAACAATCGATTGCGGAGACGTTTGCGTTAAATTATTAAAAGCTAGAGATTTAATTGCGGTATCTGGATTTTTAAAAATTAGTTAACTTTGTGAAGCTAATGTTAAATATATATTTAAATTTTATTTAAGCATTATTGGATTATTGTTGTGAATTATACCTAACTCATTATTTGAAACTAAAACATTCAATCTATGAAAAAGCTTGTTAGACACAGATTAACTTTAATAGTCTGTGGAATTTTCCTTTCAGGAATATTGTACGCCCAGAAGGTGACAGTTTCCGGTACGGTTACGGATGCCAGTGATGGGAGCTCAATACCAGGTGTAAATATCCTGGAGAAAGGCACCACGAATGGCACAGTAACTGACGTTGATGGAAATTATACACTTTCTGTGGAGAGTGGGGCTACTATTCAAATCTCTTTTATTGGGTATTTAGCCCAGGAGGTTGAAGTAGGAAATCAAACCATTATAAATTTTTCAATGGAGTTTGATGCTGTGAATATTAAAGAAGTAGTAACCATTGGATATGGTACCACTCGAAAAGAGGATGCTACTGGATCAGTAATTGCTGTAAGTGCTGATGAGTTTAACCAGGGAGCAATAACTTCACCCCAGGACCTTGTTAACGGTAAAATTGCAGGTGTGCAAATTACGGATGGAGGTGGAGCTCCTGGTGCGGGATCAACTATAAGAATTCGTGGAGGTTCTTCTCTAATGGCCAGCAATGATCCACTTTTTGTTATTGATGGAGTACCCATTGATAACGATGGAGTTGCCGGGATGAGGAATCCTCTGAATACGATTCACCCTAGTGATATTGAAACATTTACAGTTTTAAAAGATGCTTCTGCAACTGCCATTTATGGTTCCAGGGCATCCAATGGAGTGATCCTGATAACTACAAAACAGGGTAAAAAGAATCGTCCATTGCAAATGACCTATAATGGTAAGTTTTCTTTGGGATTTAAAACAGGAACACCAGATGTATTAAATACCGATGAATATCGCGCACTCATTCAGGATCGGTATGCAGATAATCCAAATGCAACAAACCTATTAGGAAGTGAAAATACCAACTGGCAGGACGTAATTTATCAACCTGCTTTTGGTATGGATCATAACTTAAGCTTTAATGGAGGAATAAAAGTTCTACCATACCGGGCATCAATTGGTTATTCCGATCAAAATGGGATATTAAAAACATCAAACCTGAAAAGAACCACTTTGGCTATTAGTCTAAATCCAACATTTCTAGATGACCACTTAAAATTAAATGTAAATCTAAAAGGGATGTATATTAAAAACAGGTTTGCCGATTGGGGAGCTGTTGGCGGTGCAGTTGCTTTTGATCCCACCCAGCCTGTATATGATGAAAACAGTCCATATGGTGGTTACTTTACGTGGACACAGCCCAATGGAGACCCCATTACAATTGCTACAACCAACCCATTGGCGCAACTTGAAATGACTGATAATACTTCGAAGGTTTACAGAAGCCTTGGAAATGCTCAGTTAGAGTATAGGTTGCACCCACTTCCTGAATTAAAAGCTGTATTAAATTTAGGTTACGATATATCAGAAAGTAATGGTCAAATATATATTCCTGAGAATGCTTCCTGGACATATGATGCTTTGAATGGAGGAGGAGAAAATTCTAATTATACACAGAATAAGAGCAACGAACTTCTGGACTTCTACTTAAATTATAACAAAGAATTGCAATCCATATCCAGTCAACTTGATGTAACAGTAGGATACTCCTGGCAACATTTCTGGAGAAAAGGAACAAATTATTCCACCAATGTTTCGGAATCTGTTATTAATGCCGATACCGACTATGAAACTGAAAGCTTTCTTGTTTCTTTCTTTGGACGATTGAATTATTCATATAAGGGGCGTTATTTATTGACATTTTCTCTTCGTCGTGATGGTTCTTCAAGGTTTGCAGAACAAAACAGATGGGGTCTTTTCCCATCACTGGCACTGGCATGGGATATTTCTGATGAACCTTTTATGGAATCTGTCCAGTCTCTATCAATCTTAAAACTCAGGTTGGGCTACGGTATTACCGGACAACAGAACATAACCAACAATGATTATCCATACCTGGCAAGATATACCTATAGTCAGAACAATGCTCAATATATGTTTGGCAATGATTATATTACCACTCTTAGACCAGAAGGGTATGATGAAAACCTTAAATGGGAAGAGACAACTACTTATAATATTGGCATTGATTATGGATTCCTTAGCAATAGAATTACTGGTGCCCTGGATTTCTATTTAAGGAAAACCAAAGACTTGATCAATACTATACCTGTACCTGCAGGCACAAACCTTACAAACCAGATATTAACTAACGTTGGAGATCTGGAGAATTCTGGCTTTGAATTTTCTATCAATGCGAAAGCCTTTTCGACACCTGATTTTGTATGGGAAATTGGTTATAATTTAACGTTTAATCAAAATAAAATAACAAAACTTACCGCAACTGACGATCCTAATTACAAAGGAATATTCGTGGGAGGGATCTCAGGTGGAGTAGGAAATACAATTCAAATTCACAGCGTTGGCTACCCGGCTTATTCATTCTATGCGTATGAGCAAGTATATGATCAAAACGGGGCACCAATTGAAGGCTTATATGTAGATAAAGATGAAAATGGAGAGGTGAATGAGGAAGATAAGTACAGGTTTAAAAACCCAGCTCCTGTTGTTTATATGGGAGTATCTTCCATGTGGCGCATTAAAAATTTGGATATTAGTTTTGCCGGTAGATTTAATATTGGTAACTATATCTACAATAATATGTTTTCAAATTATGGTTCCTATAGTAACCTTTATAATTCAGCGGGTTATTTGAATAACGTTAACTCAAATGTTCTGGAATCTAACTTTAATAATCCGAAATACTTTACTGATTATTATATGGAGAATGCATCCTTCTTCAGGATGGATAATATAACTGTAGGTTATCAATTTAACGATATTGGAAACAGCACAGTTGGATTACGGTTGTACGGAGTAGTTCAAAATGCATTTGTGGTTACCAAATATAGAGGATTAGATCCGGAAGTTAGTGGAGGTATTGACAATAATATTTATCCACGACCAAGAACCTTTGTTGTTGGAGTAAGTCTGAAGTTTTAACGGTAAAAATATTAGAAATTATGAATACAAAATATCTTAAAATCGGCTTTGGGTTTGTAATTGCTCTTTTAATTGCATTTACATCCTGTGTTAAGGATCTTAACACGGTACCTCTGGATAAGGATGTTGTTACTTCAGCTACGGTATATGACGATCCTGATTCATATAAGCAAGTGTTGGCGAAACTGTATGCCGGAATGGCCGTAAGCGGACAGGAAGGGCCACATGGTATGCCTGATATTAGTGGTATTGATGAGGGATTTTCAACCTATATCAGACAGTATTGGAAAGCACAAGAATTAACAACTGATGAAGCAGTAATTGCCTGGAATGATGGGAATCTCAGGGATTATCATGAGCAGGACTGGTCCGCATCCAATGAGTTTATTACAGCTATGTACAATAGGATTTATTACCAAATTTCACTTTGCAACGAGTTTATAAGAGAAACTACCGATGAGAAACTTGATGGCAGAGGAGTTTCGGGCTCTTTAAGAACAGAAGTTGAGCAGTTCAGAGCAGAGGCACGATTCCTTAGAGCACTTAGTTATTGGCATGCAATGGATATGTTTGGAAATGTTCCTTTTGTTACTGAAGAACAATCCGTAGGAGCCTTTTTCCCAGAGCAGGCTTCCAGAGAACAACTTTTTAATTATGTTGAATCTGAGCTACTTGAAATTGAAAATGAATTGGTGGCTCCAACTCAAAACGAATATGGAAGAGTTGATCAGGCCGGCGCCTGGATGTTATTGAGTAAACTGTATTTGAATGCGGTTGTATATACAAGTCTACCAAAATATACAGAAGCTGTTACATACACCAATAAAATTATATCCTCAAGTTACACTTTGGATCCTGTATATCAAAATTTATTTCTAGCTGACAATCATAATGCCCAGGGGATTATTTTCCCTGTATTGTTTGATGGTATACATACACGCACCTGGGGAGGAATGACATTTGTTGTGCATGCGGCCGTTGGTGGTAGTATGACCCCTGCTGATTTTGGCATAGATGGCGGATGGGGAGGAACTCGTGTAACCAAAAATCTGGTTGGAATGTTTTATAATCTGGATAATCTGAAGAGCAGAACCTTTGTAAACAACAAAAGTCTTCTTCAATACCCGGTGCTTTACGTTCCGGGTGATCACCAGGGCTGGGATCCGTCTGATACAACTTCAATACTTGCATCAGTAAATAGTGATACAAATTATGAAGGTTATATCTGGGTACCCGGAGCAAATAGTGGCTTTAAACTTACTGATTCACCTAACTGGGATAATGGAATCTATGGTGATGCCGATGGTAGTGGAACTTCAGGAACTCTGGCTTCTCCAGGAAATAATATTCTGGCAGTCGATGCCGGATATTATAAGCTTAATGTAGATATGACTGCAAATACCTATACCCTGATGAAAACTGATTGGGGTGTTATTGGCGATGCTACACCTGATGGATGGGATTCCGATCAGAACATGACTTATGATGAAACTGAAGGTGTCTGGTCAATTATAGTAGAGATGGGAACCGGGTCTTTCAAGTTTAGAGCAAATGATGACTGGGCTCTGGATTATGGTGATACAGGTGCAGACGGAATTCTTAACCAGGGAGGTGATAATATTTCCATATCGGAACCTGGGAAATACCTTATTAAAATGAAGCTTGGAGCTCCTGATTATACTTATTCTGTTGAGAAGTTTAGTTCTGATGAGCGTGGAATGTTTTATACCGACGGACAATCATTGGAAATAGCTGATATCTTTGAATTTACCGAAGGGTATGCAGTGACCAAATTTAAAAATTTAACCTCAGCAGGGGTAGTTGGGTCTGACCTTACATTTCCTGATACAGATTACCCCGTTTTCCGATTAGCAGATGCTTACCTAATGTATGCAGAGGCAACCCTTAGAGGTGGATCTGGCGGAGATGCCGGTACAGCCCTTTCTTTAATCAATCTATTGAGAGAAAGAGCTTATGGTGATGACGGAGGAAATGTTACTGCAGACGATCTCACACTTGATTTCATTTTAGATGAAAGGGCTCGAGAGCTTTACTGGGAAGGTCACAGAAGAACTGACCTGATAAGATATGGGAAATTTAGCAATACAGATTATTTGTGGCCATGGAAAGGTGGTATTGAAGAAGGAATTGCTGTTGATAGCAAATACGACCTTCTGCCAATTCCATACTCTGACATCGGAGCAAATCCTAATCTGAAGCAAAACCCTGGATATTAAAACTAGAACAAATTATACTGATATGAGAAAAATAAGTATTTTATTGATAATAGCAGGAATATTTGCATTAGTTTCCTGTGAAAAGGATCAGGTAATGACAAAAATTAGTGATCTGACACCTTCTTCTATTACCAGTCCGGCAAGTGGCAATAGCTATGTATTGACAGAGCTGGAAGAGAACAATATAATGGAAACATTTATCTGGTATCCAGCTAATTTTGGATACCAGTCTGCCACAACCTATATAGTTCAAATCGATAAGGCGGGAAATAATTTTGCCTCAGCTATTAATGCAGCTGAAACAAATATGACTGAGATTTCTGTAACAGTTGGAGATATGAATAATTTCTTGCTTTCCGCTGGAGTTCTTCCCGATGTGGAAGGATCATATGAAGCCAGGGTAATTGCAACGGTTCATCCCGATGTTGATACCCTGTTTTCCTCGAGTATAAATATGAATATTACTCCATTTGAGAAAGTAATTATTTATCCGACTGTTTATGTACCTGGAAATTATCAGGCTGCTAGCGGATATGAAGGCCGACTGGTCACCGGATAAAGCTCCTGAATTATCATCTGTAAAGAGCAATGATAAATATGAGGGTTATGTATATATGGCCAATGCTGGTAATATGTTTAAGTTTACCGATGGTCCAAATTGGGATTTAAACTGGGGAGATGATGGCGCGATGGATCACTTGAGCAAAATGGAGCCGATATATCTGCCGCTGATCCCGGATATTATAAGATGAATGTGGATCTTGACTGCAATGTCCTATACAATCCTGAATACGGATTGGGGATTAATTGGCTCAGCAACTCCAGATGGATTGGGATTCTGATCAGAATATGACCTTTGACCCTGCCACACACACATGGAGTATTACGCTTGACCTTATTGCCGGGGATATTAAATTCCGTGCAAATGATGGATGGGATCTTGATTATGGAGATACAGGTGGCGATGGCAAACTTGATCAGGGAGGAGATAATATCCCAATTGCTGAGGCTGGTAATTATACTGTAACAATGGATTTGACACGGGCTATTTATTTATATACAGTTGTAAAGAATTAATTGTGCTCTGAGTTAATAAAAAGCTGTTTCATTTGAAGCAGCTTTTTTTAACTAAATTAGTGACAAGTTTTTCTTTAAATATTTTAGGTATTACCTGTATTAAAGGTATTTTTTTAACTTAAAAATTAGTAATGAGGATTTACCTGATTTTATTAGTCTCCGTTTCTTTTTTATGCACATGCAAAAAGAATGATAAGAATATTGAAACTGATTCAAGAGTGTTTTATCCTACCAGTCAATTTGTTATGGGTGTTGATTTATCGTATATAAATCAGATTCTTGACTTTGGAGGTCAATACAGAGACTCATTAAATCCTGTTGATCCCTATCAGGTTTTTAAGAAGTATGGAGCAAATGTGGCCAGGTTTAGATTATTTCATACACCAACATGGACTAAAGATTTGTATGCGCCTGATGGAACTCAGATGTACAATGATTACTCCGATGTTCGTGCTGGTATAAAACGAGCAAAAGAAGCTGGAATGAAGGTTTGCCTTGATTTTCACTACTCAGATACCTGGGCCGACCCCGGAAAGCAAATCATACCCAAAGCCTGGGAAAATCTTAGCCTTGAGGTTCTCCGTGACAGTATTTACAATTATACTTTTAAAATATTGGATGATCTTGGAAAGGAAAGCCTTATGCCTGAATATGTTCAGGTTGGAAACGAGATAAATCCAGGTTTTGTTCTACCCCAGGGGAATCGTTGGGATGGGAACGAAAGTAATTTTGTGATGTTGATTAATGCCGGAATAAAGGCAGTGAGAGATGCCGGAATGAATAACACAATTAATCCTAAGATTATTTTACATGTTGCACAACCCGAACATGTTATAAACTGGTTCGAAGGGTTGAGTGAAGAAGGTTTATCTGATTTTGATATTGTAGGATTGTCTTATTATTATCTCTGGTCCTCTGTTCATTTGAATAACATCAGCAACTATATTTCTGAATTTAAGAAAGAGTATGGAAAAGATGTAATGGTCATGGAAACAGCTTATCCCTGGACAACTGGAAATGCAGATAATTATCCAAACATTATAAATATTGATAAACTTCTCGTGCCTGACTATCCAGCATCAAAAGATGGACAATTCAATTATATTAAACAACTTACCCAGGAAATTATTGACGGAGGAGGAAAAGGTATTTTTTATTGGGAACCTGCCTGGATTACATCCAATCTCAAAACTCAGTGGGGGCAAGGATCAGCCTGGGATTGCAACACGCTGTTTGATTTCCAGGGAAACGTAATTGTTGGAATGAACTTTATGACCTGGCCATATAAATTCTGAAAATTCCAATTTAATTGTTATGAAATATAAAGCCACTTTTATCTTCTTAGTTCTATTTCTTTTCCAGGTTCTAACTCTACTTCAAGCCCAGGTTAAAAGGGTTGAGCCACCTTTCTGGTGGACAGGAATGAAAAACCAGGAGTTACAACTCTTGGTATATGGAGAAAACATTGCTGGCACCCAGGTAGAATTATCGTATGATGGAATAATAGTCCAATCTGTAACTACAATCGAGAATCCCAATTACCTGTTTATCGATTTATTTCTTAAAGAGAATGTTCGACCCGGGAAGTTTTCTATCCAGTTTTTAAAAAATGGGAAGTCAAAGGCTTCATATGAATACGAGTTAAAAAGCAGGGAACCTGAATCTCCTAATCGGGAAGGATTTAATAATTCTGATGTGATGTATCTTATTATGCCTGACCGATTTGCCAATGGAGATCAGAGCAATGATGAGGTAGATGGCCTTGTGGAAGGCCTAAATAGGGCTGAACCCTATGGTCGTCACGGTGGAGATATTAAGGGTATTGTTGATCATCTTGATTATATAAAGGATATGGGATTCACTGCTATCTGGTTAAATCCACTCCTTGAAAACAATCAGCCTCAATGGTCATACCATGGTTATGCAACAACCGATTTCTATAGTGTTGACGGACGGTTTGGCACCAATGATGACTACAAAAAGTTGGGTATACTCGCTAAAGAAAAGGGTATCAAAATGATAATGGATATGATATTCAACCATTGCGGGTCTGAACATTGGTGGATGAAAGATATACCTTCATCTGACTGGATAAACTATTACCCTGATTACGTAATAACAAGTCATCATAGAACGGTTAACCAGGATCCATATGCTTCTGAATATGATGTTGATAGAATGACCCGGGGATGGTTTGTTCCAGCCATGCCTGATATGAATCTTCGCAATCCGTTTTTGAAAAATTATTTAATACAAAACAGTATCTGGTGGATAGAATACGTGGGCCTGGCAGGAATTCGCATGGACACTTATCCTTATCCCGATAAATATGCCATGGCTGAATGGAATAAAAGAGTGCTCGAGGAATATCCTAATTTTAATATCGTAGGAGAGGAATGGAGCATGAATCCCGCCATTGTTTCCTATTGGCAAAAAGGGCAAAAGAACAATGATGGATACGATGGAAATATTCCAAGTATGATGGATTTTCCTTTGCAAAATGCACTATCAAAAAGTCTTAACCAGGATGAAAGTTGGGGTGAAGGGCTAATTGTATTGTATGAGGCCCTGGCCAATGATTTTTTATATCCTGATCCGGAGAATCTTGTAATCTTTCCTGATAACCATGACATGCCCCGCTTTTTTATGCAGCTTAACATGGACACTGACCTTTATAAACTGGGCATTGCTTATATACTCACAACAAGAGGTATACCGCAAATATTTTATGGATCAGAAGTCCTGATGACACATAAGGAAGGAAATGACCATGGAGTCATTAGAAAAGATTTTCCTGGCGGCTGGAAAGGAGATGAAATAAATGGTTTTACCAGGGTTGGTCTTTCGGAACAAGAGAAAGAAATGCAGGAATTTTTTAAAACACTTTTAAACTGGAGGAAGGATAACACAGTAGTTCAAACAGGCAAGCTTGTTCATTTTGCTCCACAGGATGGTGTATATGTTTATTTCAGAACTGATGGGAACAAGAAAATAATGGTGGTGTTAAATAAGAACGTAAAAGAATATAGGCTTAAACTAACCAGATTTAATGAAATGCTGAATGGGATTTCTACAGGCAAAGATATTTTGAGTGGTAAACAGTTTGATCTCAATGATGAAATAATTCTACCTTTTAAATCCCCTCTCATTTTAGAATTAAATTAATGAGGGTCGCCAAGTAATTTTAGGATTTATATGATTTAAAGATGAAAAGAAATATTATTCTCCTTCTTATTTTATTAGCTGGAACATTTGGTCATGCACAAGTAGTGGTTCCTGCTCCGGAAATACCTATTGCTGAACAGGCAGTTACCATTTATTTTGATGCCACAAAAGGAACGGGTGGATTAAAAGATTACGCAGGTGATGTGTATGCTCATACCGGTGTTATAACAGATAAAAGTACCTCCGGATCAGACTGGAAGTATGTGAAAACAAACTGGGGCCAGAATACACCGGAAACAAAGCTTACTAAAGTTTCAGATAATTACTACAAACTGGAAATTTCTCCAAGTATCAGGGAATATTATGGAGTACCTTTAACAGACACCATCAAAAGTATGGCTTTTGTTTTTCGAAGCGACTTTCCATATTCAGGTACTACATATTACGAAGGGAAAGACGATGGAGGGAATGATATTTTCGTAGAAGTATTTGAAGAGGGTTTAAATCTGAATCTGATTAGTCCTGATAATTACTCCCTTGTAGTAAAATTGAATGATCAAATAGAAGTGGTGGCTTCAGCTTCTTTGTCAGATTCTGTATCACTTTTCATAAATAATAACTTTATCACTTCAGGATCAACAGCAACGGGACTGAGTTACACCATTGATGCTGATAGTTATGGCGAATACTGGGCAAAGATTGTTGCATATGATATGCCTCAAAGTGTTGCTGATTCATTTTTTTACTTTGTAAGACCTCCGGTAACTGTAGAATCATTGCCTGCAGGTATCGAACCTGGTATAAACTACCTGGACGATACCAGGGTAACTCTTGCACTTTATGCTCCAAATAAAAGTTATGTCTTTGCAATCGGTGATTTTTCCTCTTGGGTATCCGGATCCTCCAACTATATGAAGAGGACACCAGATGGAAACACCTGGTGGGTAGAAATAACAGGCTTAACTCCAGGGAAGGAATATATATATCAATATTTGGTTGATGATAGTCTGCGAATAGGGGATCCTTATGCTGATAAAACTTCTGATCCCTGGAATGACCCATGGATTGATAATGAAACTTATCCCGGTCTCATTGATTATCCTGATGATAAAACGAGTGGAATAGCAACTGTTTTTCAAACTGCACAGCAGGCCTACAACTGGAATAATAATTCATTTGTGGCTCCTGATGTTCAGGATCTCGTCGTATATGAGCTATTAATTCGTGATTTTACGGAAGAACATGATTATCAATCTTTAATAGACACGCTAGGGTATCTGGATCGACTAGGTGTGAATGCCATCGAATTAATGCCTGTGAATGAATTTGAAGGAAATGAAAGCTGGGGTTATAATCCATCCTATTATTTTGCACCTGATAAATATTATGGCCCAAAGAATGATTTAAAGGCATTTATTGACAGTTGCCATTCAAGGGGTATTGCTGTAATAATGGATATAGTTCTGAATCATTCTATGAGCCAATCTCCCTTAGCCATGCTCTACTGGGATCCGAATGCCGGAGACTGGGGCGAACCGAGTGCAGAAAATCCATGGTATAACCAGGTTTCACCGAACCCTGTATTTGCCTGGGGATCAGATTTTAATCACGAAAGTGATGATACAAAAGCTTTTGTTGACAGGGTAAATAAATACTGGTTATCAGAGTATAAATTTGATGGCTTTAGGTTTGATTTTACGAAAGGTTTTACAAATACACCTGGTGATGGAGGAGCTTATGACCAGGCAAGAATTGACATTCTGAAAAGAATGGCAGATAAAATATGGGAAACAAATAACAAGGCCTATGTAATACTTGAGCATTTCACCGCTAATACTGAGGAAACAATTCTGTCAGATTATGGAATGATGCTATGGGGCAATCTTAATCATAGCTATAGTGAAGCAACGATGGGCTATAACGATAGTGGTAAATCAAATTTTTCATGGATTTCATATCAAAATAGGGGATGGAATGATCCTCATGTAATGGGTTACATGGAAAGTCATGATGAAGAGAGGCTTATGTATAGAAATCTGGAGTTTGGGAATTCCTTAGGAGATTATAATGTTAAAGACCTAACAACAGGTCTAAAACGCATTGAGTTGACTGCATCCTTCTTTTTTACCATTCCAGGACCCAAAATGATCTGGCAATTTGAAGAACTTGGCTATGATATTTCAATCGATGACCCATGTCGGGTTTGCAATAAACCTATTTTATGGAATTATTACCAGGATAGTAGAAGGAAAAGATTGAACCAGGTTTTTTCAGCACTTATTGATTTGAAAAAAAACGAAGAAGCCTTTTCAACTGATAACTTTAATCTTGATGTAAGCGATAAATATAAGCGTATAAACCTGTATCATAGTTCAATGGATGTAGTTGTGTTGGGTAACTTTGACGTGATTTCAGGATCACTTGATCCAAACTTCAGTAAAACCGGGAGATGGTATGAGTTTTTTACCGGAGATTCAATAGAAGTTTCCAATACCAATGATTTAATTCTAATGGAAGCTGGAGAGTGCAGGATTTATACTACAATAAGGCTTACTACTCCTGACATTTCCACTGACATAAAAGGAATAGTGAGAGAAAATAATGGAATTGATGTTGAAGTATATCCTAACCCTGTATTAGACAGGTTAACCATAAGACTATCCACACAAAAACCAGAGGAAGTCAATATTCATGTTTTAGATATAACCGGAAGGATATTGTATCAGTTCAAACCTACTGAGCGAGTCCAGGGAACCCATACTTTTAAATGGGAAGGAATTACCAGTTCAGGACAAAAGTTGAAAGCAGGAATATATTTTATAAAAGTTATTTCTGGCAAAGAACACCAGGTTGTAAAGATCATAAAACAATAAAATAGTTTAGGATTTTCATATTTTACATAACATTAAATCTTATTTAGATTTAATCTTATTTGTTGCTGGCCTCCCCTGAAATCAGTGTTTCAAACGTTTTCGAAAACGTTTATGTTAAGAATTTCACACTACTGGTATTATTTAGGTTAAAGTTAATTAATCAGAAGCCGTTACATATTGCTCAAAATTTTGTAACTTGTTATACTTTACCTTTAAAAGTACAAAAATATCAGAAAATTGAATTTATATTGATCTAACTTGCATTATTTATTACCTAAAATCATCTAATTATGCGAAATTCTAAATTATTGAGAGGAGGCATTTTGACCATGTTGCTATTTGCCTTTTCGATTTTACTCACTAATGCTCAGGAAAGGACCATTACTGGTACTGTTTCTTCCGAAGAAGATGGCACACTCCCCGGAGTGAACATTGTTATTCAAGGGACTACAATAGGGACTGTAACCGATGTTGATGGTAAATACAGCATTTCTGTTTTTGGCCCTGATGCAGTTTTATTGTATTCTTCGATTGGTTACATGACTAAGGCTATTACGGTTGGGAACCGGTCAGTTATTGACCTGGTGCTGATTGGTGAAACAACTGAACTAGATGAAATTGTTATTACCGGGTATGGAACTGTCAAGAAAAGGGATGTAACCGGATCAGTTACTTCAGTAAAAGCAGATGACTTCAACCGTGGGCCACAGCAATCTCCAAGTGACCTACTCCAAGGTAAGGCTGCTGGGGTAATGATCACAAACAGCAGTGGTGATCCAGGTGCTAATGCAAACATCCGTATACGCGGCAACTCTTCTATTAGGGCTGGTAACGATCCCCTAATTGTGGTAGACGGTGTTCCACTTTCAGGAGGAAGCCCTGACGAAGCTAACCTTGAAGGGGGGATTGGTAACTCCAGTTCACGTAATCCATTGAATTTCATTAATCCCAATGATATTGCCAGCATGGACATCCTGAAAGATGCATCTGCGACTGCAATTTACGGTTCACGTGGGGCCAATGGTGTAATCATCATTACAACCAAACAGGGTTCAAGAGGGACAAATACGGTTGAGTATAACGGATCTTTCAGTTTAGCATCTATTTCAAACAAATTAAGACTTTATACAGCTGACGAGTTTGCTGCTCTTGCCCCTTCTCAGGATCAGGGTGGTGATGTTGATGCACTGGATGCCATTTTACGAAACAGTTTTTCCCAGGATCATAATTTAGCTTTTGGAGGGGGGAATGAAAATTTGAAATACCGCCTATCACTGGGTTATCATGACCAGCAGGGTATTATCAAGGAAAGTGGATTGAAAAAACTGACAGCAAATTTAAACGTAACACAGGAATTATTCAAAGACAGGTTGACATTAACTGCAAGTATGATTACTTCACAGGTAAACGATCAGTATGCCCCTGTTTCAAGGGATGCAGGTTTTGAAGGAAGTTTAATTGGTTCGGCTCTGGTATGGAATCCCACCAGGGAATTCTATCTTCCAGACGGATCTTTTGATCAATTCTCTTCAAGTGACTCCAACCCCCTGGCAATGCTTGAATATATTGATGACAAGGCAAAAACCTTACGGATTCTTGCGAACTTCTCTGCAACCATTGAAATAATAAAAGGTCTGGATTATAAATTTAACATTGGGCTTGACGGTTCAAACTCAGTAAGAAATACTGAACTTTCCAACTTATTAAATCGTCAGGATATCATTGACCGGGGTTATGCCAGAAAAGCAGCCCAGGAGCGTTCCGGCCTGTTACTTGAACATACATTAACTTATGACAGGATTTTCGGCGATAATATTCGCTTCAATGGTTTGCTGGGTTACTCATACCAGACCTACGATCGCTCTGGAACCACTATTTCTGGTAGGGATTTTGAATACAATCAGGTTCCATACATTAACCAATTACAATCAATTTCACAAGCCCAGAGGGAAGTATCCTCATACAAAGACCCAAAAACCGAATTACAATCATTTTTTGCCCGGGTAAATTTAAGCCTGTTTGATAAAATACTTATGACTGCCACCATACGTGCAGATGGTTCAAGTAAGTTTGGGACCAACAACAAATATGGTTACTTCCCATCATTTGCTCTGGCTTATCGTATTTCAGACGAAGCTTTTATTCCCGATGCTTTCGATGATTTGAAACTGCGTGTTGGCTGGGGTCAGACTGGTAACCAGGAGTTCCCTTCAGGTGCGTCTCAAGCTCAGTACGAAATTACCCAGGATGGTATAATCAGGTCTCAGTATGACAATCCAGACCTGAAGTGGGAAACATCCACTACAATAAATGCGGGTGTCGACTTTGTAGTATTTAATAGGAGACTGATGGGATCTGTTGAATATTTTAGAAAGAATACCCAGGACCTTCTGTTCAACGCAGAGGCTGCATTACCAGGTCCCTCAGGAGTCAGAAGGTGGACCAATCTTGATGCCGAAGTAATCAACGACGGTGTTGAAATTGTATTAAATGGGGTGATCGTCAACACAACTAATTTTACCTTCAGTCTTGGCGGAAATATCAGTTTCATTAAGAACATACTGAAAAACTTCGCTGGTGTTGTTGAAACCGGCGGTTTACACGGTCAGGGTATGTCAGGAGTAACTGTACAACGTTTTGTAAGCAATGAGCCATTAAATGTATATTACACACAGGATTTTAAGGGATTGGATGATAACGGATTTGCCATTTACGGTGATTCAAAAGTATATTTTAGTGATCCTAACCCGAAAACTATTCTTGGAATCAACACCAACCTGAGATATAAAAACTGGGATTTATTTGCTAACCTCAATGGTGCTTATGGTCATTATATCTATAATAATACCGGTACCAGTGTGCTGGTAGCAAGTAACCCTATTAAAGGAAGAAATACTTCACCGGATTATACTCTTCCAGGTGAAAGTGTTGACAATGCAATTACAGGTTCTTCACGTTACCTTGAGAAAGGTAATTATTTGCGCCTTAATAACTTGACTTTAGGTTATACTATAGAATCAGCACCTTTATTTTTTAAATTAATGCGTTTCACCCTGACTGTACAGAATCTATTTGTGATCACTAATTTTACTGGATTTGATCCGGAAGTTAACATAGACAAAAATATTGACGGCGTGCCATCCTATGGCATTGAATATACACCGTATCCTCCAGCCAGAACATTTACTTTCGGAATTAACGTATCATTTTAAAAAAACTTAGAAAATTAAAATCATGAAAAATATTGGAACAAAGCTACCGGCTGTAATTGCACTCATCACTTTTGTAATTGTTGGTTGTTCAAAACTTGATGAAAAATTAGAAGACCGGTTAACATTAAAACAGGTAGAAGAAGCTACCTCAGGTACAACACCAGATGTTTCAAGTTTATTAACTGAAGCATACGCTACCCTCCGCGAAATTCACGGTAGTGGATCGGATATCATAGCTGAACATACCGCTGATACCTGGATTGCACCTACACGTGGCGGTGATTGGGATGACAATGGTGCATGGCGTGCGTTACACCAGCAAACCTGGGATGCAGATCATGCAACTTTACGTAATTACTTTAACAGATTAACTTCCGGATTATTTTCGGCAATTGACCTTCTTCAATTCAATCCAGCTGCGCAGCAAGAAGCTGAAGCACGTTTCCTGAGAGCCTTTTATGTATTTTGGATTTGCGACGGATGGGGTCAGGTTCCGATGCGTGAACCAGGAGCACCTCTTTCTGATATACCAACTGTTATGAGCAGCCCTGAAGCAATTGCTTATGTAATCTCTGAGCTGGAAGCAATTGTTGGTGACTTACCTGTTTCTGATGATCCATGGGTGGCCACCCAGGCTGCAGCATATGCTTTATTGGCTAAAGCATACTTGAATAAGCCAGTTTTTGATAGTGATGATCGACAGACATTTTCGTTTGGTACATGATGATATGGACAAGGTTATTTCAAACTGTGATGCCATAATCAACTCGGGTAATTTTGCACTGGAACCTGAATATTTCGAAAACTTCACCTCCGATAATGGCGAAAATTCCTCAGAGTTAATTTTCTGTTCAAATAATACTGCAGGTATTCATTCAAATAGTATGCGGGGAACATGGATGGCAGGATTGCATTATAATCAAACTCCGAGCGGATGGAATGGTTTTACTACTCTGGCTGATTTTTATAATACTTTTGATGATGGTGACCAGCGTAAAAGTACTGAATTACCGACATTAAAAGCACAAACCGGTTTATTGGCTGGTCTCGCTTTCGGACAACAGTATAATGCAGCAGGTGAAGAATTGAAAGACCGCCAGGGAAATCCATTATCATTTACTTTGGAAAGTCCAATTATGGTTTCAGGTCCTCTTCTTGAGGTCAGTGGTGTTCGTGTGTTCAAATATATTCCGGATATGAATGCGGAAGATGTACCAGGAAATGACTTTGCATTCTTAAGATATAGCGATGTGCTGTTATCGAAAGCAGAAGCTTTAATGCGTACTGGGGATAATTCAGGCGCACTGACTATTGTAAATGACCTGAGAACGGTCCGGGGAGCCACACCACTGGCATCCCTCACTGAAGATGATATGTTAGAGGAAAGAGGTCGTGAATTATACATTGAAGGCTGGAGACGTAATGACCTTGTCCGTTATGGAAAATTCCTTGAAGCATGGGACCAAAAACCGGCTTCCGATCCAACTTATTTATTATTCCCGTTCCCTTCAGCTCAGATTGTGGCAAATCCAGATTTAATACAAAATCCGGGATATTAATTAAACACTTAGGTAGTACAAGCTTATACAATCGTACGGATTAGTTATTATTAGCCAGAATGCAATGCACTCTGGCTAATATATTTTTAAAATTAATTAAATAGGGCTAAATTTAAACCTTGATTAATACAATATATACGCTTCCGGGTTTTTGTAAAATTCAGAAATCATCCAATCTGTGAACAGGATTAAAATTCTATCATTTTTTATTGCCTTATTAATCGCCGGTTGTCGGAATAATCAAAAGGTTGAAATCCGCAAAGACACCTTGTTCCAGCTGATACCTTCTGAAGTGAGTGGTATCAGTTTCATCAATAAAATAACCAATGAGAAAAACTTAAATATATTTCTCTACCGAAATTTCTACAATGGGGGAGGAGTTGGAATCGGAGACATCAATAACGATGGTTTAGCTGATATTTATATGACAGCTAATATGGAGAAAAACAAATTGTTTTTGAACCAGGGTGACTTCAAATTTCAGGACATAACTGCCAGTTCAGGAGTTGCAGGTGAACACGCCTGGTCTACCGGTGTGGTGATGGTTGATGTCAATGGGGATGGTTTACTGGATATTTATGTCTGCAATGCAGGAAATGTTAAGGGTGATAACCAGAAAAATGAACTATTCATCAACAATGGTGATCAAACTTTTTCTGAAAAGGCTGAAAAATACGGATTGGCAGATAACGGTTTTACAACACATGCTGCCTTTTTTGATTATGATATGGATGGTGATCTGGATGTTTATATCCTGAATAACAGTTTTATTCCTGTAAACAGCATGGGGTACTCCAACCAGCGTATGGTGAGAAGCGAAAAATGGGACGTACCCGAATTGGTAAAGGGTGGTGGTGATAAACTGCTAAGAAATGATCATGGTAAATTTAAAGATGTGAGTGAGGAAGCTGGCATTTATGGCAGCCTTATTGGATTTGGAATGGGAGTAACGGTTGGTGATATCAACCAGGATATGATGCCGGATATCTATGTTGCGAACGACTTCTATGAACGAGATTATTTATACATCAATAACGGAGATGGAACTTTTAAAGAAAGTATAAAAGATTGGATGGCCCATTTAAGCCTTGCCTCAATGGGAGTAGATATGGCCGACATTAATAACGATGGCTTCTCTGAAATATATGTAACAGATATGTTACCGGAAGGAGATACGCGATTAAAAAATACCAGCGAATTTGAACGATACGATATTTACCAACTCAAGTTGAGGGACGATTTTTATCACCAGTTTATGCAAAATACTTTGCAACTGAATAATGGCAATGGAACATTTTCCGAAATTGCTTTTCATTCTGGTGTAGCAGAAACCGACTGGAGCTGGGGACCCATAATGTTCGATATGAACAACGATGGGTACATCGATATTTTTGTATCAAACGGAATTTATCATGATCTTACCAACCAGGACTTTATCGATTTTTTTGCTAACGAGATTATTCAAAAAATGACCCTGTCAGGGAAAAAAGAAGTAGTTGACTCGATCATCAATAAAATGCCAAGTAAACCTGTTCCGAATTATGCACTCAGAAACAATGGGAATTTAACTTTTACCAATATGAGTGCCGAATGGGGATTCGACATCCCAAGTTTCTCTAATGGTACTGCTTATGGAGACCTTGATAATGATGGAGACCTTGATTTAATTATAAACAATGTTAACCAGCCCTGTTTTGTATATGAGAATAAAACCAATGAAAAAACAAGTAATCATTTTCTGAAAGTGCAGTTAGAAGGTGAAGGTCAAAATACCTTCGGTATTGGTAGTGTTGTGAATGTCTTTTACGATGATCAAACTCATAAGCAAGAGATGATCTCATCCAGAGGTTTCCAATCTTCTGTTGGTCATATTTTAAATTTTGGTTTAGGTAATGTAACTGAGGTTGATTCTGTTGAAGTTATCTGGCCCAACCGTAAAAGACAAATCGCTGAGAATATTAGCGGTGACCAATTGATTACATTCAACATCAAAGATGCAACGAAATATGAGCTTATTAATAAAAGCAGTATAACAGCAACTGAAAAATTAGTTGAATGTGATTCGCCATTTGATCCGCATAAAGAGAACTTTTACATCGATTTTGATTACGAGGGTTTAATTGCTCAAATGTTATCTCGCGAAGGACCTGCAATGGATGTGGGCGATTTAAACAACGATGGTCTTGATGATGTATTTATTGGAGGAGCTACTGATTACAGGGGACAAATTTATCTTCAGTCGGCTAATGGAAAAATGATACTTCAAAAAAATGACTGCTTCGAGAAGGACAAAAAATTTGAAGATACTGCCGCCAGGTTCCTTGATGCAGATGGCGACAGGGACCTGGATCTTTATGTAGGCTCTGGAGGAAACGATAAACAAGATGATTCCAGGTTATTACGCGATCGTCTGTATATTAATAATGGTAAAGGTACATTTGATAAAGTGGATGCTGCAATACCGGATTTCAGGTATAATACTTCTGTCGTTGCACCCTATGATTTCGACCAGGATGGTGATATGGACCTGTTTGTAGGCAGTTTAAGCGTTTCACGTATATACGGCATTAATCCCAAACACTATCTGCTCGAAAACGACGGAGGAGGAAAATTCAAAGATATCACTGAAGCCAAAGCATATAAATTCAACAAAATGGGAATGGTCACAGATGCAGCATGGCATGATATGGATGAAGATGGTTTGAAAGATCTTGTTGTTGTAGGCCAATGGATGGCTCCTGTTATCCATCAAAATTCAGGACGTCGGTTAAGTCCACTTGAAACCTCGCTTGACTCCCTGACTGGATGGTGGAACGCTGTATCGGTTGCTGATTTAGACAATGATGGAGACATGGACATGGTGCTTGGTAACAGGGGCAACAACTCATACATAAAAGTAAGCAGAGCGGCACCGGTAAAGATGTTTGTGAACGACTTCGATAACAATGGTACAATCGAACAGATATTTACGAGATATATTGAAGGTAAAGACAAGCCTGTTCCTTTAAAAAGAGAAATTACGGCTCAAATTCCTTCTCTCCTAAAGAAAGACTTGAATTTTGCTGAATATGCTGAAAAATCCATTTATGAATTACTTCCCGATGCTGTAGTTACAAATTCCATTGTAAAAAAGGTTATTACTTCTGAAAGCGTTTTGGCATACAACGAAGGCGAAAATCAGTATAGAATAGAAGCTCTGCCACAGGTAATTCAGTTTACATGTGTAAATGTGATTTTAGCAGCTGATGTGAATGATGATGGTAATATTGATATCGTTTTAGGTGAAAATAATCATAGTTATAAACCCCAGTTTGGAAGACTTGATGCAGGTTTTGCACATTTGCTTTGGGGAAGTGAAAGTGGATTCATGAAACCTGAACAAATAGGGACTTCCGGTCTGGGAGTAGTTAAAAGCATCAATGAGATAATAATGAATGATAAACAATATTTAATATTGGGAATCAACAATGAAGGATCAAAAATATATAAAATCATTAAGTAATATATTTTACTTTTTGTTCCTGTTTGTTACGGTCGTTGCATGTGACCGAAATGACAGCAAGCAATTTGACTTGGTTCTTTCATCTGAATCAGGTATTGATTTCGTCAATAAGGTTGTGGATGGCGATGATGCCAATATTTTGGATTATCTGTATTTCTACAATGGTGGTGGCGTTTCTATAGGTGATATCAATAATGATTCACTTCCCGATCTTTTTTTTATTGCTAACCAACAAAGCAATGCCCTGTATCTGAACCAGGGTGACTTAAAATTCAAAAATATAACAGACCAGGCAAAAGTTGGTGGTCATTCCGATTGGAATACCGGTTCGGTAATGGCAGATGTAAATCAGGATGGCTTTCTGGATATTTATGTAATGGCAGTTGTTGGTGTATGCGGTTTTGATGGAAGGAATGAACTCTACATTAACCAGGGAGATGGAACTTTTAAAGAAGAAGCACGCAGGTATGGACTTGATTTTGATAGCTATTCAGGATCTGCAGCATTTTTCGATTACGATAAAGATGGCGACCTTGACATGTACCTTCTAAACCAGGCCGTTCACACAACCAGCTCATACGGACCTGCCACTCTGCGTTACCAGCATAACTACGTATCAGGTGACAAATTGATGGAGAACCAGGGAGGCCGTTTTGTTGATGTCAGTGAAAAAGCCGGTTTGCTGGGTGGCCCTATTGGTTATGGACTGGGACTCGGAATTGCCGATTTTAACAACGATGGATGGGATGATATTTACGTGGGTAACGATTTTCACGAAGACGATTATTATTATATCAACAATGGTGACGGTACTTTTTCGGAACAACTTAAGAAGCATTTCGGCATGGTCAGCCGTTTCTCAATGGGTAACGACATTGCAGACATAAATGGAGATGGGTTTGTTGATATCATAACACTTGATATTTTACCCGAAGAAGAAAAAATTCTGAAAGCTTCTAAGGGTGATGAACCTATTGATTTACAGAAAAGACGGACTAAATTGGGCTATCATCCCCAGTATATGCGCAATATGCTTCAGATTAACAAGGGTGGCGAATTCTTCTCTGAAAAAGCTCTTATCAGTGGGGTCGCTGCTTCCGATTGGAGCTGGTCCCCCCTGTTTGCAGATCTGGATCAGGATGGTATTATAGATCTGTTCATTACGACAGGTATTCACCGCAGACCTAATGATCTTGATTATATCAAATTCATTTCCGGAAAACAAATCCGGAATAAATTAAGCAAAACTCATTTAGTGGACAATGAAGCAATAAATACAATGCCTTCGGGTATCGTTCACAATTACGTGTTCCAGGGTGACGGGAATCGGTTCACAAATATGTCGGGGGAATGGATGCCCATTGATACACTTAAATCCAATGGATCTGCATATGCGGACCTTGATAATGACGGAGATCTGGATTTAGTAATCAATAACTACTGTAATTCTCCTGTTATCTACAATAATAAGAACAGTAAAGCCTACAACTATCTGAAAATGAGATTTAATTACCGAAATGAAAACAGATTTGGCATCGGAACAAAAGTTTTGCTTTATAACAAAAATAAATTACAAACACGCCAGTTAAACTGCACCCGTGGTTTCCAATCTTCGGTTGAACCAGTTCTTCATTTCGGATTAGGTACTTCAAAAATTATTGATTCGCTGATTATCATTTGGCCAGACAACAGTTACCAAAAGCATGAACTGGTAGATGCCAACCAGACATTGAATATAAGCCCTTCAGAAAACCTGAAGCAATTTGACTGGGCACGATTAAATCCAGTCCATGAAAAATGGTTTGGACCACCTGATACTTCAAAAATCATTTTAGTAGCTCATGAAGAAAACAGATACGAAGATTTTAACAGGGAAAAACTCATCCCTTATAAAATTTCAGCTGAAGGTCCTGCATTGGCGATTGGCGATGTAAACGGTGATGGTTTGCTAGATGTATTTCTGGGCGGGTCAAAATTATACGCAGCCAGACTTTTCATCCAGATCAAAGAGGGATTCTCTATAATGGAAATACCTGATTTTATTGCCGACAGGATTACTGAAGATGTTGATGCACATTTTAATGACCTTGATGGTGATGGCGACCTTGACCTGTTTGTTGTATCAGCCGGTGGTGAATTCTTCAATCAAAGACCGGAACTGAAAGATCGTATTTATTTTAACGATGGGAAAGGCAATTTCACTAAAAACGAACAGGCAGTCCCGGACTATTTTGAAAACGGTTCTGTTGCACGAATGACTGATTATGACCTTGATGGTGATCTGGATATATTTGTTGGTGGACGTGCTGTTTCTTACCGTTTTGGAGAAATTCCAAATTCCTTTCTTTTAATTAATGACGGGCAGGGGAATTTCTCTCTGAGCGACCAACCGGCATTAAAAAATGTGGGGATGATTACCGATGCTCTGTGGTGCTACTTTAGCGGAGATCAATTCCCGGGTCTGATTCTGGTCGGTGAATGGATGTCTCCTCAGTTTTTTAGCAACGAAAATGGAACCTTTATCAATGTCACAGAAGAATATCTTCCTGAAGCCATTGAAGGATTATGGAGAACCATTCAACCTGCCGATATAGATAAGGATGGGAATATGGATTATTTATTGGGCAACTGGGGTTTAAACAGCAAATTTCATGGTTCTCGAAAGTTTTCTTTAAAAATGTATGTTGACGATTTCGATGGAAACGGCCAGATAGAAACGCTTATTGCATTGGAAAAAAATGGGGAGTATTATCCAATTAATTCAAAAGATGAACTTGACAGCCAGCTGGAGGGCATGATCGGAGAACGATTTCTCTCTTATCATGATTTTGCAGGCAAAACCATGGAACAGGTTTTTGGAAAAGAAGCTCTGACGCAAGCATCGTTACTAAACGCAACCACGCTGGCTTCAGGATACCTGAGCAACAATGGGGAATCCTTTACTTTTATTCCCTTTGGAGATGAATTGCAAATCTCTCCCATCAATCGTTTTTTTGTGAATGATTTAAATGCTGATGGAAAAGAAGATATACTGATGGCTGCTAATTTTCTTGGAGTATCTTCTTACCATGGACGGTTTGTGTCCAACACGGGAACCATGCTTTCAGGTGATGGCAGGATTCTCGATGGGTTGGAAACCGGAATAAATTTCAGCCAGAAAGAAATCAGAAGAATAGCCAGAATAACAGTTGATAATGAAGACTATTTGCTGGCTGCACCAAATAATGATTCCCTGTTGTGGTATAAGATCAAAAACAAATAGAAGGATATTTAACTGTGAGAAAAATATTAGTCTCTATCGCTTTAATCGTTCTTTTAGCCCTGATTGCAGGTATCACATACCTTCTTATGAGGCCTAGTGATTACCAGGCTCATTTTACAGCGAAAACCGCCCCCGATATTGCTTATTTTAACATTCTTAATTGGGATCTCTGGAATCGAACCCGGGCTGGCTCAAAAATTGAAATTACAAGGAAAGATCCAGTCAGGAGTGTTTCAAAAAAAGTAATGCTGAGTGATACAACTTTGATTTTCAACTGGGAATTCGAACCGTTAAATGATTCAATTACCATGATCAGAGCTTATGTTTCTGATCCTGACCGAAAGCTTTATAACCGTTTAACTGTACCGTTCATAAATACTCCTTTTAAAAACAGTGTCAGGGGCAATCTGCTTGACATTAAAACAAGGTTGGAATTAATGTTGAAAACGTTTCATTTTGAATTTACTGGTTATGATCAATTTGAGAAAAAATCCTGTGTTTGTATTAACTTAAAAAGCACTCCTAGAGGTAAAGCAAGAGCAATGATGTCAAATGTTATAGAGTTGAACCAATTTGTAAAAAGAAATAACCTTGAATTGGACGGCAATCCTTTTGTGATTGTTCATGACTGGAATCTATTCCAGGATTCTATCAACTTTGATTTTTGCTTTCCAATCGCCAAGGGTGATGCTATACCGGAACACCCTGAAATTAAGTTTAAAACAGTTGAAGGGATGGATGCAGTAAAAACAGATTTCTACGGAAATTATAGCGTTTCAGATATTTCCTGGTACAATTTAGTTGAACAGGCGAGCAAGCTCGGATACCGGAGTAATCATAAACTGATTGAAGTTTATCATAATGATCCGCATTCCGGTGGTAATGAGATAGAATGGAAAGCTGAGATTTATCTGGGAATCGAATCTAAAAATTTAAATTTAACTGAAGAATTATATTAATTTAGATGTATATGTATTGAAAACCCTCCTATTTATTAATAATAGGTTCTGGCGGTGAAGTTTGGCGATTATGACGGGAATATTGATTTATATTTATGAGAAAATCAGAGCTTATTTTGTTTGTACTTTTATTGACTTTTTCCTGTAAACCTGAGGAAAAAGAAAGAGATTATTTGTTTTCGTTATTATCCCCTTCCTCTACCCATGTTGATTTTATAAACCAGCTTAAAGAAACAGAGGAATTTAACATTATTGAGTACCTCTACTTCAATAATGGTGCAGGTGTGGCTGCTGGAGACATCAATAACGATGGTCTTATCGATTTGTATTTTACCTCCAATCAACATTCCAACAAATTATACCTAAATAAAGGAGATTTCAAATTTGAGGATATAACTGATAAAGCAGGAGTAGCCGGTGAGGGTGATTGGACCACAGGTGTAACAATGGCAGATGTAAATGGCGATGGATTTTTAGATATTTATGTTTGTCATGTTGGGAATTATAAGAATTTAAAAGGCAGAAATCAACTGTTTATTAATCATGGCGACCTAACATTTGAAGAATCTGCAGCTAACTATGGTTTAGACTTTCAGGGTTTTTCTACCCAGGCTGCCTTTTTCGATTATGATATTGACGGGGATCTTGATATGTATTTGTTGAACCATTCGGTGCATACTTCCCGCAGTTATGGCAATGTAGATTTACGCTATGGCAATGATGTAAGAGCTGGTGACAGGCTGTATCGAAACGATGGAGGTGAGAATGGACAGGTTTTTAATGATGTGACCAGCCATGCAGGTATATACAGCAGCCAGATTGGGTATGGCCTGGGAGTAAATATATGTGACCTTAACAATGATGGATTCCCTGACATTTATGTTTCCAATGATTTCCATGAGGATGACTATTTATATATCAACAATGGTGATGGAACTTTTTCTGAGAAGCTAACTGAAATGTTAGCCCATACAAGCAGGTCCTCAATGGGAAATGATGTTGGTGATTTTAACAATGACGGACTTCTTGATATTATGGTCCTGGATATGTTACCTGATGAGCAACAAATCCTGAAACAATCTGGAGGAGAAGATGACTTTGAGCTCTCAGAGATTAAACTAAAATACGGGTACTATTATCAATTCGTAAGAAATACCCTTCAACTCAATCTGGGTGGAGGAATGTTTAGCGAAATTGGTCGATTGGCAGGCATTTACGCTACTGACTGGAGCTGGTCGCCTCTTTTTTGCGATGTTGATAATGATGGCTGGAAAGATCTTTTCATCACGAACGGTATATATCGCAGGGCCAATGATCTGGATTATGTCAAATTCTTAACCGGTGGTAACAGGAATTTCCCAATGAGAGACAACAGTGGTGTGTCCGATAAATTGTTGTATGAAAAAATGCCACTGTATCCCAACATCAATTATATTTTCAAGAACAACAGAGATCTTACATTTTCGAATATGGCTTCTGATTGGGGATTTGACATCAAATCATATTCCAATGGTTCCACTTATGCTGACCTTGACAATGATGGTGACCTGGATCTTATTGTAAATAATATAAATAGCCCGGCTTTTATCTACAGGAACAACGCTGAAATTCAGTTGGATAACCATTATTTATCTGTTGAGCTCAAAGGAAGAGAATTAAACCTTCGAGCTGTGGGATCTCGTGTCACCCTTTATTGCAAAGAACAAAAATTGATCGCTGAGCAATTTGCAACAAGGGGATTTCTGTCTGCAACATCCGATGTGCTTCATTTTGGGCTTGGTGAAAGTGATGTGATAGATTCTTTGGTAGTGCGTTGGCCGGATCAATCAGAAAATATATGGTATGATGTGCCAGCTGACCAGTTTTTAACTTTAGAGATGGGTGGTACAGAAAAACTTGTATCAGATAATAAAAAAGTTATTGGAGCTACAAAATTGTTTTCTTTCTATAGGATTCCTGGACTTGAGTTCAGTCATAAGGAGGATAGTTATAATGATTTGACACGGGAAAGGTTGATTCCACACAATTTATCCAATGAGGGGCCTGCTTTGGCAGTAGGGGATATAAATGGAGATAAGCTGGATGATGTTTTTATAGGAGGAGCAAAAGGACAATCAGCGAAATTATTTGCTCAGCAGAGTAATGGATCTTTCAAATCTGTTCATATACCTGTTTTAAACATAGACCTGTATACTGAAGATGTGGATGCGAGCTTCTTTGATGCAGAAGGAGATGGAGATCTCGATCTGTATATAGTAAGAGGTGGAAATGAGGTGGGAATGATGGATCCTATGCTGGCTGATCGCTTACTCATAAACGATGGGAAAGGTGGATTTAGCAAGTCTGAAAAAGGATCAATCCCCTTCATGGCTTATAATGGATCGTGTGTTCGGCCTGCCGACTTTGATGCTGATGGAGATATAGACCTATTTGTAGGTTCAAGATCGGTACCCGGTGCCTATGGGATATCTCCGGGCCAATATCTTCTTGAAAACGATGGAAATGGATTTTTTAAAGATGTAACAGCTAAAAGGTGCGATGAAATTCAGAATATTGGATTGGTGACTGACGCGAGTTGGATGGATTATGATAAAGATGGATGATCTGGATTTAGTTGTGGTAGGGGAATGGATGAAAGTATCTATTATTTAAGAATGATGAGGGATATTTTACAGATGTGAGCATTCAGGCAGGCCTTGATAAAACATCAGGATGGTGGAATTGTATACAGGTTGCTGATTTGGACCAGGATGGCGATATGGATATAATTGCTGGGAATCTGGGACTAAACTCCATTCTGAAGGCTTCCGAGGAGGAGCCAGTTGAAATGTATGTAAATGATTTTGATAACAATGGTTTACCTGAGCAGCTAATTTGTTCCTACTTTAATGGAATCAGTTATCCAATTGCTTCCCTGGATCAATTGACAGATCAAATAGTGGGATTGGAAAGGAAGTATCCCAATTATTCTGACTTTGGAGAAAAAACCGTTCAGGATATTTTTGGACAGGAAAAAATTAATCAATCGATTCGTAAAGAAGCTGTCTTATTTGAAAGTTGCTATTTCCTGAATAAGGGAGATGGAACATTTGAAACAAAAACTCTTCCTACTGAGGCCCAATTTTCTCCGGTTCGTGATATTATGGTTCATGATTTTGATTTAAATAGTATACCTGACATTGTACTGGTCGGGAACAACCATTCGGTAAGACCTTCCTATGGTCGATATGATGCAAGTTATGGCTGGTGTTTACTTGGAGATAAGAATGCGTCCTATCTTACCTTAATGCCAATGGAAAGTGGACTGAAAATACCTGGTGATGCAAGGAAGATTCGGTCAATTGAAGTGAATGGAAAACATTTCCTGCTTATAGCTATAAACAATGGGGACTTGCAAATAGTTCATGTTCAGAAGTGACGTAGTAAAGCTATTCTGAAACCGCAACACCAATATAGGAATCTGCTGTTCCATAGTATAAAAACCACTTCGATTGAAAATATACCAAACCTTCAGCAAATGTGGTCCCTGACTTATATTGGCCGGTAATCTCATGGGGAAGAGTTGGTTTTAAGAGGTATGTATCAGAACGGGAGATAACTTTTTTTGGATTTTTTATGTCGAAAACTAATTTTCCAACGGAATAGGTTCCTTTAGGTAAATCTGGATCAGCATCCTCATTTTCAGCATTCTTCCCGTTATAAAGCAGGACAATACCCTCATCTAAAATGATGGCTGGTGGCCCGCATTCTGTAAGGTGACTATCAAATTTTTTACTTCTGGGTTCAACAATTGCCTCAAGCTCCCCATCTTCATCTACCGAAGGATACCAATCATACAAATTTTCTGACCAGGCAAGATTTATAAATTGTTCACCCCAGTACATCCAGTATTTTCCATCCATTTTTGCTACAACCTGCCGTTCTCCATCCATTTTTGTAATGATAGATCCTGACTTGGACCAAAAGTCTAAAAATCTACCATCATAAGCCTTGGCAAATGCCGGTCCTTTCTTTTCCCAGGTCATAAGGTCCCTTGAAAAGGCAATGCTGAGCCTGGCAACATCTTGATTCCATGAGGTATATGCCACAACGTACAAGCCGTCCTCTGTTTCCACCACCCTGGGGTCTTCACATCCTCCCGGATAGTCGTATTCAAAAAAGGAGCTGCTATCGGGGTACAAAACAGGAGTAGGATGCTTTGTGAAGTGAATCCCATCCTCACTATAGGCCAAACCAATTCTTGAAGTTCTTCCCCCAAGAATGGCTCCAGGATTATCTTCACATCGAGTAAGTAAATAAACCATATTGTCTTTCACAATAGCACCCGGATTAAAGACATCTGCTTTCTGCCAGTGTACTACTTCATTTTTTACCGGACAAACAAATGTTAAGGATGAATCAGCACTTAGAATTGGATTCTCGGCCGGTTTGGTAAAGGTCTGGAATTCCCCAACAGAAGAATTGTTAGAATTACAACCAAGGAATACTAATAATAAAAAATACAATATACTTTTTTTCATTTTACTAGCCTTTAACAATTTAATAACAGTTTATCATATAATCCGAAATTGTAATTATCAGAAATGACTTCCATTCGAATGGGAAATACAAAGTCTTAAATTACCGAACGAGTATTCTATAATCCCATGATCCTAAACTTAAGGAATCCATCAATGGCAGTTCTACTTTATTGCCGGTAGTAAAATCAGTATAGTTGCCTTCCAGTGTTTTAAGGTTGGGCTTGATCCTGGTTGGATTTTTACTCAGATTCAGGAATACAATCACTTTATTATCTTCCTTTTCACGGGAGAAAGCAAATACTCTGCGACTTTTTGATGTTTTAATCATTGTCATTGGTGAACCATAGTCCCCATTCCAAAGAGCTTCATTATCTTTCTTAAGTTGAATCAGGTCCTTGTAAAAACCTGTAAGTTCGCATTCTTCCCATACAATTGGATCTCTTTCAAAAAACTTCAATCGCTTATCCATGCATGCTTCCTGTCCGCTGTAAAGAAGAGGTACTCCAGGAATTGTAAAAGTGAAAACAGCCATGGCCTTTTGAGCTTCTCCCATCCTTTCGTTTATTGTCCCGGCCCATGAATTTTCATCATGATTTGTCATAAAACGAAGTCGGTAAATACTTGAAGGAAATTTCTTGTTCTCTTTTTCAAAATATTTAACCAGTTCTTTAGTATTTTTCTTTCCCTGCGCCACCTCATTCATAAGATGATGGAGTTCCCAGGCATAATTCATGTCGAATCCTTTTTCCATAAACTCCAGCTGATCTTCGTTTTCAGCCAGCATCAATACAGGTTTGATTTTATCCAATTCCATCCTTGCACGATCCCAAAATTCATAGGGTGTTTTATGGGGATGATCCACCCTGAAGCCATCAACACCCATATTTACCCAGAATGTAAAGGCTTCAATCATGTAATCCTGCAATCCCTGCTGTGACCAATCGAGCTGAATAACATCTGTCCAATCAGTGCCCAAAGGTGGTATAAAACTTCCGGTAGAATCCTTAATGTACCATTCAGGGTTTTCCAGGGCGAGTGGATTATCCCATGAAGTATGATTCGGTACCCAATCAATTATTACATGAAATCCCAAATCGTGAGCTTTATCAAGCAGTTCTTTAAAATCATCCAGGTTCCCAAACTCAGGATTTACATCCATATAATCCTTAACAGAGTAGTAGCTACCAAGCTCTCCCTTCCGGTTTTTAACTCCAATAGGATGTATGGGCATGAACCACAATACATCGATACCCAGTTCTTGTAATCTGGGAAGATGACTTTCAAAGGCTTTGAATGTTGCCTCTTCAGTAAATTGACGAACATTTACTTCATATACATTGATGTTTTTTGTCCATTCGGGATGAACTACCTCACTCTTGAAAGCGATTGGCTCTTCCTTTTTAGCTTTTACTTTTTGTTTGCAACCAAAGAATACGACTAGGGTTAGGGCTGTCAATATTATGCCAATAAGCAATGTCTTGTCCATAATTATTTTATTAGATGTTTTTTAATTATTTCAGCTGGTAATTCAGAAACCATTCGTACAAGGTGTTGTTATTATAGGTTTCCGTCCAAGAATCATGTCCGGCTTCGGGATAAATGGTAAATGTCACAAATCCTCCTGCCTTTCTTAATGCATCGACCATTTCTTCAGACTTTGTAACTGGTACAACTGAATCTTTGGCTCCATGAAAAACCCAGGCAGGAATGGATGTAATTGATGAAACAGTGCTTGGGTCTCCGCCACCACAGATGGGTGCAATAGCTGCAAACTTTCCAGGATATTTTGTTGCAAGAGCCCAGGTACCATATCCTCCCATGCTAAGTCCTGTGAGATAGACCCTACTTTTATCCACTTTGTTGTTTGAAATTACCTCATCCAGAAGTTCATTCAATAAATCAACATCCCACCATTTATCTTTGGGACATTGAGGTGAAACAATAATAAATGGAAAATCTTTTTCTTCAGCCAACTTAGGTGGACCATGTTTTTTTATGAGCTCAATGTCGTTGCCTCTTTCGCCTGAACCGTGCAGAAATAAAATAAGTGGCAAATCAATACCAGAGGTATTTTCTGGCAGGTAAAGAAGATATTGCATTTCACCGGAATTTGATTTAAATGTTTTTGCTGTTTGCCGGTGCATATTTTCCGATTGAGCTTGCATACTATTTCCAAATATTGAACTGAAGGCAATTACTAAAACCAATAAGACGACACGTGTAAAAATTTTCAGATTTCCCATGAAACATATTTTTATGAATTGCTAAGCCTGCTAATTAAGTTGGTATTTATATTTAATATCAGTAATTATTATTATCACCTAATATAATTAAAAACCGGGGAATGACAGATAATCTAGTCATTTCCCCGGTATAATTTTTCCATAACAAGTTAAACGTTTTTATCAAGGGCATTTAGATCTTCAAATGCTTCTTTTAATCTTTCAATAAAGCTTTCTTCACCTTTCCTTAACCATGCTCTTGGATCGTAGAATTTTTTATTTGGTTTATCCTCACCATCAGGATTTCCAATTTGATCCTGGAGATAGGCTTCTTTATCTTTATAATAAAGTCTAACACCATTCCAAAATGCCCATTGCATATCGGTATCCAGGTTCATTTTTATAACGCCATAATCAATAGCTTCTTTAATCTGGTGTTTCTCTGAACCTGATCCACCATGAAATACAAAGTTCACAGGATTCTTTTCAGTTTTGTATTTCTTTTCAATAAACTCCTGTGAATTCTTAAGAATTTCGGGTTTTAGTTCAACATTTCCTGGTTTATATACACCGTGAACGTTACCAAAAGATGCAGCAATAGTAAACGCATCGCTTACTTTCGAAAGCTCCTCATAAGCATAGGCAACTTCTTCTGGTTGAGTGTACAATCGAGAGCTATCAACATCAGTATTGTCAACACCATCTTCCTCACCACCTGTAATTCCAAGTTCTATTTCCAGGGTCATGCCTATTTTGCTCATTCTCTCAAGATATTTTTTACTAATGGCAAGGTTATCCTCAAGGCTTTCCTCTGAAAGATCCAACATATGTGAGCTATATAATGGAACTCCTGTCTGTTCGAAGTAAGTCTCTCCTGCTTCAAGCAGGCCATCAATCCAGGGAAGTAATTTTTTAGCTGCATGATCGGTATGTAAAATAACAGGAACACCATAATACTCTGCCATGGTGTGTACATGAAGAGCTCCGGAAATACCGCCCGCTATAGCAGCCTGTTCATTTTCATTTGAAATACCTTTTCCTCCAAAAAATACTGCTCCTCCATTTGAGAATTGAATAATAACCGGAGAGTTCACCCTCCTGGCCGTTTCCAGCACCGCATTTACTGAGTTGGTTCCAACAACATTTACAGCTGGAATTGCAAAGTTTTTTTCATTTGCATAGTTGAAAAGAGCTTTTATCTCATCGCCATACAATACTCCTGACCTGAATTTCATAAGAATAATTTTTTATTGATTAATTGAATGAATTTGTAAACTACTTTAGGCGCATAAAGATAATATAAATTGAAACGAACATGTATCTTTTAAACATAAATTCATTAACAATTTTGTTTGAAACAAATAAAAGTGTAGGCCTGAAGAAACAAAATGAAACAAAGTATAATTTTCACATTTACAGACTATTTGCAAATCTGAAACAGAATAAATTCCACAAGCTAAAGATTGGTTAAATCCCTTCCAGTAATAATTCAGCTCCCTTATCAATCAGGAATTTATTTTCACCAATGATTACAGATATTTCTCCACCTTGTTTATTGAATACCGTGGTGCCCTTTTGGCTTATCTGGAAGTTTAAAAGGTTGCCCCGAAACCGGATGTTAAACGAGAAAGAGTTCCACTTATCGGGTATTGCCGGATCAATGCATACAACTCCATTTTTTATCCTCATTCCTCCAAATCCTTCAACAATAGCCAGCCATGTTCCAGCCATACTTGTAATATGTAAGCCCTCATCAACCTCATTATTATAATCGTCAAGGTCAAGACGGGCAGTTCGCAGGTACATCTCATAGGCAGTTGGAATATCCTTTATTTTTGTGGCTAAAATGGAATGGATACAGGCTGATAGTGAAGACTCATGTACAGTTCGGGATTCGTAATAATTGAAGTTCCTTTTTATGGTATCGAGATCATATCGTTCTTCAAATAAATAAATTCCCTGCAGCACATCTGCCTGCTTTATAAAAGGTGAGCGAAGGATTCTGTCCCAGGACCAGTTTTGGTTTATTGGCCTTTCCTCAGGATTGATATCTTTTGCTTTTAAATCTTCCTTATCCAGGTAGCCATCCTGCTGGAGGAAAAGACCTTCTTTTTCGAGAACAGGGAAATACATATTCTTAATAATGAGACTCCATTTTTCAGGTTCCTTCACCATATCTAAATCTATCTTTCTGACTAGTTTTTTGAATTTTTCAGGACTTGAGGCCTCAACTCTTTTCAAACTTTCGAGACAATATTCAAGTGTCCAGGAAGCAATGGTATTGGTATACCAATTGTTATTTACATTATTCTCATATTCATTGGGACCAGTCACGCCCAGAATCATATACTTTTCTTTTGCTGGTGATAAAGTTGCTCGCTGGCTCCAAAATCTTGAAATAGCTATTAAAACTTCCAGCCCATAATCTGCAAGATAGCCTTCATCACCAGTATGCCGGATATAGTTGTAAATAGCATAAGCTATTGCCCCGTTTCTATGAATTTCTTCGAAAGTAATTTCCCATTCATTGTGACATTCTTCACCATTCATTGTAACCATCGGATATAGAGCTGCTCCACCTGTAAAGCCGAGCTTTTCAGCATTCTCAATTGCTTTTTCAAGATGCTTATACCTGTAAAGCAACAAATTCCTGGACACATTTTGATTGGCCGTACTTAAATAGAATGGAAGGGCATAGGCTTCAGTATCCCAATAGGTACTTCCTCCATATTTTTCTCCGGTAAAACCTTTCGGTCCGATATTTAGCCTTTCATCTTCACCGGTGTAAGTTTGATTCAATTGGAAAATATTAAACCTAATCGCTTGCTGTGCGGAGACATCTCCTGTTATCTCAATATCACTTTCTTCCCATTTTTTAACCCAGGCAGCAGCGTGTTCCTGCATCAATTGGGTGAATCCCAATTTTTGTGCATTTCGAACCGCCTTGATTGTTTCTTCCATTAGATCATCCACTGGATAATCCAGGGAAGATAGGTTGGCAGCATATTTAAAAATAGCAACAGTATCATGTTCTTTAAGATCTATTTCGCAGGTATTGGCTATGAATTTCTGATCCTCAATTTTGGTATAGTTACAAGTAACAGGAATGCCATTCTTTTCAATGTCGAATTTCATTCCGCTGCAAACGAAGAAATCAAGTTTTTTTGTTTTTCCTAGTATGTATCCTTCACCATCTAAAACCGATTTAGACTCTTCTTCCCAGAACTTTTCCCCATAATTTGAATCTTCATTGCTAATATCCAGATCGATATAGGGCGTCATTTCAAGTTCTCCACTGAAATTAACTGCCTTAACTGAATATCGGATGGCACCAATACGGGTATCAACAATACTCAGGAATCTTTTACTTTCCACCTCAATTATATTCCCATTTTCTAATTCTGCTTTGAAGGTTCTTTCCAGGTAACCTTCTTTCATATTCAATATCCTTTTGAAATCATGAACCACACACCTGGAAAGATCCAACTCCTGCTTGTTGATTTTTATATTGATACCAATCCAGTTGGCTGAGTTCAGTACTTTGGCAAAATATTCTGGATAGCCGTTTTTCCACCAACCGACTCTGGTTTTATCGGGGTAATAAACCCCGGCTATGTAGTTTCCCTGAAGAGAGTCACCACTGTAAGACTCTTCAAAATTTGCGCGTTGGCCCATTTTTCCGTTACCAATAGAGAAGATGCTTTCGGAAGCTCTGTTGTTTTCCGGGATAAAACTTTCTTCAATAATCAACCATTCATTGTATAGTAAATCCGGACTCATATATAATGTCTTTTTTGTGAATCTTGTTGTTTATTCATGAATACTTCATGGATCAGCTTTCGAAATACTATTCATCTACATCGTTTACAAAGAGGACAAGTATAGCAGCGATTACCATTGAAACTCCACCGGTTATTAAGGCAAAAATTGTTTGCCCATTGTAGAGGTGCGTTACAAAAAACCCGAGTATACTGGCGGCCATAATTTGGGGAATGACAATAAAGAAATTGAAGATTCCCATATAGGTACCCATTTTATTTCCGGGAAGAGATCCGGTTAATATAGCATAGGGCATAGCGAGTATACTGGCCCAGGCAATTCCTATACCAACCATAGGAATGATTAATAGTTTCGGATCTTGTATGAAATAAATAGACAAAAGGCCAATACCTCCTGCAATGAGACTTATCATATGGGTAATACGGCGGTTTGTATATTTTGCCAGAACCGGAAGTAGAAATGCAACCAATGCAGCAAAACCATTGTAAACTGCAAATAATAGTCCTACCCAGTTGGCTCCTTCGTTATATAAGCTCTGAGGTGGTATCAGTGGTGCCATAAATATGACTTGTAACAGCAGAGGTTGTATAAATCCACATTGCGAACAGAGCAAACCAGGAGAAAAACTGGACAATAGCCAGTTGCATCATTGTTTTGGGCATGTTAAAAAGATCAGTCATTACCTCAACCAGCCCACTTTTCCCTTTACCGGAAGATCGAACAGAACTGGTTATCAATTGTAACAATCCAAAAGCAATTAGTCCGAAAGAAAGTATATATAACTCTCCTACGGCAGACATCCAGTAAAAGATCAGGCTTAGTATAAGACCCCCAATCAGCCAATAAATTCCGTTTTTGATGAAGTTAGGCTCCTTAACAGATGTCTCCTGTCTCTGGGGATCAAGTCCATCGGCTGCCTTTGCACTCTCTTCAAATTCAGCAAGCTCTTGCGGAGAGTATTCCTTAGTTCTGATGATTGTCCAGAGAACTGCCAGTAGAAAAACAGTTCCACCTATATAGAATGATAGCTTCACATTTGGTGGTATGGCATCCCCTTCGAGTGGAGTGGTTGAAACGCCAAACCAGTTTGTCATTATATAGGGCAGGGCTGAGGCAATTACCGCACCTGTACCAATAAAGAAACTTTGCATGGCAAACCCTCTGGTTCTTTGCTCTGAGGATAACATATCTCCTACAAACGCCCGGAAAGGCTCCATGGAGACATTAATAGAAGCATCCATAATCCAGAGCATTCCTGCAGCTATCCACAATGTGGGTGAGTTGGGCATGATAAATAATGCAATGGAGGCTAAAATGGCCCCGATAAGGAAGAAAGGTCTCCGTCGACCAAGCCTGTTCCAGGTATTATCGCTCATATGGCCTATAATAGGCTGAATAATTAAACCAGTTACAGGAGCTGCTATCCACAAAATGGGAATATTTTCAACCTTTGCTCCCAGTGATTCAAAAATTCGACTTACATTGGCATTTTGAAGTGCAAATCCAAACTGGATTCCTAAAAATCCGAAACTCATATTCCAGATTTGCCAGAAACTTAATCTGGGTTTCATTTTCATTTTAAAATTGGAGTTTGTTAATAGATTTACCGCATGAATATCTTTATTCAAATATAACTATAAACTATTTGGCTGAAAAACTTCTTTTCCCTTTATAGACGGGTAAATCCGGTGTTTTTAGAATGGAGTTTTTCTGTAGGAGTTGTTTCAAACGTTTGCGACAAAACTATTAAGAATGATTTTTTATTGTACTTTTTTTATAAATGGAGTTTAATAGGAGGATTTTTGGCTTTTATGATCTGAAAAAGAGAATTTTATTGCTTGAGAATCTTCCTCTTTTCGATCCAATTTCCATCAGAAATGAGTAAAATGTATAATCCGGGTTGGATTTCAACATCATTCAATTGTATGGAATTACTCAAATTGCTATTTGAGTATAAAATTTTCCCTTCCATATCGATTATTACCACCGAGTAGTTTAATTTGAATTCTTGTTGTATTTCAATACTTAAATATTCTGAAAACGGATTGGGGAAAACAAAAATACCCTTGGTATCAAATAGTTCAATTGCTGAAACAGAATAATCAATGAAGTATCTTATTTTATAGTCATTTTCCCAGCTTACCGATGACTCATTCCAAATCTTCCAGGTTTCAGTAATGAGATCATTGTATTCATTATAATCAAACAGGTATTGGGTATTTTGTTCCCAGTTAAGTGAAGAGCTATTCCAGATATAATAAACTATTTCAGTATTGTTCATTGAGTCATCATAACCATATGTGTACTTTACAGCGTCGTGCCATTCAGGTTGTTTCCATGTTTTGTATCGTTTTTCAGTGACTTTATTATCCAGATTATAGGTATATCCAATAATGGAGTTTGAATCCCATTGCATGCCTCCAATATTCCATACTTCTCCCAGCTCAAGTACTAAATTGCCGGCTGTATTATAGCCAAGACTTAATTGATGATTATTGATCCAGGCATTATCTGCTGTTGACCAATTTTGTCGAAGCTGTTTTACCTTTTTCTCTCCTTCGTATGCATAAATAAATTGATAATTGTTGATCCATTTTAGACTGTCGGTATTCCAGTCTTGCCTTAGATAAAGGGTCCAATTACCTTCATTATCAAAATTATATGAGTATTTAGTTATTTCTTCCCAGGATTGATTAGCTGAATTCCATTCTTTTTGGATATAGTAATCCAGCACCTGGTTTACTGTATAAAAATACTCCGTTTTTGAGTAATTCAACCAGGATTCTGATCCGTCATCCCATACCAACAAGGTTTCATCTGATATCAGGTTTTGGGCAGTATAAGTTCTAAGCATTTTCTGCTGGTCCTTCCATGAGTTTGAAGAGCTATTCCAAACTCTAAAAAATACGATATCCAGGTAACCATTTTCATTATAATATTTTACACTGCTTGTTTTTCTCTCCCAATCTAGTGATGCGGTAATCCAATCGAGGTAATATATTGAATCAAGTTGCCCTTTGTTTGAGTAGGATTTAAGCGAATTGATTTCCGGGAAGGGATTTAAAATGGTGTCAGTTTCCAGGTAGGGTCTGAAGGTTTGATCAAGCTGACTGAATCCAGGTTCAAGTATAAATATTAATGCTATTTGAATTATTATAAATCTCACTGAAAGTTGAATATCTTATTTACTTAGAGTTACGTATCTGAGACATCAATAGTTACTACAGTTTTTTTGAAAGGGGATTGTTAAAGGTGTATTGAGTATCCTTTTAGCTCCCTGGCCAGCAATTTCCCACTTCCAACACATTGATCAACCAAATTCCAGAAATCTTTTCCGTGATTTTTCTGAACAGTATGTGCCAGCTCGTGAATCAATATATAATCAAGCAAATGCTGGGGAAGTCTCATTACATGAACATTGATATTAATGTTGTTTTTAGAGGAGCAGCTTCCCCATAGAGTCCTTTGATTTTTGAAATAGAGTTTGTTGTATCGAAACCCAAACTTTTCAGCGAGTGTTTTGATTCTATCTGGAAGATATTCTTTTGCTTCTATGCGGAGTGTCTCAATAATTCCGTATCGAACAGCCTCCTGTACTTTCTGATTATGGGCAGTCAGGCTTGATGGATAACTAACTTTAACAGTAGAACTATTGATATGGATATTTATGTTTTCCCGATCTTCACATGAAATAAGAAGCTCATGCCATCTTGTTTTAAATTTACTCTGTTCATCAAAAATGGATTTTTTGACCAAAGAATTATTCTTATTAATATGCTTAATAATCCAGTTTTTTTTCCTGTTGGCAAAACCAATTCCGGTTTGATATGGGACCCAGCTTGGTAGAACAACTTCAATATTATCAGCAGATTTTATTCGAATAGTTAATCTCCTGGCCTTTTGGCTCTTTCGAATAGTTATATCACCAATATCTTTAATAAAATGCTGCTTCAATTTTATGTTTATTTTGAGAAGTAATCTGCTGGCTTTGACCTCCAATAATCGTGTAAAGATAAATGTTTCTACCATAATTGTATTCAAATTTTAAGTTCGGGGTTAATAAGTGAAATATTCTTTGATTTTTTAAAGAAAGTATTACATTTACATTTTAACCCCTCTTTATAATTCCCCTAAGGGTAAATTAGGGTAACTTGAATACAATACAAGTCCTGATTTACATTTCTAACAATATCTGGCAAATTAGCTTGCCAAGGTAATGAGCTGATTAAAAGCTTGTTAAATCGAGTCCTATTGCTTTCATATGGCTGAATTCAATAGGAGATGATTCATATTTGTTTGAGGAATTTGATGGTATATTGTTTTAAAGTTAACAATGCTGAAAAAGATCATGTAAATTTAATGTTATAAAGTTCCTGAAATACTTATCTTTATGCTCCAAAAATTTTGTATACAATGAAAGGAATAAAACTACTTTTAATTGGAAGCCTCGTTTTTATATTAACTGGATTTAATTCTCTTAATGGCCAGGAAAAAAAGGTTTGGTCGCTTGAGGACTGTGTATTCTATGCGCATGACCACAATATCCAGGTTAAGCAGCAGCAATTGAATACGGCCTTCAACGAAAATACGCTTAAGCAATCAAAAATTGATATGGCGCCAAATTTAAATTTCAACACAAACTATAATTATGCCTCCGGGCGCGTACTTGACCAATCAACATATAGGTATACAAACCAGGATCAGAATTCACAAAATTTAACCCTTAGTTCAAATGTTACATTATTTCAGGGTCTTCAAATGTTGAATACGGTGAAGCAAAACAAGTATACACTGATGGCCAGTCATGAAGACGTTGAAAGGTTGAAAAATGATATTTCAGTAAATATTGCTTTGGCTTATCTTCAAATATTACTTAACAAGGAATTATTTGAGGTAGCGGTGAATCAGCTTGCAGTTTCAGAATTACAGGTTGAAAGAACTGGTAAGCTTGTTGATGCCGGCAGTGTTCCTGAAGGGAATCTTTTTGAAATATCCGCTCAGGCCTCACGTGAGGAAATGCAGGTGGTTAGCGTTCAGAATATGCTTGATATTTCCTATTTGAATTTAACTCAAATGTTGGATCTTGATTCTGTTGGCGGTTTTGAAGTAGAAGTACCTGACCTGGAAAGTCTATTTAATGAAAACTATGTTATACCTCCTGTTGATCTGGTATTTAGTGATGCCCTTAGAGGTCGGCCAGAGATAAGGGGCGCAGAATACAGGCTGAAAAGTTCTGAATATGCATTAAAAATTGCAAAAGGCGCAAGGTCACCAAGAATTTCTATGGGTGGAAATTATGGAACTCTATATTCTGATACAAGGTCGAAATTAAGTATTGATGGTGGTGGAAACATTATTGAGGAATATTATCCATACGGTGATCAACTTAAAGACAATCAGAATTGGGGCATTGGATTAGGCCTTTCAATTCCAATATTTAATGGCTGGATGGTGAATACCAATGTTAATAACTCCAAATTGAATATAGAGAATTACCAGTACGAGTTGAAGAATACCAGGCTTATGCTTTATAAAGAAATTCAACAGGCACATGCCGATGCTCTAGCTGCTGTTAAAAAATACCGTGCAAGCGAAAAAGCTGTGACTTCAATGATAGAATCTTTTCGATATGTTGAGCAAAAATATAATGTTGGTCTGGTGAATTCTGTGGATTACAACACTACCAAAAATCAGTTAACCCAGGCTCAGTCGGAGCTATTGCAGGCAAAATATGAGTATATTTTCATGTTAAATGTTTTAGAATTTTACAGAGGAAATCCTATAGTTTTGTAATTATAATTGTTATTAAAAAATGAAAGCGAATAAAATTTTAAGAGTCGTTGCAGTTATTGCTGTCCTATTAATTATTCTGGCTGTAATTGGAAAGAAAAAGGGCTGGTTTGGCAAAGCTGAAACCTTCCAGGTTGTTGTTGAAAATGGGAAAAACAGGACTATAGTAGAAACCATCAATGGAAATGGTAAAATTCATCCTGAGAAAGAAGTTAAAATCACTCCTGACGTATCAGGCGAGATTGTTGAATTGTACGTAAAAGAGGGACAGGATGTGGGCGCAGGAATGCTTCTGGCAAAAATCCAACCCGATATATATAAGTCAGCCAGGGATCGAGCACAGGCCTCCTTGAATTCATCAAAGGCAAGACTTAATCAGACAGAAGCGAATTATAAGCAGGCAGAACTATCTTATCGTCGTAGTAAACAATTGTGGGAGCAGAAAACTATTTCAGAATCTGAATATGAACAGGCAGAAGCAACCTATACAATGGCTGCAGCAGATGTTGCAGCTGCAAGAGCATCTGTGAACAGCTCTCAGGCTACACTAAATGAAGCAGATGAAAACCTCATTAAAACAACCCTGTATGCACCCATTGATGGCACGATATATGGTTTAACCATTGAACAGGGAGAAAGGGTAGTAGGAACATCTTTGATGTCAGGTACTGAAATGATGCGCATAGCTGACCTAAATAGGATGGAGGTTGTTGTAGAGGTAAATGAAAACGATATTGTAAGGGTGAGCTTGTGGGATACTGCAATAATTGAGGTCGACGCTTATATGGATCATGATTTTAAAGGAGTGGTTACTGAAATAGCCAATTCAGCAACAACTACAGGTGTATCAGTTGACCAGGTTACCAGCTTTAATGTTAAGATTCTATTACTGGGTGAGTCCTACAGTCATTTAGTGAATCCTTCAAATCCATTTCCATTCAGGCCAGGTATGTCTGCTACCGTTGATATTCAAACAGAAGTGAGGAATGATGTCCTTTCCATTCCAATCCAGGCGGTTACAACACGCGCAGATACACTTGGAGGAATTGGAAAAGAGGGTGAAGAACCTGTTTCAGGTCAGAAAGAAAAAATAAAGGAACTGATCTTCAAATTGACGGATAATGATACCAGAGCATTAAAGATTGAAGTTGAAACCGGAATTCAGGACAATAATTACATTGAAATTATTTCAGGTATTACTGAAGATGATAAAGTAATTGTTGCACCATATAGTGCAATATCAAAAAAACTTGGAGATAGTACCCTGGTTGAGGTGGTAACGAGAGAAGAATTGTTTAAGCCGAAGAAGTAAACAGGCTCAAAAGAGGTTTATCATTTTACATATGGCTTTTATATTGCATATAGAAACCTCAACTCCTACCTGTTCTGTTTCTATTTCAGAAAATTCTGAAATACTTGCTGTGCGGGAAAGTCATGTAGATAAATCCCACGCGGAATTACTCGCTGTATTTATTCAGGAGTTATTTGAAGAAACAGGTATACATCCAAAAAAACTCGATGCAGTTAGTGTTAGTAAAGGGCCCGGTTCTTTTACCGGACTGAGAATTGGTGTCTCAACTGCCAAAGGTCTGGCCTATGGATTGAATATTCCCTTGATATCGGTTAATACCCTGGAAGCTATGGCGTGGGGCATGCTTCAGTCACAGGAATTTAAAAGTACAGCAGAACCAGATAATAATTCTTTCCTGTGCCCGATGATCGATGCACGACGAATGGAAGTTTATACAGCTCTTTTTAACAGTAAACTTAAGGTACTCAGTAAGACTTCTGCTTTGGTGATTGATAGTGAGTCTTTTAAAGACTGGCTGGACCAGGGTAAAATTTGTTTTTTTGGGAATGGGGCATTCAAATGTAAAGACACAATACATCATAATAATGCCATTTTTATGAGTGAATTCAACAACTCTTCGAAGTATATGGCTGAACTTGCTTTTAAATCATATGAAGCTAAATATTTTGAAGATGTAGCCTATTTTGATCCCTATTATTTGAAGGATTTTATTCCCACTATCCCAAAAAACAAAATCATTCGACCTTGAAAGAAGTCTTTTTGTCAAATTTATTTTAATAGTTTTTTTGATTTATCAATTTGGTTTTAGAAATACAGAATTATCTATTCTCTTTTGACTTGAAGGCATTAAAATACATATCAATTTTTATTATTGGTGTTTCAATAGCCATCAATTGTTACACGCAAGAATTGGAGTATTCTAATCCAGAATATTTAGGAGAGGATTTGGACTATACCATAAGTTATGGTTTCATAAATGCAGGAGTGGCAAATATGAGCTTTAAAATGGATACTGCTTCCAACATGTTTCTTATTAATATGACCGGAAGAACAGTAGGAGTGGCAAATGCAATCTATAAGATTTTAGATATTTATGATTGTTATGTTGATCCTGAAACAAACCTTCCTGTAAAGGCCATTAGGAATGTAAGGGAAGGTAGTTATCGCGAGTACAATGAAGTAGTTTTTGATCACTATTCATGGCCCGATTCTACTATTGCCATCAGCCAAAAATCGGGCCTTCATATACTTCCTAAGAATATCCTTGATATACTAACCGCGTTTTATTATTTAAGGACGGAATATATTTCGAAGGGACTGGAAGTTGGAGAAATAGTGGAGATTAAAACCTATTTTACTGATGAACTATGGGATTTCAGGGTAAGGTACGCAGGTAAGGAGACAATAAAAACGCAATTCGGGAAAATTGATTGTCTTAAATTCAACCCTGTAACCGAGGTTGGGAGAGCATTCAAAACAAATGATGATATGACTTTATGGATCTCGGATGATAAGAACTTAATTCCTATTAAAGTGGTGGTTGATTTGCGGGTCGGTAAATTTAAAATCAACCTTGAGAAGTATAGAGGTTTGAATGATGAGTTTTCGAGCCTGCATACCAAAAAATAAGCCCACGATTGCAATTTTATGCTTAAATTAGTAAGTTTTAATTTATTTTTGTACCATTGAGGATAGTAAAAGATATATAGTAGAAAATGGCATCAACATCTGACTTTAAGAATGGAATGTGTATTGAATTTAATAATGATTTGTATTCCATTGTTCAGTTTCAACATGTTAAACCGGGAAAAGGACCCGCATTTGTGCGTACCAAGCTTAAAAATATTAAAACAGGTAAGGTAATTGATAATACTTTTACATCAGGGCACAAAATTAATACAGCCCGAGTTGAAAGGAGACCATATCAGTTTCTATATAAGGATGATCTTGGATATAACTTTATGCACAATGAAACATTTGAACAAATATCACTGCAGGAGGAGATGATTCCTTCACTTGATCTTTTGAAAGAAGGACAGGATGTTGAGATTATGTATCATGCTGAAACAGAAACTGCACTATCCTGTGATCTTCCTCCGTTTGTTGAGCTGGAAATAACTTATACCGAGCCTGGTTTTAAAGGTGATACTAGTTCCACCAGTGCATTAAAACCTGCTGAACTTGAAACAGGTGCCAAATTAAATGTTCCCCTGTTTATTAATACCGGCGATAAGATTAAGGTCGATACCAGAGACCGTTCTTATTACGAAAGAGTGAAGTCATAATAGGTTTCTGGTTTTAATTTACTGAATGACAGAAACGGCATCCATAAAACGACTAAGGCTTTCCAAATTTAAGCTAAATACCTTATTGAATATTACGAAGGCAATTAACGAGAATTTGCCTGCAGAGGAGTTGCTTAAAAAGGCCGAGGATGTTCTGATGAATGATCTGAATATAGGTAAGATCGTCATAATAATGTTTGATGAAAAATGGGATATTATTCTTGAATCAGGCTGTCCACCTGGTTGCAGTTCAGGAATTTCCATTGAAGAAACACTACTTCCAATTACTGATATTACCTATTTTAGCAGTTCGGAGGATAAGAGTCTTAAAGAGTTTGATGTAATTCTGCCTGTATACAATAACAATGCCCCTTTGGCTTATGTACTGATTGGTGATATCGATGAGGAAGAAAAAGGAGTAAGTCCCATTATTAAGCACCTTCACTTCATTCAAACTCTTTCAAATATCATAATTGTTGCCATTGAGAACATCCGCCTTTTTGAAAAAAGTCTGAAACAGGAATCTACTCGAAAAGAGCTTGAGCTGGCCTCCAAAATGCAATCTTTGTTGATACCAAGCAACGATAATCTTCCCAACAATGAGAAGATTTTTATCACAGGCTTTTATCATCCTCATCATGAGGTGGGAGGTGATTATTACGACTGTGTACAATTGAGTGAGCAGGAATTTGGATTTTGTATAGCTGATGTTTCCGGAAAGGGAATGTCTGCCGCCTTGTTGATGGCGAATTTTCAGGCTACTCTTAGAGCCTTGTTTACTTTGGATATCTCGCTCGAAGACCTGGTTAGGAAACTAAATAAAAGTGTACTTTCCAGTGCCCATGGCGAGAAGTTTATTACTTTATTTATTGCCAGGTACAATATTGAAACCAGGGCTTTAAGTTATGTAAATGCGGCCCATAATGCACCCCTTCTATATGAAATGGGTTCAAAAAAAATGTATAAACTCCAGAGCAATTGTCTGGGAATAGGTATGTTGGATGATATTCCAATAGTGGATGCTGTGACAAGGGAAATTTCCCAGGAATCTAAAATCATATGTTATACCGATGGATTGTCGGAACTCCCTGATGAATTTGGCCGTGAAATGGGTACCAAAGCTGTTGAAAAGAATATTAAAAACAACAATTCCATCGATGTGAATATCAGAGATCTGATATTTGAGGAAAGAATTCTCGAAGACAATGAGAAACTATTTGATGATGTTTCTCTTCTAGGAATACAATTCTATATCTAGTTCAATCAAATCATCTTCTTAAATAGATTCCCTTTCTGGCTCTTTCTGAAAAATATCGAGAGCAACCAGAGCTGCAATAAATCCCCAGAACAGGGCTGAAGCTTTATCTGTATCAAGGAAATTATTTAAAAAACCATGTAAAATATATGTTGTTAAACCCAGCACTAAAGCAAGTGTAATCCATCTATAGGGAGATATTTTTTGATGTTGGTAATATCGTATTCCGGTGGCAATTGATGATACCAATATTAATATGAAAGAAACAGCTCCCAATATACCTGATTCAGCCAGCGGACCAAGATATTCACTATGGGCATTCCCCCCATCTCCAAAATTTGTACTGATAATAGTTCTATTCCGGGATGACTGGAATCCGGCATATTGAAACATATAGGTCCCGGGCCCCCATCCAAATAAGGGCTTTTCCCTGAACATCCTAATTGCTGAACCCCATCTGTTTATTCTTTCAAGATTTGAGGCATCGGATGAAACATTCGAAATTGACTGAACATGTTGAGAAAAATCAGATGATGAATCCTGGCGGTTATCTTCCAATTTCATTTTTAATTCTCCCCAGTAAAAGAAAAGGAATAGAAATGATAATACGCTAAACATCAAAAGTATACTAAATCTTATTTTAAGTTTTACTATAATAAAAATCCCTATGGCTCCCAACACACTTATCCAGGCTGCACGAGAATATGAAAAAAACAGAGCAACTGCAAATAATGCTATTGTAAACCATACGATAAAACGGGCCGTATTGCTAAGTTTTGACTTTAAGGCAATCCCGATGCTTGCTGGAAGGATAAGCGCCAGGATAGCTCCGTATGAAGTGTGATCGCTATAAAATGGATTAGGAGCTGAATGTGCTGCTTGTTGATCTATAAATCCTGATCGGGATAAATTAATCAATGCATAAACAACAACAAATAAAAGACCCAGGCCATAAGCTGCAATGAATTGAATGATTTTTTTTGGGTTCTTAAAGATTATAACTGCCAGGAAGTAAAATATTGAGATAAACCAAAGCCGTGAAAGCAGGAATTTGAGAGAGACAATAGGCAGGGTAGAATTAATAGAAGTTATAAATATCCAGATAAGGTAAAAGTAAATGGCCAATGAGACAGGATGCCTCAGAATTTGCTTTGGAAAGCTTTGTTCACGGACCAATTTTATAATGAAAAGCAAAAGCATTAAAAACAACAAGGGTTCAGTTGGCAGATATAAGTTCATGGATAAGTCAGGCCAGAATTCCTTAAGCTGAATGGAAAGAGGAGTTAGAAATACAAGGATGAAGAATGTTTTTTCAAGCGATAATAAGCTAAATAAAACCAACAGAAGACCTGCCGGAACAAGACTGAAGTAGTAGAATCCTAGTGAGATAAATATAATATTTGCTACCACAAACAAAAGAGACAAACACATCAGCCAGAGCATTTTAGTTCTGCTTAAGTCTCCGCTGTTTGCAAGTATTGAATTAGGCATTTTGCTTAAAAGAATCGAAAATAATCAGGATAAAAAAGGCAAATAGAAAGGCTGAGAATGTTGAAAGCAATACAATAATACTTCTTCTGGGATATGCTTTTCTTTCTGCAACCCTGCCTTCATTGACAATAAAAGAGTGAGGAAGAGATTGTTCAGCATCTACTTTTGACCGTGTATATTTATCTTTAAGTAAACTTAGTCTGCCACTTTCATTTGCAAGAAACTCTTTCAGGAAGATATAGTCACCCCCGTATTTTCCAAGGACGTTTATTTGATTCTGCAATTTATTTGCCAGAGAGGTTTTTCCTGCAGCCAATGCCTCCAACCATGCCTCATTAAGGCCCTGTGATTGAGCTTCAACATCGTAAATCCCAAGTTCACCAATTTTTCTCAACGAATCCTGTAACTCAGTTATTTCACTCTGCAATTGCTTATACTCATTTGAAACTATTATGAAAGCTTCATCGGCTCTCTTTTTTTGCATACGGTTAATAGTTGAATCCAGCAAGGCCGCCAGTTCATTGGCCATATCAGCAGCAATTTGGGGATCTTCATCCAAAACGTCAATACGAACCGACATATATTCGGTTTTTCTAAAAGAAATGTTCCCATTCATTTTTGCATACAGTTGTGTATACTTATATTTTGAGGAGGGATCAATTTGATAATGATCAAACAGCTCAAATTTCTCAATTAATTTCTCCTTGATCTCATCTGAATTCAGGATTTGCAGAAGCTGTTCAGTTTCCTCTTCCTCACCAAAGGCCAGGATCCCTGATTTGCTGCTGCTGCTGGTTGTGGAAACCAGTACCTCTGAAACAGAGACTGAAGAGGCCGGGAACATTATAACGGTAGACTTAAACCGGGGAGTGATTAGCAAGGAGGCAATTACTGAAATAATAAATGCCAGTAATGATACCAGAAAAAGAGGCTTCCATTTTGAAAATAAATATTGAATGATGTTTGTGGAACTAAATTCAAATTCGCTCCCTGAATGTTTTTTCATGGTTAGATCAAGAGGTTTAGGTTAGCTATTAGGCTGAGAGAAAATAGAATTAGACTATAAATATGATAAAAATTTAACGAAAAATATCAAAAAAAAGTATTCCTGAATCATTCAGAATCAACATTCTCCACCACCAGAAGGAAATAATTCTTTTTTCCTTTTTGAACCAGAATGTATCTATTATTTAGCAAATAGCTTTTATTCATGGCTTTTTCAAGGTCGGAAACTTTTTCCTTGTTGATGCTCAATCCACCACCAGAAACCAGCCTGCGTAATTCCCCTTTTGAAGGGAATACTGCTGCTTCATCAGTCAACAGATTAATTATTGATTCTCCCTTAAGAATAACATCTTCTTTTACATTAAATCTTGGAACCCCTTCAAAAACAGATAAAAAGGTTTTTTCATCCATCCTTTTTAAGGTTTCAGTTGTACCCTTCCCGAAAAGTATGGAAGAAGCTTCAATAGCTGCATCCAGTTCTTCCTTCCCATGGGTGAGGATAGTCACTTGCTCCGCGAGTTTTTTCTGCAGGAGACGCATATGTGGAGCCTCACGATGCTGATTTGTCAGCTCATTAATTTCGTTCTTAGGCAGGGTAGTAAAAATTTTAATGTACTTTTCTGCATCTTCATCAGAAACATTTAACCAGAATTGATAAAAAGAATAAGGAGAAGTTTTTTCAGGGTCAAGCCATACGTTACCTGATTCTGATTTACCAAATTTTGATCCGTCGGATTTTGTAACCAGGGGGCAGGTAAGGGCAAAGGCTTCTCCTCCTTCTTTCCTTCTTATTAATTCTGTACCGGTAACTATGTTTCCCCATTGATCAGAGCCACCCATCTGTAACTTGCAATTTTGGGCTTTATAAAGATGAAGGAAATCTGTACCCTGAACCAGCTGGTAGGAAAATTCAGTATAGGACATTCCTTCTTTTGATTCTGAGCCAATACGAGATTTTACAGAATCCTTAGCCATCATATAATTTACGGTAATATGTTTACCTATGTCACGGATGAATTCCAGAAAACTAAATTCCTTCATCCAGTCATAGTTGTTTACCATTACTGCCTCATTTGACTTGCCTGAATCAAAATCCAGAAAGTGGGAGAGTTGTTTCTTTATACACTCCTGGTTGTGTCTCAGAGTTTTTTCATCGAGGAGGTTCCTTTCCTGTGATTTTCCTGAGGGATCGCCTATCATTCCTGTAGCACCACCTACCAGCACAATTGGCTTATGACCACTTAGCTGCAATTGCTTAAGGAGCATAATTCCGGCAAGGTTTCCAATATGCAAAGAATCGGCTGAAGGATCGAACCCGATATATCCGGAGACCATTTCTTTTTCAAGCAATTCTTCCGTTCCAGGCATAATGTCGTGGATCATGCCTCTCCATCTTAATTCATCAACAAATTTCATGGGTTAAAATTTCGTGCAAATATAGTAAATATTGAGACTAGACTATTTTAAATTTATTTTTCCCATCTACATTTTTTAATTATTCTGCAGTTAATTTATTACCTTTAGTACAGTTTCAAATTTTATAATTCAAACGCTATGGCACAGGGTATCATTTATAATCCAACACTTACTAAACTTTTGACAGGCTTGCAGGGTAAAAATCAGTCGGTTCTATTTGAAATGGATGATGGCACAATGAAAACCATCTCAGAGGTAAAAGATTTTCAACATGTGAAAAATGCTCTTAAACATGAGGATATAGTAAAACTTATTCTGGCTGAGTTATTTGGCAATGATTCAAAAACAAAAGAGGGATTAAAGAAAAAGCACTTTGAAGCATTTATGGCTTTATTTAAGGTTGTTTTCGATAATACCTCACCTGCAATGGTAAAATCTATATCCGAAGAGATATGATTTGGATATAAGTAGGAAAGATGCCACTGGAGGAAAAATAGCCTCAGAGTTGTTAAGGGAATAATTAGACTGTAATAAACAGCCTTTTTAGAATCATCCAATTTTTATTTGCCAGAAATTACTTACTTTACTTCTTCTGTATTTTGTTGTGATTGAGCTTCCTCATCCACAGAAACCCAGCCGCCTCCGAGTGCTTTATATAGATTTACATAGGCATTTAATCGAAGCTGAAAGGTCTCGGAGGTAAATAATTCGGAATCAAACAATGAGCGTTCAGAATCAAGTACTTCCAGATAACTTGTAACTCCTCCATTGTATCTTTCAATAGAAAGCATACTGGCATTTTGAGCAGCTGCTCTTTGTCGCATACGTGATTCCAATTCCTGCTTGAAAGTATGAACTTCAACCAACGCATCTTCAACATCTCTGAAAGCATTGAGCACTGTATTCTCGTAGGATAATAATGCCTGTTCCGTTTTTGCTCGTTCAATCTGGACCCTTCTTTTGTTCTTGCCAAAATTAAAAATTGGACCAACTATAGCTCCTCCAACCGACCATGCAAGTGATCCTCCAGATAGTAAACTGGAAAGATCAGCACTTGCAAAACCCAAGTCCCGGCAGTTAAACTTATGGTCGGCCAGCGCATTGCCTGAGCCACCCCAATACGGGCATTCTGAGCTGCATATAAATGTTCAGCCTGCATAACGTCAGTTCTTCGTTCCAGTAAATCAGATGGTATTCCGGCAGGAATTTCAGGAGGAACCTTTTGATCTACCAATTCATTTATATCAAGAAATGATTCCGGATTCTCTCCGATAAGAATGCTAAGGGCATGTTCTGTTTGTGCCACATTTCTTTCAAACTTTGGAATTGCTGAAGCAGCAATAGCTTCCTGAATTTCAGCTTGATTCAGTTCCAATTCAGGAATGGTTCCATATTCAAACTTGCTTTGCATTATTTTTAATCCTTCAATTCTGGATTTATGGGTTCGACTTGAAATTTCAAGCCTGGAATTATAATCAAGTAAAAGGAAATATGTGCTTGCTACATCAGAAATAAGGCTTATCATAACAGCTCTATGAGCATACTGTGTGGCCATGAGTTCATTGCGTGCAGCTTCGTTGGCTCTCCTGTATTTTCCCCAGAAATCGATTTCCCAATTCACATTTCCAAGGGCTGAAAAGCTGTTAATCGGAGCTCCACTGTTCCCGTTTAAATCGATATTTGAGCGGCCCGCATTTCCATTGTATCCTATTGAAGGCCATTGGTCTGCTTTTGTATATCCAACCACATACCGAGCTTCTTCAATTCGTGAGGCGGCAATTCTTACATCCTTGTTATTAACCAAAGCAGAATCGATAAGAGCTATTAGTTGCTTATCATTAAAAAGCTCCCACCACTTTATGTTAACAATTGTATCCTCTCTCATACTATCGTAACTGAAGTATTCAGGAGATTCGACAACTGGTTTCTGGAAATTCGGACCTACTGAGCAACTTGAAATTCCAATCAGGAGAATAATTGAAACATATAAAATAAGTCTATTCATAATTCTTAACGAGTTTCTAATTTCAAAAAGAAATCATAATTTCAATTTCTAACAATTTGTTTAGTTTTCAACAATAGGTTGAATATTTTCTGTTGTAGCTACAGCTTCTCTTTTCTTTTCGTACCCTGCAATTTTCCTATGAAAACAAACAGCATCGGGTATAGGAATACTCCCAGGAGGGTAGCAACTGTCATTCCTCCCAGCAATGCCACCCCCATTACTTTTCTAGCCTCCGCACCGGTACCAGATGCAATTACCAATGGGAAAACCCCTAAGATGAAAGAAAATGCTGTCATCAAAATAGGCCTGAATCTTGATTTTGCTGCATTCAGTGCTGCTTCGATAAGTGAAAGACCTTTTTTGAATTCATCGTTGGCAAACTCTACGATCAGAATGGCATTCTTCGCAGCCATACCAATTAGCATAACAAAGGATACCTGCGCAAATATGTTATTCTCAAATGTTGGGCTGATAAGCCTTCCAACCCATAGTGCAAATAAAGCACCGAATATAGCAAAAGGTGTTCCGAGTAGAATACTGAATGGGAGTGACCAACTTTCGTACTGCGCGGATAGTATTAGGAATACAAATAATAAGGAAAATGTTAAAATCATCACCAGTGAGCCAGAGGCTTTTTCCTCCTGATACGACATTGCATTCCATGTAAAGTTCATGTCACCAGGCAATTCTGTTGCAGCAACTTCCTTCAGGGCGGTTCTGGCCTGGTCTGAAGTATAGCCCTCAGCAGGTCCTCCAGTTACTTCAACTGACCTGTAAAGATTAAATCGGGTAGTATAATCAGGACCGGAAATAGGTATTAAAGTGGCTATTGTAGCCAGTGGAACCATATTCCCATCCTTATTTTTAATAAAGAAATTGTTTATTTGTGATTCATCAACGCGGTATTCCGGTTCTGCCTGAATATAGGTTTTATAGAATCTCCCAAAGCGGGTAAAATCATTCACATAGGCCCCACCCATAAAGGCCCCAACGGTTGAATACAAATCATTTAAATTAACTCCAAGCTTTAAAGCCTTTTCTTTGTCAATATCCATATATCTCTGTGGTACAGTGGCCTGGAATGTGGTAAAAGCTGATCCAATTTCAGGACGTTCGTTGGCAGCTTTAATAAATTTCATGGCATTTTCGGCCAGGTATTCAGGAGTATTACCTGCCCTGTCCTGCAACATGATGCTAAATCCGGATCCGTTTCCTAAACCTAGGAAGAGCGGGTGGACCAAAAGCAAAAACCTGAGCCCCTTTTATTTCCTTTCGTAGCCGGGTATTAATTTTATTAATCATTTCCTTTACTGTAATTTCTCTCTCTGACCAGTTAGCCTCATTGTTACAAACATAAACCCATTGTTGGGAATCATGGATCCTGAAAGCATGCTATAACCTGTTGCATTCAGTACAAATTGAACTTCGGGGTATTCGAGAAGTATCTCCTCAATTCGATTTGAAATAACAGCTGTTCTCTGCAGTGAGGCTGCATCTGGGCAATTGAATATTTACATAGAAGTATCCCATATCTTCTTCAGGGATAAAACCTCCAGGTACCAGTTTGCCAAATATGCCTGCTGCTATTGTCATAATTACAATAAACACAACACTCCGCTTGATTTTTCGTGTAACAATATTGGTTACACTCATGTATGATTCTGTACTTTTATCCATCCATTTATTGAATTTCCCAAAGAACCAACCCAAAGGTCCTTTATAAGGCTTCGGTTCTTTTAACAAAATGGAGCAAAGTGCTGGACTAAGTGTAAGAGCATTGATTGATGATACAATCACAGAAACAACGATGGTAATGGCAAATTGCTGATATAAAACTCCTGTAATTCCTGCCATTCCCGCTACCGGGATAAATACTGCAATTAAAACAAGGGTGGTTGCGATAACCGGTGCAGTAACTTTTGCCATTGCATCCAAAGTAGCTTCCTTGGTTTTCATGCCATTAGCAATATTCACCTGTACAGCTTCCACCACAACAATGGCATCATCAACTACAATTCCGATGGCGAGTACAAGTCCTAAAAGTGATAAAACGTTGATGGTAAACCCAAGCATCGGGAAAAAGATAAATGCACCAATCAGGGAAACAGGGATTGCCAGGGTTGGGATAAGTGTTGCCCGCCAGTCCTGGATAAAAATAAATACTACCAATATTACCAACACCAGTGCAATAATTAAAGTAACAATAATATCCCTTATTCCTGCTGTAATGGGTAGAGTAGTATCAAGGCCAACTTCATATTTAACGCTTTCCGGGAAACTTTTCGCCAGAGCTCGCATCTCAGCAATTACGTGTTCAGCCAGTTCAACCGCATTGGATCCAGGAGCCTGATAAAGAGCGATAATGGCACAAGTTTCTCCATTGGTCCGAGGGATCATATTATAAGTTTCTACCCCAAGGTTGACAGTTGCGATATCTCCCATTTTAACCTGCGAACCATCACGGATTTGTGCGGATCACAATATTTTCGAATGCTTCAGGTGAATTAAACCGCTCTGGTAATCTTACTGTATAGGTGAATTCTGTTCCAGGAGGGGCTGGTTCAGCTCCAAATTTTCCACCCGGAACAATGACATTCTGTTCATTGATGGCATTCATGATTTCCGGAACGTCATTCCCATTTGTGCCAGTCGGTCGGGTTTTACCCATATTCGCATCGAATAATTGGCAGCACCCATCACATCAACACGGCCAATTCCTTTGATTCTGGCCAACTGATCCTTAATATTGATCAATGCATAGTTGCCAAGAAAATCCTGGTCGTATCTCCCATCAGAAGTAAATGCAATGGCCAACATTATATTAGGCAATGACTTTTTGGTAGTAACGCCATATTTGGTTACATCAGGGGGCAAGTTTTGCAGAAGCAGCCGAAACCCTGTTCTGAGCCAAAACTGTATTCATATCAGGGTCTGTACCAACATCGAATGAAACCTGAATAACCATGGTACCATCATTGGCATTGGTAGATTTCATATAAATCATGTTGTCCACACCATTAATTTCCTGCTCCAGGGGAGCTGCCACCGATTCTTCAACGCTAATTGCGTTGGCACCTGTGTAGGTTCCCCTGACTTCAACAATTGGGGGCGTTAGATTTGGATACTGCTCAAGGGCAAGGCCAATCAATGATACTGCTACCGACAATTACAATCACAATGGCAATTACCATTGCCACTATAGGCCGATGAACGAAAAAATTTCCTTTATTCTCAGCCATGTCTAATTATTGAAGGTTGGTTTTACTTTCGAATTCAATCAGTGTAGGATTAATTTTTAAGACCTGAGCCTACCTTTTGAAGGCCATCAATCACCACACTTTCTCCTGCATTCAAGCCTTCAGTTATCAGCCATAAATCCCCAAGGCGTTCTCCTACAGTTATTTGTCTGGCTTGAACAGTGTTGTCGTCCTTTACTACAAAAACCGAATATTGCCCCTGCAACTCAGAAACACATCGTTGGGGAACGAGTAATGCCCCTTCAACCAGGTCCATACTGTGCCCGGATCTTCGCATACAATCCCGGCCTTAAAACTCCATCGCTGTTTGGAAATTGTGCTTCAACCAGCATTGACCCGGTTGTTGGATCAATATTTCGGTTTATAAAATCGGTTCTCCCTTTTTCAGGGTATTTGGAGCCATCTGATAATAATCAACTCAAGTTTGTATTCATCTCTTGTTCTGGTTTCTTCCTGACTTTTCTGTCTTACTAAAACCTCTTGTATAAGAGTCAGGTATTCCGATTCAGTAAGAAAAAACTGTACACGCATAGTATCTATTCTTGAAACAGTATTCAGAATAACAGGATTTGGTGATTTTCCCACAAATTCCCCTTCCCGGGCCTCTGTTTTTCCTATTACCCCATAGAGCGGTGAATAAACTTTCGTATAACTAAGATTTATTTCAGATAATTCTGAGATTTGCTTTTGCAGCCTCCACCGATGATTCTGCGGCATCGCGGGTTGATTGTGCTGCATCCAAGTCACTTTTACTAACAGCATTTATTTCCGCCAAAGGTTTGTATCTGGCCAGTTCATTTTCAGCATTAACAAGGAACGTTTTTGCTTCGGCCAGTTTACTTTCCTGAGCTGCAACATCCGCCATAAATGGCTGAGGATCTATCGCATAAAGCAATTGCCCTTTTTTAACTGCTGTACCTTCATCAAAGTAGATATTGTCTAAGAATCCTTCTACCCTTGCGCGTATTGGAATGTCTTTCAAACCATACAATTGACCTACAAAGTCCTTGTATATAGGGACATCCTGTTGTAGAACTTTAACTACCTGTATTTCCGGTGGAGGTGCCTGAACTGCCTGTTTTTCTTTACAGGAAATTGTTATTGAGGCAATTAAAGCTCCAAAAAAAATAAAAAGAAATTGCTTTTTCATAGTATTAATTAAATCAAGTTTTGTTGAGACGAAGTAATTTTTACGATCATTATCTGGTGTTCGAATTTATTGTATTTATTTAAGACCTTAAGGTTGTAATAGTAGCAGATTAGTATTAAATATTATCAACAGGGATTCAAAATACAATTATACATTAATTGCAACTTATTTTATTATCAATAATTAAATTTGAATTGGGTTCGATTTATCCTTTTCCTTAAATTTTGGGATCTCCAGATTTTCAAGATTTATATTGTGAAAAATGAATGGAAAAAATCCGGATATCGGTGCATAGAGTATGGAATCCTCAAGCTTGTCTTTTGGAAGAAAATGAGTTTTTCTGTCGAATTCATTTACTATGAATAATATTAAGCTTAGAATAAAAGCCATTTTTAATAAACCAAAAACTGCCCCGAATATTTTATTTACAAAACCCAGGGCAACCGCTTTTACTAATTTATCAACTATCTCACCCACAAAATGTACAAGGATTACAATAGCAACAAAAGTCAGCGCTAAAGCAAGGATCCCGAGATATTTTCCGGTCATGCTAAAATGCTCAATTAGCAATCCTGCCGTATAATCTGAAAATCGAATAGCACCATAAATTCCAAGGATTAGCGCTGCCAGTGAAGCTACCTCGTGGATGAATCCATTGCGTAATCCTTTAATAAAGGCCCAGCCAAGAAAAATAGCCAGTATAATGTCAAATACAATCATAAAAATATTCTGCTTTTAAAACCCTACTGCAACACCAACACTAAAAATGGGTTCCCATGAGTTGTAGGGAGAGTTCTCATCATTCAATACATCAAACAATACCTGAAGGTTGAGGTAGGCATTGCCACCAATAGGTTGGCTGTATCCACCACCCAGATACAGAAAATTAACCCATTGACGATATACATCACTATTAATATCAAGAAGTCCATAGTTTGTGGCTTCATATTCAACATGAACATACAGTCGTGGTATAATTCTATATCTTGCAAAAATACTTCCACCATAGTTGGAAGTAGAGTATTCATCAACACTATTATTGTATTTTAAATATTCGTACCCTATTTTCAACCCTATTGATAATTTTGGGGTAATTTTGAAGCCGACAAGAGGATAGATCCCAATTCTGGTATAACTTCCAAAGCTAAAACCAACATTCCCACCAAAATATACTCTTTTTTGTTTCTGTTTCTGAACAGATTGTTGTTCTGGCTGTGTGGTTTGCTGAGTAAAGGCTGTTGTATCCTGAGTTGATTGGGTTTCATTCTGACCAAAAGAAAGAGCCACAACTGCAAATAAAATAAATAGTAGAAAAAGTAGTTTTTTCATAGCAGCATGTTTAAGTAGTTTACTAGAAGTCAAATATACAATTATTTATATTGATTTAAAATCACTAATATATTGACATTGGTGTTGTAACTGTTTACTTCAAAGTAAGCTAGAATTATCCTATCGGATCTAAAAACTAGAGCATTACATCTAACCTATTAAACTAATTGAAACTTTTGTAAAAGCCATAGTTTTTCAATATTTTTGCAAGCCAATATTAATTTGGCTCCATAGTTCAATGGATACCATGCCTGCCGGCAGGCAGGGAATAGCGGTTTCCTCTGAGTATGGTTATATAGTTAAGGCTCCATAGTTCAATGGATAGAATAGCGGTTTCCTAAACCGTAGATCCAGGTTCGATTCCTGGTGGAGCTACTTTCTGGCAGTCAAATTTGACTGTCTTTTTTTTCATATATTCAGGAATCGAACATCCGCCCTGCAGTCCCTACCGATGCTTAAAATGAGCCATTGGCTCATTTATTCACAGCACCGCGCCTGGTGGAGCTACTTTCTGGCAATCAAATTTGACTGCCTTTCTTTTCATAAATCCAGGAATCGAACATCCGCCCTGCAGTCCCTACCGATGCTTAAAATGAGCCACCGGCTCATTTATTCACAGCACCGCGCCTGGTGGAGCTACTTTCTGGCAGTCAAATTTGACTGCCTTTTTTTTCATATTTCCAGGAATCGAACGGCAACCCTGCAGTCCCTACCGATGCTTAAAATGAGCCACCGGCTCATTTATTCACAGCACCGCGCCTGTTGGAGCTACAAGCACAAGCCCTACTGCCAAATGCAGAAGGGCTTTTTTATGAAGACTTGCAGGCTTGCCTGTTCAGTCTGAAAAAAGAAACCTGAAACTCCGAGTAGCGGAGACCACATTAACCTTCATGACAAAAACATGTCCTTCATCAAGGGACTTGATCACAGCAGCAAAGGCCTTTCCTGAATGGATCCAGTAATATTCTGATCTAATAATACTATGAGTATTTAGTTATGCTCCTAATCAAATCTAGTTGGAGCAGCAACATCTTTCAGATTATTAGACTTGCAATCGAGACTAAAAAGAGTACCGCCTTTTTTGATAGTCAAGAAATGTAGAATTTCAATCCCTAATAAATTGAAATTAATCAAATAGTGGTCGGGAAATTTGACATTCTTCAAAAACATATGTAACTTATGTCGAATTTTTCGATATGTATTCAAAAATCATCCTTGCCCGATTTATTAAAATGATTTTTGGAGCCAATTGAGAACAATTAATTATAATAAAAAAGTAATTATTATTTGCTCTTTCAACAATTTGTAGATACAGATTTTTTTGAGTTCTTATTTAAAATGCTGCCAGCAACTAAAATTTTATTAATCACTTAAATTAGGAAGAAATGAATTCATTTGTTAAGTTATGCCTGAGTATTGCACTTTTTATCTTTTTTATTCAATCTAATAGTGCCCAAACCACCTATACCTGGAATGGGGTCACCGGCGATTGGGCATTATCAACCAACTGGACACCAAATGGTGTTCCAGGCAGCCAGGATACTGCAATTGTGAATTCAGGCAAAGTCACATTAACAGCAGATGTGACAATTGCTAAACTGGTGTTGAATACTGACCTGGATGGAGACTTTGATTTAGAGGTAACAAAGGATATGACCTGGGGCCAACGCAATTTGGGAGGTACCGGTACTCTAACCATTGCACCTGAAGCTACATTAAGACTCAGTACAGCAAATCAGAAATCTCTCTTCCGCAATCTAGTAAATAATGGAACAGCCATCTGGGAGGCAGGGGCTATCTATATGGCAAATGGAACCACGTTTTCCAATAACGGCTCTTTTTTGGACCAGCTCAACTCCAATTATAATCTGGGCTATGGTGGTAATACCAGCTATTTCGTCAATGATGGAGAATATATTAAATCCGGCTCGGGCGTGACCAACCTGATGGTTGGTTTTACTAACAACAACTTAATGGATATTCAAACGAGTCAGGTATCATTCAGTCGTGGAGGTAATAGCACCGGCAGTATTCTTGTGAACGATGGCACTCTGTTAAATCTCGCTAGTTATGTAACTCTTGGTGGTCAGGTAAGTGGTGCGGGCATTGTTGAATTCAGGAGTAATATTACTGTACAGGCAAATTACGACATCACAGGGAACTCTGTTTTCGCCTCAAATACAACTGTTTTTGAGGAGGCTGCAAGCATTGTAAACCTGAATCACGGGCAGGAGCTGGCAATAACAGGTAGAGTTGATTTCAATACAGGTGAACCGATCTCAATTGATTCCATCCAATTAAGCGGTTATATATATGGCAGTGACTCAATTGCTATTTTGAAATCTTTGAATTGGTCCGGTCGCGAAATTAGAGGATCCGGTACAATGCACCTTACTTCGGGTGCCACTCTTCGACTCAGTACAGCAAATCAGAAATCTCTCTTCCGCAATCTAGTAAATAATGGAACAACTATCTGGGAGGCAGGGACTATCTATATGGCAAATGGAACCACGTTTTCCAATAACGGCTCTTTTTTGGACCAGCTCAACTCCAATTATAATCTGGGCTATGGTGGTAATACCAGCTATTTCGTCAATGATGGAGAATATATTAAATCCGGCTCGGGCGTGACCAACCTGATGGTTGGTTTTACTAACAACAACTTAATGGATATTCAAACGAGTCAGGTATCATTCAGTCGTGGAGGTAATAGCACCGGCAGTATTCTTGTGAACGATGGCACTCTGTTAAATCTCGCTAGTTATGTAACTCTTGGTGGTCAGGTAAGTGGTGCGGGCATTGTTGAATTCAGGAGTAATATTACTGTACAGGCAAATTACGACATCACAGGGAACTCTGTTTTCGCCTCAAATACAACTGTTTTTGAGGAGGCTGCAAGCATTGTAAACCTGAATCACGGGCAGGAGCTGGCAATAACAGGTAGAGTTGATTTCAATACAGGTGAACCGATCTCAATTGATTCCATCCAATTAAGCGGTTATATATATGGCAGTGACTCAATTGCTATTTTGAAATCTTTGAATTGGTCCGGTCGCGAAATTAGAGGATCCGGTACAATGCACCTTACTTCGGGTGCCACTCTTCGACTCAGTACAGCAAATCAGAAATCTCTCTTCCGCAATCTAGTAAATAATGGAACAACTATCTGGGAGGCAGGGACTATCTATATGGCAAATGGAACCACGTTTTCCAATAACGGCTCTTTTTTGGACCAGCTCAACTCCAATTATAATCTGGGCTATGGTGGTAATACCAGCTATTTCGTCAATGATGGAGAATATATTAAATCCGGCTCGGGTACGCCTAACATCTTTCTCAGGTTTTCTAATATGCAAGGAGGTGAGATTCTGGGAACAGGCACCCTGCTGTTTTCGCGTGGTTTTTCCAATGAGGGAACAGTCAGCCCGGGAAATTCTGCAGGAGTTTTGATATTACGTACTGACTATCCAACTACTCCTACATCCAAATTAAATATAGAAATTGGCGGAACACCAACAAGTGAGAATAATGACAGATTAGATATTACAGGTGAAGCCACATTGGGCGGAACACTTACAATCAGTCTAATTGATAATTTTGTTCCGGCTGTTGGTGATACCTTTGAGATCGTTACTTATGCCTCATATTCAGAAGATTTTGAAACAATAAATGGACTGAATACAGGCACCGGTGTGTCTTTTAAGTAGAAATCGGTTCCTAGGCTATAAAATTAATTGCATTTGCCACCCCGAACAGTCCTCCATCTGAATTCAGTTTGCTGGAACCACAGGATGAGGTTGTATTAAGCGGCTATGATACCATTGATTTTTCATGGAATGCATCTACTGATGTGGATGATGATCAATTGGAATATATTCTTTACATATTTGGTACTTCTGCAGATACTACGATTGGGAGTATTAATGAAACAGCACTCGAATTTATTTCAAATGACTTCTTACAGAGTAATACAAGGTATGACTGGACTGTAATTGTATCAGATGGTACTGATACAATAGCTAGCCCGGATACACTTTCGTTTACTACACCAGTGGCAAGTTCGGTTGAAGAATATTTTGATTGGGATTCCCAAAAGCATTCTTTATCACAAAATTTTCCCAACCCTTTTACTTCAAACACTACTATTCTCTTCAATATTCCTGTTAGAGAGCGTATAACACTTAAAGTGTACGATCATTTGGGGCGGGAAGTGTTAATCCTTGTTGATGAAGAAAAACTTGCAGGAGGGTATAAGATTGAATTGGATGCAAGTAGCTTAGACAACGGAATATATTTCTACAGATTCCAGGCAGGTGATTATGTTGATACGAAAACAATGATATTATTGAAGTAAGAAATTCGCACTAGTGATATAAAAGACTGTCAATTGATGGTCTTTTTTTATTGCTTTCCTAAAACATCATGAAGGCATAACCATTCTTTGAAATCAGAGGGGCTTGAAGAGATTGATTTCTTCATTGCCTAGGAATCCAAACCCGAAGTATGTTGAGGTGGGTTTAAACAGTTAATTTTTAAGTTTTAAATTATTCTGCAGGAACTGCAGACGTAAAATATTTCTTTTGAAAACGCAATGCAACATTCACCAGCAGGATTAGAACAGGTACTTCTACAAGTGGTCCGATCACAGCTGCAAATGCTTCACCTGAATTGATACCAAATACTGCTATTGCCACTGCAATGGCCAATTCAAAGTTGTTACTGGCAGCTGTAAATGCAATGGTTGTGGTCTTTGGGTAGTCTGCCCCGATTCGTTTACCCATAAAAAATGATACCAGGAACATGATAACAAAATAAATGATTAGAGGGATGGCTATCCGGATAACATCCAATGGTATTTTTACGATATATTCACCTTTTAGAGAAAACATCACCATTATTGTAAAGAGTAATGCAACAAGGGTCAGAGGGCTGATTTTTGGAATGAATTTGCTGTGATACCAAACTTTGGTTTTTATACGAACCAATATAAATCTGGTAAGGAATCCAGCAATAAATGGTATCCCAAGGTAAATGAATACGCTTTTTGCGATTTGACCAATCGTTACATCAACTTCAAATGATTCTAGTCCAAGCCATTCTGGCAGCAGGGTAATAAAAACATAAGCATAAATTGAAAAAAACAGTACCTGAAAAATGGAATTAAAGGCAACCAATCCGGCTGCATATTCTGTATCTCCCCTGGCAAGTTCGTTCCAGACTATCACCATAGCAATACATCTAGCAAGACCTATTAAAATGAGGCCTGCCATATAATGTGGATAATCCCTAAGGAAGACTATAGCCAGGACAAACATCAATACTGGACCGATAAGCCAATTCTGGACCAATGAAAGCAACAACACTTTTCTATTGCGAAAAACATCCTTGAGTTCCTCATACCTGACCTTGGCAAGAGGTGGATACATCATTACAATCAAACCTATAGCGATGGGAATATTGGTTGTACCTCTGCTCATTCCATTCCAGAACTGTGCAATATCAGGGAATAGATACCCTGAAAATACGCCTATAAGCATGGCAGTAAATATCCATACAGTTAAATACCTGTCTAAAAAGGAGAGTCTTTTCGAATTCTTTTCCATCTGGATGGAATTACTTTTTACTGATTCTAAATTTTTTAAATCATTCTTTTCTGCGTAGACGAATATCTTGTAAAATTAGCTCGAATTCAGTTATGAATCAAATATAATTTTGCTATTAGATTAATTCAAGGAAAATGATTTCGAGTGATAATTCTGTGATATTTCTTAATAATCTTACTTTTTTATTGGTTTACACAATTAGATGTTTTAACTTTGTTCGGTAATTTACGAACAATGGAGAAAAAAATCGATATAATTGAGGCCGATCAGAAAAGGATGGCAAGGTTTGCGAAAGCAATGGGGCATCCTGTACGTATGTATGTTCTTGAATTACTTTCGAAGCAAAGCTGTTGTTACAGTGGGGACCTTTCTGAATTGCTTCCAATAGCCAAATCTACTTTGTCGCAGCACTTGAAGGAACTGAAAAATGCTGGTTTGATCCAGGGAGAAATTGAAGCCCCCAAAATAAAGTATTGTTTAAACAGGGAAAACTGGGAGCTGGCACAGCAATTATTTAAAAAATTTCTGAAAACATAAAAAATTTACTAAACCTGTTCGTAGTTCTGCGAATTGCGAATAAATACACATAAGTATGACAATAAAAGTACTTGGAACAGGATGTGCCAGGTGTAAGGCACTTGATAAAGTTACACGGAAAGCAGTGGAGGAATTGCAGCTTAAATGCAACAGTTGAGAAAGGTGGAAGATATTCAGAAGATTATGGAATATGCTGTGATGCGAACGCCAGCACTGGTGATTGATGAAAAAGTTGCTTAATGACGGGCCAGGTGCCTAAATTGAATGAACTTGAAAGAATTACTAACCAATAATTTGTAATACCATGAAACTTATAAAACTATCTTTTCTGATTGTTTTTGTTGCCTTTTCACTTTTAATGGTGAATGCCCAGGATAAACAAATTCAGATGCATCAGACTCAGTAAGTGAAAATATAGAAGTTTATTATTTTCATTTTACAAAGCGCTGTGTAACCTGCAATGCTGTTGAAGATGAAACCAAGAAAGTAATGGAAACATTTTATGGAGATGAAATGAAAGAAGGTAAAATTGAGTTTAAATCAATTAACCTGGATGAGTCTGATGGCAAGAATCTGGCCAAGTCTCTGCGTGTATCTGGTCAAACACTTTTGCTCGTAAAAGGCAAAAAGAAGGTGGATCTTACCAGCCAGGGTTTTATGAATGCTCGCACCAATCCAGAAAAGTTTCATAAAGTACTTCAAAATAATTTTGATAAACTTCTTATAGTGAATGGAGGAGTTTCTCAATAACCTGTATTCAAATTCTTCAGTCCCATTTGTTTCAGCCCTTGCCTTAGGTTTACTAACGGCCATAAGCCCATGTCCCATGGCAACAAATATTACTGCCATAGGATTCATTGGCAAAGATCTTGGGAATAAGAACAGGGTCTTTTCAACGGTCTGATTTATACTTTAGGCAGAACATTTTCCTATACGGTTCTGGCCTTAATATTGTATCTATAGTGCAGACCAATTCAATATATCAAGTGTCTTTCAACAATATGGTCAAAAGATAATTGGTCCGCTTACTTTTAATAATCGGAATTCTTATGCTGGGAGTTATCAAATTGAATTTCCCTGCGTTTAACAAAATTCTTAATAGGTTCCAGAATCGGACTAAATTCAATTATTGGGATGTGTTTTTATTGGGGATAGTTTTTGCACTGGCTTTTTGTCCCTATAGTGGTGTTCTATACTTTGGGATGCTTATTCCATTAACTATTTCTACATCAGGGCTTGCATTTGCCTGTGTTGTTTGCCATTGCCACAGGAATTCCTGTGGTTATTTTTGCATGGCTAATTGCTTTCACGATTTCAGGAGTTGGAACTGCATATAACAAGATCAAGAATTTTGAGTTCTTGTTTAGAAAAGTAGTTGCTGTAATTTTCATTGGCATTGGAATCTACTATATTATTAATGTCTGGATATAGAAATTTTGAAATGAGTAGAGCAAAAAATCAAATATATAGCTGTATTTCTTCTGGTACCAATCTGGATTAGTCATTTATAAATATTTACAGGAAATTTCAGATTTCATTGTTTTTCGTGTATTTCAAATGACCCCAGAAACGCATTTGACAGAAGCTATTAGGTTTTTTATTTATGAGGTACCAAAAGTCATGATGCTTCTGGTACTAATTATTTTCATTGTTGGATTCATTAGAACTTATTTTTCACCAGAAAAAACCCGGAAAGCCCTTGAGGGCAAATCTTTATTCGCAGGAAATGTAATGGCTTCCGGATTGGGAATTGTTACACCATTCTGTTCCTGTTCAGCCATACCTCTTTTTTTAGGCTTTGTTGAGGCCGGAATTCCTCTGGGTGTTACTTTCTCCTTCCTGATTGCCGCACCTATGATCAATGAGGTAGCCCTGGTTTGTTATAGGCTTGTTTGGCTGGAAAGTGGCCATAATTTATGTATTTACAGGCTTAACAATAGCTATTTTCTCAGGATTTATACTTGAGAAACTTAAACCTCCAGAAGTATGTGGCTGACTGGGTATACAAAACACATGCACAACATAATGAATTAGAGGACGAAGCCATGACATTTGATCAACGGATCTCTGCCGGGATTGATGTAGTAAAAGACATTGTCGGGAAAATCTGGATTTATATTCTTATTGGTATTGCCGTTGGGGCTGGGGCGCATGGGTTTGTCCCGGATGCATATTTGCTGGTGCATTGGGAAATCAAAACTGGTATTCCGTCCCTCTTGCCATTCTGATTGGTATTCCGCTGTATTCAAATGCAGCAGGAATTATCCCATTGTTAGTGTATTGATTGAAAAAGGGGTTACCCTTGGCACTGCACTTGCTTTTATGATGTCAGTAATTGGATTGTCACTTCCAGAGATTATCATTCTTAAAAAAGTTCTAAAATGGCAATTGATAGCCTTATTTATTGGGGTAGTTGCCACTGGAATCATCATTGTAGGATATATATTCAATTATCTTCCTGCATTGTCCTAAAATTCCAGTAGCTAATGGAAGAAATATATATATCATTTATTCATAATTAATTCACAATTACCTCATCGCAAAAAATCCAGGATGGAAGCCCTGCAGCATTGTGCCAAACAGGTGCATGCTTTTTATTTATTGCAAAAATTTTGATATACCTGGCTTCTGTGGCCGGGAAATTGAAATTGAAATATTCGATGTCATTGGTTTTGCTTTTTAAACTTAAGGTTTAGGATTTTTTATTTCTCCAACACTTTTATATGTTTTATTATCAGTGGAGGTGTACATTCTTACCTTTTCCGGGAAGAAAACAATATGGTTGGTAACCTGCAGGAAAGCTGCAGAAATACTAGTTATTTTCTGAATTTCACCAAGTCTATCACAGCATCCAAATCGTTGCCTTCAAATCCGAGCCAGTTCGAGTAGAAGCTATTCCCACCCCAGGCTCCATCTGTTAATGCCTGCGGATTTTCATCTGCATATTTTTTGGGTTTTGTATTAAGCGTTACAAGCTTGCCAGCTGCTTTATTTGGACTATTGGCACGTTCAAGAGTTTTATTATAAAATGAAATGTATTCATCCACCGAAAATCCCATTTCATTCATTAAGCTTATATCTGCCTGCTTACAGGTCGTAGAAAAATTACTCAATCTTTTTTCAACCTCAGGGCGTTCCTCAGCCAGGTTATACTTATCTGAAATTCCCTTTCTTGATGCCTCCAGGATGGCATAATCCACACTTAATCTGGCAGTTCTAACTCGGTTTAGGACTTCTGGTTTTTCACTAACTGCAGTTTCACCCTTGTTAAAGAATTCATCATATTTTTCAAGCATTTCTGATCGAAGGAATGAAGAAAATGCCTGGGAAGGATCTCCATAAAGGAATAAAAAGTAGTTTCCATCATTCTGTAATTCCTGGTGAACCAGGTCGATATAGTTCTTAACATAGGGACCTGCCTCTTCATAATATCCATTTGTAAAATCAATGATGATTTCTTCAACATTGGCATCAGGATTCCACAATAACTTGGCTGTCAAGTAGGAGCGAAGTTCAAATAATTCACTTGGGTGATGACTATGTTGCTCAAAAACCCATTTTGCATTGTTGTCGCGAAAAAACTGAATGTTTGGCTGTAAAGTATGAATATTGGGAAAGGGGGCAAGGAAGTTTGTGAACTGGGTGGTATAATCCCAAATCCGAATATTGGGTGTTTTTTGCTTCCATCCAATCATATCGTTTGCAAAATCGGTACAATTATCTGAAATAGGAGCACTTCGGTCGCATTCAATCGAGCATAGTGTAACCAACACATTTGGAGCAGGACTTGTTTTAGAGGGTTTACGGGTATATTGATAGGCCAGGGTTGAGATTGTTTTATCTGGAAACTTCGGCCGCCACATGGTTGACAAATTGAATCATGGTACCGCTTGGAGAGCCTTCTTCTTCATCTATTTTTGAACAATTATCGCATTCACAATATTGGGTATTGTCATCCTGGCTGACAGAAATAACTTCTGCATCGGGAAAACGCTCAAAATATACTCTTACCGAGTCGATGACAATACGCAAAACATCCGGGTTGGTGAGGCACAATTGGGTTGGTAGCCTTCGATTACCTCTCATCGCATAATACTCGGGATGATTTTTATAGAAATGATCTTCAGGCATAAAGCGGTGGAAAGTATGCACCCTGGCAGTAGGTACATAATTTGGAAATGCCTCATGACTCACTTTTAGTTTGTTGGCAAAATCGGGATAATTATAAAAAAGCCTGGAATGGACCGTTCGGGTGGTTATTTCAGGCGTATAAGTATAGTCCAGTGGGAGTTCAAGTATTATTTTATCAGTTTCTGGAACATTTTCAACTGTTGGAGAATACCAACGACACCCCAAATACTCTTCAAGAAAGACATAAACGGCATACAGGGTACTTTCAGAACTTCCACCAGCGATATATAAGTCTTTATTATTATTTTTAATAACAATCTGGTGTTCGGTCATGTCCGAATGCATGCTATTTGATGAAGGCATTCCCACGAATATTTTTTTCTTTTGAATTTTAATACTTTCCTGATGGATTATATTCAGTTGTGTTCCTGATATTTTTTCTAAATACACTTGCAGCTCCTGAGCAGCTTTAAGAACTATACTATCGGAAAAGCCTGGAATAACAATTTCATAATCTGTATTGCTGTTTTCTGCCAGTATTAGCCTGTTTTTTGTGGTACAATTATTAAAGACCAGTAGAAAAAGAAACATCAAAAAGCTTAGGTAGAAAATTTTGTCGAGATTGCTGTGAGAAGGATTGGTTTTCACTTTTTTATGAATTTAGTTTGCTATGCAAAGTACAGAAAAATACTGAACCAGGTTCAGCTACGGTCAAAATTCAAAGAATAAACTTTGAGAATTTTGGGGAAACAAAATGGGAGGAAAATTACTTCCTCCCATTGTATAAATCAAATTGAATAAGTTTGTTTATTTCTCATGAATCTTTGACCCACCAGAGAGATTTGCATTTATCTGTGGATTCCCTGTAACATAAATCTGTCCTCCACCATTTGCTGTTACATTAAGGCTGCCGGACACATTTACTTTGGCATCGGAACCACCTGATAGTTGCAGGTCTGCATCTTCACTTTAAATTCAGCGGCATACAGGTCGCCTCCACTTTTTATAACTGCTTCAAGCTTTTCTGATCCACCTGATAGAGATGCATCTCCACCACCGGCCATACTAAGATTCAGCTCATTTGAAACCAGCTCTAGCCCCAGTTCTCCACCACCTGAAACCTGAACTTTTGCTGTATTTACATTGGTACCGGCTTCAATTTCAGCATCTCCTCCACCACTAATCGCAGCAAATAGTTCCTGGCAGCCAATATCCATTTCAAGATCACCTCCTCCTGAAATTTTTATAGATACATCACCCGCTTTCTCACCTCCTGATATTTCAGCATCTCCTCCACCAGAAATGGACACCTCAAGTGCTCCTATACCAGCCCTAAGTTCAAGGTCGCCACCACCTGATATTTCAGTTGTAAAGACTTTTATGTTACCTCCCAACTCAACATCTCCTCCTCCGCTTACACCACAATAAACTTTTTGGGCTTCCAGGTCGAACTCAAGATCACCACCTCCACTAATTCCAATTTTTATGGCATCTGTTTTTATAACTGATTCACTTTCTACATCACCACCACCTGATACCTTAATAGAATTAATGTCCTTTACAGTAACGAAGGCATCCATGGCATTGCTGTTCCAGATATTCTTATTCTTTTCTACATACACATAAAGTACATCGTCTTTTACCTCAGTAATAATATATTGCTGAAGATTTTCATCTGGCTTTATCTCGACACTGCTAGCTAGCTTCCCTGTTTAATAAACAGGTCGATACCACTTTTAACAGACAACACCTGAAAACTCAGATACATTCCGTTGCTTCTGTACAACATCTCCATTGCCCCTGATCTGGGCAAATAAGCCTGAGGAAATGAGGACCAGAGTGAAGGACAGAATTAGTACTTTTAAAGATTGATTTTGTTTTCATAGTGTGTATAAATTTTATGGGTTATCAAAGGATATAAAAAAGACGATGAATTTTTGAAGGTGCTGCATATTCTAAGAAATTATAAGAAGTCAAAATCTATTGATTCTGGTTGGCGAGTGCTTTTTCGACCTCTAGGATATGTTGGTAACCAGCGTGGTTATAATATGGTCTTAAATGCCATGACCCATTGAGGATCTTCTGTGATTCTTCATACCTGCCTTGTTTATAAAGGCCCCATCCTTTTGTATCTAAATAATACCAGTTGTCTGGTTCTAGTTTCAGTGCTTTATTGATAATTTTAATTCCATCATCAATATTCACGTCATTATTAATCAGAAACCAGGCCAGGCTATTCATCCTTGAAGGATTTTCAGGATCTAAATTCAGGCCTTGACGATAACTATCTTCTGCTTTATCTTTCAGTCCGGCCTCAGCATATATATTTCCTACCCCTGAAAATATTCTCGCCTCCGCCCAATGCCTATTATTTTTAGTTATTGATATGTATTTCGCAATTAGTTCATCGGCTTTCAATTTCTCTCCCTGTGAAAGAGCACATGCAGCCTGATGTTCTATTATTCTTGTATAATCAGGAAATATGCTTAACCCCATTTCAAACACCTCTTTTTCTCTTTTATGGTCATTGACTTTATGATATGAATTTCCCAGGCATGCATAGATCCATGGGTTACGATAATTGCTTCCCCATTTTCTATGAATTTCGAGAGCTTTTTCAAGATTGATTATAGCATCTTCATAATTCTCAAGTTTTTGGTAATATGCTAAACCGAGTAGGTACCAGTAGGTGGGGTTTAGTTCATCTATCTCCAGAAATTGCTTAAGATAATTTATTTCTTCATTTGGCATTGCAAAATAATAGGCATGAAGGTGATCAATCATTAGTTTTTCCTTTAATGGCAATTCATCTCTTTTAGTATAAACCTTATTACACCAATATTTTGCCTGTCTATCATTCCCACTTACCATATATGTGTATGACATGGTTCCATATGCCATTATAAAGTTTGAATCGGTTTCTATTGCCATTGAAAGCCACTTTATTGCTATTTGAAAATCTAAATCCATAAATGCATCCCAGCCATGAATAAAATAACGATATGCTTCAGAGGAATTTGTGTAAATAGATTCACGGATCACAGGCGAGTTCAATTCCTCAGTCATTTTTTTGATTTCAAGATAATTTCTTATCAAGCCTGATAAGGAGTCAGCCAGAATAAATACATCATCTTCCGCTTTCCCTTCTACTTGGTAAGTTTTATATACTTCTTCCGTTCCAGTATTTACCAATTGAACATTTAATCGAATCTTTTTACCAGCTTTAAGTATTTTCCCAAGTATAAATGTCCGTGTCTGCAGGTTCGATGCTAGTTTACTCGCTATTGATGGTGTGATGGATGCATAATTAGAGGTTTTATTACTTTCCAATATTGAATACATGGTTTGATATTGTCGTACCGCTAACTCTTCTGAATTGGATAACTCAGAGATAAGGAGATTTTGAAATCCACTTTGCCAAACATTGTACAAAGTGTCTCCAGACAGGTTCTCAAAAGGCATAACCGCTATAGAAATCTTTCCATCTGGATCCCGAATTCCTTCAAATTTGTCTTTATTGAATATTTTTGGATAAACCAGGAATCCTACAATCACAATAAGAGTAAAAATAATTACATCACTTAGCTTTATTTTTCTTTTCGCAGGAATTGAAGTTGCTTCCAGCTTTTTAGCTTCTTCAATGGATCCTGTCTTTTTTACCCCTTCGGGAGTTAAGTCAAATATCCATGATAGTATTAGAGATAATGGAAATCCAATAATCAATAAAACTATAATGAAAGTAACCGTCCAATCAGGTAATCCAAGTCGTGGTAATATAATATCTCCTGCTTCAATGATAATAAAAGCAGTGGCAGCATACATAGCCATTACCCTGAAGACCTTTCGGCGCTTAAGTTCCTGCCAGAACTGGGAGAGCTTATTGGGATCTGAGCCCATAATGATTTTTATAATCCATCAAGTTACAAAATTTGAAAAGGAATGACAAATCTGACCTTCATATACAAGAAATAAAATATACTACTTCTTGTAGGAATGATTATTTTTTCTTACTTTGGATGATCTTTAACCTTAAGGGGAATAGATGATTACAAACCTATCCTGTGATTTTTTTTTAATGCAATATATTATCAACTAACCAAAAAAAACTAACAATGGATGTACAAGATTGTATTAAGTTCGCTTCGGAAAATCCACTATGTTATTTAGCCACCACAGATGGGGATCAGCCGAGAGTTAGAGCCATACTTCTATGGTTTGCAGATGAAAATGGGTTTTATTTTGGAACTCTTTCTCCCAAAAATATGAGCAAACAAATGCATCTTAATCCCAGGGTAGAAATTTGTTTCTATAATAACCCAAAAGAATTAGGTGATGCTAGGCAAATGAGGCTTACAGGTGCTCTGGAGTTTATAAATGATGAAATCCTGCAAAGTAAAATGTTAAAAGATAGAGAGTTTCTTGCACAGATTGTAGGACGGTCTCTGGATGATGTAACTGAAATATTTCGATTAGCATCAGGTGAGGCCCACTTTTGGACTATGGCCGATGTTCTGAGAGAACCTGATTTGGAAAGAATTAAATTCTGACTTGTAATCATGTCAGACTTAGAATTCCTTTTTCTGGTAATTTTTAATTATCATCAGTAACTAATAATCATTAATATATAAATGATATTATATGCCACAATTGGAGCGATTAGTGGACTTTTATAAATTTAAAGTTGGAAAGTTCAAGTGTATTTCAATTAGTGATGGGAGTTATGATTATGATCCATTATCACTTTTTGAAACTCTTTCATTGAAGGAGATTATTGAATACCTGAGTGATTATCCAATAGTTGCTGGAAAAATCAGGTCCCCTTATACTTTCTTGTATGTGGATACAGGGAATCACAAAATTTTAGTGGATATGGGAGCAGGCAAACTTGGACCCAATACTGGTAAGTTAGCCGAGAATCTCAAAAAAGCCGGTATTTCCCCTGAAGATATTGATACTGTATTTATAACCCATGCTCATCCTGATCATATTGGTGGTACTTTAAGTGAAGACGGGGTGCCAAATTATCCAAATGCTCGTTATTTTATGTGGAAAGATGAACGGGAGTTTTGGTTCTCTGAAGAAGCATATAAAGAAGTGAATAGGCATCTTTCTAAAATTGTCCCTACAGAAGTATTCATGAAAGTAGCTCGAGGGCAATTGGGACCTATAATGGATCGTATTGAATTGATAACTGAAGAAACAGAGATATTTCCTGGTGTAAATGTACATTCAACTCCCGGTCATACCCCCGGACATATGGCCGTTTCTTTTTCATCAGATGGAGAGGAGCTTTATTTTGTTGGTGACGCCATAGTTTTTCCCTTTTTGATTGAGAAATTGAGTGTAATTCCTGTCTTTGATATTATTCCTGATGTGGCGAATGATACCAAGCGAAAGCTTTGTGATTTGCTATCTGAAAAGCAAGCATGGGTGCTTGCTCAACACTTTCCACCGTTTCCAAGTCTTGGTCATATTATTAGGAAAGGAAATGCATATCAATGGAAGCCGATAGTATTAACTTAGTCAAATATTTTCACGTTCTTATTTAAAATGTGATCAAATCAGGTAATCTTTAATTTTTTAAGAACTAATGTAAACCTGGGATCTGACCGGATATTGTCAAGTCCTGGATCGATATTAATGTAATTCATCCTTATAGACTTTACTTTCATTACATTTTCAAGTTCTTCAAAAGCAAGGTCATTTTTTTGAAGCAAGGAATAGGATACAGCTTTCCAATAAGCATGATTATAGATTCCCATATCCAAATTAACTCCCTCTTCAATAAACCAGGTCAGAAATCCATCTGATTCCTGACTTCATTAAAAATAACCTGAATTTTAGCTTGCGAACCGTTCAGTTTTTATATCATGCAAGAGCAATTTCTGGTATCCACTCACAATTTCCTCATATTGCCCAGCTTGAAATAAAGGGAAAATAGCCCATAAATGAACCAGCACAAAGTTATTGTCAAGTGCCAATGCCTTTTTATATTGCTCAATGGATTTTTCATACTGCCTTGAATTATAGAATATCAATCCGCAGGCAAAATTAAAAATTACCGATAGGGGATCTAGCTCCCTAGCTTTTCTGTTATGCTCGAGTGCGATGTCAAAATTTCCCTGGCACATCTGGTACATTGCGTAAAAATGATGAACAGACGGCGAATTATTATTAAGCTGCAAAGCCATTTTGGCACTCTGCTCGGCTTTATCCCATTCCATGTCAAAAAATGCCTGTGGATATATCAGCCCAATATAGGTTTCGGCAACTGAATTATCTAATTCTAGAGATTTTGAGAGAAGCTTTTTAGTTTCTGGTACAGTTTCAATCGGATTTAGGTATCCCCAATCAATTGAAGCACTGTATGTATCTGCCAGGCCTGTATAGGCAAGAGCATAATCTGGATCTGATTCAATAGCTTTTCTAAAGCAATCCATGGCTTTTGCCAGACCATTTTCGGTACGGTGGTTATGCCAGTAATGACGACCCTTAAGATAAAGGTTATAAGCCTCAAGGTTGTTGGTATGAGATTTCAATATCTTTTCTTTTTCCTCAGCCACCAGTTCAACTTTAAGTTTATCTACAATGGCAAGGGATATCTCATCCTGAATTTCAAAGACATCTTTAACTTCCCTGTCGTAAGTTTCAGACCAGTAATGAGATCCATCAGAAACATTGATAAGCTGTGCTGTAATGCGTAACTTTTTCCCAGCCTTTCTTACACTTCCTTCCAATATATTCTCCACATATAATTCCCTCCCTATTTTACGTATATCCTCATATTTATTCTTAAAAGCAAAAGCTGATGTTCTTGCTATAACCTTTAAGTTGGTTACGTTTGTAAGTGCATTAATTATTTCTTCTGTGATACCGTCACAAAAGTATTCCTGATCTTTTTTTGGACTCATATCTTGAAATGGAAGAACCGCTATAGAATTTTCTAATCGAGAAACTTGTTCAGTTGATAAATTCTTTTTCCCATTTGTTTTTACTGTTTCGATGGGTTCGGTCTTAATTATACCTTTTTGTGTTAAATCAAAAACCCATGATAAAATTATGGCAAATGGGAATCCAATTGCAAGAATTATTATCACCATTGTTGGAGTCCAATTTGGTAATCTTAGGGGTTCAAAAATATTATTTATTAATTCAATTATTACAAATGAAGATGTTGCATATACGACAATAACATGAATTACCTTGCGACGTTTTAATTCATGCCAGAATCTCATTAAATTATTGGTTTTTTCAGACATTTTATTTAGTTGTAGCTATGCAATATACGACAAAAGCCGCTGAATTTCAAATCGCTATAGAATTAGCAGTAACGGGATTTAATTTTAATGTTAGATTCATTTTTAATATTAAGAGATATTCAAATAAATCTAATAATTTTGATCCTGAAAATATTTTATGTTCCAAAAGTTTAATCTAATACGAATCTTATGCCATTAATAACTTTTGAAGGCGGAAAGCTTAGCGATGAAATGAAGAAAGAACTTATAACCAAACTTAAAGACGTCGCTACTGAAATAACAGGTAAAACTAAAAACATTTTTTATATTTTTATTCGTGAAATGCCTTTTGAGAATGTTGCTATAGGGGGGCGACCTGTAAAAGAAATGAAGAACGAGATTTTTAAGAAATAAATATCTATCAGATTTCAATTTTTTTTCGATGAGGTATTATCATGAAAAAGAGGAATTTACTTTATTCACAAAATACTTGTTTTTAAGAGCAATTAGGACAGCCTCAAAAATTAAATTCTTTAGAGGGCCAGATCGTGAAAAATACCACATGATTTTATTCTGAATCCGGTTATACCTGAGAACATATTCTAAATCACCTGATATATGGTTTTTATCCAGAATCATCCTTGCAGCCGCTTCTCCTGAAACCAGGGCCTGGAATATCCCTTCTCCTGTAAAACCCGAGGCAAGACCGGCAGCATCGCCTGCTAAAAAAGTATTTCCAAATTTTATACCCCTGTAATCAAAACTAATTGGGCAGGATTGGTAGGTGGCATTTGATATGTCAAATCCCTTTTTATTAAGCCAGGCATGAAAGTTTTCTTTTAGTTTTCTTGCAGGAAGTCTTTTTGGATCGCAGGTACATCCAACCGAAATACTGTTTCTGTGAGGAAAAATCCAGGCATAGCCTGAATGAAAATAGTTTGCGTCCATAAATATTTCCAATCTTGGTTCTTCTACAATGACAGGTATTGAATACTGAATGCCAATTAGTACTTTTTCAACAGGGATATTTAAGTGCCTGCGCACTACAGAATTTGAGCCATCGGCTCCCACCAGGTTGGTATATCCATATTCTTTTCCGGATTTTGTAATGAGTTTGTTGGATTCAATTTTAACTAACTTTCTCCGCTGTAGCAATTTTTATTTTCTCAGCCTGTATTCGTTTTTTTTGCCATAGCTCCAAATTCTTTACGGTTTATCATAAAAACAACTGGTTCATGGGCAGTACCATATTTGCTTCGTTTTAGGAGAATGCAAGGCAGAATGAACAATTTTATGCTCTATTACTTCATCAGGAACATCGAATATTTCAAGGTCCTTGCGCGTGATTCCTCCTGCACAAACTTTATCGCCAAATTCCTGGTTTTTCTCCAGTAGGAGTATTTTCTTGTCCGATTCCCCCAGTATTTCAGCGCACCTCAAACCTGCAGGACCACCACCAACAATGATCACATCATACTTTTCCATTCAGAAATTTGGTTAAATTATCCTTTATGAAATAGAGTTTACTGAATATTTTCTAATATTATTCAATTTTTACCCTGATATTACAAAGTTTGATAAGTGACTTAGTAATTTCGTATATTTGATATATGGGAAAGGAGTAAATCACATATTTTTTATGTCGTTTAATCTTCGCTTCTGTTTTGATTCATTGGAATACCCATTTCAGTCTATTCCCAGTGTGTATCCCGATACTATCAATTGCAAAGATATTGGCGAGCCGGGAGAAATTTGCCCTGATTCATTGCCTGCAGCCATGGAAGGTGTTCCATATGATGAGATAATTACTATTATTACACCGGCCTCATTTTCATTTGGTGAATTATCAGCTGAAATAGTAAAGATTGAGCTTGATACAATTTTAAATTTACCTCCCGGGATTGTATTTTCTTCTGAGTACAGGGAATTTTTTCCCGATTCTGTTTACTGTGTATCCTTATCCGGAACCCCCACAGATTCAGGAACCTATTACCTGGGGATTACCGTAACGCCCACCATTAAAATTGCAGGAATAATTACCAAGCTTGATCCTATGACAGACGATACCTCCGTATATATTCGGGTTGAGCATCCTTCGGCTTCAGGTTTAATTGTTGATAATGGCTTCAGTCTAATTGCAAGTTATCCAAACCCATTCCAGGTTAATACGCGTGTAGGCTTTAATTTGAATACACCGGATGAAATTGAGCTTGTAGTTTTCAATATGGTTGGTCGTCGGATATACCATGAGAAGATGTTAGGATCACCCGGAAAGAATTACTTTAAGTTCACAGGGGAAGAACTGCCTTCAGGTATATACCTATATTCAGTTGTAAGAGGCAAAAAAGTTCTAAATGGCAAGCTGGTTAAATCAAGATAATTGACCCAGTTAAATTTTTAATAAAAACTGCAGGGTTATACTCCTGTGCGGTAAAATATCTCCCGGCCGGCCCAAATATTCAGTATTAAACAGGTTTTTGATTATAAAAGAAAGTCGAGCGGCTTCGGAAATATTCCATGATATCCTGTAATCAAAAATAATAGATCCTTTCTGATGTGCTTGCCGATATGCCGGGTAACCCGGCAAAATAAGGTTGCCAATAACCGGATCGATAAATATGGAGTCAACCCTTTCCATAAAGCTGTTGTAAACAAGGGTTGCCCCTGTGCCCCATTTTTCCCAGGCAAAGTTAACGTCCCCCTTAACAGAATGACGAAAGCGGTATTTCAATATGTTATTAACTGTATCACTTTTGGGGATCGTTAGATCAACCGGATCAAGGAAAGTATACCCAGCCTGGAAATTAATCTTGAGTTTTCCAACTTCTCTCGAAGCATTAATTATTGCCTCAATACCAGTAATTCGGGCCTTTCCAACATTCAGAGCCTTAAATCCAATATGTTCAAGCCCGGGGATTGTAATAGAGTCGGGAGGGTAGGCACCAAAGGTATATTCAATCATGTTCACATATTCGTTCCTGAAAAATGCAAAATCAAAAAACCCGGTCCAATTTCCAAATTTATAACCTTGCATTACACCAATTTCAGCACTCCATCCGGTTTCTGATTCAAGGTCAGGATTTGGGAAAATATTCAGTGCTCCTACCTGAGTGGAAGCATATTTTTCTGCGATAGATGGAAAACGAAAGCCCTGGCCTGCAGAAATCCTTATAAAGGTATGTGGTAAGGCCTGGTAGTTTAAACCAGCTCTGAAGACAGGTTTTGGGACAACAACCTCTTTGTTTAAGCTGTAGGTTTCCCATCTGAATCCAACACTGTACAGTAGCTTCGCTACAATTGATCCATTCAATTGAGTGAACAGAGCCGTTTCAGTTCTGGAATGGTCTCCAAACAGGTTTGCCCTGACATATGAATAATTAAAATAGGCACCTACCGTCCAGTTGAAGTGTTCAGAGAACTTCTTTTGATATTTGTATTCACCCAGGAAAAGATCGAACTGATTACTTTTATCAGGATTATCGGGGATGTCATTTGTATTTTTAAAATACCTGGTTTTCAGACTATGCTTTGCACCTTTCTGGTTAAAATAGCTGATATGTGGATCAACATAGAGTCGAAATCCATTTAAATAGGATGTGCCAGCTATATTCTGACGATAGGCTCCGGAATCGGCATTCTGCCATAAAAAGAAGTCATCTTTTTTGAGAAACATGGCACTAAGGTTTACCCCATAGGCGAGCCCATTTACTTTTTTTGAACGGTGGTTAAGTTTAAAGTTTACTCTTCCACGGTTTTCGTATTCATTTTCACGATACCCCTTATCCTTGTAAATATTAGCTCCTACAGTGAGTTCAAGATTCTTGATTTTCCTTGCATGTGAAAAGGAGGCACCGGCAAACCATCGAGGTGAATCCCACCAGATTAATTCTTTACGTTTAGGACTTAGATAAAAACCGCCAAAGCCCTGGACCATAGTTTCCGGATCTGCTCCAGGGGACTTGGTGCGTAAATTAACAACTCCATTCATTGCGGAAGAACCATATAGGACAGATGAGGCACCCTTAATAATTTCAACCTGTGAGGTGGTTTCAATGGGAAGGAAGTCCCATTTAATATCTTCTGCATCGGCTGACATAAGAGGTAACCCATCCACAAGTGCAAGGACCCGGCTTCCAGCACCATAACTGTAACCTCCTCCACCCCTGATACTGGGTTGGCCATCAAGTATATTTATCCCCGACATTTTATTCAGGATTTGATCAAGAGATGTGGTGTTATCCTCAATAATCCGAGCGGGTTTTAACAGTGACATTGAAACAGTAACATGCGATAATTTTTGCTCCTCCTTTTCTGCACTGACTACAATTTCCTGCAATACCTCTATAGATTGCACCAATTCAATATCCAGCTTGGTACTTTGGTCTTCAATAAGTTTGATTTTCTTTGTTAGAAGCTGGTAGCCAACAAACTGAAAATTTAAGTTGTAGGTTCCGGGAGGCAGAGTAAGGCTATAGTTCCCTGTCTCATCGGACATTACTCCAGTTTTTTCATCAATAAAAACATGTGCACCAGGAAGTGATTGTTTTGTTTTTGAATCAATTACGGATCCTTTTACTACACAATTGTTCTGAGAATATAGCTGTGTAATATTCAGAAGGGAAACAGATATCAATAAAAATAAATATCTCATTGATTCAGTTCATATGTATCAAATGTACAAAAAGCAGATTAAATAGTCCTATAAAAGCTTTGAGTCTTCTTTATCAGGTTAATAAACTATAAATTTAATTGAATACACATATTAAAATTCAGCCTATACTTTAAATTGTTAAAATATTTAGACTCTACTAATTATTGATATATTTGAACCGAATAATATTGAGTTTCCTTCTAACTGAAGGCAGTACTTTACAAATCAGCGCAAAATGAATTTTAAATATTGGGAAACGGAAACCATTCAAAACCTTTTGATTCTCAGGATAAATCGCCCTGAGTGTTTGAATGCTTTAAATTCAGCCTCATTGCTTGAATTATATGGTATCCTCATGGAACTTGAAAAGAATGGAAGCATTAATGGAGTAATAATTACGGGTGCGGGAGAAAAAGCTTTTGTTTCAGGAGGAGATATCGAGGAGATTGCCGGATTGAATCCTAAGCTGGCAAGAGAACTAACAACCAAGGCGAATGAACTAATGAGGTATATTGAATCTTATCCTAAACCCATTGTTGCTGCAATAAATGGTCTTGCATATGGAGGAGGGTGTGAGCTGGCTATGGTATGTCATTTACGCATTGCCTCAAGCAATGCCAGGTTTGCCCTGCCAGAAGCCAAATTAGGCATAGTAACCGGAATGGGAGGCATTCAAAGAATGGTCCAATTTATCGGGAAAGGAAAAACCTATGAATTGGCTTTGACCGGAGAGCCTATTGATGCAGTTGAGGCAGAAAGATTAGGGCTGGTTAATATAGTAGTTGATCCTGATGAACTTATGTCGACCAGTATTGATCTTTTAACAAGAGTTACTGCCAGCTCCGGAATTTCAATTCGGGCAATCATAAAAAGCATCAATGCTTATTATTATAGCCATGATGGTCTGGAAGTTGAGATGAAGGAGTTTGAAAAGTGTTTTGGTGAGAAGGATTTTAAAGAAGGAGTTGCAGCCTTTAAGGAAAAGCGGGCCCCAAAATTTTAAATGGAATTTTAATTTAATGAACAGATTATCCTATCTCATATTCAGAATATTCCTTGTCATACTTAAGGTTATTCCTTTTTTCCTGCTATATGCTTTTTCAAAGCTACTTTACATCCTGATGTTTTACATAATAAAGTATAGGAGGAAAGTGGTTTATAACAATTTAAGTGGTTCCTTTCCTGAAAAGGATGAAACGGAAATTAACCAGATATCCAAGCGATTTTATAAACACTTAAGTGAGATTTTCGTTGAGAGTGTAAAGGGTTTTTCAATGAGTGAAAAAAGCTTTGAAAAGAGATACAAGATTACGGGTCATGAAGTAGCTCAAAAATATCTCAACCAGGGAAAAACTGTAATTGCCCTTGCTGGTCATTATGGAAATTGGGAGTGGGGCATTGAAACTGCGGCAAGGGTATTTAGCCACAAGGTAATAGCTCTTTACCAGCCACTTACCAATCCTATTATTGATAAATATCTTACTGAGAAACGAAGGAAAGGAGGTATGTATCTGGTCCCGGTTTTTGAAACAAGAAATTCATTTGAAGAAGGAGTGGAGACACCTTCTTTAATTATTATGGCAGCTGATCAGAGCCCACCGACTTTAAAAAAATCAATTTGGGTTAAATTTCTCAACAGAGAAACAGCCTGCATGTATGGCCCGGAACATTATTCGCAGAAATATAACACTCCCATTGTATATTTTGATGTCCAGCGCGTTAAAAGGGGATATTATACACTTGAAATAAAGGAATTTCTTGAAAATCCAGGTGAAACTAAACCAGGAACGGTTACCAAATTGTATATGAATACTCTTGAGAAGATAATATTGAATAAGCCGGAAAACTGGCTTTGGTCACACAAGAGATGGAAACATAAAATACCCAATGAAAATGAGCAACTCTAAGTTATTGGATAAAATGCTGAAAATTGAATTTCCGGTAATTATGGCCCCCATGTTCCTGGTATCGAATGTTAATATGGTAATTGAAGCTATGAAGAATGGGATAGCAGGTGTTATACCCAGTTTGAATTACAGGACACCTGGGGAACTAGGAAATGCCATTGATCTACTCAATAATTTCTATACTAGTAATGAAAATAAGGGAACTTATGGGATCAATTTAATAGTTCAGAAATCTAACCACCAGCTGCAGGAACATCTCGATATTTGTGTGAGTAAAAAAGTACCATTCTACATAACCTCATTGGGTAATCCGAAGGAGGTTGTGGATAAAGCAAAATCATATGGAGCCATAGTTTTTAGTGATGTAACCAACCTCAAACATGCTGAAAAAGTGCATGAAATGGGTATAGACGGATTCATTGCTGTTTGTGAAAGTGCCGGGGGGCATTCAGGAACATTAGCAAACAAAGATTTTGTGCCTTCCTTGGTAAAAAAGTTTCCCGGAACACCGGTAATTGCTGCCGGAGGAATTGCTAACGGTAGGGGAATTGCATCCATGCTTTCATTGGGAGCCCTGGGCGTTTCCATTGGAACCTTATTCATTGCAAGTAAAGAATCTGAAGTAAGTCAGGAATACAAAGATGCTATTGTTAATTCGCGAATGAAAGACATTGTTATGACGTCCCGTCTTTCAGGAGCTCCTGTTTCAATTATCAATACTCCCTATTATAAGAAGCTTAAAAAAGAGGATAAGAAACGACAGAAGATGGATGAAAATGCTTCTTTGCCAAAGAATAAAATGAAATTAATGGAGGAGGGAATTAAGATGCTGCAAAAATCCATTGAGCCAGGAAATTATAATAATTTATGGGTAGCCGGGAAATCTGTTGAATTCATATACGAAATTAAACCCGTGGCTAAAATTATAAAAGCCTTAAAGAAAGAATTCCATCTGGAAAAAGTTAAGATAGAGAATTCATAATTTAGCAAACTTTGAATTGTTATAATATCGGGGAGTAATGACTAAAGGAAAAAACCATCTTTTCTTACAACAAGCAGCCCTTCCTCACTATCCGAGGTGTTTTTAACCTTTGGGATGTATAATGAACGAACAACCCTTTCTGCCACCTCGGGAGCATTCTCAATTTTTTCCTGGTTAATAGCGCTCATAACAGCATCAATTTGTTTTACATCGAGCTTGTTGGTCATCCCTCCATTGAACAATCCTATCATGTAATAAATACTTCGTATTCCTGCACTTCTCGCCTCACCGGCAAAACTGGCTGCAAAACCATGCAATCCCTTTTTTGAAGCAACATATGCTGAGGATCCATTGAATTGAGCAATTTCAGCCACTGACCCTGCATACAGTATAGTTCCCTGGTCAGCAATAATTTCCTTAAACTCTTTGGTGATAACAATAGGAGAAAATTGATTTATCTGCAAAACTTCAGATAATTCTTCGTGACTTACTTCGGACGCTCGACTTAGACTTCCGGTTACAGCTGCTGTATGGACCAGGTAATCTATTTTTTTAAACTTATTCTTAACCGAGGAAATAAACTCTAATACCTGATTTGAATCACTTAGATCAGCTTTAAATAAGGTATAAACCACATTCCTTGACTTCAGGTCTAGCTCCAATTCCTGAATTTTAGACTCATTGGAATTATATTGTAAAATCAATTCACATCCACGGTCTGCAAGAGCTTTAGCCACTTCACTACCAAGTGCGCCTGTAGCCCCTGTGATAAGAGCAGTTTTACCCTTTAATCGGGTAAGCATTACTACTGCAAAATTATTTTCATTTTCATTTTGCTTCGGAACGATATAGGTGAAAGCCCCATACTCCCCACCAACACCTGCGGCCGGGCTTAAGATTTTCATACCTTGCTTTAATTCACCTGATTCTTTGAGAAGTGAGAATCCCAACGGAATTCCTAATCCCGATACATTTCCATGTTTTTTCTGGACTTCACGATAAAGCTTCTTATGCGGAAATCCGAGTGCATCGCATGCATTTAGCAATATGGCATCACCAGTTTGATGTGGAACTAAAATATCGACATCATCAACTTCCCATTCTGATTTCTCCAAAGCATCTTTCGATGCTTTAATAATGTCTATTGTGGCACGTTCTCTTACCACCCCGCTATTCATATACAGGTTCCAGTCTGCATCCACGCCCACATAATCTACCATTTTAAGATCCTGATAGTTTACAACAGATATAACTCCTTCTTTTGTCTTGGCTTTTTTTCTTGATAAAATCACTGCTGTAGCAGCATCTCCAAAAGTCACAAAAGGTACAAAATCGGTTAGTTTTGTAAGAAAACTGGACATAGTTTCAGTATGAGCTACCACAATATGATTTACTTCGGGATTGCAAGCCAGAAATTCAACTCCTCGCTGAAGATTAACGGCAAAACCAGTGCAGCCTGAAGCCAGGGTATAAGTTGGCGAATAGTTGGTGAATTCAGTAAAGAAGGCCTTTATGGTGGCTGCAATACCTGGTGCCTGTTCATGCGGGGAAACAGTACTTACAATCCAGGCTCCTATTTCATTGGGATGCACATCGGCATCAAATAAAGCTTTTTCAATAGCAGCAACCCCCAGATCGAGAGCACTCTGGGTCGATATTTGATTTTTGTTGGGTGGAAAAGGAGTAACATGGCTACGGGTATAAAACCCCATTTTGTGTCCGGCAAAATATTCAAAAGGAGTAACTCCGGGATTATTCTTAATGAATTCCTGATAATTTTTCCCTTTTCTGACCCTTTCGGCATTAAATCCTCTTAAATATCCTTTTTCAAGAGCATATTCTATATCCTTGTTGTCAACTGTGTATTTCCCCACAGCGTGACCCGTCCCGCTAAAAATATAGTTATCAGTCATATCTATATTTGATTTTAGATCTATTTAGGCACTATAGTTCATTCTCGACATTCATATAAAAAAATGCCTAAAATTTAAAATTGTAAAATTCAAAATTGGTAAGTTCATTCTAGACATTTTAGGCACTTTTAATTTTGCTTACTTCTCCTTCTTCCATTTATACCCGTCCCGTCTCACAAGCAGAACTCCCTCAGCAGTATCATAGGTGTCAATAATTTTCGGACGGATAAGTGAATTTACTACTTTTTCAGCTGTTTCAGATGGAGAGTCCAGGTTCTTTTGCCCTATAGCTGCCATCACTTTCCGAATTTGCTCTTTTGTTAGCAAACCAGCCATCCCACCATCCATTACACCAATCATATAATAAATGCTTCTAATACCCTGGCTATATGCCTCCCCGGAAAAACTTGCCGCAAAGCCATGTAAACCTAGTTTTGAGGATACATATGAAGATGAACCAGAAAATTGGGCATCTTCAGCAACAGATCCAACATATAAAATGGCCTTTTTCACCATATTGGCCAGGCCTTTTGTAATCCTTACCGGTGCAAGCTGATTCACCTGAGCAACCTTTTTAACTTCGGCATCAGGTACCTCACTTGCCCTGTTAAGGCTACCGGATATTGCAGCCGTATGCACCATATAATCAATATGATCATATTTCTTCTGAATATGCTTTATTAGCTTTTCTACATCTGTTGGGATTGAGAAATCAGATTTAATCAGCTCATAGTTTGCATTCAATTTATCTAATTCTTCCTCAAGTTTTTTTGCTTTTTCCTCATTGGAATTATATTGAAGAATTAGCTGTGCACCCTTTTCAGCAAGATTTTTTGCCACTTCAAAACCAAGCCCACCTGTAGTTCCTGTAACAAAAACCAAATCTCCCCTAAATGGATTGATTCTTGGTGTTTTGGTTTTAGAGTTTTTCGGAACTATATAGGTGAATGCACCAAACTCACCACCCAGACCTGCGGTAGCAGTATGAATTTTCATTCCAGGATTTAAACCTGCTGAAAGTTTTATTTCTGATAGAGATGCAGGAATAGAGGCCCCGGAAATATTACCTTTCTGCAACTGAACATCAAGGAATATTTTTTCTGAAGGGATATTCAATGCTTTTGCGGCTCCATATACTATAGCATTTCCAGTTTGATGAGGAATAAACAGATCAATGTCCTCAACTGACCAACCAGATTGATCCAAGACCTGCTGAGAGGACCTGTTAATATCAAAGATGGCTGTATTCTTTACATTTCCTGGATTCATATACAGATTACCATCCTTGTTTGCTCCCAGGTTTCCAAGCATACGAAGATCTTCATTGTTTACAATAGATATTATTCCTTCTTTTTCACTACCCTCTACCAGGCTTAAAACAACTGCAGCTGCCCCGTCGCCAAAAGTGGTATACGGAACGAAGCTGGTGGTTTCGGTAAGAAGACTGGAGAGTATATCAGTATGGGCAATGACAACATTCTTAGTTCCCGGGTTGCATTTTATATACTCCATTGCACGCTGGAGATTGATATTGAATCCAACACAGGCTGATGTTATTGTGGAAGTCAAAGACTGGTTTTCCCAGTTTGCAAAATAACCCTTTATAATGGATGAAATTCCAGGAGCCTGTAAAGGAGGAGTACCTGAACTGATAAACCAAACATCAATGTTATCAGGATGAATATCAGCATCTTTCAAGGCCATATCTATAGCCGAAACAGCCATATCTATTGCATTTTTCGAATTCAGGATTTTCTTCCTTGTAGAGGGAAATGGAGCAACATGATTTCTTATACCAAAGCCCATAGCCTCTCCGGCAAAATAACTGAATGGCGAGGTTTCGGGATGCTTTTTTAGAAATTTCTGATAATCCTCATTTTCTGCAATTCTTTCTTCGTCAAAGCCTTCTAATCTGCCATCCCGAATTGCTTTTTCAAGTATCTCGTTAGTGATAGCATGATCCCCATAGGCATGTCCTATTCCTGAAAAAATAAAGTTCTGATACATATATCTATATTTTCACTTTGCAATTTTAACTATTCTAATCTCAATTTTTTAAATATTTTGGAACAAATGTATTTTAAATTAGATTAATTCTTGTAATAGTGGAGCTGAGAAACTTGCAGGACCAGATCCTTTTAGGGATGATTTTTTAAAAGAATACTTAAGAAACATCAAAATTATTATTCAGAATAAATTAATTTTAAATAATTATCACATTTTAATTTAATTAACATGAGGAATATACCAGTAATTACCGTTTCAGAAAAATCTCTGGCAAAGGCATATGAGGTAGCTTTAATAAAGTTACATAATGGAGGTGTGGGCTTCAAAACCCAATATGACAAACCAGGAGATCCATTGAGCCTGGACTGTACTATGAACATTACTATCCTGGAACCTGAGAGCGATCCGATGATACATAAGGCCTTCCCGGGAGGCATTGAGGATCTCAAGGAATATGTTATGGAATTAAAGGGATTTAAGGATCACTGGGTAAAAAATATGAATGATCTGGATGATACGCGTTGGGAGTATACATATCATGGTAGATTGGTAAATTATGGGTCATGGAAAGAATGGAAAGACACAGAAAAGAAAGTTGATAGTTTTGATGTAGGATTTAGTGTTGATCAGATTGAAGGTGTAATACAAAAGCTTGTTAAGCAGCCATTTACACGGCAGGCTCAGATGATTACATGGATGCCCAATATAGATTTGGAGGTATATGACCCTCCCTGCCTGCAGTCCCTATGGTACCGAATTCTTGAGGATGAGAAAGGTGTTCAATGGCTTAATTCGAATATTAGATTCAGAAGCAATGATGCATGGGGAGCCAACTTCATGAACATGTTTGGTTTTATTCAGTTTAACCGAGAAGTAATTGCAAATGAAATAGCGAAAAGAAATGGAAAAGTTGTGAAATTGGGAAGGTTAAACTGGCATGCTGATTCATTTCACATTTATGGAAAGGATATTGAAAAAGCCCGAACCATGTTATTTGACCGCCTTGAAACTCTAAGCTTTGAAGAAAGGATTTTTAACTTCCATGATGACTTCATCAGAGAAATGTATGATGAGGCTGAAGCTATGGTAAAAATGAAAATTGCCGAGCACGATCGATCACATAATTATAATAATAGAAGAATCAAGGGTCAAAAAACACGATTCATGTTTTTATGTTTTTGAACCCAATTCCAAACCCGGACTATTTATTTTGAATTTTCAGCTTGGAACTTTTCTACATGCAGTAGTTGTTTTATTTTCTGCCTGTAAGCTCTTTTGGAATCCTTCCGTTCCGTATGCTCTCTGATCGGAGTCTGCGACCTACAATTTTCTCAACCATTGAGCCAATTTCTAAAACTTTATCTATATCAACCCCCGTGTCAATTCCCATTTCGTCCATCATAACCAGCATATCTTCGGTACAATTCAGACCAACAATTTCCGGATCATTATAATAGTACGAACCTGTTCCGGTTACAGGCACACCATCGACAAAGTTAGCTGGTTGTCCACCAATGCCACCCATTGTAGATTCGTAGTTTGTCATTCCTGCCTGTAATGCTGCGAGGACATTGGCAAGACCCCAACCCCGGGTAGTATGGAGGTGTACAATGTGCTTATCCGGACTTCCAAAAGTGTCGAGAAGCATCGAATAATACTTGTAAACCCTGTCTGGTGATGCAGAACCGTCATGATCAGCATGTTCAACATCTGTAGCACCAATATCTAACCATCTCTTTGTAAACTCTATGGCCGTTTCCATTTCTGTTGGGCCCTCAATGGGGCAGCCCCATATTGTGCTAACGGTCCCGTTCACTTTCAATCCGGCATCCCTGGCTTTGGGAATCCATTCTTCACACATTTTCCAGTAATCGCTAATACTTAATCCTGAATTCGTACGATGATGTGACTCAGAAGTTGAAATCATTACTAAGATTCTGTCAGGACCATATCCTTCTTTACGGGCCTGAATAGCTCTTTCAATAGCTCGTTCACGTATGGTAATGGCTGTAAGACTGACTTTGCTAAGCAAATCTTTTACAATTTTGCTTTGCCTGAGTCTTTTGAACAATTCATCTGCATCTTTGAATTGAGGCATCCCTTTGGGGTTTCCAAAATTCGTAAGTTCAATGTGTTTAAAACCTGCTAGTATTAATTGTTCTGCCACCCACAGTTTAGCTTCTGTTGGAATAAATTTTTCTTCATGCTGAAAACCATCCCGAACAGTAATATCTCCAATGTTTACTTTTTTTGGGTAATTCATATTTCAAAAATTCTAAAGATTTAAACGCCACATCGAATTTATTAAATTATTTTATTAAATTTAGTAACAATTATTTTGAGTACAAAAAGGCAATCTTTAATTATAATCATACATTTTGTTCCGATTAAATTCACAATTAAAAACGAACTCAAAGGAGTTCAAAGATAACAAAAGAAAATTTCTTAAGATTCTTACAGCATACAAGGGAACACTTAACGATGTACTTCATGGGGCCCCTGCAAAATCGAAGGAGCGACATAAGGAAAGAGGTAAGTTGTTGGCCAGGGAGCGAATTGACCTGTTAATTGATCCCAACACCCCATTTCTTGAACTATCACCTCTTGCTGCATATGGTGAATACAATAACCAATTCCCTTCAGGTGGAATAGTAACAGGCATTGGTGTTATTCATGGCAGAGAAACAATAATTATTGCCAATGATGCAACTGTAAAAGGAGGTACATATGTAAAGGAAACCATAAAAAAGCATTTAAGAGCACAGCAAATTGCCTTGGAAAATCATCTACCCTGTGTTTATATGGTCGATTCTGGAGGTATATTCTTACCAGAACAATCGAAAGTATTTGCTGACAGGGAAAATTTTGGGCGTTTCTTCTATAACCAGGCACGCCTATCATCCAAAGGAATACCACAAATCTCAATTGTTATGGGCTCCTGCACTGCCGGAGGTGCGTATGTGCCGGCAATGAGTGATGAAACAATTATAGTGAAAAACCAGGGTACGATTTTTATTGGAGGTCCGCCACTGGTGAAGGCAGCCACAGGTGAGGTAGTTACACCTGAAGAACTCGGAGGTGCTATTGTGCATACATCCATTTCAGGAGTAGCTGATTATTTAGCTGAAAATGATAAACATGCATTGCAGATTTGCAGGAATATATTTGAAACACTTGAATTAAAGAAAAAGCAAAGTCTTGAATTATCATATGGCGATGATCCTTTTTACGATCCGGAAGAGTTGTACGGAATAGCACCTGTAGATTTAAGAAAACCAGTTGATGCGCGTGAAATTATTGCGCGGATTGTTGATGGCAGCTATTTCCATGAGTTCAAAGCAAAGTATGCACCTACATTGGTTACAGGCTTTGCAAATATTATGGGATATCCAATTGGAATTCTTGCCAATAATGGAGTATTGTTTTCAGAAACATCATTAAAAGGGGCACATTTTATTGAATTATGCACAAGCAGAAATATTCCCATACTTTTTCTCCAGAATATTACGGGTTTTATTGTTGGAAAACAGTATGAGCATGGTGGTATAGCAAAAGATGGTGCAAAATTTGTTCATGCAGTAGCCAATGCAAATGTCCCCAAGTTTACTGTAGTTTTTGGTGGTTCGTTTGGAGCAGGTAACTATGCTATGGCTGGAAGAGCTTATGATCCAAGGCTTTTATTCATGTGGCCAAATGCCCAGATTTCAGTAATGGGTGGAGAACAGGCTTCTGACGTATTAATTCAGGTAAAAAAAGAGCAGTTGGCAGCCCGAAATGAAAAAATGAAAACAGCAGAGGGAAGGAAATTAAAAGAAGAAATTCTGAAGAAATATGAAGAGGAAGGATCTATATATTTCAGCACCTCCCGACTTTGGGATGATGGTATTTTGGATCCGGTTGACACACGAAAAGTTGTCGCTATGGGAATTGCTATGTCATTAAACAAACCCTATCCTGAGACAAAATATGGAATATTCAGGATGTAGAGCATATTTAAATAATCAAACTTTGTAAATGAATTGATATTTGATCTTATGAATTTCAAAACTATTGAATTAGAATTAAAAGAAGACCTTGCAATAGTTTGGTTGAACCGGCCAAAAATACACAATGCCTTTAACGAGACGATGATTTCTGAATTGATTGCCTGTTTTGATGCCACAAATAAAATGGAGGAGGTTCGAATTGTGATATTGCGTGGCCGGGGTAAGTCATTTTGTGCAGGTGCCGATCTGAATTGGATGCGTGATGTGGCAAAATATTCATATGAAGAGAATTATCTTGAAAGTTTAAACTTATCAAAATGCTTTTATGCCATTTATACATGTCAAAAGCCGACAATTGCTGTAGTTCATGGAGCCGCAATTGGCGGAGCAAATGGACTGCTCGCTGCCTGTGATTTTACTATATCACAAGACAATACAATCTTCAGCCTGAGTGAAGTTAAAATAGGAGTAGTACCTGCTTGTATTTCTCCTTATGTTATTAAAAGGGTAGGTGAATTCGGAGCCCGTGAATTAATGCTTACAGGGAAACGGATAAATGGAAAAGAGGCGGAAGAATTTAAACTAGTAAATAAATCAGTGTCAGCAAAGGAGTTAGAAGAACATCTGAATTCAATAATTCAGCTATTAAGAACCAGCGGTCCAAAAGCTATGGCACATTGTAAATCATTGCTTTTTAATATTTCAAATAAGGAATCACTGGATCAGGCATTGGAGTCAACTGCTCGAATCATTGCTGAAATCAGGGCTTCTGAAGAAGGGCAGGAGGGTATGGCTGCGTTTCTGGAAAAGAGAAAACCTTCTTGGGTTAAATGAAAATTTTTAATAAAATATTAATTGCGAACCGGGGAGAAATTGCTGTTCGTGTTATCCGGGCTTCAAAAAGGCTTGGTATTAAAACAGTTGCAATATATTCTCAAGCAGATGAACATGCTTTTCATGTGAGACTGGCAGATGAATCTTATTCCCTGGGGGGGAATGATTTAGACAAAACCTATCTGAATATTAGAAAAATACTACAGGTGGCAAAGACCTCTGGATGCGAGGCAATTCATCCTGGTTATGGTTTTCTGGCTGAAAATCCCTTATTTGTTGAGGCCTGTGATAAAGCAGGGATAGTTTTTATTGGACCTTCAACCAGGGCAATTCGGCTAATGGGGAATAAAATAAAATCAAGGGCCTTTGTGAAAAAGCTCGGTATCCCTATGACGGAAGGCATTACAGGGGATATTGATACATTAAAAAATAAGGCTAAGGATCTTAATTTACCAATACTTGTGAAAGCTGCAGCTGGAGGAGGTGGAAAAGGCATGCGGATTGTCCATAATATAAACGAATTAGAGGAGATTCTACAGAGTACTTCCCGGGAAGCCAAATCTTATTTTGGTGATGGAACGGTTTATATTGAAAAATACATTGAAGAACCCAGGCACATTGAGATTCAGGTTTTAGGCGATAAGCATGGAAATATAGTACATCTTTTTGAAAGGGAATGCTCTATCCAAAGACGCTATCAGAAAATCATTGAGGAATCACCTTCCGTAACACTTGATCAGATTGCAAGAAAAAAAATGGGTTTGGCAGCAGTAAAGATTGCCCGGGAGATAGGATATGAAAATGCTGGTACAGTAGAGTTTTTGGTGGATAAGGATTTGAACTTTTACTTCCTTGAAATGAACACAAGAGTTCAGGTTGAACATCCGGTTACCGAATTGGTTACAGGAATCGATATTGTAGAAGAACAGATTCGAATAGCTGCTGGAGCTGAAATCAAATTCAAGCAGGAGGATATTACACAGAATGGTCATGCAATTGAATGCAGAATATATGCTGAAGATCCGCACACATCATTTATGCCTTCACCCGGCAATATCATTCTCTATTCAGAGCCATTTGGCGATGGAATAAGAGTTGATTCTGGACTTGATAAATGTGCTTCAGTTGAAAGTTTTTATGATCCGCTAATTTGTAAATTGATAGTTTTTGGAAATACTCGAGAGGAAGCAAGAAAAAGGATGATTCATGCACTTGATAATTTTGTCATACATGGCATAAAAACAAACATTGCCTTCCTTAAATATTTATTAGCTGGAAATGCCTACAAACTCAACAAAATTTCTACTAAGTATTGCGACGATCACCTTGATGATTTGTTAACTAAAATTTTGAAGGATAGGGAAGTGTTTCCTAAATATTTGCCGGCTATAGCATATTTCCTTTATTGTATAAATCAAACGAATAATAATAAAGCAGATTTCTCTGAAAGTTTATGGCAAAAAATAGGATATTGGAGAAATAGTATGGAGCCGAAACTTTACACCGATAATCAATTTCAGAATATTACCATAGATAGGATGTTTAATAAATCTTGCTATTTTTCAATAACAAGATAAAAGTCTGACAGTTAGTATAAAAGAGATAGATAGCGAATCAATTACTTTAAGATATAATGATACTGAATTTAGATTTCCTGTCTCAGCTATAAGTAACAATGAATCCTATGTCAGTTATAAAGGCTTTGTTTTTAAAATAAACAGGGAAGATGTGCTTTCCGATAAGGAAGAAATCGGAAAAGCCTCTGGTCAGGAATCAAATCAGGGATTGATTTCATCACCTATGCCCGGCAAAGTGATTAAAGTAAATGTGAAAAAAGGCGATCATGTTTCAATGGGTAAAACAATGTTGATAGTTGAAGCAATGAAAATGGAAAATCATATCAATGCTCCCTTTGACGGAGTAATTCAGGAGGTTTCCGTTAAAGAAGGTGAAATGGTGGATGGGGGAGTGATGCTGATGAGTATGGAATGAACATTTTTATGTTTTTTTCATAATCACAAAGTAACACTTAGAAATCGACTAAGTATCTCAAAGGTATACATTCAAAGATGGCAACATTAGTTAAACTTTAAGTATGGACTACGAACTTTCGGATGAACACAAAATGATTGCGGAAACGGTCCGTGATTTTGCTGAACGTGAAATAAAACCATTAGCAAAAGATTTGGATGAGAAAGGTGAGTTTTCACCTGATCTTACAAAAAAGATGGGTAATTTAGGTTTGTTTGGGATGTGTCTGCCTGAGAAATATGGTGGACAGGGTATGGATACTTTATCTTATATAATTGCTGTTGAGGAAATTGCACGGATTGATGGATCCCAGGCGGCAACATTGGCAGCACAGAACTCTCTTGGCATTGGCCCCATTTTCTATTATGGAACGGAAGAACAAAAGTTAAAATATCTACCACGTCTTTGTACTGGGGATGCTTTGTGGGGGTTCGGTCTTACGGAACCGAATGCTGGCTCCGATTCTCGTGGAACCAAAACCACAGCAGTTAAGCAGGGAGATTCCTGGATTTTGAATGGTTCAAAAATCTTTATTACAAACTCGGCCAGCGATATTTCTATAGGATCAACTGTACAGGTGGTTTCAGGCGAAAAGGAAGGGAAAAAGGAATTTACCTGTATCCTGGTAGAAAAAGGAACCCCTGGATTTAAACAGGTTTCTATGCACGGAAAAATGATGTGGCGCGCCTCTGATACAGGCGAATTGTATTTTGATGATTGTCGGGTCCCTGCTGAAAACTTGCTAGGTAAGATTGGGGAGGGTTCACATATTATGCTTAAAACTCTTGATAATGGCCGTTTATCTATTGCAGCAATGGGGCTGGGAAATGCACAGGGCTCCTTTGAAATGGCTATGAACTATGCACATGAAAGAAAACAGTTTGGCAAACCAATTGTTAAGTTTCAGTCCATTGCATTTAAGCTTTCTGATATGGCCCTGAAAATTGAATTGGCAAGGAACCTTCTGTATAAAGCATGCTGGTTAAAAGATAATAATAAGCCTTTTGAGAAGGAAGCCGCTATGTCAAAGCTCTATTGTTCTGAAATAGCAGGGGAGGTAACTGATGAAGCGGTTCAAATTCATGGTGGGTATGGACTAATGAAAGATTATGACATTGAACGGTTTTATCGTGATCAACGTATACTCCAAATTGGTGAAGGAACTTCAGAAATTCAGCGTATAGTAATTTCAAGGTACATAGGGTGCAAATAAATAGAAAATATGAATTTGGGAGCAAATGAATCCATTAATAAACTTTGGGACCCATCTCCTTCTTTTAAAGAAGAATCTAATCTAAATGCATATATCCGATGGTTAAAAACCCATAAAGGATTACAATTTAAAACTTACCATGATTTATGGTTTTGGTCAGTAAACCATATTTCAGATTTTTGGGAATCAGTTTGGGAATTCTTCGAAGTAATTTCTGACACACATTATTTACAAGTATTATCGGATGATCCAATGCCTCAGGCAAAATGGTTTGAGGGTGCCAGAATAAATTATGCAGAACATATTTTCCGGATGGAGACTAGTAAGCACCCTGCCATAATTTTTACATCGGAAGGCAATGAAATTAAAGAAATTAGCTGGGATGAGCTGAGAAAGAAAGTAGCTGCGTTCAGAAGCTTTCTCCTAAGGGAAGGAGTAAAAAAGGGGGATAGGGTTGTAGCATATTTGCCAACCATTCCTGAAGCAAACATAGCTTTTTTGGCAACCAATTCCATTGGGGCAGTCTGGTCAAGCACATCTCCTGATTTTGGCACTGATTCTGTGATCGACAGGTTTTCTCAAATCGGACCCAAAGTGTTAATTGCTGTTAGTACTTATAAGTATGGAGGGAAAACATTCAATAGATTGAATGAGATTCAGGAATTAAGCGAGGCCCTAAATGATTTAGAAAAGATAGTAATCATCTCCAATGATGAATCAACTGAAAACATTAAATTGGCAAATGCTGTAAGCTGGGATGAGGCATTGGGAGGAGAATCAGAGACTCTTAGCTTTGAGCGTGTTCCATTTCAGCATCCTATTTGGGTATTATATTCCTCGGGCACTACTGGAATGCCTAAAGCCATTACACATAGCAATGGTGGAGTATTACTTGAACATTTAAAGTATCTGGCTTTTCATAACGATATAAAACCAGGTGACCGATGTTTTTGGTACACTACCACCGGATGGATGATGTGGAATTATATTCAGGCTTCTATGCTTTGCGGGGGAACACTGGTATTATACGATGGTAGCCCAGCCTATCCTGATATGAGCTCCCTATGGAAATTTGCACAGGATACAGGTATCCAGCATTTTGGGACAAGTGCTGCCTTTATAATAGCAAATATGAAAGAAGGTATGCATCCTGGTTCTGACTTTGATCTTTCTTCTATGCGGTCAATTAGTTCAACTGGATCACCGTTGCCTCCTGAAGGTTTTACTTGGGTTTATAAGGAAATGAAAGATAACATTTGGCTTGCGTCAATTAGCGGAGGTTCTGATGTTTGTAGTGCTTTTGTTGGAGGGAACCCACTACTACCGGTTTATTCAGGGGAGATACAATGCCGCGCCCTGGGTTGTCAATTAGAGGCATTTAATGAAGAAGGAGAACCAGTACTTGATCAGGTAGGTGAAATGGTAATAACTGAACCGATGCCTTCAATGCCGGTTTATTTTTGGAATGATGTTGATTTTAAGCGATACAAAGAAAGTTATTTTGAAATGTTTCCGGGCGTTTGGCGACATGGTGACTGGACCAGGATCACTGCACACAATGGAGTCATAATCTATGGCCGCTCCGATTCTACATTAAACAGGGGTGGTATACGAATTGGTACCAGTGAAATATACAGGGCACTGGATAAGATACTGGAAATAACAGACAGTCTAATTATTTTTATTGAAAAAGAAAATGAAGAGTCTGAAATGCCACTTTTCGTGGTGATGAAAGAAGGTAATGTACTGGATGAAGAGCTAAAAAATAAGATACGATCAACTTTGCGAAAAGATTATACCCCCCGTCATGTTCCTGATGAAATTATTCAGATTGAAGAGGTTCCTTATACCATTAGTGGTAAGAAAATGGAAACACCAATTAAAAGAATATTATCTGGTATGGATCCTTATAAAGTGGTGAATTTTGATGCAGTAAAAAATCCCGGATCCCTTGACTTTTTTATTCAACTTGCAAAGAAATTAGGAACAAACTAGTTGTTTAATAATTGTTGTTTTACTGCAATTGATATCTGATAGTAAAAATAAAACTCCTCCCATTGCATTTGGCCCATGAAGTACAGATGAATTCCCATTCTCAACACTTATACCGGCTATATCAAAACTTGTAAAGCGTGATAGGTCAACATAACCATCATAAATTGTATAAACTGGCACTCCATCGAGGTATACAGGTACCTGACGAAGGTCAAAACCCCTTACCGTAACCATGGCTTCATTTTTTGATCCTATAGCCATATAATTCAAACCGGATAAGGTTTGAAGGGCTCCGGCTACTTCCTGTTGATTGTATTTATTAATGGTTTTGGTGGAGATGTATTCTGCTGAATTATTCTTTTGCAAAGGCTTTATAGTTACTTCTCCAAGCTCATATTTCATTTTTATGTCTAAAGTATCACCAACATTTATTTGCGAAAATGAGACATTCACCTGGTTGAGCAATATTAGCAGAAAAACTATATAATGCTTAATATTCATTTTCAATGAATAAGATCAGAAATTTGGCAAATGTAAAAAAATAGATTTTTATCCTGATTCCGGATTTATGTTAGAGGATATAAAAAACCACTTTCTCCGGTTAGGAAAACAGACAGGCCAATGTCTAATTTCTTCTTACAGAGAAAGTGGCAATATATTAGTTAACGAAAATTGTCTGGAACAAATATACCTGCACTATACAAATATTCAAAAGTTTCATGCAATTAATTGATTTTGTGCAGATCATATTTGGATTGGGAGACTATTAAATGAAATATCTCCCCTTAAAAGAGGGGAGATATCCTATCAAATAATTATCAGTTTCCAATATTTAGTGTATCATTCTGCACCTCAAGAGTGTCAACAAGCTGTTTTTCGATTTTAATTAAAGTATTTTGTTCAGCAAGACCTTCATCTGTCATCACCCATTTTTTATTAACCATATCATAATCCCAGGTATTGCTAACATTGGGAATGTTGTACATTATCTCCGTCATATTTTCATTTAGATATACGGATGTTCCAACAGGCACCAATAGCTTCATCCTTACATATGGATCTCTCCAACGTTGTCCTTCTCCAAGTTTAAAGTAAGGATCGAGGAGAAGTAAAGAATCCCTTTGATTCCAGTAATACTCGAGCTCCCGGGCGTGATTCCATGCTATTTTTGATTTCCGCCCGCGGGATTTCTTCCGGATCTCGAGTTCTACTTCCCCCGATTCACTGCTTTCAATAGTAAATCTTGGTTTCCCATAGATTGTCCCGGTTTCTCTATCCCTGTAAATACCATCGTTGTCAACTTCAAAGTATACAAAATCTTCCTCTTCAGCTCCGACAGGCATTTGTGTAGTTTTTAGATATATGGTGTTTGCAGGTATACTATCGAGGGTATAAGTGTTTGTAATTCTCGCACTTTCATTGTAATTGACTCCTTCAAATGCGACCATTGAAGACAAGCCAACAACAGCTACAATCCATACCACCAAGGATACCAGCCCAACCACTCTGTCTTTTGCTTTAAAACGGAATATAAGCTTAATGCCTCCATATATCAGTGCAAAAAGAGGTATTACAACCACCAGGACCAAACTAATGAGCACAAATGGAACATTTCGTGGATCGGTGAAAATGGGTAGCAGATGAGGCAGGTGGAATCTTGGGATATCCAGCATGTCAGGAAAAAAGAATGTATTGCTGAAGGCCAGTATCCCTAAAAAGCCAAGTAGAGAAGAGAAGCCGGCAATAATAAGTGCTACACCAATAATTATTAAAATAATTTTGAGGAAAATTAAAATTACATTGCCAATTCCCCTGAATACCTCATTCACCGCGTTGGTTGAACGCGAGTATGTATCTGAGTCTTTTATTTTACTTAAATTTCCCTTAACATTTTCAAACTCATTCTTTATTGATTTCTCGATGTTCTGAACCGTAACATTTTCCCCCTTCATTTCCAATTTTTGACTTGGAGTCTGGGCTTTAGGTAGTATGATCCAGAGAACAATATAAATCAGGCCGGTTCCGTATGCCAAGAGCAGGATCAGGAATAAGATTCTGAACCAGATAGGATCTACATTAAAGTAAGCACCAAGGCCTCCACAAACACCACCTAAAATAGCATTGTCTGGATCACGATAAAGCCTTTTTCCCTTGTTGGAGTAATAAGGTCTGCTCGTGTAACTAATTTCTTCATCCTCATTAATTATGTCTCTGGCCTGGCCGAGGATGTTTATCATGTCCTCCACATCGGGAACCTCAATAACCTCCTTATGTCCCGACGTTTTTTGTTCAAAGATTTCTCCAATCCGAGCCTCGATATCTTCCATGACCTCTTTTCCACCATCCATTCCTTTAAAATGATCAGATAATGAATCAAGGTATGATTTGAGAATAGCATATGCATCCTCATCAATATGGAAAACGACACCTCCGATTTTTATTTTAATTGTTTTTTTCATTTTTCTAGAGTTAGGATTCAAAAATTATTTCGTTTTCCTTACAAGTTTTATAGCCTTTACTAATTCTTCCCAGGAAGTATCGAGCTGAAGTAAGAATTCTTTGCCCTTGTCGGTTAGTTCATAGTATTTCCTGGGTGGCCCCTGTGTAGACTCTTCCCAGCGATAGCTTAGCAGGCCTGCGTTTTTCTGGCGTGTTAGAATTGGGTATAAAGTACCCTCAACCACAATCACCTTGGCCTCTTTCAGTTGCCTTATAATATCTGAGGCATAAACTGATTCTTTTTCAAGGACGGACAATATGCAGTATTCAAGTATTCCCTTCCTCATTTGGGCTTGTGTATTTTCAACATTCATTTTATTCTCTTTTTAGGTTATACTTTCAATTAATTTACTCCTCTACAGGTTCATACGATCTTTAACATTTTGAAATTCTTCTTTAACAGTTTTTCCAATGTTAGAGATGTTCACCGGCTCCCCTTTCATCTCAAGTTTTTGAGCTGCAGTTTTGGCTTCGGGGATTACGATCCAGAGGATTAAGTAGATTATGGGACCTACGGCTCCAAAAATGAAAATTATGAATATTACCCTGAATATCCATGGTTCAATTTGCCAGTAAGCTCCCATTCCTGAGCAAACGCCACCAAGAATCCGGTTGTCAGGATCTCGATAGATCCTGCGATAGCTCGATGGTCCGAATTTTTCTTTTTTTCTGCCACTGCCAGAATTGCCATTTTCCTGATCGCCAAATTCATCCGGGCTTCCAAGAATTTTTTTAATCTCCACGATATCATTCATTTCAATTACCTGCCTGGCCCCTTTAATGCGTTCCTGAAACAATTCTGCAATTCGGGTTTCAATGTCTGACATGATCTCACGACCTTCTTCATCGTTGGCAAAATGTGTTTCGATCTGGTGTAAATAGTCTTTTAGATGATGGTAGGCATCATCATCAATGTTAAAAACTATTCCTCCTAGGTTAATGCTGTAAGTTTGTTTCATGTGTTGTAAATTTAATAACTAGTACTATCCATTGCTTTCTAATATCCATTACAAAGATATGTAAAAATAATTAATACTATGCAATACCTAGTACTAAAAAAATTAAACTATTTTTCAGTCATGAGGTCTAATGGATTGTATATCAATAGAAATAAAATTGTAAAAAAAATTGATTTTTTTTTTGTTATTTTATATTCTTCTTTAAAAAAACACGAAATGAGCATTACTGGAACAGTTTTTAAGATGGAAACCACCATACTTGATGAGGATAATATAATAAATAGAGTAAATTATAAGCTCCCCCTAAGTTCGGAAAAGGTAAATATGAATGATCATATTGGCCGGGAGCTTACTCTGCAGTACGAAGGAGAGATAAATTGCATTCATTGCGGGAAAAAAACAAAAACCTCTTTTTCTCAGGGATATTGCTACCCCTGCTTTATAAGCTTGCCTCAAACTGATGCCTGTGTGCTCAGGCCGGAACTTTGCGAAGCACATTTGGGGATATCACGCGATATGGAGTGGTCAGAAAATCATTGTTTGCAGGATCATTTTGTATACCTTGCCGTTTCTAGTGGTCTGAAAGTAGGTGTTACACGAAGCTCACAAATACCAACCCGATGGATTGATCAGGGTGCATGGAGGGCTATTAAACTGGCGAAGACTCCTAATCGGCACATTGCTGGAAACATTGAAGTAGAATTAAAAAAGCATATGCAGGATAAGACAAACTGGAGGAATATGCTTACAGATAAAGTTGAAAGGGAGATCGATTTAAAGATTGCCAAAGACAGCACTGCAGGATTATTGCCTCCAGATATGCAGGACTATGTAACTCTAGATGATGAAATATTTGAATTCGAATACCCGGTATTGTATTTTCCTGTAAAGGTGAATAGTATAAACCTTGCTAAAACTCCTCGGTTTTCAGGAAAACTAATTGGAATAAAGGGTCAATATCTGATTTTTGAGGAAGGATACGTAATAAATATAAGAAAATACGGAGGGTATAAACTTAGTCTCTTTGTCGATCAAGAGTAGTAATCGTTGTTTTAATAAAATTATAGGTGGTGGAAAGTGAAATGGATATCAATTTTGAAAAGAAAAGATTGGGCTACAGCCTGATCTTTCCATTGGCATTTCTGCTTTCTTTATGGCTTGTATGGTTTGTTGAAATTACACTTGATCTCGACTTTTCATACATGGGGATCTTCCCCAGAAAGATTTCTGGCCTTAAAGGAATTATATTTTCACCCTTTATTCATGCCGACATCAAACACCTTTTTAATAATTCTGTTCCACTTTTGGTTCTTACTACAGCCATATTTTATTTTTACAGTAGCCTTGCTTTTAGGATATTCTTCCTTTCCTGGTTTATGGTGGGAATCTGGGTCTGGTTTGGCGGCAGAGAAGCCTATCATATAGGAGCCAGTGGATTGATATATGGATTTGCAGCTTTCTTGTTTGTCAGTGGTATTATTCGAAATTATATACCACTTCTTGCTATTTCTATGCTGGTTGTATTTTTATATGGAAGCCTTATCTGGGGTATTTTTCCAATCCAACCTCATATATCATATGAATCTCATATGCTTGGAGCCATTTCGGGTGTAGTACTTGCCATACATTATAGAAAATATGGTCCACAGCGACCTAAATACCGCTGGGAAGAGGAAGAAGAGCTAGGTCTTGACGAAGATGAAATGCAAGAATCCTAAAATATTATGACCAACTGCCATTGTTTAGATCCTGCCTGAACAGTAATTATATCTCTAACACCTTCTTCAGCACCTGGTACTGATAAGGAGATTTCGGATCTTTGGGTTAAGCTTACTGTTTGTGAATTTGAGTAACCATCATTCCCAGCAACAGAAATGGTAACGTCCGTTCCAGAAGGATCAGGACAGTTAATTATGGCACTTGCAACATAGCTTTGGTTTGGTGCCGGATTGGAAGGAACTGCATGAAATGCCTCAATAGTAAGTTCACCGGGTAGGTCTATAGTCCAGCTGGATGGCTGATTTGGATAGAATTCAACGGGGTCCAGCTTTAGTGGAGGATTCCCAGGAGTGGAGATTGTAAAAGTTAGTAGATGTTTAGTGGGAGGTGGTTCAACATATAGTAAAAAGGCCATTTTACAAATATTGTTAAGGTTTCTTTTATTATGTAATTCACAAAGCTTTGGAATAAGGTCAAATGCTTTCTTACCAACGTCCAATATTGTTTGAGGATCTTTTATTCCAGGGAAAAATTCAATAATCTTTGATTTATACTGGTCATATAGTTTCTGTGGACTCAAGGTTGCTAAATACAGCCTTCCAGGTAAGCTACAGGCGTAATCTGCATATTCACCAAGTTTATTGCATTTATCTTCATAATTTATTGGTTTTTCAGCAACTTTTGGGACATCAAAATAATACCAATTATTTGATTCAATTTCACCTATATAATTATTTTGACCAATTGGAGGTTCAGAGGATACTGTAACCGTTGCATTGTTTACAGGTTCTCCGCATTTTAAAATGGATATCGCATGTCCAGTAGAAGAAATCTCTGTAGTCCTACTTTTTTGTGAAATTGATTGAATTGGATTCACAGTTAACTCGGAGGCTAAGCCTGTGCGTGAATTCGTGAATATTTGATTTTGAGTTCCAAGTATGAAATTTGACCCCTCCAGGGAGTTGATGTCAATTGGAACACTGATCTGTACTTCGCCATTGGCTGATATGGTATTTATCCTAAAGGTTTCCTCCCCAGTCCAATCGAAGCTAAAATTCACACCATTAGGTGCCAAAATATTATCTGGTAAATCATCCTTATAAGTCATAATATAAGGAACGTCTTCTCCTGCATATAAGGCTGAAAGTGTGGTGTTGGATACAGGGTATCCTTCTGCATCCTTAATACCAGAATAAGTCAAAACGGTTCCATCATGTTGGGTTACTACCATGATGGTGGGATCAGTTGGGTTGGTATAGATTTCAACTGTGTCGTTAAACTCATTATCATTTTCTTTAGTACATGTAGTAGTTAATAGCAAAGGAATAATGAATGAAATTAGGATTAGCTTTTTTTTCATTTTAATAGAATTAGGTTGTGGTGGTTTAAGCCAATTAAAGTAATAATTAGGTATTTCTTGATCAACATTTCATATGAAACTTTGATAAATGGACTAATTGTGTTCATTAACTTCCTAAAACAATACTTTAATTTTATGTTATTATACCTGGAAACTCACATTGTACTCAAATACAATTCTTTAGCCAGTGAAATTCAACAACAAAAATCGTAAGAACCCATTTAATGTTTATGTTTATATAATAAAATGTTGTATATATACAATATTATGCTTATATTTACAACATGGATCCCAGGAGAATTTACAATAGAATTGCTGTGCTTCGCCATGAAAGAAAACTTTCAAGAAAGGAGTTAGCTGACAAAGTAGGGGTTAATTACCAAACCATTGGCTACCTTGAACGGGAGGAATATAACCCCAGCCTGGACCTTGCTTTCAGAATCAGTGAAGTATTTGAATTGCCCTTAACATTAATTTTTTCAACCAAACCGCTTGAACCTTTGAGTGAGGAATTGTTAAATAGAAATTTTACTAAAGGAGGTTATCATGGAAAAAGGAAGTAAAACAAAAGGAAGAGCTGCATTACTCATAAACTTTAGCAGTGTTATTTCCTTAATTGTAGTCTTTGAAATTTTAAGGAGTACCAGTCAAAACGCATTCCTGGTTATTCTTTTGTTGGCTTTGCTTGCTATATCAATAAGTAGTTTTATACATGCATTTATACAGACTGGATCATTCAAATTTGTACACACTAAATTTGAGAAATTAGATGAAAGAGAAACACAGCTGGTTGGTAATGCTTTGCGATACTCATATAGCTTTTTTACTATAGTAGTACTTGTAATTATCTATGTTTATGCTTTAGCAGAAAATGAACCCATCGATGTGGTTATTGCAGCCGGCTTACTATATTTTGCACACACTCTGCCAGCTGCATTTTTAACATGGTGGGGAAGAACCAATTGATGTATGGAAATAACAGAAACCTTATATGTAACAAATAGAATTGATTGGCGCGACTGGTTGCAATCCAATCATCAATTAAAAAAGGAAATCTGGCTTGTTTACTATAAGAAACATACTGGCATAGAGCGTATCCCATACGATGATGCAGTGGAAGAAGCTCTTTGTTTTGGTTGGATTGACAGTATTGTAAAACGGGTAGATGATGAAACCTATGTTCAGAAGTTCTCACCCAGGAAACCCCGCAGCATCTGGTCGGCATTAAATAAAGAACGGGTAGGAAAAATGATAAAGTCAGGGTTGATGACTAAGGCCGGGTTGGAAAAAATTAAGGAAGCAAAAAAAAGCGGGAAGTGGGATGAGGCCTATACTTCAAAGAAAGTTGTTGAAATACCTTCCGACTTAACTATTGCACTTAGCAAGAATAAAGTAGCTTCCACGAACTTTCTAAATTTTGCCGATTCATATAAAAACATGTACATCAACTGGGTAAATTCTGCAAAAAAAGAGGAAACCCGACAGCGAAGAATTATGGAAGTGGTAAATAGGGCTTCTAAGAATAAGAAGCCCGGGATGATGTAATAGAGATTGAGATAATGATAATTCGCGACGAACAAATTAATGACATCGATGTAATTAAGGAGATTAATGATCTGGCGTTTAAGGGTGATGCAGAAGGGAAATTAATTGATAGGCTGAGGGGAGAAAAAATTGAATTGATTTCTTTGGTTGCTGAAGAAAACGCTCAGGTTTTAGGTCATATATTATTTAGTCCGGCATCTATTCATGACAAAGAAAAAAGCACTGAAATTATAGGTCTGGCTCCAATGGCAGTTCATCCCTCTTTATCAAAGAAAAGGTATTGGATCAGCGTTGATAAAGGAAGGATTAAACAGGTGTATTAAGAAAGGATATGGAGCCATTGTCGTATTGGGACATCCTGAGTATTATCCGAAATTTGGATTTGTACCTTCTGTAAAGTATAACATCTCCTGCGAATATGATGTACCTGAAGAAGTATTTATGATATTGGAATTGCGCAAAGATTTTTTAAAAGGAATAAGTGGTAAGGCAAAATATCATCCGGCATTCAATGAAATGTAAGATGTTTTGGTTCAGCCCCTGTTTTTCTTAAATTTACTCTTTAATAAATATTTCTTGTTTATATATGAAGGTTTTGCTACTACTTACCGGAGGGGCTATAGGAACATTGGCCAGGTATGCCTTATCAGGTCTGGCTCATAAATTTCATGATGGTATATTTCCGGTTGGCACTCTGGTTGTAAATCTGACTGGATCATTATTGATTGGATTGCTCTGGGGGTTGTTGGATACCGGGAACCTATCATCTCATACCAGAGCTTTTATTTTTGTCGGTGTTTTCGGTGGATTTACTACTTTTTCAACCTATACCCTTGAATCGTTAAATTTATTCAAGGATGGCGATATTAAATTGGCTGTGATTAATATCCTTGCCAACAATATTTTAGGCCTATTGCTTGTTTTTATCGGTTTTATATCAGCAAGAGGATTGCTAAATATGTTCAGGTAAAATATTAATAATATGAAATTACCGGAAGAGGGACTTTTACTAAGGATTTTTATTGGCGAAGACGATAGTCATAAAGGGAATTCTCTTTGCTCATCAATTGTATTAAAAGCCAGGGAACTGAACCTGGCTGGTGCAACAGTTTTAAAAGGTGCTATGGGGTATGGAGCCAATAGCAGGATTCATACCGCCAATATTTTGCGCCTTTCAGAAGATCTACCCCTGGTAATAGAAATTGTTGACACAGAGGAAAAAATAAATAAACTCCTGCCATTTTTAGATGAGGTGGTTGGAGAAGGTCTCATTACCATGGAAAAAGTTAAGATTATTAAGTATTCGCATGGAAAAAAGTAAGGTTTTTGTATTAATAAATTCGAAAATCAAAGAACATGAAAAGACGTAAATTTGTTAAAACTACAGCTACAATGGCTCCATTACTAGGTTATTTCCCGGCATCTCTGGCAAATATCTATAGAGAGAAATCCCCTGACAAACTTGAAAAAAGAGCACTTGGTAAAACAGGTGAAAAATTGTCCATAATTGGGTTTGGAGGAATTGTAGTAATGGATGCCACACCCGAGCAATCATCCAATCGGGTGGCTGAAGCCATTGATTATGGAGTTAATTACTTTGATGTGGCCCCTTCTTATGGGGATGCTGAAATTAAACTGGGCCCTGCCCTGGAACCTTATCGTTCAAAAGTATTTTTGGCATGTAAAACTACTGAACGATCAAAAGAAGGATCACAAAGGGAGCTGGAACAATCCTTGAAACGATTGAAAACAGATCATCTGGATTTGTACCAGTTGCATGCAGTAACTACCATGGAGGATGTAAATACAATTTTTGGAAAAGATGGAGCCATGGAAACCTTTTTAAAGGCTAGAAAGGAAGGAAAGATTCGACATATTGGATTTTCGGCTCATTCTGTTGAAGCTGCTATGGCACTTATGGATCATTTCGACTTTGACACGATTCTTTTTCCAATAAATTTTGCAACCTGGTATGCAGGTAATTTCGGCCCCCAGGTTTTGGCCAGAGCACAGGAAAAAGAAATGGGAATCCTTGCATTAAAAGCTATGGCAAGGCGGCCATGGCCGGAAGGAGCTGAGAGGAATGTTCCTAAAGCATGGTATGAGCCTTTATCGGGACCTGAGGCAGAAATGGGACTTAGGTTTACTTTATCTCATCCAATTACAGCTGCTATTCCTCCAGGGGATGAAAGTCTGTTTAAGATGGCGCTGGGAATGGCAGCGCAATTCAAACCTTTAAATTCTTCTGAGGTAAAGAAGATGAAGGAAAAAGGTTTGGCTGAAACCCCCTTATTTAAGTATTCTCAAGGTTAGGAATTGATCAGTTCAAAAGTTTGTAAGAAACAAACGCTACCTCTTTGCTGTCAGGAGACCAGGATGGCACATTTATAGTACCCTGGCCGCCAAAGAAAACTTCTGTGAGATCGCGAATTTCTTGAGTATCTAAATCCATTAAGCGAAGCTTCACATCTTTCCCAAATGGATGTCCTTGTTCCTGATTCTCCACATAACTTATGTAGACAATATATTTTCCATCAGGGGAGGGATGCGGAAACCAATTGGAATAGGAATCATCAGTAAGTTGAACCTGATTTTTCCCATCAGCATCCATCCTCCAGATGTGCATATGACCTGATTTATATGAATTATAAAAGATATATTTTCCATCAGGTGAATAGTCCGGTCCGTCATCCAGTCCTTTACTGGTGGTCAATCGGGTTTCGTCCCCACCAGTAACTGGTATTGTATAGATATCGTAATCACCATCTCTGGCGCCTACGAATGCCAGTGTTTTACCATCTGGTGACCAGCCATGCCAGTAAGCAGGCGTCTTGTTAGTTATCTTTTTTGGTGTACCACCATTAATAGGTAAAGTGTAAATGGTTGAGCCTTTTTCTTCTCCTGGATTTTGGTTATGATGACTGATTACAATTTGCTTCCCATCAGGTGAGATGCCATGGTCATTGTTGCATGCTTTTGCAAAATCAGTATTAATTTCTTCCAATACTCTTTTTTTACGGTCAAGCTTATACAAAATTCCCTTGCTATTTATTATAAAGTATTTCCCATCATTTGACCAGTTGGGTGCCTCAAAGTGCCGGTTTTCTTTATAGATAATTTCTCGCTTCCCGGTTTTGATTTTGACTACTTCAAGGCTGCTTTCAATTTCTCTTGATTCCTGTGCTGCTAATATAAAAGGTATAAAGCAAAACAATAAAATTATTGATCTCATTTTCAAATTTTTAACATTTATACTAAATCGGTATGGAATCATAAACCAGAACTTTCTCCCAAAGATCTTCAGAATCTTTTATAAATTTTTTGTGTAAAGGGTGATCCTGGTAAATATCGTGTTCCTTCTTGCTTTTAAATCCCAGGTTGATACAATAATTATAGCTGCTGTCAATCACTGGTCGATCAGTATCAGCCGGTTTACCAATATATTTTGTCTTAATTACATCTACTCCCTCGATAAAAGTTTTTAAATTATTAAGAAACTTTTTATCATTTTCAGGAGTGAGGGGTTGCTTTAGCCAGAAGTAAACAACATGTTTAAAATCTTCCTCTGAGGACTTTTTAGTCCCGGCTTTTAACAATGGAACTGAAGCCAGGCTGAAAAGCCCAAGGCTTGTTGCTGTTTTTTTCAAGAATGAACGTCTTTTTGTTGAATGCATAATAATAAAAGTTGAATAGGATTCAGGCTTAAATATATTGAAAATCATTTAGAAATTGGCTCAATTGCTTCATTTAGGAAAAAACACTATTTTTATTGGAATATGGAAATATGGCCATTTAAACAAAAATCAATAAAAAATTCTTAAAATGAAAAGAAGAAAATTTATTGCTCAGGCTGCAGCTGGAGCAGCTGCTTTTACAGTTATTCCCAGAAGTGTATTGGGGGGTAAAGGCTATATTGCTGCCAATGACCGCGTAAATCTTGGATATATTGGTGTTGGCAAACAGAGTTATACCTTGCTTGAAAGTATAGGAAAATGTAATGAAACAGTAGTTGTAGCTGCAAGTGATGTATTTGGCGGAAAGTTGGATCTTTTCATTAAGGCAGCAAAGCAAAAACAATAAATCAAAGGTTGATGCAGAAGTTAAAGCTTTCAAATATTACCGGGAATTACTGGAACAATCAGATATTGATGCAGTTGTAATTGCATCACCTGACCACTGGCATGCGCAAATGGTAGTTGATGCTGCAAAAGCTGGAAAGGACATTTACTGTGAAAAGCCAATGGCACTTACCATATCAGAGGGTAGGGCCATGGTTAATGCAACCAGAAAATATGAAAGAGTATTCCAAACCGGTAATATGCAACGCTCATGGCGTGATTTTCGTCATGCTAGCGAGCTGGTATATAACGGCTACATAGGTGATATCAAGGAAATTAATGTAAGTGTTGGTGAGCCTGTTAGGCAGTGTGATCTTCCTACAGAAAAAGTGCCTGAAGGCCTTGATTGGAATGAATGGGTAGGACCATCATTGTACAGGGGATATAATACAGTACTGGCACCTCCACTTGGAGACCGTCAATGGGCCTGGTGGCGTGGCTATAGAGACTTTGGTGGTGGTTTAGTTACCGACTGGGGAGCCCATATGTTTGATATTGCACAATGGGCATTGGGCATGGACGAGTCCGGTCCGGTAGAATTCAACCCTCCTGATGTACCAGCCAAAACAGGATTGTCAATGAAATATGCCAATGGAGTAGTGGTAAATCATAAACAATGGGGCGAAGGCAATGCGGTTCAATTTATCGGTACCGAAGGCAAGATTGAGGTTAGTCGCAGTTTTTTAAGAACAACTCCCGAATCGCTTGCTGATATGCAACTTAAAGAAACAGATAAAAAATTATATTTCAGTGATAACCATTATCAGGACTGGGTTGATGCTATGAAATCAAGGACTAAGCCTGTTTCGGATGTGGAAACCGGACACAGGACATCCTCGGTTTGTAATGCAGTTAATATAGCCTATGAATTACAGCGTCCATTGAAATGGGATCCTAAAAAGGAAATGTTTAATGATGACTATGCGAATATGATGATCTCACGGCCTTATCGTGGGAAGTGGGATTTCAATGATTTTTAACAATATATAACATGGAAATTAGAAAGCCGGCAATTGCCGGCTTTTATATTATTATAAAATCTATCCTCAATAGGGAGACTTATATTGCTTGTATCATTTGTAAGGCACTTCCCCATCTGCCCTCATCCATTTTAGCACCAATAACTTCAATTACTTTACCGGAGAGTATTGAACCTATTTGTCCACATGTATCCAGAGAATAGTTTTTAATCAGACCATATAGAAAACCAGATGCATAAAGATCTCCCGCACCAGTCGTATCAACGCTCTTTACATCAATAACTCCAATCTTATACTTTTTGGCACCTTTTTTTATTAGAGAACCCTGCTTCCCGATTTTTACAACAGCTATGTCGCATATTTTCGCAAGTTCATCCAAAGCTTCTTCTGGATTCTTACCTGTTATAGCTTTTGCTTCTTCTTCGTTTGCAAAAACAATATCCACATGTTTTTCAATTATTTCATTTAGGAAATCCCTGTTTTCCTCAACAATATTATAACTGGCGAGGTCAATGGATACCTTTAAGCCAAATTGCGTGAGCCAGCTTTAGTGCTTTTTCAATCAATTCATGATTTGGTACTAAATAGCCTTCAAAATGGAGGTAGGAATAGCCTTTAAAATTTTCTGGCTTGAGCATTTCAGCACTTATTTCCAAAGCTGCACCCAGGTAGGTACCAAAGGTTCTTTCTGAATCAGTAGAAATGAGAGTACTGGCTCTACCGGTTTCGGTTTCCCTTAGATTTAGATATGGAATAATATTCTTTTTTTCCATATCAGTCCTGAAAAAATTTCCAAAATCATCTTTTCCTATGGCGCCAATATACCCGGTTTGAATATCAAGCGCAGCCAGGCCATGTATAGTATTGGCAGCTGATCCACCAGAATTCATACTGCGATTTAAGTGTTCGGTTTTATTGTAAATTTCTGTAGCTTTTTCCTTGTTTATAAGCTGCATACTTCCTTTTGGGAAGTCAAACTCTTCCAGGAGTTTATCATTCTCCAGACGGATTAAAATGTCAACCAGTGCATTCCCTAGTCCCAGTACTTTCTGCATAAAAATTGAATAAAAAATTAAAATTCCCGCAAATATATTGTTTAATTAACGAAAACAGTTTATTTTTGCCACGCGAAATTTAAAATATCTTCCTCATTAGCTCAGTCCCGATTTGATTTATCAAATCGAGGATCCTCGAAAAACTAAGAAATCAAAGATTTCAGTTTTTTCGGGATTGGTTAGAAACCTGGTTTTATTAGGACTAATCATATAATGAAAAGATAATATTCTTCCTCATTAGCTCAGTTGGTTAGAGCATCTGACTGTTAATCAGAGGGTCCTTGGTTCGAGTCCAAGATGAGGAGCATTTATAGAAAGGCCGGCACTTTAGCCGGCCTTTTTTGTTTTATAAAATCAAAAATGGAGATATGTATCTATTCCTTGATTAGCATTATTGTTGAATTGAATTGTAAAACTTGTGGGATTGTTTGATACTGGTTAAAAACGCTTCGGGCAGTACATCCTACTCCTGTAGTTTGATAATCGAAATTGAATGTAAGGTCATCCGATTTCACTAACTGATAAGTATACATAGCTTTTGTGAGGTTCTCAGTAGAATAATTATAGCAATTGAAATTAAAATTCTTTTTTGCTAAAAATTTCAATCCGATACCTTCATCATCAAGAAATTTAACCCAGCGATTTTCGGTTCGCAATCCAAAATCTTCTGGCAGTAAATAGGGTTCAAACATTTCCTCAACAGTAGAGTTATAAAGTCCTGTTTTATACCCTGTTTTACGATCGGGATAATTTTCCTGTGGCCCTCGACCAAACCATTCAACATTCCTCAAACCTTGATCAAATATCCACTCAGTTCCCAAACGTGGCAACCACATTGGCATTTTTCCATTGGGTTTTATTATATGTTGAATTTCCATTGTTCCATCAGGTGAAATGGAATATGTATATTCATTTTCAAAACCAGCATTAGTTTCATTTCCAAATAATACAATCTCCTTAACATAAACTACCACAGTTTCATTTTCATTCTTCACTTCAATTTTTTCAAGTTTATATTCTGCTTTATTGAGACCCATTGTATACCAGCTGGTTGCAGTCATATTTCCATACCCCTCAGCCCTTGGAGAAACATTAACCGAGTAGGTGCTCCAGGCATCTGTTTCGTTGGCCAATGGTGCTCTCCAAAAATTCAATCTGGGACCCTTTTTTATCAATTCTTTATTATGAAATTTGACCGATTGTATCCTACCACTGGTTTTATTGAAACTGTAGGTAAAATTGGATCCAGTAATATTTAAAGAGTCTTTAACATCAAAAACCACTATTCGCCCTGAATGAATTTTAGTTTGTTCAACAATGCCAGGGACTACCCAGGGCATTTCTAGTTGATCCCATGCTACTTCAAATCCCTGTGGTGCCCATTTTGTATCTTTTTTGAGATGAAAACTAACTGTTAGTATATATGTTGCTCCTGTTTTTATTTCTGGAGCCTCAATAGATAACTGAATCGATTTTTTTGTTTGTGGTTCTAAATCAACATCAAATTTTCCGGAACTTATTTGAGTACCATTTTCTTCCAGTTTCCATTGAGCACTATAATTATTTGCATTGCTAAAAAATTGATGATTTTCCACTTCAATCTCCATTTGTTTTGGATTGCTCCATTTTATTGAAATGGGCTGAGCAGTTTTTTTTATCTGCCACATTTCAGGCTGTGGAGTGCGGTCGGGCCATATGCTTCCATAGGTTCGGGCTCCAATTCCATAACTATAAAACTCACCTTTTTTTTCTTCCTTTTCAAAATCGAGCCAGAGAGAGGCAGATTTTTTAAGCTCTGGAGATGCAATTGCCAGGTCTTCCACAGGTAGGGCTTTATTAAATATGCCAACCTGATCAATTATAGCATCGCACAAATAAACCGAAGTTTCCTGTCCATGTATTTCAGAATTTCTGCCAATGTTTACAGGGAACGGGAAATTTCTCAAATTCCCAGAAACTGCTTTTTCAGATAGTTTTTGATTATCAATGTAAATTGCAATAGATTTTCCATTGTAAATTCCTGCAACATGGTGCCAATTGTTCTCCCAATTATCTGGTAATGTTGCCCGAACAATTTCTTTTCTATTAGCATAAACATAAAAATCAATTGAATTGGAATCCACTTGTTGTAAACCAAACTGGTAATTTCCTTTAGTTATTAAAGTCCCACCTTTCTGAATTAATTTGCGAGGGTAGACCCATAATGAAAGTGCTAGCTCATTATTTTCAATTTCCAATTCCTTATTTTGATAGACTTCAACCCATTGGTCATGACCATTAAGGTCAATACCAAGACCTTTCTTACCATTTAACTAATTTGGCTCTGCCCATAATATGAGTAGGAATATTGTTGTTGGAAGAATCGAATAACTTCCTCACAGGTTCTAACAGACCTGGGCTTACATAATCCCAGATTGCTCCTCCCATAATTCTGGGATATTCATTTATTACCTCCCAGTACTCATCCATGCCACCTCCTCCATTCCCGGCAACAGAAAGGTATTCATCCATAAATGATGGCCTTGAGTCTTCACTATCGGGAATCATTCCAATTTGGAATTTTAATTCAAAAGGAGTAGGGTAACGAGGACCAATTATGTCTTCGCATGGATGGGAGAAGGCATTACCACCATACATCCAATAACGAGATGGATCGTATTTTCGGCCTTCATCTATTACTGCACATATATTATTTCCCTCACCGCTTTCATTTCCCGCACTCCAAAACAAGAATACTTGGATGATTCCGGTCACGCAGTACCATTTTTCTGGCTCTTTCCCGGTACATTCCCTCCCAAGCTGGATCCTCAGAAAGATATTCAGTTTTATGTGCCTCATCTCCAGTCTCATCAATAATATATATTCCATATTCATCAGCCAATTCCAGATACCTGGAAGTAGGCGGGTAGTGTGAAGTTCGAACACAATTGAAGTTAAACTGTTTGAGTAGTTTGAAGTCTTTGTGCATAGTTTCTTCATCCATGGCATGTCCCAATTGTGGATGTTGCATATGACTATTGATCCCATTCAGCTTTATCGCTTTGCCATTTAAATAGAAAACCTGATGACGAATTTCAGTTTCCTTAAATCCGATTTTACCTGCAATTGCCTGCTCGGTTTTTCCATCCATTGAGATCAATGCCATAGTTAAATGGTAAATGCTGGGATCTTCTGCTGACCACTTTAAGGGATTTACCACATTCGTGGATAGTTCAACAATTTCCTTGTTTTTAGCATTTACCTGGAACTCTTCAGAAGAAAATGTCTGAACCTTGTTTTGATTATTATCATATAAACTTGCCAGTATTTTAAGGCTTGAATTTTGATCTTCAGAATAGTTTTTTACAGTAACCTGGAGCGTTAATTTGGCATCTTCATAATTCTGATCTAAATCGGTGGTTGCATACCAATCAAAAAGATGAAGATCAGGTGCTGCATACAACCAAACATCATCAAATATTCCGGCCAATCTCCAGTAATCCTGGTCTTCAAGATATACTCCATCTGAATACTTTAATACGTTTACAGCGATTGTATTTTTACCCTGCTTTAAATAACTGGTGATGTTGTATTCTGCCGGTTCATGCGCCCCTTCATTGTATCCAACCTCTTTTCCATTTATCCAGATAAAAGAAGCTGAGGCTGTTTTTTCCAATCTTAGAAAAACCTCTTTTCCTTTCCAGGATTTAGGTAAATTAAATGTTTTCCTGTATGAGCCTGTTGGATTGTATTCTTCTGGTACAAATGGTGGGTTGGGTTTAAAAGGCAGAGATACATTTCGAAAAAGTGCATCACCAAAACCTTGCATTTCCCAGTTTGAAGGCACTATTATAGTGGCCCACGACTTATCGTTAAAGTTAGGCAGGAAAAAATTGTCTGGAGTATATTCCGGGATTTCAGAATAATAAAACTTCCACTCTCCATTTAAGGACAAGTAATTTTCAGATTTTGACTTCTGTAAATTGAGGGCATCTTTAATTGTTTGATGAGGGAAACTAATCGTATGTCCCTCAACCTGGTTTTCTTCAAATACGGCAGGATTTTCTATATACTGACTTAGATTTGATAGGTATTTTGATTCTTGTGCTTTTACCTCAAAGAGGCAAATAATATTAAATGAGATGAGGTATACAAATGAAATAAGTAAGTACCTGAAAACTTTCATAGTCAAGATATTATTTTTTAATTGTAGGATCTGAATATTTTTTTCGAATAACTCATTTACAAAAAATACAGAGTTAAAAAGCCCGCAATAATCATTGAAAAAATAAGGATTATGGTGTAAAGGAAAAATAGAATAAACTCCTTAAAAATTATTTTCCAATATGACTGCTGGTAAAACCGCTTCATTCCTGCAGTAAAATATATTGGAACCAACAGGAACATAAAATTAACAAAGCCATCTTTCTCACCAATAATCAGACTTAGGATTATCATAAGTGAAAACAAAAGCAGAGTAAAGGAATGCATGTTGATTGTGAATATAAGGTGCTCAATATAAAAAACCCGTCGTCTCAAGTAAAGTATTTTAAGGAGCAGGGCGAAAATAGGCATCAACAGAAATAAAAGGTAGGAGAGAGACTGGTATAGGCTCTGCAAAAAGATAGCTTTATTGGTTAAAGCTTCAACTGCTTGCAAGCGTAAGCGGTTAATGATTTTACCCCATCTTTCAGTATTGGTAATACTTGTTGAATCATTTACTGTAAAAAGCGAGTCGTTTTTAAGTAACTGAATCGCAAGTGAATCATTCGTATTATTGACTTCCTCTTTATAGTCGTCGGTGACCTGGGTCCAACTTGTATCTTGATTTTCTACAACTTTTTTGCTTGTTGCCTGTGCAAGGAAAAAAAACAGAAGGCTAATTAAAAAGAACAAACGAAAAGGAGAAATATATTTTTTACGTTTGCCTAACAAGTATTCTCTGGCAAGGAATCCAGGTTTGAACAGGAAAGGGAAAATGGAGTTAAAAATCCTACTGTCAAGGTCAAAGACATCTAAGACTTCCGAGATAACTGACCTAAATGGTTTGTTGATTTCAGCAAAACTTTGTCCACAATTTGAACAAAAGTTCCCTGTATCTTCATGACCACAATTCTGGCACTTTTTACTTTCATTCCCATTGTTGGTTGGTATGATTTCTTGCCCGGTCATTGTTTAAAGATTTCTTACAGTAAAAATAGTATTATAAAATAAATAAGACTCTGGATTCCAACCTATCTAAACTATATTGAAGTCCTTTTTGCCTTAAAACTTAAATAATTGAATCAATTGCCAGACTTTCCACTTCATTAAAATCACGCATTGCATTTATCAATTTAAAGCATTTATAATTTTTTAAATCGTTAAGCTCTATTTCTTCTTCATGAATTATTTTATTAGAAATGAGCCTCTCTCTGCTAGTTCCTTTTAATAAAGCTGATTTTGGGGTTGTCCACTTCTTGCCATCGAAAAATACAATGTTTGCTAGAGAGCTATCAGTAACAAGCTGATTTTTGACAATTAAAATATCATCACAGTTTCCTTTTTTAGTCAAAAGAAAATCGAGGTCAGATCTATCAGTATATTTTAATGAATAATTTATTGAATTATGGTGAAGTAATTTCAAAGAGTTTATTTTTTTATACACATATGGCTCATAATCAATTCTATAAGCATTAATGCCATATGAAAATCGCAATTTGTGCAATCCTACTATGGACTCATCTGGCAAAGAAATTACCTCCTCGATTTTAAAGGGTGCACTTTTGCCAAAGAAATATTTGTATGACCTCTCAAAACGCCATCGATGCCATTCAAGGTGGAAAATTTTACCATTAAGTACTTTTATCGATTCAAATAAAGGGAACATATACCTTGTTTATCAATTCCTTGTATTCTTCCTCAACTTTACTCATAGCTGTAATCCCACCACCACTCCTGTATTGCTTCCCCTTGGTTGAATTCTCCATAAATCGAATCATTACAGCACTATCCACGTTATTACCATCATAAATTCCAAATACACCTGTATAATAACCTCTTTTTTCTCCTTCTGTCTCTTTAATTATCTCCATTGTTTTTTTCTTGGGAGCTCCACTTATAGAACCTGCGGGGAGTAACTTAGTAAGAATATTCCCAAAATGGTCTCTCCAGTTATCAGGAAGCTGTCCTTTTATTTCGGAATTAACCTGGTATAATTCGTTCTTATGTGTTTTGATTTTTGAGATATATCTGAATCGTCTTACCTTCACTTTTGTTGATACCATTGATAGATCATTCCGGATTAGATCAACTATTGTATTATGCTCCCAGAGTTCCTTGTTATCTTTTAGAATTATTTCTTTGGCATTAGGGATATTAGCATCAATGGTTCCTTTCATGGGGTATGAATAAATGTCATTACCATTGATTTTAATAAAGCATTCCGGTGAAAAGACTACAAAATCATGGTGTAATAATTTGTAGGGTGCCTGGGCATTTTTAAATATTTCTTCAAAAGTAGTATCAATCTGGACATCTGTGGGAAACGTAAGATTTAGTAAATATGTATTCCCATCCAGAATATTCTCCTGAACAAGTTTAAATGCTTCTGAATATTTTTCTGCAGTTACCGGGTCAATAAACATCTTACAGTCTCTAAATTTGCCATTCGATTCCGTTTCCTCATTCGTTTTTCCCTTAACAAAATAGGTGAACCCGTGCCTGTGTGCTTTATCTATCCTACATACGAAGGGTTTTTCCATTTCAAAATCAACAAGAAACAAAAAGGGTATATGCAGACTTGAATAATGGTTTACTTTTTCTATAAATTCCTGAAGCTGCATATTAAATCAGTTAGCAAGAAAGTTTTTTAATATTTCGGAACCATATTCTGAAATGAAAGATTCCGGATGGAATTGAATTCCATGAACATCGTATTTATTATGCACTACAGACATAATTGTTTGAGTTTCTGAAATACCTGTTATTTCCAAATCCGAAGGAAAATCGGAGTCATTCTACTGCCCAGGAGTGGTAAAGTCCAACATAGAATGTGTCTGGCAATCCAAGATATAATTTTGTATTCTTAAGAACATCCATTTTATGAGCCTGGCCATGACAAACAACAGGCATCTTTATAAGTTCTGCTTTAAAATATGAGCAAATGGCCTGATGTCCTAAACATATTCCTAGAATGGACTTATTTGCTTTAAACTCATTAATAATTTCATATAAAATAGGAAAATCAGAAGGAAGTCCCGGACCCGGGGAAAGGATAATCTTATCATATCCGGATATCTCTTCTAACTGGATAGAATTGCTATTTAGGACATTTGTTTTTGAAAATCCATTCGTTCGGAGTAACTCTAAAATATTGTATGTAAAGGAATCATTATTATCAATCAATAAAATACGCATCTCTTTATCGATCAAATAATAAGTGGTTTAAAATAATCCATGAATTTCTGCATCGATTTTATCGATGACCTCACGCAGGTGATCAGGATTACTGGGGAAATCGTAATGATCAGCCTCTACAATGAGTAATTTACCAAGATTATAGGTTTCAACCCAGGCTTCATAACGTTCATTTAGCCTTTTCAGGTAGTCCAGTCGTATGCTATCTTCATATTTCCTGCCTCTACTCTGAATACGATTTACAAGGGTAGGAACTGAAGCACGGAGATATAGAATTAAGTCTGGTGGTTTTATAAGCGAATTTATCAGGCTGAAAAGTGTGAAATAGTTTTCAAAATCACGGGTTGACATCAAACCCATTGAATGAAGATTAGGAGCAAAGATGTAGGCATCTTCATAAATTGTCCGATCCTGAATAACAGTTTTTCCTGATTTCTGAATATCAACCATCTGATTAAAACGGCTGTTTAGGAAGTATATTTGCAGATTGAAAGACCAACGTTGCATCTCCTCATAAAAATCATTTAGATAGGGGTTGTCATCTACATCTTCAAAATGGGCATCCCACCTGTAATGCTTGGCGAGCATTTTTGTTAAGGTTGTTTTTCCCGATCCTATATTTCCTGCAATTGCAATGTGCATAATTATTTGTATTTACTGATCAACTAAAAGTACGATTTTTTTTAATGATTCTATTTTTTCCAGGCCTGATATTTTTCCCTGCTTAAGAATGATTCACCAATTTTGCTGGTCATATCAGGAAATTGCTTTATCTATTTCAAGGAGTTCTTCAACGTATTTGCGGTCATTGCTTAGTCTGGGAATTTTGTTCTGGCCTCCAAGCTTACCTTTATTGTTAAACCAATTATAAAAGACTCCTTTCTTTACTTTCCGCATGTAAGGCTTAATGAGGGTAATATCTTTATACCTTTTTGCTTCATAATCAGAATTCACTGACATTAGGGCATGGTCGAAAACATCGGTAAAATAGTCCATATCTGGAGGCTCCTTTTCGAACTCAAAAACCCATTCATGAGTACCCTTCTGGTCATCTCCCATATATACCGGGGCCGCCGTGTATTCAGAAATCTGTGTGCCAGTTTTTTCACAGGCAATTGATAAAGCTTTTTCGGCATTATCAATAATTATTTCTTCACCAAAAGCATTTAAAAAATGCTTGGTCCTGCCTGAAATTCTGAATTTATGAGGGTATAAACTTGAAAATATTACTGTATCACCAATTTTATACCTCCAAAGCCCACTGTTTGTTGAAATTAGAATTGCATAATTCTTTCCTATTTCAACCTCGCCAATAGAAAGTGTTGGTGGATTTTCGTCATTAATTTTATCCATGGGTATAAATTCATAGAACACCCCGTAATCCAACATTAATAACATATCTTTTTCATTCAGGTTTTCCTGAATCCCAAAAAAGCCTTCCGAGGCATTATATGTTTCCATATAATTCATATTAGGCTTAGGTATTAGCTTTTCAAACTGGCTTCTGTACGGTTCAAAATATACTCCTCCATGAATAAATAACTCCAGGTTGGGCCAAACTTCCAACAAGTTATCCTTCCCTGTTGTTTCTAAAATATATTTTATCAGAACAAGGTTCCATGATGGTACTCCGGCAATACTGGTAACATCATCATTTAGGGTGGTTCTGGCAATTTCCGATAATTTTTCATCCCATTCATCCATTAAAGCAATCTTTGCTTTAGGGGTTCTTATAAATTCAGCCCAAAAGGGAAGATTTTCAATCATTATAGCTGACAGATCACCATAATAAGATTGGTTTGAGTAATTATTAATGCTATGGCTTCCTCCCAACGTTAATCCTTTCCCTGCGAAAACTCCAGTTTCAGGGTTATTGGCAGTATATATTGCCAGCACGTCTTTTGGTCCTCGCAAATGACACCTTTCCAGTGATTCTGTGCTAACAGGAATAAATTTACTTTTTGTATTGGTAGTGCCAGAAGATTTTGCAAACCATTTAATCTCTCCAGGCCACACCAGATTCTTTTCACCTTTGCGCAATTTTTCAATTTCTTTCCTGGCCTCCTCATAGGTTTGAATTGGCAGCCGGTTCTTGAAATCTTCATAGCTTTTAATGGAAACGAAGTCAAATTTTTTACCCCACACTGTATCTTTTGCTTCAACCAATAAACTCAAAAGCTCTTCTTTCTGAACCTCATGCGGATACTTTTTGAAAAGGTTAATCTGATGTAACCTTTTTACATTAAGCCAATTAAGTATGGAGGGGATGAGGGGCATTTATTTTCTTGTTAATTCTATTTCCGAATCAAAAATAGTCATTTACAATTATTACAATTATTTTTCAGTTATGAAATACTTCTTTGAGTATTTTAAATGATTTGATGGGTGTAAGATTTAACTCATGAAGTTGATAATATTCAAGCATATTCTCGATGAAAATGTTTCTTTCAGGATAGCTTAATTCATACGAAGATAAAAAATCGAAATCCATATTTAACAAATCAACAAGTATTTGAGTCTGCCTGGATTCCATAAAAAATGGATGATCTGGCCTAGTTGGCTTAAAAATACCCTCTCTTAAATCGAAAAAGTAATGTTCCTGCATTCCCGTAACATTGGGATGAAAGCCTAAATAGTTGGATAATTTTACAAGGAAAAGTAAATGAAAATTTGAGATGCTATTCCTGGTTTTATCCAAAAAAAGTAAGGAGTCGCTAATAAAATCGAAGAGAATATGATTTGCTTCTTCAGTTTGTAGACTTTTATACAAAATCTCAGCAAGAAAAAGTATTATACTGTTTTTATATAGATTATTTGAGATACTCGTATAGGGAGGAAAGTTTTTGGCTTCTTTGATTCGATGAATTTCATTTCCAGGCTTGTAATAGGCTTCCAGGTCGAGAAGGAATAGCGGCTGGAACATGTTAATTTTATGACTGGCTTTCTTTTTTCGAATACCATGAATGATGAAAGTTTGCCGCCCACGTTCCCTGGTGTACATATAGACAATTATCCCGTTATCGCCATATTTTATATGATGCAAAACAATACCCTTTGTTTTATAGATCATGTTGAAGATTTTTCGGGAAACAAATTATCAATAGCAACGTAAAAAGATATTACGGTTTAAAGATACAGCCTTTGTTACAATTCTTGAAATTAATTCCAGTTAGCCTAAAGTGTATCTGAACAACATTTTTTATTGAATGGATCAATTAAAAGAGGAGAAATTTATTCGGCGGATTGCCAAACTGGCAAAGCAGAATCAACATCTGAAAAATAAGTTAGAAGAACTTCAAAATGTAAGCGAAAAAATTAGTCGCGACAATGAGAAATTAAATTCTTTGTTATCGCAAATTAACCCTGATCAGCTGTCAGGGCTGAAAAAGGAGGTGAAGTCACAATCTTTGATATTCAGAATGGCCACCGTTCTTTTTGCTGATATTCATGGTTTTTCAAGTGCCTCAAAAGATATTGATTCCGATTCTCTACTTGATGAGCTGGATGAGATTTTCTATGAGTACAACTCCATATCCAATAAACTTAATATTGAGAAAATTAGGACAATCGGGGATACATTTATGAGTGCAGGGGGAATTCCCGTAAAAAACATAACGAACCCAATTGAAGTAGTCCTGGCTGCTCTGCAAATGAAGACCTATTTAGAAGAATATGAGAAGAAGGTTAAAGACAGAAAAGATAAGATATGGAAAATTAAATTTGGAATTCACACCGGGCCTGTAATTGCTGAGTTTTCCGGTAAAAAGAAAATCTCATATGATATAAAAGGTGATACAGTAAATACTGCCAGTCGAATACAGTCAAATTCTGAAGATGGAAAAATTATCATTTCAGTTATGACATATGAGCTCATTAAAGAGTTTTTTGTATGTGAATATTATGGTAAAATGCCGGTTAAGTATAAGGGGGACCTTGATTTATATGAAGTAAAAGGTCTGAAACCAGAGTTTTCAAAAAATGGAATGGGAATTGTCACGAATAAGGCATTCCAGATTAAGTTTGGGTTGATACAATTTTCAGATATGCAGGAAGTCATCCTGGATAAGCTGGAGAAGGAATTGCCTTCATACCTGTATTATCATAATGTAAAACATACAGTTGATGTGGTAACTGAAGTTGAACTTATTGGCTGGGCTGAAGGGGTTTCTGATAAAGAAATATTACTCTTAAAAACAGCAGGATTATTTCATGATGCCGGGCATATAATTTCGTATGATAATCACGAATTTCAAGGTACTGAAATGGCACGGGAAATTCTGCCAAAATATGGATATTCAATTGAAATGATTGATCAGGTATGTGAAATTATTATGGCTACAAAACTGCCACCACAACCTAAGAACTTATTAGAGGAGATTATTTGTGACTCTGATTTGGATTATCTAGGCAGAAGTGATTTTATTCCAGGATCAAATACCCTTTATAAAGAACTGAGCGAGCAAAACAAAATAGGAACCTTGAATGAGTGGAACAAACTGCAGGTCAAATTTATCTCAGGGCATCAATATTTTACCAAAACAGCAAGGAATCTTCGTGAAGTGAATAAACAGAAACAAATTGAAAGAATATCAAAACTCATCATTGACGATGATTAATTGATAAATAGGATCTTGGTAATAAAGGTTTGTGAGCCGTCCTTATTGCTAATAAAAACCATATAAACACCAGTTTTAACTCTTTCACCAAGCTGGTTAGTTCCATCCCAAATTGCCTGACCACCTAAAACCTCAGGAACATTTACCAGATTTCCACTGATGTCGGTTATTTTTACATCCGCGTCTTCAACTAAACCCGTTATGGTTATGGGTCCATAGTAATTTTCCCGAACGGGATTAGGATAGACATATACCTGAGCCATATTATCAGTTGGACTTATTGCTGAGCCCTTATATGAAAGAGTCCCATATTCTGTTCCAATGTATACTTCACCAGACTTTGGATCTATAGCCATAGCCGTTATCCAATTTGATGGGAGAGGGCTGGTTTCCTTACTTAAACTGTTAATTTCCTGGGTCGCATCTGCAGAAAACAGGAAAGCTCCTGCATCTTTTGTTCCAAACCATTTCCTGTTTGCACCATCCACAACGATAGTTGTAATTTCCTCTGTATTTAATAAATAGTCTGCCAGTCCACTACCATCATTTCTAGGGATCTTTACTTTCTGGGCTATAGTATTTCCACCATAAAGAATATCTCCGGGGCTATAATAGACCAAAGGCCCCTGGTTTGTGCCCACCCATATATTTCCATCCAGATCCTCTGCGATACAATTTATTTCCTGATAGGTTTTTCCATCCTGGTCTACAAGTGAAATCCTTTTAAATCCATCATCTGATTCATCCTCAATTGTTTGGTTTTCATTGAAAATTAGCAGCTTTCCATCCCTGGGAGCAAAAACCCACTTGTCACCATAGTCTGTCTCAATTATACTACCCAAAGCCATATTACTTGCCTGACCATTAAAACGAAAGCTTTTCCAGCTACCAGAGGGCGTTTTGACAGATATTGGATTAGTTACGTTGCTGTTGCTTACCCAGAGATTGCTATTCCTGTCAAATAGCAAACCATAAGTCCTGATATTCGATGCTCCCTGGGAATTTGCCTGCAATGAGCTGTTCTCTTCGTTGAATATCGTAACTATCTCATCTTCTGCTAACTCCAAAAGGCCACTTCCCCAGGTTGCAGCATATGTTAGATTTGGATCAGAGGGATGTGAAACAACATTAACAATATCCTGAACAGAATAATAGAATTTACTTTTCCATGATCCGCTATTAAAGGAATTAATTTGCCCATTTTTCCAAAGGTTACTCCATAGTTGTGTCAATCCCCCACCTGAAATCCAGAGAGTATTATGATTGAAATGCATTGAATAAACATCATTTAGATATGGACCATTTGGGAACATTCCATCAAAGAAATTATAGTCATCACTTTTTACAAGCCCGTGCATATGATCTGAAATCCAAAGTGTTCCAGCAATATCAATTAGCGCGTTCCTTGGATCAATTACCCCCCAGCCATAATCGCTAATAACGTGTTGAGGAATCGAAGATCCGCTGTAAATATGTAAAAGTTTGTCACCTGTTAATATTAGCTTGTTAGCCCCGGCATACAAAGCCCAATTCTTTCCATTTGAATTAGTAAAGTATTCCCATGCTGTTCCATTGTATTTAAAAACAGAATCTATGGAATTAATCGTTTCAGTTTGATTGACGAAAAGCTCGGAACCTAAGCTAACAATGGCAGTATAGGTAGTATAAGAATTAGGTATACCCGATTCACGAATCCAGTGGGTAAAATCAACCAATAAGGGATCGTCTATATTGGCTGATAGTACACCCCTTTCAGTAGCAGCATAAAGTTTTTCATTTAATAGGGCAATTTCATAAACGGGCATTGGATCACCATTCTCACCTATAAAATAAGTATCTTTAAACTCCTTCTTTTCCAGATCTAATACTACAATTCCAAAATCACATGAGAGATAAACATACTGTCCAATAAACAAGGCATTGTTTATATTCTTTTTGCCTGCCACAGATGAACGTAATATATCAGATAAATTTGTAACGCCGGTACTCTGAATAAGGTCAATATTACCGTTCTGATAGGCTACTAGAAGGGTTTTATAATCAGGTGAATACTTAACAAATGAAATGGAAATATCAGAAAGTCCCTGCACTTGAGAAAACTTTTCAATTGAATTGTCGTTCTTATTGAATGAAAACATAGCAAGCGTGCTGGCACAGTAGATTTTATCACCTAAATCAGTTAGGCTTATTGCCTGGGTGTATGGATAATGATCACGCCAGTCACCTATTTTCAACTGACCGTTTGCACTTTGAAGGAAATGAAGAAACAGAATGATCAGGAAAAATAAAATCCTTGATTGTATTAAGAAACTAAAGATGAAATCCTTTCTCTTCATTATTATTAAAAGCCAATCTTTGTGGGCTTCATTGTATCATGTGAAATTAATATACTATTAAACCTTAAACGGATTATTTGCATAATTGGTATACTATGTTTTTTCATAAAAATTGATCTTGCATCCACAAAATATTAGCCAACCAATTCATTTAAAAAGATTGTAAGTTTTTTAAGAGCTCTTGCTCTGTGGCTTATCTCATTTTTTTCTTCCAGGGTCATTTCTGCGAAAGTTTTATTATAGCCAGTTGGTTGAAATACAGGATCATACCCAAAGCCCATTTCTCCTTTTCTACTTTCAATAATTTCTCCTTCCACTATACCCTCGAATACATATTCTTTTTGGTCAAGAATGAGAGCAATAACAGTTTTAAATCGTGCTTTCCTGTTCGATTTTCCTTTTAAATTCTGCAATAGTTTATCAATGTTATCGTCAGAATTTTTTGATTCACCAGCATATCGGGCAGAATAAATACCCGGCTCTCCATTCAGACTTTCAACCTCCAAACCTGTATCATCTGAAATAGTATCAATATGGTATTTAGAATAAATGAAATTGGCTTTTTCAAGAGCATTCCCTTCCAGAGTATCAGCATTTTCAGGAACATCTTCCTTAAAACCAAGGTTTTCCAAATCAATCAACTCAATTTGCGGATTCAATCCCGGCTTTATTTCCTCAATTTTATGCTTATTCTGTGTAGCAAAGATTAATTTCATCGTAGTGATTTTAGAACAAAAAAAAACAAGGATGTGAAATCCTTGTTTAAAATGCAACTTTTTTTGAATTTTTTAACCACCCATGGCAGAAAAACCTCCAGCTTTGCGTAATTCTGGATTTGGATTAACACACATAACGGGAATTTTTTCAGAATTTGCTATAATTTGTTGCTCATTTGCACCGAGCATATAGTCTGCCAATCCTATATCAGCAGTGGTCATAACCAGAATAAGGTCTGCTTCAATTTGTTTGGCAAAATCAATTGTTTCAAGAGCGAACCTCCTTTTTCCCGGGGCTGAATGAATCTCAAAATCAATTCCTTTAGATTTAAAATACCTCTTAGCAAATAGAGTATTACTTTGCACCTTTGCTTTAAATGACTTGTCAGATGTATCCTGCTTAAAGAAGTAAAACTTTGTTTTATAGTAATTGGCAAGATAACTCACCCAAGAATTTTTCTCTTTGTTTTCAAAACGAAAATCAATTGGGAAAACAATTTTATCAAAAGTCTTCGACCTTGGTCGCCCCTGAACAATGATAAATGGGACTTTAGAACTAACTATGACTTTTAATGCCCAACTACCGGTTAATTTTTGCATCCCTTTAACACCATGGGTGCCCATAACCACGAGATTTGCATTTTCAGCATCAGCAACACTTCCAATATCATGGAAAATACTCCCCACCTTAACCACATAACGAGGTTTTACAAAATGATCCTCAAAGAACTTCTCACATATTTCTTTACACTTCTCTTCAGCAGCCCTTACTTCAGCATTACTTTTAACAATATGTAAAACAACTATCTGGTTTTCCATTGCCTGAGATATTGCCAAAGCATTTTCCAGGGCATAATCACCTACAACTGAAAAATCGTGGGGTACAACAATGGTGTCTTTACCTTTTGCCATAATGTTTTTGTTACTAGAGTTAAACAACTATTAAATAAATATTATACTTTTGAAAATACGATAAAATAGGGTATTTTGTTTTACAAGGTATGAATTTTCTTAAAAATATAACCAATAATATCTTAATTTTATTATTTGCCTCCTTCCTTTTCTGCTTACCCGTCTTAGGTTCTGACAGTGCTTTCAACAGCGTTAAGTCACCTGAAATACAGCAAGTTGTGCTGAATGGAGATTCTGTTATTTTTTCATTAAAAAATAAAGGCCAAAGACCTGATCAGATTGAGAATTTTTTTTCAAAAGAATTTAGTATTCAAGGTAAATTCAGGTCATTGGAATTGATTATGTCTCAAGATACCTTACCTCCAGGGTATTTTTTTCAGTACTTCTTAGAGGGATTGGATAAGGATTGGGGAAATTTACAAGATTTGCCTTTAAAGGAGTATTATAATTTGTCCTCAGGAAGATATACTTTCCATGTTCGATACAATAATTCAGAGGATCTACCCTCGTTAGAAAGTATTTTTAAATTCAGGATTGTACCACCTTTGTATAAAACAACTGTTGCCTATTTGATTTATTTAGTTGCCATTGTGTTATTTTTCAGGATGATATCAAAAATTGTGAGTTACCGTTTTGCGAGGGAAAGATTTCGTTTGGAGAGAATTATAAATAACCGTACAAATGAACTTGTAAAAGAAAAGGACAAATCCGAAAATCTTTTGGAAAATGTTTTACCGAAAGGAACAGCTGATGAAATAAAGGTAAAGGGAAGAGCTTCAAAAAAGAAGTATGAACTGGCGACAGTTTTATTTTCAGATATTCAGGGCTTTACGAAATTGGCTGAGCAGATGAATCCGGAGACATTAATTGATCAGTTAGATCATTTTTTCCTTTATTTTGATACAGTGGTGGAGAAGTATAACATTGAAAAAATCAAAACCATTGGTGATGCTTATATGTGTGCAGGAGGCATACCAGAAAAAAACAGGACGAACCCCGTTGAGGTAGTAATGGCTGCCCTGGAGATGAAGCATTATATGATGAAGATGCATGAAAAGGCCAATTTGGCTCACACAAAAATTTGGGATATTCGTATAGGAATTCATACGGGCCCGGTTATTGCAGGTGTGGTAGGACACAAGAAACTTTCCTATGATATCTGGGGAGATACTGTAAACACTGCTAGCCGAATGGAATCATCAGGTGAAGCTGGCAAAATCAATATATCAGAGTCAACCTATGATCTGGTGATAGATTTTTTTGATTGTAAGCACAGAGGTAAAATGCCAATTAAATACAAAGGTGAAATTGATATGTATTTTGTTGAGAATCTTAAGCCTGAGTTTGTTGGTGAAAAGGAGGGAATGCCCAATGAAAGCTTTTTTACCAGATTGCAATTTCTCAAAATGATGGATGTGGAAGATAAGGTTATTAGTAAACTTGAAGAAGCACCATCGAATATGTATTTCCATAACTCTGATTTTGTTCGAAAAATTAAAGAGCGGATTGAGACTTTCAGCAAAAAGGAAAGTATTTCGCAGGAAGAATTACTTCTATTGAAGACTGCTGGACCTCTTTATAATATTGGATTCTCGTTGAATTATGAAGATGCAGGAAATTCAGCTTGCGATTATGCAAAAGAGATTCTACCAGATTCCGGTTATTCAAATAAGCAAATTGACAAGGTGTGTAATTTGATCTTATCAGCCCATTACCCGTGTAATCCAAAGAATTTGTCTGAAAAGATCTTTTGTGATGCTATTCTTGAATATCTTGGGAGTAAAGATTATAAGGATAATTCAATGGAATTATTCAAAGAACAGCGTGAGAGAAGCGGAATAAATTCCCTGGCAGACTGGAAAGTATTCCAGACTAAATTGATCGGTGAACATGAGTATTATACAAAGGCAGGTAAGGAATCAAGAGAAGTGGACAAGAATGAACAGTTAAAAAAAGTCTTTCAATTAATGGAAAATAGTTAAACAACACATCAAAAAATATTGCTAAAACAGATGCTTATTTTAACTTTATATCCTGAATGAAAAAGTCAAGTATTTTAATAAAAAATGTTGAGTATGGATTGGAATAATTTACCTTTCGGATATCGTAAAACAAACTATAATGTAAGATGCTCTTTTAAAAATAACAGTTGGGGGGCGGTTGAAGTTTCCGATTCTGAAATGATAAATCTGCACATGGCTGCTACTTGCCTCCATTATGGGCAGGAAGCATTTGAAGGATTAAAAGCATTTCGTGGTAAGGATGATCGCATTCGGGTTTTTCGTTGGAGAGACAATGCAAAAAGATTGATTTCATCTGCAAAGGGTATTTTAATGGCAGAACCACCAGAAGAACTTTTTAAAGAAATGGTTTGGAAAGTGGTTAGCTTGAATAAGGAATTTGTTCCCCCTTATGATTCTGGCGCTGCATTGTACATTCGTCCTCTGTTAATTGGAACCGGACCGGAAATTGGGGTGAAAGCCACAACCGAATATCTTCTTATGATTTTTGTAACACCTGTTGGACCCTACTTCAAAGGAGGGATAAAACCCGTTGATTTGATCGTTTGTAGAGATCATGACCGGGCAGCTCCATTGGGTACGGGGAATATCAAAGTAGGTGGTAATTATGCCGGGAGCCTTGCTGCCATTAAGCATGCACACGATAACAATTATGCAAACATTGTTTTTCTTGATGCAAAAGAAAAAAAATACATCGATGAATGTGGACCTGCTAATTTCTTCGGAATAAAGGACAATACCTATGTCACACCCGATTCTAAATCAATTCTGCCGTCCATAACTAATAAATCACTTATGCAGCTGGCCGAAGATTTGGGTTTAAGGGTGGAGCGAAGAAAGGTTCGGGTTGATGAGCTGGATACTTTTGAGGAAGTTGGGGCATGTGGTACAGCGGCTGTTATTAGCCCGATCAGTAAAATTTATGACCCGGAGACCAATAAAACCTATAACTATACAGATACAGAACCGGGTCCTGTTACTCTTAAATTGTATAATAAGTTACGGGGAATACAACTGGGGGATGAGCCTGATAATTACAATTGGGTCGAGTTTATAGATTAATTTCAGCTTTCTTTGTTTCTGATTGACCTGCAAGAGTATGCAATGATTCATGCATTATTGCTATATTTGCATGTTTATTCAAAAATTGATGACTGGAAGGGAAACAAATTTCACAAAAAAGAGGCTCCGGGGTTCCTATTTTACATCCATAATTAGTATTTCGCTTGTTCTGTTCCTAATTGGGTTAATGGGATTACTTGTTCTTAATGCTCAGATTTTATCTGACTATGTTAAGGAGAGCCTGAATCTTTCTGTCATTTTAAAAGATAATGCGAAAGAAGTTGAAGTTAGAAGGTTACAGAAGAACCTTGATGCCTCAGAATATGTAAAATCTACCGAATTCATTTCAAAAGAAGAAGCAGCCGAAGAACTTCAAAGTGAATTGGGTGAAGATTTTATTGATTTTCTGGGTTACAATCCGCTTTTGGCTTCTATTGATGTGTATTTGTATGCTCCATACACCAATGCCGACAGCATAGCTGTTATTGAAAGTAAACTTATGGATTATTCCCTGATTAAAGAGGTTTATTACCATGAGTCTTTAATCTATTTGATCAATGAAAATGTTAGAAAGATTAGTTTTGTAATATTGATCTTTTCCGGGTTATTATTTCTTATTGCTCTGACTTTAATTAACAATACTATCCGACTATCAGTGTATTCAAAGCGATTCTTAATCAATACCATGCAGCTGGTTGGAGCTACCAAATCGTTCATTCGGAAGCCATTTCTGGCAAGAAGCATACTTCACGGAGTATTGGCAGCATTAATTGCTATCCTGTTAATTCTTGGGGTTTTATATCTTGCGCAACAGGAACTGGTTGAACTATGGAAAATTCAGGATTTAAGAGTGTTGGGTGCATTATTCTTATCAGTAATTCTGTTAGGAATACTTTTTAATTTGGTGTCCACATTCTTTTCAGTTAATAAATACCTCAGAATGGAGGAAGGGGACTTATTTTATTAAATTTAATACGGATTTATGGCTACAAAAGGAAAAATAAATAACCAGGATGAAAATTTTGCCCTTGATAGGTCAAATTATTTATTTCTGGCAATTGGGTTTATTATCATCATTATTGGGTTTCTCCTGATGGTAGGAGGGAAATCTGAAGACCCTGCTGTATTTAGTGAAGAAATTTTTAGTTTTCGACGGATAACATTGGCTCCCATTGTTGTTTTAGCTGGTTTTGGCTTTGAAATTTGGGCAATTATGAGAAAGCCCAGGAATAAAAACCCAAAAGCTTAATATTTCTCTTAACTGTTTAAAATCAATTAAATGAATTGGATTGAAGCCTTGATCCTTGGCCTGGTGCAAGGATTAACAGAGTTTTTGCCTGTAAGTAGCAGCGGACATCTCGAGATAGGTAAATATTTATTGAAAACGGATGTAAATCAAAGCCTGGCATTTTCTATTGCAGTGCATGGGGCAACTGTATTGAGTACAATTATTATCTTCTGGAAAGAAATTGTAATTCTTTTTAAAAGTTTTTTCTCTTTTAAGAAATCAGAAGAATCTGCATTTGTTTTAAAAATAATTGTTTCCATGATACCAGTAGGAGTGGTGGGTGTCTTCTTCTCTGAGCAGGTTGAGTCTTTGTTTGATGGAAATATAAAATTAGTTGGCGGAATGCTGTTGGTTACGGCCTCCTTTTTGGCATTTACGAAATTAGCTCCTGCAAAAAATAAAAGCATATCATATATCGATGCCTTTGTTATAGGTATTGCTCAGGCATTCGCTGTAATTCCTGGGATTTCAAGATCAGGGGCAACAATTGCTACGGGTCTTCTCCTTGGAGATAAAAGAACTGAAGTTGCAAAATTTTCGTTTTTGATGGTCATATTACCAATCCTTGCTGCAAATGCATTGGAAATTTATAAAGGTGATTTTACCCAGAATGCTAATACAGGTTTATTACCGATTATCGTTGGCTTTGTAGCTGCTTTTATTGCTGGTTTATTGGCTTGCAGATGGATGATTCGAATTGTTCAACGGGGTAATTTGTTTTATTTCGCATTATATTGTTTTATTATTGGCTTAATCGCCATACTTTTTGGTTAATTATTGAGGATGGGCATAGAAGAAGAAAGAGAAGCATTTTTGGCTGGTAAAGTATTATCATTTGATAAGCCATTAAATTGGACATCTTTTAATCTTGTAAAAAAGGTTAAAAATATAATTCGAAATAACCTTGATATTCAGAAAATTAAGGTAGGTCATGCCGGCACACTTGACCCTCTTGCTACGGGCTTGTTATTGATTTGTACTGGAAGAGCCACAAAGACTATCCAGAAGTTGCAAGAACTGGAAAAAGAATATATAGCGACCATTCACCTGGGAGAGACCACCCCCTCATTTGATCTTGAGACCGAAGTTGACCAGGTTTTCGATACTTCATCCATAACAAAAGAAAAGTTAGAAGAAGTTGTAAAGAGTTTTATTGGAGAATCTGAGCAAATTCCACCTATGTACTCAGCAAAAAATATAAATGGAAAAAGAGCTTATGACCTTGCAAGAAAAGGTGAGGTGCGAGAATTAAAAGCCAGTAAAATATTTATTTCTAACATTGAAATACTTGATTTTACTAGGCCAGATTTGAAGATAAAAGTGTCTTGTAGCAAAGGTACATATATAAGATCTTTGGCCAGAGACATAGGAATTGCACTTGAAAACGGAGCTTATTTGTCAAAATTAGAGAGGACTAGGATAGGTGATTATCAGATAGATAAGGCCTTGAGTGTAGAGAAATTTGAAAAAAGTATAGTAATATTGTAACCTATTGCATTTTCTTACGTATAAGGTCATGCAAAATTAAAGCACAAAATTTATGAAATTATCGCAGTACAAGTTTGAATTACCAAAAGAATTAATATCCCAGTATCCAGCTCAAAACAGAGATGAGTCAAGATTAATGGTCTTGCATCGCAATACTGGTACTATTGAACATAAAACATTCCGTGATGTTATTAATTATTTTGACGATCAGGATGTAATGGTTTTTAATAATACCAAGGTTTTTCCAGCTCGCTTATATGGAAATAAAGAGAAAACAGGAGCTGAAATTGAAGTGTTCTTATTGCGGGAATTGAATAAAGATATGAGGTTGTGGGATGTAATGGTTGATCCGGCAAGGAAAATCAGGATTGGTAATAAACTATACTTTGGTGAAGATGATCTGCTTGTGGCTGAGGTAATTGATAATACTACATCAAGAGGTAGAACGTTGAGGTTTCTATTTGATGGTCCATATGATGAGTTTAAGAAAACATTATACCAATTAGGGGAAACTCCTCTTCCAAAATTCATAATGCGGGCTGCAGAACCTGATGATAAAGAGAGGTACCAGACTGTTTACGCAAAGCATGAAGGAGCGGTAGCTGCACCTACAGCTGGTTTGCATTTTAGTCGGCAGCTAATGAAAAGATTGGAAATTAAGGGATTAGACTTCGCCTATGTTACCCTTCACGTTGGCCTGGGAAACTTTAGAACTGTGGAAGTAGAAGACCTTACCAAACATAAGATGGATTCTGAACAAATTTTTATTGGTGAAGAGTCAACAAAAATTATCAACAAGGCAAAAGCTGAAAAACGCAAGGTTTGCGCTGTTGGTACTACTGTTCTTAGAACCCTGGAAAGTTCTGTCTCATCCGATGGATTCCTGAAGCCTTTTGATGGCTGGACCAATAAGTTTATCTTCCCACCATATGAACCTTTGGTTCCGAATAGAATGATAACCAATTTTCACCTACCACTTTCCACATTGCTCATGATGGTATCTGCATTTGCTGGATATGACTTTTTGTTCGAAGCATACAGAATGGCCATTAAAGAAGGATATAAGTTTGGGACTTATGGAGATGCTATGTTTATAATCTAGAGATTGTGATCATTGATTTAATTTTAACTAGACTTATTTAGCATATCTCGCTGATTAAAAAGTATAAAATTTCTTACTGAAAAGGGAAAATTGTTAATTCAATTCTCCCTTTTTTTAACCCATTTTGTGATCAAAAGTCCAAAAAGAGCACGAATTAACTATACAGATATATGACCTGGTTTTATGTTTTTTATGTTCTAATAACTACTCTCAATAAGTAAATTATTTAGTTCGAAAATTATCTGAGAAGATACTAATTCTCGATTTTGTGTTTGATAATAAGATGTTTTTTTACAATAAATCATAATTTGTTCTTATTCTTCTTAAGTATTTATATCATACAGAAGTGTTTTAATAGCCTTAAATACAGTATGATAAAGGTGTTCTTCCAATTCATTAGATTAAAATCTGGGTATTTTCGTAAAAATCAGTAGAAAATTTGCCGGAATCAACTGATAAAATTCCAAACATTTCCTCTAAATCATACGTATTAATATACAATTTGAGTTTTTAACGATTGACGTTTATTGATTTTGTACCATTTCCAGCATCAGAGTAAAAATTTTGATACCCAGCTAGATAAAAAGTTTAAGCAGTTAATCTGTTACGCTGGTGCAACCTTTCATGTGTATTCTGGGTCAGATTAATAAGCTGCAATTCTAATTGATGAAATCGAAATAGTTGCCATGAGGTACCGCTTCCTCTTGTTCATATTTCTATTTTCTGGCTTTTTTGCCGGGGTGGAAGCTCAATGGCTTGCTGGATATGGCTACCGAAAATCTATAACCATACCTGTGGCTCAGATTAGCGGAGGCCCACATGTTAATTTTCCCGTCCTGGTTTCTGTTACTGACAATGATTTGAGAACTATTGCCAATGGTGGCTTTGTCGAAAATGGCAGTGGGTGGGATATCGCATTTACTGAAGATCATGTAACCACCCTGAATCACCAGGTAGAAAGTTATAATGCTATCACTGGACAATTAATTGCCTGGGTTCGTATTCCATCACTGCCAGCCGGAGGTCATTCATTTACCCTGTACTTTGGGAATTCGTTAATAGTTGCCGACCCTTCAACAACTTCAACATGGGTTGGATATAGCGGAGTTTGGCATCTGAATGGAAGATTTACAAGATGCTACATCTAATGGGAATAATGGAACTAATGCAGGTTCCAGTGGTGCCCCAGGTATGTTTGCAAATGGGCGGACTTTCGATGGTATTAACGATAGGGTTACCGTACCTGATATTGATGCTGCTGAGGGAACTGTTTCCTTTTGGTTTAGGCCGGAGTAACATTTAATTCATCTTCAGCAACTTGCCAGACTATATTTAACAAATATGTAGATGCAAATAACCATTTTACATTTGTTCTTATTGGCACAGAGCATTCTTATACTCCATATGGAGCACAATATTTTAAAATTGAACACTCAGGTACTTTAGAAAGACGAAACTCAATATCGACAACCTGGAATGCAGGACAATGGTATTTTGTGGCTGGTACCTGGGGAACAGTTCATACACTCTTTGTAAATGGGGCTGTAAATTCTACGAATAATGTTACTAGGCGGCTTGAGAATAATGCCCAAATTGAATTTGGAGGTGGATATATAGAACAGATTGTAGCAAATCGCTATTTTAATGGAAGAATGGATGAGATTCCGGATATCATCGATTATCCAGATCCAATCAATGGATTGCAACAGAATACAACAATCAAAATGCACCGGGCTCCTTTATGAGCTTTGGCAGTAGAGAGCATGGTTTACCTCAAATCTTTAATGTGACTGGTTCAGGTTCTTATTGTAATGGTTCTGGAGGATTAACTGTACAATTATCAGGATCAGAGTCAGGTGTAAATTATCAGCTAACAAATAATGGGATCAATCAGGGTGCACCAGTTGCAGGAACAGGAGGTGTATTAACATGGCCCGGGTTAACCGAAGGTGTTTATAAAGTAGTAGCCACAAAGGGATCAAGTGGACTTTCAAATACAATGGCCGGGAAAGCTGTGATAATTGAAAATCCTCTACCTATTGTAACTTTTGGCTATGGATATTATAAGACCATTACAATAAATTCAGCGCAGGTTTCAGGTGCAGTAAATCTTATTGATTTTCCTCTGCTTGTGAGTTTTACAGATCCCGATCTGGCGACTACAGCTAATGGAGGAAAGCTGCAATCATCAAACGGATATGATGTTGCTTTTACAGATGCAGCAGGTAATCCGTTAAAGTTTGAAATCAATCAATATAATTCTGCATCAGGTTTATACACTGCCTGGGTAAAAGTGCCTGTTATCTCACCTGGTGCTGATACCGATATTCTGATGCTCTATGGGAAAGCAGGGATTACATCCAATCCTTCCTCAAGGGAAACATGGAGCTCAGATTATGTCCAGGTAATGCATCTGGATGGAGATTTTCTGGATGCAACAGATCTGGGGAACTATGGTGAAAACTCAGGTACATCCGGCACAACCGGTAAATTATTATCTGGGAGGAGCTTTGATGGAGTAAATGATATGATTGTAGTTGCTGATGACCCAGATCTGGATGGAACCAATGATGAAGCAACAATGTCACTCTGGATAAATTATGTTGATGCTGCTGATGGTGATTATCAGATAGTGATGTCTTCGACAAATAGATTTGTAGCTCCACGGGGTGGGTATGAATGGGCCTCTCAAGGGGATGGTGATCATTTCTTTTACCCGAATGGATTCAATACAAATAACTATAATCTTGGACTAAATCCATTTACCGATGGCACATGGCAACATCTTGCTGTTACTTTAAATTATAGCACTCAAGAAGTTAAGATATTTGTGAATGGAAGTCCTATGACTTTCAATACTATACAAGTTCCAACTTATTGGACTGCTCTGGCTGATATTGATAGTTGGTTATGGGGTGGTAATCCGGTTATTAGTACGCGATACTTTAGGGGATTAATGGATGAAATAAGGGTTCAAACGGTTGAAAGAACTCAGGACTGGCTTTTAACGGAATTTAGAAATCAGAATAATCCTTCGTCTTTTTATTCTGTATCCACAGAAAATCCTTATAAACCTTTACCTGACGTTTGTTTGGATGATGCTCCTTTTGTATTGAATCAGGCCAGACCTGCTGGTGGAACCTATTCAGGAACCGGGGTAAGTGGCGGAATTTTTACACCAGCTACAGCAGGCTCTGGGAACCATACAATTACTTATACTTTTACAGATATTAACGGCTGTAGTGGAACAGGATCAGAAATAATAACTGTTAATCCAAATCCGGTTCCAGTAATTACAGGAGCTAATAATGTCTGTCCTGGAGCTACTGGAGTGACCTATTCAACTCCTGGAATAGCTGGACATACCTATAACTGGACCATTGCAGGCGCTTCTTCATATTCAGGGGAAAATACGAATGAAATAATTGTTTCCTGGGCAAATAATTGTAATACTACAGGTACAGTAAAAGTAACAGAAACAATTACTGCGACAGGATGCTCCACAACAACTGCAGATTTTACTACTTTTACTGTCCCTCTTCAGGTATAACAATTTGCAGGGCTTTAGATTGTTCTTATGATATTGATCCAGCTTTAATTGGAGAAGTTATAGATGAAATATGATAATTGCAGATCCAATCATTAGTAGCAAGTCAGACAGTATTTTAATTGTACTCATCTTGTGATAACAATGTGATTCTAACTGTAACTGACATTTATGGGAATTCTCAAATTGTAATGCAGTAGTAACAGTATTAAGCACAAAATATATTTGTAGAGCCTACTCCTATAGTTCTAGCGACGCCAGTGTTGGATACTATCTGTGACAATACCCAGACTGATATCCTTCTATCTAGTCCAAGTACGCCTACGAATGCGGTTCTCTTTAAGTATACAGCAGTAGCAGACAACCCAGCTGAAGTAAGTGGTTATGCAGCAGGAGAGGTAAGAGATCTTCCAGACATGTACCGTATCCAGGAGACCTTGGACAACCTTGGCGATGAAGCCCAGCGAGTAGTTTATACCATTACTGCATATACTGTAGATGGATCAGGAATAGAGAAAGCCTGTCCGGGAGTAAGTGTCCAGAGTGAAGTATGGGTAGAGCCTACTCCTATAGTTCTAGCGACGCCAGTGTTGGATACTATCTGTGACAATACCCAGACTGATATCCTTCTATCTAGTCCAAGTACGCCTACGAATGCGGTTCTCTTTAAGTATACAGCAGTAGCAGACAACCCAGCTGAAGTAAGTGGTTATGCAGCAGGAGAGGTAAGAGATCTTCCAGACATGTACCGTATCCAGGAGACCTTGGACAACCTTGGCGATGAAGCCCAGCGAGTAGTTTATACCATTACTGCATATACTGTAGATGGATCAGGAATAGAGAAAGCCTGTCCGGGAGTAAGTGTCCAGAGTGAAGTATGGGTAGAGCCTACTCCTATAGTTATAGCGACGCCAGTGTTGGATACTATCTGTGACAATACCCAGACTGATATCCTTCTATCTAGTCCAAGTACGCCTACGAATGCGGTTCTCTTTAAGTATACAGCAGTAGCAGACAACCCAGCTGAAGTAAGTGGTTATGCAGCAGGAGAGGTAAGAGATCTTCCAGACATGTACCGTATCCAGGAGACCTTGGACAACCTTGGCGATGAAGCCCAGCGAGTAGTTTATACCATTACTGCATATACTGTAGATGGATCAGGAATAGAGAAAGCCTGTCCGGGAGTAAGTGTCCAGAGTGAAGTATGGGTAGAGCCTACTCCTATAGTAATAGCGACGCCAGTGTTGGATACTATCTGTGACAATACCCAGACTGATATCCTTCTATCTAGTCCAAGTACGCCTACGAATGCGGTTCTCTTTAAGTATACAGCAGTAGCAGACAACCCAGCTGAAGTAAGTGGTTATGCAGCAGGAGAGGTAAGAGATCTTCCAGACAGCTACAGTATCCAGGAGACCTTGGATAACCTTGGCGATGAAGCCCAGCGGGTAGTTTATACCATTACTGCATATACAGTAGATGGATCAGGAGTAGAGAAAGCCTGTCCTGGAGTAAGTGTCCAGAGTGAAGTATGGGTAGAGCCTACTCCAATAGTAATAGCGACACCAGTGTTGGATACTATCTGTGACAATACCCAGACTGATATCCTTCTGACTAGTCCAAGTACACCGACGCAACCAGTTCTCTTTAAGTATACAGCAGTAGCAGACAACCCAGCTGAAGTAAGTGGTTATGCAGCAGGAGAAGTAAGAGATTTTCCAGACAATTACAGAATCCAGGAGACCTTGGATAACCTTGGCGATGATGCCCAGCGGGTAGTTTATACCATTACTGCGTATACAGTAGATGGCTCAGGAGTAGAGAAAGCCTGTCCGGGAGTAAGTGTCCAGAGTGAAGTATGGGTAGAGCCTACTCCTATAGTAATAGCGACGCCAGTGTTGGATACTATCTGTGACAATACCCAGACAGACATCTTACTGACTAGTCCAAGTACGCCGACCAAACCGGTTCTCTTTAAGTATACAGCAGTAGCAGACAACCCAGCGGAAGTAAGTGGTTATGCAGCAGGAGAAGTAAGAGATTTACCAGACATGTACCGAATCCAGGAGACCTTGGATAACCTTGGCGATGATGCCCAGCGAGTAGTTTATACCATTACTGCATATACTGTAGATGGCTCAGGAGTAGAGAAAGCCTGTCCTGGAGTAAGTGTCCAGAGTGAAGTATGGGTAGAGCCTACACCGATAGTAATAGCGACACCAGTGTTGGATACTATCTGTGACAATACCCAGACAGACATCTTTCTGTCGAGTCCAAGTACACCGACCCAACCAGTTCTCTTTAAGTATACAGCCGTAGCAGACAACCCGGCGGAAGTAAGTGGTTATGCAGCTGGAGAAGTAAGAGATTTACCAGACAACTACAGAATCCAGGAGACCTTGGATAACCTTGGCGATGATGCCCAGCGGGTAGTTTATACCATTACCGCGTATACAGTAGATGGCTCAGGAGTAGAGAAAGCCTGTCCTGGAGTAAGTGTCCAGAGTGAAGTATGGGTAGAGCCTACTCCTATAGTAATAGCGACACCAGTGTTGGATACTATCTGTGACAATACCCAGACAGACATCTTTCTGACGAGTCCAAGTACACCGACCCAACCAGTTCTCTTTAAGTATACAGCCGTAGCAGACAACCCGGCGGAAGTAAGTGGTTATGCAGCTGGAGAAGTAAGAGATTTACCAGACAACTACAGAATCCAGGAGACCTTGGATAACCTTGGCGATGATGCCCAGCGGGTAGTTTATACCATTACCGCGTATACAGTAGATGGCTCAGGAGTAGAGAAAGCCTGTCCTGGAGTAAGTGTCCAGAGTGAAGTATGGGTAGAGCCTACTCCGATAGTAATAGCGACACCAGTGTTGGATACTATCTGTGACAATACCCAGACAGACATCCTACTGACTAGTCCAAGTACACCGACCCAACCAGTTCTCTTTAAGTATACAGCCGTAGCAGACAACCCGGCGGAAGTAAGTGGTTATGCAGCTGGAGAAGTAAGAGATTTACCAGACAATTACAGAATCCAGGAGACCTTGGATAACCTTGGCGATGATGCCCAGCGGGTAGTTTATACCATTACCGCGTATACAGTAGATGGCTCAGGAGTAGAGAAAGCCTGTCCTGGAGTAAGTGTCCAGAGTGAAGTATGGGTAGAGCCTACACCTATAGTAATAGCGACACCAGTGTTGGATACTATCTGTGACAATACCCAGACAGACATCTTACTGTCTAGTCCAAGTACGCCTACCAAACCAGTTCTCTTTAAGTATACAGCAGTAGCAGACAACCCGGCGGAAGTAAGTGGTTATGCAGCTGGAGAAGTAAGAGATTTACCAGACATCTACAGAATCCAGGAGACCTTGGATAACCTTGGCGATGATGCCCAGCGGGTAGTTTATACCATTACCGCATATACAGTAGATGGCTCAGGAATAGAGAAAGCCTGTCCGGGAGTAAGTGTCCAGAGTGAAGTATGGGTAGAGCCTACTCCAATAGTAATAGCGACACCAGTGTTGGATACTATCTGTGACAATACCCAGACAGATATCTTTCTGTCGAGTCCAAGTACACCTACCCAACCAGTTCTCTTTAAGTATACAGCAGTAGCAGACAACCCGGCGGAAGTAAGTGGTTATGCAGCAGGAGAAGTAAGAGATTTTCCAGACATCTACAGAATCCAGGAGACCTTGGATAACCTTGGCGATGATGCCCAGCGGGTAGTTTATACCATTACCGCGTATACAGTAGATGGCTCAGGAGTAGAGAAAGCCTGTCCGGGAGTAAGTGTCCAGAGTGAAGTATGGGTAGAGCCTACTCCTATAGTAATAGCGACACCAGTGTTGGATACTATCTGTGACAATACCCAGACAGATATCTTTCTGTCGAGTCCAAGTACGCCTACCCAAGCGGTTCTCTTTAAGTATACAGCAGTAGCAGACAACCCGGCGGAAGTAAGTGGTTATGCAGCAGGAGAAGTAAGAGATTTTCCAGACATCTACCGAATCCAGGAGACCTTGGATAACCTTGGCGATGAAGCCCAGCGAGTAGTTTATACCATTACTGCATATACTGTAGATGGATCAGGAGTAGAGAAAGCCTGTCCTGGAGTAAGTGTCCAGAGTGAAGTATGGGTAGAGCCTACTCCTATAGTAATAGCGACGCCAGTGTTGGATACTATCTGTGACAATACCCAGACTGATATCCTTCTATCTAGTCCAAGTACGCCGACGCATGCGGTTCTCTTTAAGTATACAGCAGTAGCAGACAACCCAGCGGAAGTAAGTGGTTATGCAGCAGGAGAGGTAAGAGATTTACCAGACAAGTACCGAATCCAGGAGACCTTGGATAACCTTGGCGATGAAGCCCAGCGGGTAGTTTATACCATTACTGCGTATACTGTAGATGGATCAGGAGTAGAGAAAGCCTGTCCTGGAGTAAGTGTCCAGAGTGAAGTATGGGTAGAGCCTACTCCTATAGTAATAGCGACGCCAGTGTTGGATACTATCTGTGACAATACCCAGACTGACATCCTACTATCTAGTCCAAGTACGCCGACGAAACCAGTTCTCTTTAAGTATACAGCAGTAGCAGACAACCCAGCTGAAGTAAGTGGTTATGCAGCAGGAGAGGTAAGAGATTTTCCAGACATGTACCGAATCCAGGAGACCTTGGATAACCTTGGCGATGAAGCCCAGCGAGTAGTTTATACCATTACTGCATATACTGTAGATGGATCAGGAGTAGAGAAAGCCTGTCCGGGAGTAAGTGTCCAGAGTGAAGTATGGGTAGAGCCTACTCCTATAGTAATAGCGACCCCAGTGTTGGATACTATCTGTGACAATACCCAGACTGATATCCTTCTATCTAGTCCAAGTACGCCTACGAAACCAGTTCTCTTTAAGTATACAGCAGTAGCAGACAACCCAGCTGAAGTAAGTGGTTATGCAGCAGGAGAGGTAAGAGATCTTACCAGACAAGTACAGAATCCAGGAGACCTTGGATAACCTTGGCGATGAAGCCCAGCGAGTAGTTTATACCATTACTGCATATACTGTAGATGGCTCAGGAATAGAGAAAGCCTGTCCTGGAGTAAGTGTCCAGAGTGAAGTATGGGTAGAGCCTACTCCTATAGTTATAGCGACGCCAGTGTTGGATACTATCTGTGACAATACCCAGACTGATATCCTTCTGTCTAGTCCAAGTACGCCTACCCAATGCGGTTCTCTTTAAGTATACAGCAGTAGCAGACAACCCAGCTGAAGTAAGTGGTTATGCAGCAGGAGAGGTAAGAGATCTTCCAGACATTACCGTATCCAGGAGACCTTGGATAACCTTGGCGATGAAGCCCAGCGAGTAGTTTATACCATTACTGCATATACTGTAGATGGATCAGGAATAGAGAAAGCCTGTCCGGGAGTAAGTGTCCAGAGTGAAGTATGGGTAGAGCCTACTCCTATAGTTATAGCGACGCCAGTGTTGGATACTATCTGTGACAATACCCAGACAGATATCCTTCTGATCTAGTCCAAGTACGCCTACCAACCAGTTCTCTTTAAGTATACAGCAGTAGCAGACAACCCAGCTGAAGTAAGTGGTTATGCAGCAGGAGAGGTAAGAGATCTTACCAGACATGTACCGTATCCAGGAGACCTTGGACAACCTTGGCGATGAAGCCCAGCGAGTAGTTTATACCATTACTGCATATACTGTAGATGGATCAGGAATAGAGAAAGCCTGTCCTGGAGTAAGTGTCCAGAGTGAAGTATGGATCAATCCAACTCCACGTGTGGACATTAATGCAACATCTGAGATATGTAATGATTAATTACCAATATATTCACTTATCTACTCCTTCCGTTCTGACTTCTGGCCAGGTTACTTTTGATTATACAACTGTTCCTTCCGGAAATCCAGGTGATATTACTGGTTTCTCAACAGGTTCAGGATTAGTAGATGGTCAATTCATTTCTGATCCTTTAACCAATAATACTGATACATTACAAACAGTTACCTATTATATTACTCCTAGGGCACAATCTATTGGTTGTGCTGATGGATTGACCCAAAATATTGTTGTAACTGTTCATCCTAACACAATTACCCGAATTGATATCCTCGAAAATGTATCATGTTATGGCTATGACGATGGTGAATTAGAAGTTATACTGGCAAAGGGAACAAATCCATTTGATATTACAATATGGCATAGCGGACCAGGTTGGGATGATTATGAAATTAAGGATCTTACAGTGATAGATACTTTAATTTCGGGAAGCTATGCTGTGACTGTCGTTGACAATCTCGGGTGCTCTAATACAGAAACTGAATTCATTAATGAACCTTCAGGCATACCTTTGAGTGTTTTTTCCGTACCAGGTTACGATATATCATGTGTAGGTGGTTCAGATGGTTTAATAGGAATAGGAATTAGTGTTGGAAATTATCCACCTTATGCATACATGGTTGAGGACTCAATTGGAAATATTATTGATACTGGTGTATTAAATGACCTTGAATCCATAGCGATTAACGGCCTGTCGAAAGGTACCTATAAGGTTACTGTACAGGATGATGAGGGCTGCCAGGAAACCGATTATGAAACCTTAACAGAACCAGATTCAATTCGTTTTGAAATGATACCAACTATTGCAACACCTCCATACAATATTTCCTGTAATGGATATAATGATGGCAACATTAATTTAACCAATGTTACTGGTGGTAATGGAGGGTACACTTACCTTTGGAGTACTTCAGATGGTTCATTAGTTGATCCTGTTGATGCAATGAATCAAACAAATCTAACTGCAGGTACATACCAGATTGAAGTGACTGATTCCAAAGGCTGTATAGGAATTGATTCTTTAAGGCTAATTGAGCCAGATGGCATTGTTCTAAATGATACAATAATTTCTGAATTCAATGGTTATGAAATTAGTTGCAATGGCAGTAGTGATGGAGCAATTTCCCTGATATTAAGTGGTGGTAGTGGCGATTATTACTTTGAATGGACTACTGTTGACGGATCAGGATTGGTTACTGCACAGCAGGATCAAACCGATTTAACTTCAGGAACCTATGAAGTAAGAGTATGGGATGATAGTAATTGTGAAAAAATCTGGTCATTTATTTTAGCACAGCCTGCACCTTTAGTAGTTCTGGACAGCCTATCAAAATCTGATGATGGTGCCTACAATATTAATTGCGCTGGAAGCAATGAAGGGGCCATTTATTTGAATCCAACTGGGGGAGTTAGTCAATATATATATACCTGGAGTACATCAAACGGATCAGGAATTGTTGATGGAGCAAAAGACCAGATAGCATTGACAGCAGGAGACTATCATGTAGAAGTAAGAGATCAAAATGGTTGCTTAGTAGAAATGGACTTTACGCTTACAGAACCAGAGCCCTTGTCAACTATGATTACGGACACTCAAATTTCATGTATTTCCTCTCCTGCATTTAACGATGGAACTGCAAGTGTTTCAGTAACAGGAGGCATTGGTCCTTATATATACAATTGGTCTAACGGGGCAACAACTTATAATATTTCAAACCTTACCGAAGACTGGTATGTAGTTACAGTCAGTGATGCGAATAATTGTATAGTTCAGGATTCTGTCTGGATTAGCAATCCACCACCACTCGATATAAGTGCGATGGTTAGTGATTACAACGGAATGAATATTAGTTGTGCTGGTGCAGCGGATGGTGAAATTTCAGTTGAACCAACAGGTACAGCTCCATTTGTATATTCATGGACAATAATTAGCGGATCGGGAATAGATGATCCTTCAGCAAAAGATCAAACCGGACTGACTGCAGGTGATTACCAGCTTCATGTTATTGATGCAAATCAATGTACTGGAGACACTTTAATTAGATTAACAGAGCCTGAGCCAATATCGCTTATTGTACAGAAATCCAATGCTCCGAACGGTGATAATATAAACTGTTATGGGGAAGATTCAGGTAGTATAGACCTTACAATTACAGGAGGGGTTTCAACTTACGCAGTTCAATGGCAGGATGGTGTCACAGGCAATTCACGGAATGGATTGTTGGCAGGTGACTATCCTGTACATATTGAGGATGCAAATGGATGTTCTTTGGATACCACTATTCAAATCACTCAACCTGATATATTATCAATTGCCAGCTCAGTAAGGAAGTCTTATTGTCCTGATATGCAGGACGGGGAGATTGTATTATCAGTACAGGGTGGTGCAGGTGGATATCAATATCGTTGGTCTACCGGATCAACAGCATCTGAATTATTAAATATCCCGGCAGGAGAGTATTCAATTGAAGTAATTGACATCAATAATTGCTATGTTTATGATACAATAGAAGTGACCAGCGTTCATTCCCAGTGTCTTGAAATCCCAAATGGTTTTTCACCGAATGGAGATGGTATAAATGATACATGGCAAATTGGATTGATTGAACTGTATCCTGATGTAGTTATTGAGATATTTAACCGCTGGGGTGAAATGGTATTCAAATCGGAAAGAGGGTATCCAAATCAGTGGGATGGTATATATAGAGGTCGACCTTTACCGATTGATTCTTATCATTATGTGATAGAGTTGAATGATGGAAAATCTCAGATCATTGGAAATGTTACAATTGTTAAATAAAAAATATAAATAACATAAATTAAGCATTTTGGATAAAAGAGTATGAAGAGAGTATTGATCATAGTAGGAATTTTAATGTTGATCAGTTGTGATTTATGGTCACAGCAGCTTCCTTTATATAACCAGTATATGTTAAACGGATTCCTGATCAATCCAGCAGTGGCTGGGCATGATGGCTACACAACCCTGACCTTAAATGCCCGAACACAATGGCTCGGAGTTCCAAATGCTCCCAACAATCAGGCATTTAGTGCCCAATCCAGATTATTAAAAAGAAGTCACAGGGTAAAAAGAGTATCTCCAAATAAAAATGTATTAAAACCAAGCAGGAGTGGTCGAGTTGGTTTGGGGGGTTATGTATTTAATGATTTGAACGGGTCTGTCTCTCGCATAGGAGTCCAATTTAGTTATGCCTATCATTTGTGGGTGAGCAGGTCCTCTCAACTTTCTTTTGGATTGGGTGCAACAGCCTACCAGTTTCGAATAAAGCAGCTTGATTTTTACGATGAAAATGAACCTCTTGTTGGGTTGGGTATTAATGAACCGGTTTTTGTACCTGATGCTGATTTTGGAGTTTATTATAGAAGTTTTAATCAATATAAATATTACATTGGTGGGTCAATAAAGAATGTTTTACAATCATATTTAAAAGTTGGAAACAGATCCCTGGATGATTTTCGTTTATTGCGACATTATTATCTGACCAGTGGATATACATTTGAGTTGGCAAATCTTGATATAGAACCATCTGTATTATTAAGAATGTCCTCACAACTCGCACCTCAGCTTGACGTAAATGTAAAATTCTATTACCTCAAAAAATATTGGGTGGGTCTTTCATTTCGGACAAGTAAAACCGTTGTTGCCCTCTTTGGCATTGTTGTAAACCGTTTCCACTTTGGGTATGCTTTTGACTATGAGTTTAGCAGCATTATGAGTCACACTTATGGTTCTCATGAATTCATGATCTCCATAAAGCTTGGGGATAATGCACGTAGATTCCCTTGGCTGGAAAGATATTAATCCTTTCTTTTTAAAATCTGCACGGGAGATAAAATTTCTCAATAGAATTTGTTGAAATACCATCATAGTATTTTACCTTTAGAACATCAATTTATTGTTTGGGATGAAGATATTAATGGTGCTTGAGAGTGAATTTCCTCCTGATGATAGGGTGGAGAAGGAGGCTGTTTCTCTTATCAAGGATGGACATGAAGTAATACTTGCCTGTTATACAATGGAAAACAGGCAGGGATTGGAAATTTATAAGGGCATTAAAATATATCGACGTCCAATTTCAAAATTTGTATACAAATCAAGTGTAGGTATTCTGAGATTTCCTGTATATTTCAATTATTGGAGGAAATACCTTAAGAAAATATATGAAATTGAGAAGTTTGAAGCAGTTCATATTCACGATCTTCCATTGGTTCAGGTAGGATTGGAATTGAAAGAATTGTATTCTATTCCAGTGATTTATGATATGCACGAAAATTACCCCGTATTACTTGAGCTTTCAACCCATACGAAGAAACCATTAGCTCAAATTCTTCATTCCAATTCCCAATGGCACAAATATGAAGTTGAAATGTTAAGAAGCGCCGATCGGGTAATTACAGTTATCGATGAAATGGCTGAGCGCGTGCATAAAATGAATATTCCTCCTGATAAATTAGTTGTTGTTCCAAATACTATCCGAATATCTGATTTTAGTTTTCCTGACAAACATCCGGATGACCGCTATATAACCATGCTTTATATTGGAGGAATTACCTACCACAGAGGATTGCAGGTTGTGATAAATGGAATGAAACTTATTCTTGAAAAGTATAATAATGTACGCCTGTGGATTGCTGGAACAGGAAATTATGTGGAGAATCTAAAAAAGTTAACTGAAGAGCTTAAACTTGGAGATTCGGTTCAGTTCCTGGGATGGAAAAATATACCAGAGATGGCAGAATTATTGATGATATCTGATATTGGAATTATTCCACATATAAAATCTGAGCATACCGATCATACCATACCAAATAAGATATATCAGTATGCATATGCCAATAAACCAATTATTACAAGTAACTGCAGGCCCCTTGAAAGGTTGGTTGAGGAAATGGCAGTCGGAGTCAGTTATGAACATGATTCAGTAGATGATTTTGTGAAATCTTTTTTAAAATTAAAAGAAAGTTTGATTCCTAATAATATTGGCGGAAATGGCCGTAAATATATCATTGAGAAGTACAATTGGGAAAAAACAGTTGAGCCATTATTAAAAATGTATCGGTCGATGCAGGAAGAGGAGATAAATTGAAAAATAGCAATACTTATATTTAAGGGAAGTATTAGAAGTGAAGCGAATATTAATCATAGGCGATGCACATCACCAGTTAATTTTTAACATGGTTAAATGGATCAGACATAAAAATCCAGAGATCAAAGTTGATATTATCAATACCAAGTATAATAAGGATAAAGAGCTGCCAGTCTTCTACAACGAAATCTATAATTACTCTATACCGGAAAAACTCAATCTGACGCCCTTCTTTGGAAAAGCTGCACACATTCGGAATATTAAGAGGCTAATAAGGAAAAATCCCCATAAATATGATGCAGTCCATTTTCATTTTGCCCGAACAATTTATACTTCACTTATAAATGAGTTAAGGAAAATAAGCAATAAAATTATTGTAACTGTTTGGGGCAGTGATTTTAATGCTGCTTCTAATTATACTAAAAAGCGACTGAGGAAATTATTTAATCAGGTGGACATAATCTCTCTATCAAACGAAACTATGATGGCTAATTTATTGGCTTATTATAAATGGACGAATAATGAAGGAAAATTCAAGATAGTTAGATTTGGATTGGAACCACTTGAATATTTAAATAAAAACATAACTGTTAAGGCTTGCAAGGAAGAACTTGGTTTACCTGAGGATCATATAGTTATTTCACTGGGTTACAATGGGAGCCCAAATCAGCAACATCTTAAAATAATAAGTACACTGAATGCCAATAAAAACTTACAAGACTGGAGAAATAAACTTTTCTTTGTTGTGCCTTTGACTTATGGAGCCTCGGAAGAGTATTTACTTGAACTTGAAAAGGCATTGGCTGATTTTGAATTCCCCTTTATTTCATTAAAAAAATTTCTTTCAGAAGGAGAAATAGCTTGTTTGAGACTGCATACTGATATAATGATTCAACTTCAACAAAACGATCAGTTCTCAGGATCCATGCAAGAACACTTGTATACAGGAGGAGTTGTTATCACTGGGAGTTGGTTGCCCTATGCACCTCTTACAGGAGCTGGAGTTTATTTAAAAAGTATTGATAGGGTGGAGGAAGTTGGTGATGAACTCTATAATGTACTCTTGAATCTGAAGGGCGAGAAAGAAAGATGTATAAAAAACAGGGAATTAATTTATCATCTTAGCAGCTGGAAAAACAATGTTGAAAAATGGCTTGAGCTATATTGATCTTTTAAACTTTAGTAAATAAAATATAAAGATTGTCATGCCTGGAATTGCAGGGATTATTTCAAATCGAGAAGAGAAAAATCTGTTTCAGACTTTCCTGAACAAGCTTAACCATTTTGATTACAAAATTGAATCATATTATAAGAATGGAATCCATCTTGGCCGGGTTCACCTGGATTATGTAAACAGGAATCCACAGCCTGTTTTTTCAGGTGATAATAGATATGCCATGGTTATGGTCGGGGAGGTTTTTAATTATCAAAATTTAAAACCCAATGGCAATGATGCTGATGCTCAATTTCTACTGAACCTTATTATTGAAAAAGGCCTGAAATGTTTATCCGAAATTAATGGTCAATTTATTGCAGCATTGTACGATTTTAATGAAAAAAAGACAATTTTATTGTCTGATAGATACGGTACACGTCCTTTGTATTATACTATTCAGAATAATAGACTCTTATTTGCTTCAGAGGTAAAATCATTGCTGGAAGCAAATTTGCAGCCTACTATTAATATGGATGCCATCTCGGATTTATTTCATCTGAGGCACCTTTTCGGATTCAAGACCATGTTTCAGGAGATCATGCAGCTGCCGAATGCAAGTATTCTGACTTTCAAAGAAGGAAAGATAAGTATTGAAGAATACTATGAGGCTCCTCTGGACATGGATATTTGTAAAACGAGAAATTTTTCAAAACGTGAATTAGATAAAAAATCTGAAGAATTTGGTGCTGTGATTGATGCAGCGATGAAAAGAGTTTTTACAAACAATAAAGATGATATTCTGTTTTCTTTAAGTGGTGGGCTCGATTCAAGGTTTGTAATAGCATCAGCTAAAAAGAACAAGGTTGATCCGATTGAGGCATTTACAATTGGTCCTCCTGATTGCGGGGACCAAATTTATGCAAAACAGGTGGCTGAAAAATTGGGTGCAAGGCATAAACAGTTTCCAGTTAATCCAGAGGATTTCTGGGAAAATGCCAGAAAATATTCCTATTACTCTGATGGAATGTCACAAATTTATGGGCCTGTTGCTGTAATGCCGCCCCTTGAAGAATACTTTAAAAGAAAGAAAATTACAGTTTCGTCACAAATAATCGATACCATTGTTGGGGGAACTTTGTATAGAAATCGTGTTCAGGAGATTGTCAGAGCAGGAAGTTTTAATGATGATATTACCTCTCGATTTGTAGACCTTTTTGCGCATTTTAACAGTAATATGCTAGGCTTAATATTTAATAAGGAGGTGTACAGTAAAATTAAAAATGGATATAAAAGAATGCCTGAGAAATATATTAAGAAGTATCCTGTTCCCGCTCATTGTTATTTTATGTTTTTCTTAAATGAATACGGAAGACGTGGCACTCTAGGTGGAAATGTGTTAACAAACTTGTTTTATGACACACGTATGCCGAGCTATGACAAAGAGTTTATGGAATATGCCTTAAACATTCCTATCGAACTCAGAAATAATCAGTATTTGTATAGGAAGGTATTCACCACTCATTACCCTGATCTGGCCAAAATTAAACGCGAAGGAAATGAGTTACCGATTTCTGCATCGAACTTTCGGTTAAACTTGCGGATGATGGAAAAGATGGTATTTGACTATTCAGAACAAGTCCCTATTTTAAATAGTTTAATAAGAATGGCTGGGTACAGGAAACAGCTAACATATCTTAAACTTGGTGATTGGTTTAGATATGATCTTAGAGATAAAATGATAGACCTTGTTCTTGGGAAACAAGTATTATCGAGAGGTTTATATAATCCACAAGGATTAAAAAATTTGGTTGATGTTCATGTAAAAGGAAAAGCTGATTATTCAGGACTATTGTGGCAAATAATTAATTTAGAGTATTTTTTCAGAAACTTTGTTGATTAATGATTGATATTATAAAATCAACGGTAAAGAATTCCATAATATATGGAATAGGAAATGTTGCCATTAAACTGGTTGGTCTTGTTCTTATTCCAATTTATACCGATCCCAGATATCTTAGCACGGTCGATTATGGGGCCCTTGGGATTTTGGAGGCAAGTTCACAGTTTTTGGTGGCTTTGCTGGGCTTGGCTCTGGTTCAGGCCCTTACCCGGTGGTATTGGGAGAAAAAATATTATGATAAACAGAAATCCATTTTCTTTACTGTACTTTCATTCACGACTGGTCTATCTCTCCTGGCTACTCTGGCTTTAATGCCATTCTCCGATTCATTGTCAAATTTGCTCTTTAAGAATACCGACTTCTCATACCTGATCATCCTGATGTTGATTTCTACGGTCTTTCAGGTGATTTCTCAAGTGCCGCTGACTCTTTTGAAGTTGCAGAGCAAAGCAGGTTTATATTCTTCGTCCAATGTTACCAGGCTCATTGTAACACTTATTCTTACAATATACCTGGTGGTATTTCAGGAGAGGGGGCTAAACGGAATCTTTGAGGCCCAAATCATTGGCAATATTTTCTTCTTCTTAATACTTGTCAAATATATTCAGAAAAATACCCAGCCTCGTTTTGAATTAAGTATTCTTAGGGAAATGTTGATTTTTTCTTCACCATTGGTATTGGGTTCTGTTTCAGGGATTCTATTGTCAACATTTGACAGGTATACCTTAAACTATATGACAAATTTAGAGGATGTGGCAATTTATACACTGGGATATAAAATTGCCAGTTCAATTAAGATTTTAATTGTTACATCCATACAACTGGCTATATCTCCTCTTATTTTTAAAATGATGGATAAGGAGGGGAATAAACGATTCTACTCCAAAGTAATGACTTATTCGGGGTTTGTTGTATTAATTGTGGTACTCGGTATTTCTCTTTTTTCATTAGAAATAGTTAAAGTGTTCACTTCCAGCCAGGATTACTGGAGGTCATCAACCTTAATACCAATAATTTCATTGTCTGTTTTTTTCGGCCTTTTAAAAGACACTTCACTAATAGGATTACAGATTACAAAACGTACTAAAATTATCGGAGTGGTAATTTTGATTATTGCTTTGCTAAACTTAGGTCTCAATATTCTCTTTATTCCCGAATTTAACATAATGGGTGCGGCATTTGCTACCTTATTAGCACAAATAATCTTTTTTATCGTTATTCTTATTTTTGCTCAGAAATATTATCCAATTCCCTATGAATTGTGGAAGCTTGGAAAAATGTTAATTGTTGGCCTGGCATTGTATGGGGCTTCTTTGTTTTTGATAGATTCAAGTTTGGCTATCCGTCTGGTAGTTAAAAGTTTAATTCTATTCTCATTCCCATTTCTTTTAAGGTTGGTAAATTTCTATGAGGATGTTGAAAAGGATGCGATTGGAGGCTTTTGGAAAAAGTGGAGGAATCCTGTATTGTGGAGGAAGAATATTTCAGAATTGAACCTGGATGAATAAAAGAGATGTTAACTTTTCTGAACCACTTCATTCAAGAAATTAGCAAGTTTTTTCGTTAAGTTTTCCCGCGAATATTCTTTTATATTTTCTGATTGCTGTTCCAGAATATTTTCCTTATATTTTCTATAGAATACTGCAATAGATTTCTTCAATGCATCCTTATCATTCTGTGGAATGGTGATGCCAGCAGAATTTTCTTCGATAATTTTGGAGACGTCACTATCGACAGGACCCAGGGCCAGGATGGCAGTTCCTGAAGCGAGATATTCAAATAGTTTACCTGGAATATGGCCTTTTGCAATTTCAGAATCATTCAATAACAACAATAGACAGGCAGCCTTTTTGTACTCTTTAATAACTTCACTATGTGGAAGGTAAGGAACCACTTGTATCTTATCTTTCAAAAATGAGTATTCCTTTATATCATTAAGAAGGCCGGGATCTACTGTTCCAGCTAAAAATAGCTCCAGGTCCTCCTTAAAACCAGGAATTTCATCACCAAGCTCTGTGAGTGATTGCCATAAGGCTTTTGGATTACGCAGTGAATTAATAATTCCCATATGACTAATCCTGAACTTTTCAGCACGCTTTTCAGGTTTCGTCATTTCAAAATCACTAGTATCAAAACCATTGGTAATGACAGCAACCTTTTTGTCTGTTATACCTTGAATATCTTTTCTCCAATTGGGGCTGACAGTCAATACAGCTGAAGCTGAATTCAGCACCTTTTTTTCAAGATTTTGTTGCTTTTTGATGGCTTTTCTACCAGGGTTGAACCGTTGCAAAAAATCAAGTTTTGACCATGGATCACGGAAGTCAGCAATCCAGGGAACATTAAATTTTTTTTGTAATCTCATCCCAATCAGATGCATACTGTGAGGTGGGCCGGTGGTGACAATAAGATCGGGATTTAGTTTTCCCCAATTTTTTTTCAAGTAGCGGGCTGCAGGTTTTACCCAGAATATTCTTGGATCAGGAATTAAAAGGTTTCCACGGATCCAAAGAGAAATTTTTTCTGTAAATCCAATCTTTTTATCATCAAATAACAATCCGGTATTCACTCGTTCATTGGATGGACGGCCTGAAATTTTTTTAAATAGCTGATACGGTTCCCATATAGGATATTTGATGACTTTTAAATCTGTAGCAATATCTTTTTGTAAAGATTTATCAATAACTGGAAATTCTGGATTTTCAGGAGTAAAAATAATAGGCTCCCAACCATTCTGAGGCAAATATTTCGCGAATTTCAACCATCTTTGTACGCCTCCACCACCGCTTGGCGGCCAGTAATATGTAATGATTAAAACCTTTTTCTTTGCCATAATTTAACCCGTTATCAGGATAAATTTTTCAGGGCAGATCTAAAACTAACATTTTCTGAAATAATTTCCCTGATATTGGTAATAGGAATACGGTCTTGCTTCATTGAATCCCGAAAACGAATAGTTACTGTATCATCCTGAGTACTCTGATGATCAACCGTAATACAAAATGGTGTTCCAATTGCATCCTGTCGCCTGTATCTTCTACCAATTGAATCTTTCTCTTCATACTGGCAATTGAAATCATATTTCAAATCATCCATTATCTGTCTTGCTTTTTCAGGCAGTCCATCTTTTTTGACCAGGGGTAGTACAGCCAGTTTTACAGGCGCAAGTACCGGCGGGATTTTTAATACGATTCTTTCTTCCATTTTACCATCAGCACTTGGAACTTTTTCTTCTGTATATGCATTTGAAAGGATCATCAGGAAAGTCCGGTCGAGGCCAATAGAAGTTTCGATAACGTAGGGGATGTAGTTTTCCTTTGTTTCCGGATCGAAAAACTGAAGCTTTTTACCTGAATATTTTTGTTGCTGGGACAGATCAAAATCTGTACGGGAATGAATTCCTTCTACCTCCTTAAATCCAAAAGGAAACTGAAACTCAATATCGGTGGCTGCATTGGCATAATGTGCCAGTTTATCATGATCATGATAGCGCATTTTACTTTCATCGGTCACCAGGGACTTATGCCATTTCATTCTTTTTTCTTTCCAGTTTTCAAACCATTCCTTTTCATCACCTGGTTTTATAAAAAACTGCATCTCCATTTGCTCAAATTCCCGCATCCGGAATATAAACTGGCGGGCAACAATTTCATTTCTAAATGCCTTACCAATTTGAGCTATTCCAAACGGAATCCTCATTCTGCCTGACTTTTGTACATTTAGGAAATTAACAAAAATACCCTGAGCCGTTTCAGGTCGCAGATAAATTGAATTGGCACTTTCACTAACAGAGCCCAATTTGGTTTCAAACATTAAGTTAAATTGCCTGACATCAGTCCAGTTCCTTGATCCGGATACAGGGTCTGCAATTTCAGAATCGACAATTATCTGTTTGATCTCATCCAGGTCATTGTCCTCCAGAGCTTTAACGTATCTTGATCGGAGATCATCAATTTTCTTTTGATTTGCAAGAACCCTGGGATTGGTTTCACGGAATTGGTTTTCATCAAATTTGTCTCCAAATCTTTTCGATGCTTTATCAATTTCCTTGGTGATTTTTGTATCTATCTTTTCAATATGTTCTTCAATAAGAACGTCGGCCCTATATCGTTTTTTCGAGTCTTTATTATCAATCAATGGGTCGTTAAAAGAACCTACATGCCCTGAAGCTTTCCAAATTTCGGGGTGCATAAATATGGCAGAATCGATACCAACTATGTTTTCATGCAAATGAACCATAGCATCCCACCAATATTTTTTAATGTTATTTTTTAACTCCACACCATTTTGACCATAGTCATAAACAGCACTCAAACCATCGTATATTTCACTGGAAGGAAAAACAAATCCATATTCCTTGGCATGAGATATCAACTTTTTAAAAAGATCATTCATTTTTTGTAAAAATTTTCAGGATTGCGACAAAAGTAAGAAATTATCCTTTTTAAGTGACTGTTTGGATTTGCTTTTTGAAGAAGTATTATTTGTCTCAGCAATTTCTATCTTTGTTGCTTTATTAAATCATTTTACTTCTATAATGAAAGTTGAAGTAGATTTCCTTGTAATTGGATCCGGGTTGGCTGGATTGAGCTTTGCATTAAAAGTTGCTGATAAGGGGAAAGTTCTCCTTATTTCAAAAACTTCCCTGGAGGAAAATAATACAAAATATGCCCAGGGAGGAATTGCAGCGGTAACCTATCCTCCAGATTCCTTTAAAAAGCATATCAATGATACACTTATTTGTGGAGATGGATATTGTAACAAGGAAATCGTAGAATTGGTTGTTAAGGAAGCTCCCGATCGTATCAATGAGTTAATTGAAATGGGAGTAGAGTTTGATAAAAACCGGGATGGGAAATATGATCTGGCAAAGGAAGGTGGGCATAGCGAGCACAGAATTCTACATTCAAAAGACACAACAGGTGTTAGTATTATGGAAGCCTTGCTTCAACAAGTAAAATCTCATCCAAATATTGAAACCAGAGAAAATGCTTTCGCCATCGATTTGATAACTCAGCATCACCTTGGTAAAATAGTAAAAAGGTCGCATGCTGATATTGCATGTTATGGTGCGTATCTTTTAAATACAGATACCAGTGATGTATTTACAGTCCTGGCGAAGGTAACAGTGGTAGCTACCGGTGGTATAGGTAGCATTTACAAGACTTCCACCAATCCTGTTTCTTCTACTGGTGATGGAATAGCTTTAGCTTATAGGGCTAAAGGCATTATTGAGAACATGGAGTTTATTCAGTTTCATCCTACTTCTTTGTACAACCCTGAGGAACGACCATCTTTTCTAATCACTGAAGCTTTAAGAGGATTTGGGGCAGAAATAGTAAATGCTGCTGGTGAAAATTTTATGCAAAAATACGACGATCGTGGCAGCCTTGCCTCACGTGATATTGTTGCAAGGGCCATTGACAATGAAATGAAAATTACTGGTGAAGATTTTGTTTATCTTGACTGCACTCATCTTGATCATGAGGAGCTGGTAAATCATTTCCCGAATATTACCAATAAATGTTTGAGCTTAGGAATTGATATTCGTAAAGATAAAATCCCCGTGGTTCCTGCGGCACATTATCAGTGTGGTGGTATAAAATCAGATATGAATGGCAGAAGCACAATTCAAAATCTCTATACAATTGGTGAAGTGGCCTCAACCGGATTACACGGTGCAAACCGACTAGCATCAAATTCCCTTATGGAAGCTGTAGTATTTGCTAATCGTGCAGCCAGGGATGCTTGCAAAAAGATTGACAGCATTTCTTTGGTCAAGAATATTCCGGAATGGGATTTTGAAGGAACCAGTCATCCAGAGGAAATGGTTCTTATTACACAGAACTTTAAAGAAGTACAACAGATTATGTCAGTATATGTTGGCATTTTTAGATCAAACTTACGTCTTGAAAGAGCATTAAAAAGGCTGGAAATTATATACCAGGAAACCGAGAATCTTTATAAAAGATCCACTTTGTCAACAGGATTATGTGAGTTGCGAAATATGATCAATGTAGGATACCTTGTAATAAAGATGGCGCAAAACCTGCATGAAAGTAGAGGATTGCACTATACAATCAGCTACCCCAATAAAAAGAGAAGATCAGAATTTTAATTTTTTATTTAAGATTTTCTTCAAATAGTTTAAAAATTCTATTGTACTCATCTGTCCAACTACTCGGCTCTACAAAACTATGTCTTTCAACAGGGTAGACTGCAAGCTCCCAATTATCTTTACCCAATTCTATCAATCTTTGAGCCAGGCGCACAACATCCTGAAAATGCACATTGTCATCAATCATACCATGGCACATAAGAAGAGGCTTCGTTAATCCTTCAGCATAGTAAATGGGCGAACTTTTTACGTAAGCCAGGCTGTCAGAAACCGGTGTGTTAAGAATATTGGCTGTATATCCATGGTTGTAATGTGCCCAATCCGTAACAGATCTGAGTGCTGCCCCGGCACCAAATACTTCAGGCTGGGTAAAGAGAGCCATTAAAGTTATGAATCCACCATAAGAACCACCATAAATTCCTATGTTTTCTGCTGCAACATTGTGCTTGTCAACAAGGTATTGGGCACCGTCTACCTGGTCAGAAAGATCCTTACCTCCCATATATCTGTATATTGCTGTTCTCCAGTCACGTCCATATCCCGCACTACCTCGGTAGTCAATATCAAGGACTGTATATCCTTTGTCAACCAGTAGATTATGAAACATATATTCCCTGAAATAGCTGCTCCACCATTTATGAGCATTTTGAAGATAACCTGCTCCATGGACAAAGATTACAGCTGGTCCATTTTCAACCGGGTTTTCTGGCTCTGTACAAACGTGCCGGGACCATAATACCATCCTCAGCTTGAAACTTCACGAATTCTGGTATTCTCCATGAATAAGATTTAAATTCTTCACTCTGGGAATTTGTAATCTTTTTGGACTGGGCCTCATCTCCATTGGTCTCGATATATAGCTCCCATGGTTGATTTGCCGATGAGAATCGATTGGCAAGAATTTTCTCATCAGGCGATAATGATACATCATTTCTACCTGTCATTTCCGTTAATTTAACAGATTTTCCGCCTTTTAAAGGCATTCTGTAGAAATGTCGTTCGCCTGAATCTTCCTGGTTTGATGAATAATACCAATGTTTCTTGTCTCTGGAAATAAATGGATTGTATACTTCATAATTTCCATTAGTAAGGGCTTTTTTCTTACCATTTTTAACATCTAATGTATACAGATGTGAATAGCCTGTCTCCTCTGATTGGAAATATATCTTTTCATTATCTGGCATCCAACCAAGAACACTTCCCCACCAGCCTATTCCTGGTCCTCCAATCCAGGCTTCATCATGCTGATGATCAAGAACCTTTAGACTTCCATCCTGAACATTTAATAACATTATCCATCGGTCTTTGTTATCGACTGAAGATATATTCACAACGGCATTCAATCCGTCTTCTGACCAAACTGGACTGCCAAAAGCTACTTTTCTGGCTTTGGGTTCTTTAGTTTCTTCTGTCGTATAATCAGCAAGGTATGCTGGTTGCTTCTTAATGTCGGGAATTTGTTCTGTATCCACTTTGTAAACTGTATCGTTTTCGATATCATAAATAAAGAGATCCACCGAGGTGAAATATGGAATTCCTACTTTGGTCCGGGCATTTATATCTTCTGTGTAACCCGATTCAGTTACATAATTTGGAACCAGGGTATTTTTAGTATTTTTTGGACTATGAGTTACAGTATAGGTAATGAATTTTTCATCTGGGCTTAGCTCAATACTGCCAGCTCTGCCTTCTCCTGTAAATATTTTCTTAGGTCTTTTAGGCTGGTTAGCTTCCCTTTCTTTGGTGTTCTTATTCCTCTTTTCTTTTCTTTCATCTATAACATTAAGTAATCCTAACTGCTGCTCATTTAGCCATTTTGCCTGATCGCTGGAGTACTCATTTCTTTTGGGTTTTTCCTTTCCGCTGTTTATATCAGTAAGCTGCTCATTTAAACCAGAATGAATGTCCCAGGAGAATAAGTTACCATTTAATGAATAAAGAATTTTATTTTCGGAAGAATTAAATGAAGGAGAACCTTCATAATAAAGAGTATTGGTTATTTGCAAAGTTTTTTCAGACTCAATATCCAATAGAAAAACATCACCATTTTTTGAATAAACTTTTTTCGTTTTGTCTTTGTTCAATACACCTGAACGCGGCGGAATCTTTTTCTCCTCCTCTTCAGATACTTTTTGTGGTGTTGGATCCGATGGGGTAATATAAAATAATTCATTCTCTTCTTTGTTTTCAGGATTCCAGGAAAAATATAATTTGTCCCCTTTATCTGACCAATACAAACGATCAGGCGAGGTTCCCATCCATTTTGGATCTTGCATAATCTTTTCGATTGTTAAAGTTGATTTCTCCTGTGCTGTAGTTTGACCAAAAGAAATAAGATACAAGCCTGCAAAGGCAATAAAAAGAGTAATTGGAGTTTTCATGGAATTTTTGTTTGGTTTAATTATTGGTTTTCAAGATAAAGAATAATTTTAAAGGATATAGATGACTGAAATAAAATTTAAATCATAAGATGGTATTTGGCACAGATTACAACTCATTAATAATTTCGATGTTTTTATATTTTTCGTTTATAGTGTCCAGGATCGAAAAAACTTCTTTTGGGTCAATTGTAGTGAGTAATTTTATTCTGGTTTCCCTGAAATTTGGTAGCCCTTTAAAGTAATTTGAAAAATGTCGTCTCATTTCATAAACACCTCGGGGTTCTCCTTTAAATTCAACTGACTTGGTGAAATGTAGTTTTGCAAGTTCGACTTTTTCAGTGAGAGATAATGGAGGGAGTATATTACCAGTATCGAGGTAATATCTAATTTCTTTAAAAATCCAGGGCCGCCCAACTGTTGGCCTACCAATCATTATTCCGTCTACACCATAGTCTATCAAACATGCTTTTTGCAATTTCCGGACTTGTAACATCCCCATTTCCAATTATTGGGATATGAATACTGGGATGATTTTTAACTTCTCCAATTAAAGTCCAGTCTGCCTTGCCTTTATACATCTGGTTGCGGGTTCGGCCATGAATTGTGAGAGCTTGTATACCAACATCCTGTAACTGTAGTGCGATATCAAGAATGTTTTTTGAATCTTCATCCCAACCAAGTCTTGTTTTAACTGTAACTGGAATATTTGTTGATTTTACAATGGCCCCAGTCATTTCAATCATCAGGGGAATATTTCTTAGCATTCCTGCACCGGCACCACGGTGGGCAATTTTTCGAACAGGACAACCAAAATTCAGGTCAATAATTTCTGGTTCAGATTCCTCAGCCATCTTAGCGGCTTCTACCATGGGCTCAATTAAATGACCATACAACTGAATTCCGATTGGTCTTTCATAATCAAAAATATCAAGCTTTTTTATACTTTTTTTGCCATTGCGAATCAAGCCATCAGAAGAAATAAATTCAGTATATACCAGGTCAGCTCCGAATTGCTTGCAAATGTATCGAAAGGACGGATCGGTTATATCCTCCATTGGAGCTAGCAATAACGGTTTCTCCCTTAGTTCAACTTGACCAATTTTCACCAAATTATAAAAGATTATTTACCTTAGGTGGCAAAATTAGAAAAAAAGGGAGAATGAGAACAGGATTATTAAGCGAGATGCATCCATTTACAAAATTCATTTTTGCCATTTTATTGGCATTTTTGTCTTTTTTTGTAATAAGTTTTATTGGAGCACTTGTCGCAATAATTATTTTTCATGTTGGCATAAATGAGTTATCTTCATTGTTGCAAAGTACTCCTTCTGAGGAGAATATTCCCTTGTTGAAATATTTTCAGTTATTGCAATCGATAGGATTGTTCCTTATCCCTGCAATTGTTCTCGCCAGGCTAATTTTTAAGAACGGACTGAATAGTGTTGGTTTAAGAATACATGTTGAGCCAGCAATTGTAGGGTGGGTATTGCTTTTAATGGTTTTTGGATTCCCGCTTGTTAACTTGCTGTCGGAATGGAACTTAAATATGAGGCTGCCAGGATTCCTTTCCTCACTTGAGGAAACATTTAGGAAACTGGAAGAAAGTGCTGTCCAGATGACAGAGGCATTCCTGCAATCTAAAAGTTTTGCAGGATTATTCTATAATCTTATATTGATTGCAATACTTCCTGCTTTAGGAGAAGAGTTGTTTTTCAGAGGGATTGTTCAAAGAATTTTTATTGATTGGACCAAAAGTCCATGGTTAGGCATTTTTATCGCTGCCTTTCTCTTTAGTTTTATGCATCTTCAGTTTTATGGATTTTTCCCTCGATTTTACCTGGGTTTTATTTTTGGTGTGATTTATTATTGGTCTGGGTCAATCTGGCTTCCGATTCTGGCTCATTTCATTAATAATGCAGCCGCCGTTATTCTGCTATTTATCTATGGTCAGGAAACTGTTGGAAAAAATATTGATGCTATAGGAACAAAGGAAGGAAACTGGTATTACATAGTAATAAGTATCTTATTTGTAGGTGTTTCGCTATGGCAAATCTACTCAGGTAAGAGTGTAGGTGTCATTAGAAGTAAAAACTAGCTTAATAGATTCCTGGTTTTTTCAGGCTGTACCTCTTCTCTCTACTGGTGAGAAATGAATTTTGAGGAGCTCATTTTTCCTGAATACATATACCAGACCATATTGTGAGGCTTCGTCTCGTTTCATGTTTTCAGGTAGGTCACTGAAATTATCTTCTACTTCGTTCCAGATACTCAATATTATTTCATCGGCCTTATTTCTCATGGATGCCAATTTTTCAAGGGCCAACTTATTTCTTTTCTGTAAAGTTTTCTGAAAATTATAAGCATCCATGAATTGCTCGTACCTAACATTTACAACTGCAATTGTTGGATTTTTTATGGCTGTTAAACCTTTTTTAAGCCGTTGTTTTTCTCCTTCAATAAGACGAGCGCCTAATTCGATAACTTCTTTTTCGGTATTAAGAATGGGTATCGTTTTTGAGTTTTTTTCAAGGCCAAAATAATCCCTGGTGTTTTCTGCTAACTCACCCCTGATAATAGCCATATTCGTTACCTGAATGAAGTGCGAAATATACAATTTGACTTTTCTTAATGCTACTCTATAACGATTGCTGTTTGTTACCTGGTAATCAAATGCCTGCTTCTGATTATTTAAGGTATGATTAAAAGTTTCGACAAAAGATTGCAATTTAAGTAGGTTACTCTGACTAAAAGCCAATTTAAAAGGAGGGAGCTCTTTTCCTTTTGTGAGTGCAGCTTTTAGCGCTTTCATTCTGGCTGCATCTGTGTTTGGTAATCTTCTGTAGGGCATAGGGTTGTTGATTAACTGTTGAAAAGCTGCTATTTTTGTGCGAATATAATACATTTAACATTAATAATGACCCTGTTCGCACAAAAGTTTTTTCATGTAACCATTTTTTTATCAATGAATTTACTCAGATAAAGGCAAATTGAAGTTTCTGAATCAATTTGTTAGTTTTGATAAACCAATTAATGAGTGTAATTTTAGAAAAAATACAAACTATTCAACTTTAATTTAAATACTATGTTTTCTGAGAAAATTTATACAAATAGAAGAGAAAGATTAAAACAACAAATGGGTTCTGGATTAGTCTTATTTTTAGGTAACACCGAAGCCAGTTTTAATTATCCTGCAAATACATATCATTTCAGGCAGGATAGTGATTTTCTGTATTTCTTTGGATTAGATCATCCTGATTTTACTGCAATTATTGACATCGATTCCGGAGAGGATTATATATTCGGGAATGATGTTGACATGGACGACATCATCTGGATGGGACCCCAACCAACTGTTCATGATATGGCTGCTAGAGTTGGAGTTCATAACACTCTACCTCTAGTTAAACTGAATGAATTTATTCAGGAGGCTAAAAGTAAAAACAGGAAAGTTCACTACTTACCTCCTTATAGGGGCGAAAATTTAATAAAAATTGCAGAATTGTTAAATGTCGAACCTTCAAATGTAAGAGCAAATGCCTCTAATGAACTGATTATGTCTGTTGTAAGCCTAAGGATTATTAAAGATGAAGATGAAGTCGGTGAAATAGAAAAGGCCATTGAGATTGCTTATCACATGCATACAACATCTATGAAAATGGCAAAGCCGGGAATTGTTGAAAGGGAAATTGCAGGTAGAATTGCCGGAATTGCTTCTTCAATGGGTGAGGGTATTTCATTTCCAATAATTCTGAGTATTAACGGGCAGACACTGCACAATCACTACCACGGAAATGTTCTGAAGGAAGGCAGAATGATGGTGACAGACGCTGGTGCTGAGTCCTTGCTTCATTATGCAAGTGATATTACAAGAACTGTTCCGGTAGGTGGAAAATTTGATCAGCGGCAAAAAGACATTTATGAAATTGTTTTAAGAGCAAATATGCAGACTATTCAAAATGTTGCACCTGGCAAAAGCAATAAAAGCAACCATTTATTTGGAGCGGAGATTATTGCTGAAGGACTTAAAGCCCTGGGATTGATGAAAGGAAATACCAGGGAGGCAGTCGAACAAGGTGCACATGCATTATTTTTTCCACATGGATTGGGACATCATATGGGATTGGACGTTCATGACATGGAAGGCCTGGGTGAGAATAATGTTGGTTATGATGAAGAAACCAAAAGAAGTGATCAATTTGGTCTGGCATTTTTGCGTTTTGGGAAGAAATATGAACCGGGTCACGTATTCACAATTGAACCTGGTATATATTTTATACCTGCTTTGATTGATCAGTGGAGAGCGGAAAATAAGTTTACTGATTTTATCGATTACGATAAGGTAGAGACATATAAGGATTTCGGTGGTATCAGAATTGAGGATGACATTCTGGTAACAAAAAGTGGGTACCGGGTTCTTGGTAGACCAATTCCAAAAACGGTAGATGAAATTCAGGATATAATGCGACAAGATTGAGCAAAAAGAAAAAGGGCACCTAGAAAAGGTGCCCTTTTTTGCAACTATTCTACAGGGTTTAAGATAGTTTAGATGTTAGAAATTCTCTATTCAATCTTGCAATATTTGTAAGAGATATTTCTTTTGGACACTGTGCCTCACAGGCACCGGTATTTGTGCAATTTCCGAATCCAAGTTCATCCATTTTCTTCACCATAGACTGAACCCTTTCTTTTGCTTCAATTTTTCCCTGTGGAAGCAGGGCAAATTGAGATACTTTAGCCGAAACAAATAGCATAGCCGAAGCATTCTTACAGGCTGCAACACAAGCACCACATCCAATGCAAATAGCTGCATCAAAAGCCATGTCTGATTGTTCTTTCTTTACAGGAAGAGCATGTGAATCGGGGGCGCTATTTATATTAGAAGATATAAATCCATACGCAATTTGAATTTTGTCAAAGGGAGACCTGTCAACCATCAAATCCTTAATTACCGGGAATGATTTTGCACGCCATGGTTCAACTACAATTGTTTCTCCATCCTTAAAGAAACGCATTGAAAGGTGGCAGGTAGTAATTCCCCTCACAGGTCCATGAGGATACCCATTGATATACATGCCACATGCGCCACAAATACCTTCACGACAATCATGATCAAAAGTCACAGGATCATCACCGGATAAAATTAGTTTCTTATTGAGGGCATCCAACATTTCAAGAAACGACATCTCCGGAGAAACCTCATCGAGTTCATACTTGACAAATTTGCCTTTTGCAGTAGCATTTTTTTGCCGCCATATTTTTAATTTGACTTTCATATTTCGCTATAATTTAACGTTTTAACGTTTGTTTATCAAAATACTTTGTATGCTTATTTATAACTTCTTTCTTTTACTTCAACCTCTTCAAAAATCAATTCTTCCTTATGGAGATTGTGGGTTTTGTCTTCACCCGCATATTCCCAGGCTGCTACATAAGCGAAGTTGGCATCATCCCGTTTGGCTTCTCCCTCAGGTGTCTGACTCTCCTCACGGAAGTGAGCACCGCATGATTCAGTACGATTTAAGGCGTCAGTAATCATCAGGTTTGCCAGTTCAAAATAATCTGCTACCCTTCCTGCTTTTTCAAGTTCCTGGTTTACTTCATTTAATTCTCCTGGTATTTTCAAATCTGCCCAGAATTCATCTTTTAGCTCTTTTACCAGGTTTTGAGCTTTTTTCAATCCCTCTTCGTTTCTTGACATGCCACAATAATCCCACATAATTCTTCCCAGTTTTCTGTGGAAGGAGGTTGCAGTTTGTGTTCCATTGATTGACAGAAGCTTTTCTAACATTTCTTTTACCTCTTTTTCAGCTTCACCAAATTCTTTTTCATCAGTAGAAATTCTAGGGGTCCTGATTTCGTCAGCGAGGTAATCGCCAATGGTGTAAGGAAGTATAAAGTATCCATCTCCAGATGTCTGCATTAAAGAGCTGGCTCCAAGCCTGTTAGCACCATGATCAGAGAAGTTTGATTCCCCTATTGAAAATAATCCTGGGATGGTGGTCATTAAGTTGTAATCTACCCAAAGTCCCCCCATTGTATAGTGACCTGCCGGGTAAATACGCATAGGCTCTTCATATGGGTTGAGCCCGGTAATGGTCTCATACATTTCAAACAGGTTACCATACTTGGCTTCAATGGCCTTTTTGCCTTGCTTATTTATGGCATCCCGGAAGTCGAGGTTTACTGCAAGTCCAGTTTCACCTACACCGTAACCTGCATCACATCTTTCCTTGGCAGCACGCGAAGCAACATCCCTTGGAACCAGGTTTCCGAAAGCTGGGTATCTACGTTCGAGGTAATAGTCTCTTTCTTCATCAGGAATCTCAATTGCATGCCGCTTATCTCCCTTAGCTTTTGGAACCCATATACGGCCATCGTTGCGAAGTGACTCAGACATCAGCGTAAGTTTTGCCTGATAATCGTTCAATTGAGGAATACTGGTAGGATGTATTTGTACAAAGCTTGGGTTGGCAAAGAAAGCACCTTTCTTATGTGCTTTCCAGGCTGCTGAGGGGTTTGAGTTAACCGCCAAAGTGGAAAGGTAATAAATTGTTCCATACCCTCCGGTGGCCAGTACTACTGCATGTGCAGAATGTCTTTCAATTTCCCCACTAATTAGATTGCGGGTAATAATTCCTCTTGCTTTACCGTCGATAACTACGATTTCAAGCAATTCCTGGCGAGGATACATCGTAACAGTACCTTTATTTATTTGCCTGTTTAAGGAGGAGTAAGTACCAAGAAGGCATTGCTGTCCAGTTTGCCCTTTTGCATAAAAAGTCCTGGAAACCTGAACACCTCCAAACGATCTGTTATCAAGATTTCCACCATAATCTCTGGCAAATGGAACGCCTAGGGCTGTAAAGTGATCAATTACATCATTACTTACCTCGGCGGCCCTGTAAACATTGGCTTCACGGGCTCTGTAATCACCTCCTTTTATCATATCATAGAACAACCTGTAGACACTGTCGCCATCATTTCTATAATTTTTGGCAGCATTTATGCCTCCCTGTGCAGCTACAGAATGAGCCCTTCTAGGGGTATCCTGGTAACAGAAATTTTTAACATTGTAACCCAATTCCCCAAGGGCGGATGCAGCCCCAGCTCCAGCAAGTCCTGTTCCAACAACAATGACATCTAGTTTTTTCTTATTGGCTGGATTCACCAACTTTGCATGAGCCTTAAAATTTGTCCACTTTTCAGCCAGCGGACCTTCAGGTATCTTTGAATTTATTTTTGTCATGATATCAGTGCTTACTAATTCTTACTTATTTAGAAAAGTATATAATAACCGGAATAACTACAAAGCCAAGAGGAATTACAATAGAGTAGACCAGCCCAACCGTTTTGATGCATTGAGTATATTTAGCATGGTTTAAACCGAGGGTTTGAAATGCCGATTGAAATGCATGGTTTAAATGAAATGCAAGAATAATGAAAGAAACCATGTAGAAAATAATATATCCTGGTATCTTGAATAATTCTTTTGCCATTCCATAAAAATTCTCATGATCACCTTCAATTAGGCCGAGCTTCACGAAATAAAAATTAACAAAGTGAATGATCAGGAATATTAAAATAATTAGTCCTGTATAAATCATATACTTTGAAAAGAACGAAGTTTGGGTGCTGGCTGTAACCTGGTACCTGTTGGGCCGGGCCATCCAGTTTTGAATTTGCAATATTACACCCCAAATTATATGGATCAATATACCACCCATTAGTACCAGTTCAAAAACTTTAATAACTGGATTGGAGGCCATAAAATGAGCCGCACCATTGAATGTGGTAGGATCATCAGATAAAAGGAAAAAATTTATTCCCAAATGAACCATTAAAAACACAATTAAAAAAAGCCCAGCCAGGGCCATGACAATTTTTTTTGTCACCGAAGTACCAAAAAAACTACTCATATAGATTATTTTTAAAAATGATAGTTAGGACAATTGTTTAGAGATATATTATATTAGCTTCAAATGTATTTTATTAAATATGTTTTTGCAATGTTAATAAGCATATTCACCTTAATTTAAATTTAATCTAAAAAGTTAGTCTAAAGAAATGAATGAAACCCTAATATTTAAAAATTCAATTTTAAATTTCTCTGATGAAGGGCATGGGAAACCCTTAATATTATTGCATGGATATCTCGAGTCCTTGAGAATTTGGGATAGCTTTTCAGCTTTAATTTCAAATCAGTACAGAGTTATTAGAATTGACTTGTTGGGACATGGGAAATCGGAATTCTTGGAAGATACTGCATCCATGGAGTTAATGGCAGAAAGTGTCCAGTTTGTTATGGATTATTTAAATATTGGCAAGGCTTTTTTAATTGGTCATTCCCTCGGAGGCTATGTAACATTGGCCTTCCTGGATTTGTTTCCAGAACGGCTCACCGGGTTTTGTCTGTTTCATTCACAGCCTTTCGCTGATACTTCTGAAACAATTGAAAAAAGGAAACGAGAAATCATGCTTGTGCAGAAGGGGAAGAAAGATGTTATTTTCAACTTGAATATACCAAATGCATTTGCTAACGACAATTTGGAGAAATTTAAAAGGGAAATTGAATATGCTAAAAACATTGCTAGAAATACTTCTGATTCAGGAATAATTGCTGCATTAAACGGACTGATGACAAGACCAGATAGGAGCAGAGTGCTTGAAGAAACAAAACTACCTTTCCTGTGGATTCTGGGAAAGAAAGATAATTACATACCGTTTAAAGTTATAATGCAGAAGGTTAAATTACCAGTTAACAGTAAAATTGTAACCCTATCCGACTCAGGCCACCAGGGTTTTATTGAAGAGGAAGAAATTTCTGCAAAAGTATTAAAAGACTTTTTATCAGAAATGAATTAATCAGGATGATATATATTTAATTGCCTCATTCAAAGTATAGTCAATATCTTTCCAGATTGGGTAAAAGCCAGCATTATCAAGCATATTTCGGGAGATATATGCCAATATTTCAGTGTGAATTAAATGTTTTGAATATTTGATGTCCTTCTGATTAGGAGCTACCCTATTTGAATTGGCAAAACTCACAAATTTGTCAAAAAGGTCCTGGCTCTCAAGATAATTTCTCAGTGAATTAATATCTTGAAAATCTTCTAAAACTGCGCGGTTCTTATCTGTATATTCAAACGCATACCTGTAAATCAAACCCTTGGCTCTTACCTGTCTAAAATATGTGGATACTCCTGTGGTGTCAATGGGTACAAATATATCTGGCATGATTCCACCCCCGCCATATACAATTTTTCCACCTGGAGTAGTATATTTTAAAGAATCATTGAATTGAATACTGTCTTCCCTTTCAAATTCCCCATTCATATACCTCGATTCTAAGTCGTGGACATAATCTTCAATACCGTTATCATACGGTTTTTGAATACAACGGCCAGTAGGTGTATAATACCGGGCAATTGTTAAACGAATCAGAGAGCCATCAGACATCATAAGTGGTTCCTGAACAAGACCTTTTCCAAAAGACCTTCTCCCTATAATTGTACCGCGGTCATTGTCCTGCAAGGCACCTGCAACAATCTCACTTGCTGAGGCAGACCACTCGTCCTGTAATAAAACAATTTTCCCATCTTGAAATTTGCCATTACCATCTGCGTAGAAGTTTTCTCTTTCCTGTGAGCGGCCTTCTGTATAGACTATTAAGGTCCCTTTTTCAAGAAACTGGTTCGCGAGTTTTGTAGCTGCATCCATATAGCCACCACTATTGCTTCTTAAATCTAAAACCATCTGAGTCATGCCCTCCAGTCGAAGATTATCCAAGCGCTTCAAGAAATTCATGGTAAGTGGTTCTGGCAAATTTACTGATCTTAATATAGCCTGTTGAATCATTTACCATATAGGAAACATCCACACTATAAAGAGGTATTTTATCCCGTGTAATTGTAAATTCAATTAATTCAGGAACTTCACGTCGTTCAATACCAATTGTTACTTCAGTGCCTCTTGGCCCCTTTAATTTTCTTACAATGTCATTCTGGTCGATGTTGGCTCCTGCAACAGTACTATCGCTTATAGTAATAATCCTATCACCAGCCATTATGCCAACTTTTTCTGAAGGTCCTCCTGGAATTATTGAGTTAATAATAACTGTATCATTGGGCATGCTAAAGGAGACTCCTATCCCTTCAAAATTACCTTCAAGAGGTTCGCTAACCCTGGCCACATCACGGGCAGGAATATATACAGAATGTGGATCAAGCTTTTGAAGTATTTCCGGGATGGCTGCCTCTTCAAGGTCACGCCGATTTACTGAATCAACATATTCAGCCTCAATAAAACTTAAAATGCCCTGCAGTTTATCTGCTCTTGGCCTGAACGAATAATTATTCGTTGATTGTGTTTTCTTTAATTGTAGCCCAATTAGAAGCCCTCCGGCAAATATTATGGCAATAAGCAAAGGAAGTAATATGGATAATTTATTATTCTTGTATTTCATAAAATCAAAAATTAGTATAATGCAAAGGTCTGCCTATAGCTCATATTGAACAATTTCTATATTTGCACGTTTTAAAAGGTTTACGCCTGTTTCATCACGATATTTTTCAACAAAAACCACACGCCTTATACCTGATTGAATGATCAATTTAGAGCATTCCAGGCAAGGAGAAGTAGTTACATATAAAGTCGCATTTTCACTACTGTTGTTCGATTTAGCCACTTTGGTTATGGCATTGGCCTCAGCATGCAGTACATAAGGTTTTGTTTTTCCATTTTCATCTTCACATACATTTTCAAATCCGGCAGGTGTTCCATTGTAGCCGTCGGAAATAATCATCCGATCTTTAACAATTAAGGCACCCACTTGCTTTCTTATACAATATGAATTCTTTGCCCAGGTTCCTGCCATTTCGAGGTATCGCTTGTCAAATGAAGCTTGCCTTTCACCATAGGGGTGTATGATTTTATCCTTCATACAAAAATCAATATTTAGTATAATGATTAAACCGATTGAAAATGGAGACAAATATACCCAAAAAACAGAGATATAGGAATCAGGCTTATTGGAGCAACTTTTTTTGAAGGTTTACTTTGTCAAAGGAGGTAAATTTAACAAATTCCTAAAGTCCAGAAAAAAGGACTCAGGAAAATATTTGGTGAGAAAAGCTTAGAGTTTTATAATGAATTTGAGTAGCCTGCTATTCTTGCAGTAAAAAAGGTACTTCTCCCTCAGAAGATTCTCTAAAAATGTTTTTTGCTTCATAGGATTCCGGAAGAGTACTTGAGTCTTTTTTCTCCCCGTTTTTCTTTTTAAATACCTTACCAATACTAAATGATCCAACCTTTTTTATGAATGCCTGCTCCGAAATATCACCAATTATAAAATTATAAAGGATTTTAAGTTGTTTAGTTTTTAAATTGGCTAAACAATTTACAATTTCATCAGCATCTGCCTGGAATAAGTCAATTGAGTTTTCAAACTTAGAAAGGCCCAATATCATCCTGCTGGTTGTTTCAGGGTTTTTTGTGACATGATTAATAATTTTTGCCACCGCCACTTCCGAATCAATCATTTTTTTCATTTCGCATTTCCAAAGTTTAAACAAATATTGTTCCATTTATATTTGATAATACGCGAATACAATAGCTTAGGTTACTCTTCAATGAAGTTTTCTTTACTAAATTGTTCGGTTAATAAGGGAGACATATTTCTTTGATCGTTAGATTTGTAGAAAGCTTATTATGAAATTTCAGAAACTGAATTTGTAAAATTTGATTCTATTAATTAATTGAAATTCAATACTTATTTAGCCTATTTCTATTTTGGTCATAAAATATGGGTGATTGATCAAAATATAGGTTCAATTAATATAAAATTAGATGGATTTTTAACTAAAAATTACTTACTTAAAAGGTTAATAATTTGTAAAAACCTAATTTTTAAGATTCATGATATTCAATAATAACTGAATAGAGAACTGGTCCAGCAGCAATGAATTAAATACAATTGAGAATAATAAACCCTATTGATCGAGTTTCTTATTGAGGTAACTTAAAATATGCCCATTCTATAAAAGATTAGGGTGATATTAGACAATGTTTGTATATAGAAATTAAACCTAATTCTATGAAAACTAAATCTGGTCCTAAGAATAATTATTTACGATTTACCGGTTTTTTAATTCTAGTTTTTACACTACTTCCTCTTTTAACTTTTAGTCAAAAGAAACAAAAAGATATTGAAATTAGCTATGATTGTATCGAGTACATTGGGAACGGCAGGTATAAGGCCAATTTTGGATATAATAATCCAAACAAAAAGGAAATCAATGTGCTTCAGGAAGATAGCTTTGTAGAAAAGAATAATGGCAAGGTAAATGGTCATACTAATTTCAAACCAGGTATCCAAAATAATGCATTCAGCGTGGAGTTTGATGGTAAAGAAACAGTTACCTGGAAAGTCCAATTGCCAAGTGGAGCAATAAAGTATACAACAGCAGATAAAAACTCCTCACATTGCAGGGGTGATGAAAATATTTTCCCGTATTATGCTCCACCTGATGGGGGAAAAATATTAAACTCCCTTATTGGTGCAGAACTTACCTCTTTGTATAATTATTACATTGCTGCGAATGATCCAAGTTTATTTAAAACGGATGATATTTTTCAGATCAGTGCAGATGGAACTAAAGTTCTTATCGAAGTAGTTGCTTTATCAGACCTGCTATATCCAGCAATGAAGTTAGAGTTAATTTCATTGGGATTAGAAATACAAAGTGAGGATCTACCCAGTTTATCAATAACTGGCTGGTTCCCAATAGAGAATTTACTTCTCATAAATGACCTTACTCTATATGTCAATTTTGCCCGCCCGGTATACTCTGCTATTACCAAAAACACTGGAAGAGGTTTTAACGATGGTGATAAAGCTATACGATCTGATTTTGCTCGTGGTGGATATAATGTTTCTGGAGCAGAAGTAAAAGTAGGTGTAATTTCAGATAGTTACAATAGCCTGGGAGGAGCTGAAGCCGATGTATCAAACGGTGATCTTCCCGGACCTGGTAATATAGATGGTAATGAAACACCTGTGCATGTTTTGGAAGATTACCCCACAAGCTTTGGCACTCTATCAGATGAAGGAAGAGCAATGCTACAAATAGTACATGATATTGCTCCGGGAGCAGAACTGGCATTTCGTACGGGATTTATTAGCGCGCAGGATTTTGCAAGTGGAATAATTGAACTAGCGAATGCAGATTGCGATGTAATTGTTGATGATATAACATATATAACGGAGCCTTTCTTCAAAGATGGGATTGTAGCCCAGGCAGTTGACCAGGTAAAAGCCCAGGGTGTAACCTATTTTTCTGCCGCAGGAAATTATAGCGATAAGTCATATCAAAGTACATTTCTATCAGCAGATCCCCCGGAAGGAATTAGTGGGGATGCTCATAATTTTGGGGGTAGTGACATTTACCAGAGTGTATCGCTTGCTGAAGGCACTTACACCCTTGTTCTACAATGGGAAGATAATATAGATCCAACCCAATACTTTACAAACAATGATTTGGACATTTATTTATCAAATGAAAATGGAGCTACACTTTTTGGCTTCAATATTGATAATACCGGTGGATTACCCATAGAAGTATTGCCCTTTACGGTAGGTCCAGGTGGTGCTTCTACAAATATCCTGATAACTAGAGCCGGTGGTACAGACAATGTAAACTTTAAATACATCGTATTTCGGGGCGACATGGATATTAATGAATATGATACAAAATCCTCAACCATTGTAGGCCAGGCCAATGCTGCTGGGGCAATAGCAGTCGGGGCTGTCTTGTACAGCAACACTCCAGAATTTGGAGTTGAGATACCCACCATTGCTTCTTTTTCTTCTATTGGAGGTACACCTGTAAATGGAGAAATGAGGCAGAAACCTGAAATTACCGCTCCAAATGGAGTTGAAACAACAGTTATTTTAAGTCCCCAAACATCGGAATTCGATCCAGATGGTGATGGAGTTTTTAATTTTCATGGAACATCTGCAGCAGCTCCTCACGCTGCAGCTGTAGCTGCTTTATTAATAGAAGCAAGGGCTAAATATTGGAATAATGAAATTCTTACTCCTGATGAAATTAAAGGCTTGTTAACTTCCACAGCTATAAATATGGATGATCCTGGCTTTGATTACAACACAGGTTATGGATTTATCCAAGCCGATGCTGCGATTGGCTCTTACATTGCTGCTTCTCCTGTTTTGATAGAATTAAAAAACAACTCAGGGATTGTGCCTGGGGAAGCACCCATAACAGTTGACGTAACAGGTGAATATCTTGCTGAAAATACACAGGTATTATTTAGGGGTGTACCATTGCCAGCTGAATCAGTAACTTATCAGAATGAAAATTTAATCCTGGCTGAGGTTCCTGCATTCATCGGTAATCCATCAATTGAAGCATATACAGCACCTATTTCAAGCAGTTTATTAGATGGTGGAACTTCTGCACCTGTTTACTTTTTTGGAACAACAAAAAGGAACGTAGTTATTACCGCCCATGATAAAACTAAAAAGTTTGGAGAATCCCTACCAGTTTATACAAGCACAATAACCGTGGATGATATTCCATTGGTAGACTCAGACCTTACTACCGAAGAAAAAGCTAGAATTGCTTCTGTTCAGATAATTACAGGTGGTGGTGTTGATAATATGAGTCCTGTACATACATATATTCTTAGACCAGAACTTAAGTTGAGCCTTATCACAGATATTAATGATCCCTTATACAGTGAGATTGATATAGCTCTAAATGAAAAATATAATTTCGAATATATAGAAGGGTCTCTTACTATTGAGAAAATGCCTATAACTATTACTCCAGTAAACATATCTATTACTTATGGTGATGATATTGGTCCCATTGATTTTAGCTATTCATATGATGAAACAAATATAGAATCGCCTGAGACCTTTTTAAATTCATTGCAAGTTTCTCATAGTGCCAATATAGCCAATGAAATTGCATTGGTTGATGCAAGACCACTGGTAAATGCAAGACCACTTGTGAATGCCAGGCCATTGGTTAATGCAGACCTGGAAAGTCTTCAATTCCTGGTAAGTGCCAGGGCATTGGTGAATGCACGGCCCCTGGTAAATGCACGCCCTTTGGTAAACAGGATTGTAGATTTAGCAAAGGAATCTGTATTTGAATTCCAGGAGATCGAAGACTCAGAAGAGTTAGATAAGTACGCTGATTATTCATTGATAAATGCACGTCCTTTGGTAAATGCAAGTCCTCTAGTAAATGCAAGAGCTTTGGTAAATGCAAGACCACTTGTGAATTCTGAGGTATTCTGTGAATTTTAATCAGGCTGTTAACTGATGCAAGGCCATCTAGTAAATGCACAGACCCCTCGTAAACACTGGGCGAGCTATTGGTCAATGGTATCGAAATCTAGATGATCCGGAAAGTTGGAGTAATATTGCTGTGATATCTGGATGCTGCAGACGTTGTAACAGATAGCGAGTACAATGGAGATGAAGATGGAATATCCGGAGATCCAGGAGAATGGGAACTTCCAGACCTTTATGCTATTAACCTGATTACTGGCACAACCGTTGGAACACATATAATTGTTCCTGCAGCTTTCTTATCAGGAAGTGAAGAAGGAAGTGGACTACTGGATTCCAGAAACTTTGATATTAGCTATAACTTAGGCGAATTAGAGATTTTACCAGCCTCATTGACTTTTACAGCTGATGATAAAAGTATGGTTTATGGTGATGACTCAACCAGAATACTCTGTATCCGTTGATGGTTTAGTATATGATGAAACAATGAATGATGTTGTGGCCGATGGCTACCCAAAATTTAGTATTCATAAGGGAGAAACTGTTTATAGTACGGATGAGATAGTCCCAGCCGGGGTTCTGAATATTGTTCCTGAGGTCCAGCTGAGTGAAGTAGAATTTCTCTCAACAGGAGGATATAATTATTCATCGTATGACCTTACTAATTCAGATAAATTGGTGAACTATAGTGTTACACTTGAAAATGGTGCATTAACTGTGGATCAATCTGAACAGTCCATTGATTTTAAAGCACTGGAAGAGAAAACCTATGGTGATGCATCTTTCGATTTGAGTGCAACATCGTCCAGTGGTTTAGATATTACATTCACAAGTAGCAATACTGATGTTGCTACAATTGAAGGAGCCACAATTACGATAATTTCAGCTGGAACCACAGAAATAGTTGCCAGTCAGGCTGGGAATGAAAACTTTATAGCAGCTGAAAATGTAACTCAAACCTTAACAATAAGTAAGGCTGCACAGATCATAACTCTTGATCCGGCTACCCCAACTGAGGTGACCTATGGAGATGAGCCATTTGATCTTTCTGCAACTACTAACAGTATTTACTTACTAGAAATTACATTTACAAGCAGTAACCCGGATGTTTTATCAATTGAAGGCAACAGAGTAACTATTGTTGGTGCAGGTAATGCAATTATTACAGCTAGTCAACTGGGTGATATTAATTATAAAGAAGCATCTGAAATTAAATGGCCAATATCAGTTGGTAAAGCTCCCCTTACAGTAACGGTGCTTGACCAGGTTATAAATGCCGGAAATCCACCAGTAATTGAATTTTTCTACGATGGGTTTGTTTACAACGATAATGAGGCAAGTGTATTTAGTGTAGCTCCTGGATTTACAATTGATCCTAATTACAGTGGATCAGCGGGGATTTATGCAGATAACTCCCACCGCAAGTGCTCTAAATTATGATATCACAAATGTGGCAGGAGAATTATTTGTAAATCCATATGGACCAGGTACACGTGCTGTTAAACCATCTCTTGATTGTATAACGGATAATGGTGACGGTACATATACAGCACACTTCGTTTATAAGAATGATAATGATTATAATGTATTTGTACCACATGGTGCTGATAATATTATGATAGGTGGTGGTCTGACAGATCAACCACAACCTGAGATGTTCTATTCTGGTGGTGGAACTTTTAGTGTTGAGTTTGATGGAAGTTTATTGTCTTGGACAGTTGCAAGTATCGGAGAAGATCATAAGGTCTCTATGTCAACTAATGCTAATTCCTTTTCAAAAAAATGTAATTTCAACAAGAGTCTGGATCTTTCAGAAGCAGATGAGTCACTAGAATCAATAATTGACCTCAAGGCCTTTCCAAATCCAACCAATGACATGGTCTACATTAACATGAATATGGTTGATGCATCTGTGAAGACCATTGTTGTATTTGATTCCTTTGGAAAAATATTCAGGATAAATTCACAATCAGTTGACCATCTCATACAGGTTGATCTTACTGGAGTGAGTCCTGGAATGTATTTCATTAAGGTAACACTTGATGATAATAAAGAAGAAATTCTCAGAATTGTAAAACAATAGGAACTATTATTTGTACTAGATAAAAATAAGCTATATAAAAATGGGGGAGAGAATTTAAGTCCCTCATTTTTTATATATTGGTAAAATTTAAAGCGAATCGACAGAGTCAGAATGGTAGATTAATTTAAAATTGGATCTAACAAATATGAATAAGTCTGGTATATTCCTTTTTGTACTAATTCTTATATCTTTCCACTTTAGCAGTGCCCAGATTTCAACTGTTGATAGTCTTAAATATTTACTTAAGGATACCATTGAAGATACCAATAAAGTAAACATTTTAATTGACATTAGTCGTAATGAATATAGTTCTTCTCCTGTTGACGCGATACTTTATGGACATGAAGCGCAAATGCTTTCTGAAAAGCTTGGATATCAAAAAGGCCTTGCGAACGCATTTAAGTATATTGGGATGGGATACTACTTTCAGGGTGAATACTGGGAGACTATTAACCATTGGCAAGAATCATTGAAATTTTTTGAAGCAATTAACGATCAGGTTGGTGTTGCAAATATTCTGAGCAATATTGGAGCGGTTTATTTCTCCGAAGGAGATAATACAAAGGCATTGGAATTTTACCTAAAGTCATTAAAAGTGGCTGAAGAGATCAATGATACATTGCGCTTGGTTACTGCGCAAATCAATGTAGGTGCAATCTATACTGAAAATCCAGCTACATATGACAAAGCTCTGGATTATTATTTTGCAGCATTACCGCTGAGTGAAAAGCTTGGAGATTATGATGCTATTGGAATAGCCAGTGTGAACATGGGAGAAATTTATTTTAAAAGAGAAGTTTACGATACAGCTCTTGCATATTATGAAAAATCCCTGGAGGCATTCCGAAAAGTTAACCCCTTAAATGTTTCTTATACCCTCACAAATATTGGGAAAATATATATGAAACAGAGGAGATTATCGTAAGGCCATTGATTATCAAATGGAGGGTTATGAAATAGCAAAAAAGTGTGATGGGAAATTAGAAATGACAACAGCACTCCTTGGTCTTGCTGAAACTTATTGTGAAAACACGCGATCCCGCATCATCTATTGCAACCTATCATAGAGCTGAAAAAATTGCTAAAGAAATAGGAGCTAAGGAATGAACAGAAGAGATGCTTATGAGAAATTTGGCACTCTGCTTATGCTAAAATATCTGATTTTGATAATGCTTATAAATACCAGACCTTATTGACCAACATAAAGGATACATTATACGAATGCAGCAAATAACAAAAAAATTCAATCTCTTCAATTTAATTTTGAATTAGAGAAAAGGGAAGGTCAGATTGGCTTACTGACTAAAGACAAGGAACTTCAGGAGGCAATAATACAAAAACAGAAATTTGCCAAAAATACTTTTATTGTAGGGTTTGTCGTGATCATGTTGATCGCAGCTGTAACCTATAGAAATTTCCGAAGGAAGGTTAGGATTAATAAACTTCTGGATCAACAGAAGGATGAAATTGAGAATTTGGTGTTAAATATTTTACCTTCTGAAGTTGCAAAAGAATTACAAAAAAAGGGGGTAGCTACTCCACGACAGTATGAAAGTGTTTCTGTATTATTTACTGATTTCAAGGGATTTACACAGATTGCTCAGGGACTTTCCCCACAAGATCTTGTGGCTGAGTTGAATGAATTCTTCTCAGCTTTTGATGAGATTACAGTTAGAAATAACTTAGAAAAAATAAAAACAATTGGAGATGCTTATATGTGTGCAGGTGGGATTCCATTAAAAAGTACATCTCATCCATATGATGCTGTGAGAGCAGGCCTGGAAATGCAGGAATTTATGAACAGGACAAATGAAAAGAGAAGAGAAAAGGGTTTACAGGAATGGGGATTGAGGGTCGGAATCCATACTGGGCCCGTGGTTGCTGGAGTGGTTGGGAAAAAGAAATTTGCTTATGATATTTGGGGGAGTTCAGTGAATATTGCCAGTAGAATGGAATCTAGCGGTGAACCAGGTAGGTTGAATATCTCAGCTTCAACCTTTGAATTGGTCAGAGACAAATATGAATGTAAATGTAGAGGAAAGGTTTATGCCAAAAATGTTGGTGATATATATATGTATTTTGTGGAAAATAATCATACAACACAACAAGAGTCTTTAAGCCAGGAGAAGATTAATATTCAATGATCAAAATCTGGGTCTAATGACTAGTGAATAATTAACCAAATAACTTTTTATAAACGTATGGCAGATTTTAGTTCTGAGCCCTTTCTCCTAAACGACGGCTCAAAAATTGCAGTCATTGGGGGAGGACCAGCAGGAAGCTTCTTTACCTATTTTGCCCTGGATTTTGCTGATCGCATGGACCTGGATATAAAAATTGATATCTATGAACCAAAGGATTTTACTTGTGCAGGCCCCATTGGGTGTAACAACTGTGGTGGAATTGTCTCAGAATCCCTAATTCAGGTACTTTCAACAGAGGGTATTGTTTTACCTTACAAGGTTATCCGAAGGGGTATTGAGTCTTATATGCTTCACCTTGAGCAAGGGAGCACAATAATAAAAACACCCCATAATGAACAGAGAATTGCTGCCATGTTCCGAGGAGGCGGGCCCAAGGGGAACGATAACGTTGACATGGAAAGCTTCGATAATTACCTTTTGGAGCTTTGTAGGAAAAAGGGAGCTAATGTTATAAACGATAGAGTTTCTGGAGCTGAAAGGACTGCAGATGGGATCACGATTACAACCAGGAATAAATTGAAAACCAAGTATGACCTGATAGTAGGAGCAGTGGGTCTAAATAAAACTGCACTTGGTCTTTTTGAATCCATATGTCCGTCTTTTAAACCACCCTTAACAACCAAAACCTTTATCACTGAATTTGAGATGGACCCGGAAGTTATTGATAAGCATTTTGGCAATTCAATGCATGTCTTTCTTCTAAATCTGCCCAATATTAAATTCGGGGCTTTGGTTCCAAAAGGTCAATATGTTACATTGGTTTTACTTGGTAAAGATATCAACATGGAAATTGCCTCTAGCTTTCTGAAATCTGAACCTGTTAGAAAACTGTTTCCTGAGGGGATTGAGCTGAACGAGATTGCACCCTGCAAATGCTTTCCATCAATCAATGTGAAAGGTGCAAAAATGGCCTATGATGACAGGGTAGTTTTGGTAGGTGATTCTTCTTCCTCAAAACTCTACAAAAATGGAATTGGAGCGGCATATATTACTGGGAAAGCAGCAGCCAAAACAGCTGTTTTCTATGGAATTTCTGCAACTTCTTTTCACAAATACTACAATCCTGTCTGCAATGAGGTGGACAAAGACAACATGTTGGGGAAATTTATTTTTTTCGTAACAGGATTTATACAAAAATCGATAGTTTTGAAAAGTGCGATGCTGGGAATGGTAATAAAAGAGCAGAAAAGTGAAGCATCTAAACGCAGGATGAGTTCTGTATTGTGGGACACATTTACAGGCAGTGCCTCGTATAAGGATATTTTTCTTCGGTTTATGAATCCATTGTTACTCATATCTCTAATTTGGAATATATTAGAAAGTTTGTTTAACCTATTATTTAAAAGAAAATGAGAAATAGTAAATTAGGTCGCTATTACCGCGACGGCGAAATAGTTATAAATAAAGGAGACGAGGGAAACTGTCTGTTTGTTATCCAGGAAGGGAAAGTTGGTGTATTTGATCACCAAGGAGACAAAGAGGTAAAGATAGCGGAGCTCGGTGCAACCGAATTCTTTGGGGAGATGGGTCTTTTTGAAAAAGACGTTCGATCTTGCACGGTCCGTGCTTCAGGTGATGCAAAGATTCTGACTATTGATAAGCGGAATTTTTACAAAACTATTGAAAAAGATCCCACAATTGCGTATAGATTGTTACAAAAGATGTCACTCAGATTAAGGGAATTGAACAAAAAGGTATCTCAGATATAGTAACATGCAAATTTGTAAATCCTGCAATATCCAACAAATGCTGGATATGAAATTACTTATCTGTCCTTAAAAATCTATGATACTATGAATAAAATTGATACCAGATTGATAGAAGAGGCCAAAAAGTTAGTCACTTTTAATTTAACAAATGAACTTTCTGAAAAGTGTCTTTTTCATACTATAACTCATACAATTGAAGTGTTAAACAATGCTGAGATTATTGGTAAGTATAGTAAGCTGAAAGAGAATGATTTAAATGTACTGAGAATGAGTGCCCTGTTCCATGATGTAGGCTATATTGATGCGTATGATGGACATGAAGTTTTCAGCGCTTCTCGGGCAACAGTTTTTCTGAAATCTAAAAACGTGGACAAAGAATCAATCGAACAAATCGAAGCTGCTATTCTTTCTACCAAAGTGCCTCAAAGTCCCAGAGACGAAGTTTCCAGGATCCTTTGTGATTCTGATCTTATGTATTTAACATTTGATAACTATCTGGAACAGATAGAATTAATGCGAATAGAGTGGCGGAAAGTAGGCAAAGCCACACTGAATAGCCATCAATTCCATTTACAATCTCTTGAATTTTCCCAGTCACATCGATATCATACTGAATATGGTAAAAAAGTGCTTCAACCCAAAAAAAAGAAGAATGAAATAAAAATTAAAAACATGGTGCTTATTGATAAATAAATAGTTATTGGGGATCTTCTTATTAAACTATTTACGGATAAGTTTTTTTTAAATAAAGTTAAATGCCTGGTTCAAATCTTATAAATAATAAAAAATCACTCAGAAGGAGTAAGAGTTTAGTAACAGATGTATTATATTACATGCTCCACAAGTCTGAACATAAAACTCTTATAAAATTTGAAACCATAGAGGAAAGGGATTACTACAACCTCAGGGTTATGCAACGAATCGGTATTGATGCCAATCAATATTCCGTGTTAAATATTCACAAAATTGGTGTTGAGGCTCCCGTTATTAATGTATTTAATGAGCTCTTAAAATGGGATGGCTCTTATTGTTGGCCTAACCATATTGCAAAAGTTGATCGGATTGAAAACAACCTGGAATGTATTCGTATTTTGCCATTTGGCTGGAAAAAGTATCCTTTTAAGTTTATGAAAAGCCTTTTTGGATTTAAATTAATTCCACTTTTTCTTCTCAATGCCATAGAGATAAAAAAAGTCCCCGATCCCTTTGATTTTGACAATGCCCGTTATTTATTATACAAATGTTCAGGAGGATATCCTATTGGGATTTTCACCATGTATGTTCGTTCTTCAATTCCTGAAATGGGTGAAGTCGAACAATGTCAATTGATATCTGCAACTGGATTCAATTTTTATGGAAAGGAGGATTGGCAAAACCGACGGAAATTGATCAACAAAGTTTGGGAGCTTGTTCACAACAGGGTCACATCCAATGTGTTAAGTCGATTCAAGCAATTGTCAGAATGGCATTTGGAAGACATTAAGGAAAACGGGTGAGAGATTACTGGCCGAAAATATATATTAAAATTCGGCGAAATACCTTTAATGCTTGTAATATCAAATAAGTATTAAATTTTCCAGCATAAATAATTTAATTATTCTATCATTTAATATCTTTTTATGCAACAAAGAAGACTGGCCGCGATCATGTTTACCAATAATATTTAGCTTATGAAAGAGCATGAACCTTTATTTGAAAATTCGAGAATTAGTTTAATAATTTTAATTCTGTCTATAATTGTTTCTGGATTTTGGTGGCTTGGCCAGGTGATAGATGTTTACCATTTCGACTTGGTTGGTGCAATCTATGAGATTCTGTGGCTTCCGGTACTTGCATTGTTGTTTATCCTTCCAATTCTTTCTTTCATATTTTGGGTGAAAGCAAAATTTAGGTTAAGGTCACTTTACCTTTATTCTTTTTTAATACTTTTAATATCTATTTTATGCATGTTTTTAATGGGTTAAAAACGAATATATTTAGCTGAAGGTAAAGGCAATACCAAATTCTTCGATTTAAAATTAACTTTAATATAAATCACTTTATAATGTATAAATTACTCATCCTTTTATTAATTCTTAACCTACATTTATTTGAGGGCATTGCACAGGAAATCACATATGGTTCCAATCATGGGAAATCCATGTGAAACCTATTGGAGAGATTTATTAAATGAAACCAAAATGGTTCTTTCCTAATTCTTCCCTGAAAAAATAGAGCCCTTATAATTTTTTTGTATTATAAAGGCTTTGAAGTTGAATTGTACCCAGGGCCGGGGTCGAACCGGCACGGCATTGCTGCCACTGGTGTTTGAGACCAGCGCGTCTACCAATTCCGCCACCTGGGCAAGTAACTAATTAACTATGTTGTAGAACGAATCTAAACTTTACTCTAGATTATTATTTTTTATACCGGTGGCGGAATTGACAACCCCACTACCTGGCTCTTCACTAAAATTGTCCACTGGACAATTTCTTAACGTTCAGACCTGCCACCTGGGCAAGTAACTAATTAACTATGTTGTAGAACGAATCTAAACTTTACTCTAGATTATTATTTTTTATACCGGTGGCGGAATTGACAACCCCACTACCTGGCTCTTCACTAAAATTGTCCACTGGACAATTTCTTAACGTTCAGACCTGCCACCTGGGCAAGTAACTAATTAACTATGTTGTAGAACGAATCTAAACTTTACTCTAGATTATTATTTTTTATACCGGTGGCGGAATTGACAACCCCACTACCTGGCTCTTCACTAAAATTGTCCACTGGACAATTTCTTATCGTTCAGTCCTGCCACCTGGGCAAATTAATGTAATTAACAATGTTGAAGAACGAACCTAAACTTTATCTCTAGGTTATTATTTTTTAAAACCGGTGGCGGAATTGACAACCCCACTACCTGGCTCTTCACTAAAATTGTCCACTGGACAATTTCTTAACGTTCAGACCTGCCACCTGGGCAAATGTAACATAGTAAAACAACTATGTTCGTAAGAACGAATCCATAGAACTTTTACTCTAGGTATTATTATTTTTTAATACCGGTGGCGGAATTGACAACCCCACTACCTGGCTCTTCACTAAAATTGTCCACTGGACAATTTCTTAACGTTCAGACCTGCCACCTGGGCAAACTTCTAAAATGGATTGCGAAGATAATTATAAGTTTTTTGAGTGCAAAATATTTATTTTTAATTGCATTCAGATTATTGTGAATTCAGATTGAAAAATTTACTGCTGTCAAACAGATTAAAAATTATTTTTTCTCTGAGCATCTTTATACCTTTGTAAATTCATTAAATAAATTAAATCTCGATCGATGAATAAAGTTAATATAAGGTTTAAGGAAGTTTTAGAAAGGCTTGGAATTAAAGAAATCAATCCTGGAGTTTCAACAGGTGTAGAATGGATTGAAACAAATGGTAATGTATCAGGTTCTGAATCACCAGTGGATGGAAGTCTAATTGCAAGTGTTAAAACTGCTACCAAAGAGGATTATGAACTTGTAATGGAAAAAGCACAGGAAGCTTTTAAAGTTTGGAGGGAAGTCCCTGCTCCACAAAGAGGAGAAGTGGTGCGACAGATAGGATTGGCTTTAAGAAAAGCCAAAGAGGATCTTGGAATGTTGGTTACCTCTGGAAATGGGAAAAATTTACCAGGAGGGTCTTGGGGAGGTTCAGGAAATGATTGATATATGTGATTTTGCAGTGGGCCAGGCTCGCCTTCTAAACGGATTTACGCTTCATTCTGAAAGGCCAAAACACAGGTTATTTGATCAGTATCATCCACTCGGAATTGTGGGTTTAATTACATCCTTTAATTTTCCTGTAGCTGTTTGGGCATGGAATTCAATGATCGCTGCTGTAGCAGGCGATGTAGTTGTTTGGAAACCCAGTTCTAAAACTCCCTTAACTGCTATTGCAACCCAGAAAATTATTCGAAATGTCTTGAAAGAAAATAATGTTCCCGAAGGTGTTTTTAATCTTGTAGTTGCCAAATCATCGGTTCTTGGAGATAATTTTGCTGCTGATAAACGAATTCCCCTTTTCTCAGTTACCGGATCAACCCGGGTTGGTCAACGAGTTGGAGGTATTGTTGGAAAACGACTCGGAAAATCCATTTTGGAACTTGGCGGTAACAATGCCATCGTCATTTCTGAACATGCCGATCTAAACATGGCTATTCCTGCCATTGTATTTGGATCAGTGGGAACAGCGGGTCAACGTTGCACCTCTACACGTAGATTAATAATTCATGAAAAAGTATACGATGAAGTAAAAGAAAGATTATTAAATGCCTATGCCCAGGTGGTACATAAAATTGGAGATCCAACCAGTTCAAATACTCTTATTGGCCCGGTAATTGATGGTGCAGCAGTAGATTTATTCCTTCATGCTGTAAAAAGGTAGAGGAAGAAGGAGGTAAAGTGATTTTTGGAGGAAAGTCCCTTCCTGAAGATCAGTATGGGTCTGCTTGTTTTGTGGAGCCGGCTCTGGCAGAAGCGAAAAATCATTATGAAATTGTCCAGGAGGAAACTTTTGCACCCATTCTCTATTTGCTTAAATATAAGACTATTGAGGAGGCAATCGAATTGCACAATGATGTACCTCAAGGGCTTTCGTCGGCTATATTCACCCTGAATGTCCGTGAGGCAGAGCTTTTCCTTTCTGAGGTAGGCTCTGATTGTGGCATTGCAAATGTAAACATTGGTACTTCAGGTGCAGAAATTGGTGGTGCTTTTGGAGGAGAGAAAGATACAGGTGGAGGAAGAGAATCTGGCTCAGATGCCTGGAAAGCTTATATGCGCCGGCAGACGAATACCATTAATTATGGAACAGAATTACCACTTGCCCAGGGAATAAAATTTGATATTTAGATAATTGTAATTTATACAATGACTCCAGGAATTAGTCCTGGAGTTTTTTTATGCCTAAAGGAAGCTTAAAAGGAATTCGGAAACAGATCTACCCTGCATGTGAGAGCATCTTCGAACTAACCAGTTTGAGTACTAGCTTGTAGATACTTTCTGGATCATAACCACACTCTTTGTATAACTCCATCTGAGTGCCATGTTCGATGAATCTATCAGGGATACCCAGGCGAACTACCTGTGCAGCATAACCATTGTCTGAGAAGAATTCAAGCACTGCAGAACCTAACCCGCCGATAACTGTTCCATCCTCAACTGTAATTACTTGCTTAAATTTCTTGCCAACCTTATGTAGTATAGATTCATCTATTGGTTTTAAGAACCTCATATCGTAATGAGTGACATGAATGTGATGATCATTAAGTTTTTCAATTGCTTTGGTAACCAGATTTCCTGCATGACCAATGCTTAATATAGCAATATCATCTCCACTCGAAATGACCCTGCCTTTTCCAACAGATATTTTCTTAAATGGCTTTTTCCAGTCTGTCATCACCCCTGATCCTCGTGGGTATCTAATTGAGAATGGTCCATGTCCACCCAGCTGAGCAGTATACATGAGGTTTCTCAATTCTTCTTCGTCCATAGGGGCGGATATTGTGATACCTGGGATGGACCTAAAATAGGCAAGATCATAAGCACCATGATGTGTAGGGCCATCATCTCCAACTAATCCCGCTCGATCGAGGCAAAATACTACATCCAGATTTTGTAAAGCAACATCATGAATAACCTGATCATATGCCCGCTGCATAAATGAGGAGTAAATGTTGCAAAATGGGATCATTTTTTGAGTGGCCAATCCAGCAGAAAATGTAACTGCATGTTGCTCGGCTATACCCACATCAAATGTTCGATCAGGATTTTTATCTTGCATCAGGTTCATTGATGAGCCGGCAAGCATTGCTGGTGTTATCCCAACTATTTTTGAATTTTTTTCAGCAAGTTCTACCAAAGTATGACCAAAAACATCCTGGTATTTAGGTGGCTGGGGTTTGTCTGAACTGACTTTGAAGATTTTCCCGGTGTATTTATCAAACTTTCCCGGTGCATGGAATGCAGTCTGATGTAATTCAGCCTGCTTAAAACCTTTTCCTTTGGTAGTTCGACAGTGCAACAGTTTTGGCCCGGGAATATTTTTAAGGTCATTCAATACTTTGGTTAGATAAACCACATCGTGGCCGTCAACTGGTCCGAAATACCTGAAATTCAAGGCTTCAAAGAAATTACTTTGCTCAAGAATAGTACTCTTTAAACCGTGTTCAAGCTGCTTAACCAAAGACCGGGTTTTTGGAGCTATTTTACTTAGTTTGCCAAGAAGTTTCCACATATCATCCCTGAAACGGTTGTATGTGGGCGAAGTGGTTATATCAAGAAGGTACTCATTTAGTGCTCCAACGTTGGGGTCAATAGCTATTCCGTTGTCATTAAGTATAACCAGGATATTGGTTTTTTCAATACCTGCATTATTTAATCCTTCAAAAGCCATTCCGGCAGTCATGGCTCCATCACCAATTATTGATATTACCTGGCGATCTTCTCCCTTTCTTGCAGCAGCAACAGCCATACCCAACGCAGCAGAAATGGAGGTGGATGAATGTCCAACACCAAAAGCATCAAATTCACTCTCTGATCTGTTCGGAAAGCCGCTTATCCCCTTGAATTTTCTATTGGTATAAAATTTGTCTCGGCGGCCGGTTAGAATTTTGTGGCCATATGCCTGGTGACCTACGTCCCAAACAACCTGGTCATAAGGTGTGTTAAAAACATAATGAAGAGCAATAGTAAGTTCAATTACTCCAAGACTGGCCCCAAAATGGCCTGTGTTTGAACTAACTACATCAATAATAAATTCTCGTAACTCCTTACTGAGTTGAATAAGCTCTTCTGGCTTAAGCTTTCTAAGATCAGCAGGACCAGAGATTTGATTCAACAACCCTATATTATTTACCCCTTCCATTTGCAATTATTACTTTATACGAATAATGCAGGTGCAAAGATACAAATATTATTCACTCATTGGAACAATATTTCAGTGCCGAAATATCTATATTTGCAGCTTGCAAACAATTATCTTTAATCCATAGCAATTTTGTATTCTGAATCTTATGGATCTGGATTTTAAATATATCTCATAAAATATTAAAATTATGAATAAAAATAAAATACTATCTGCCCTAGTAGTTATAATCTCTGCAACTGTATTTTCATGTGTTTCTTCTAAGCAATTCAAGGAAATTCAGGGACAGAATCAAAATTTACAGATTGAAAGAGATAGTTTACTAGCAAAAAATGAAAAACTGACGGTTACAAATACCGAGATTTCATCACAGATGGAAAAGTTGAAGGCTGAATTAGCCAAGTTGAAACGAGAGCAGGAAGCTCGAATCGAAGAGCTCGAACGGATAGAAAAAGAATACCAACTTATGAAAAGAGGGTATTTTGATCTTCAACGGGCACAGGAGGAGTTAGTTAAAGGGAATAATCGAGAGACTAGACGATTATTGAAAGAACTACAAAAAACTCAGGAAGATCTTCAGGCCAGGGAAGACAAACTGCGTGAACTCGAGAAATCTTTAGGAGAAAAGAAAAGAAATCTGGAAGAATTGCAGTATGAGGTCGAGAAAAGAAATGCAAGACTTCTAGAGCTGGAAGATATTCTAAATCAGAAGGATGAAATGATGGCTGAACTAAAGAGTAAGGTTTCAAAAGCACTGTTGGGATTTGAAAACAATGGTTTAACCATTACTCAAAAAAACGGTAAGGTGTATGTTTCAATGGATGAGAAACTTCTGTTTAAATCAGGTAGCTGGGCGGTGGATCAACGTGGTGTGCAAGCCATAAATAACATTGCCAGGGTTCTTGAACAAAATACTGATATATCTATTATGGTTGAAGGACATACAGATAATGTACCGTATAGTAGTAAAAGTGGTCAGATACAGGACAATTGGGATTTAAGCGTGAAAAGAGCCACTTCAATTGTAAAGATATTATTAGAAAATTCCAGTATTAATCCAAAGCGAGTAACCGCATCGGGGCGAGGCGAGTATTACCCTCTTGATATGTCAAATACTGCTGAGGGCAAGCAGAAAAACAGAAGAACTGAGATTATTTTAACTCCTAATCTTGATGAGCTGTACAAAATTCTGGATTTGAATTAATCTCGGCATTTTATTGTTTTATTTGAGTAATTTACAATTCTGTTTTCTGTATAATCAGGTCAATTAATAGTATTTATTCATAGTTATGAAATTTGTTAAAAGAGCATTAAAAATCCTTGTGTATTTACTCATAATTCTATTGCTTGGAGGCTATTTTTTCATCCGTTTTATTGGGAATAGATCTGTACCTGATTATAATGAGGAGGTAGTTCTAAATGGACTAATGGGTGAGGTTAAGGTGTATCGAGATTCTTTTGCCATACCGCATATTTATGCTGAAAATGAACAGGATCTCTATAAGACTGTAGGATATCTGATGGCACAGGACAGGCTCTGGCAAATGGATCTTTTAAGAAGAGTAACCCAGGGACGGCTTTCAGAAATTTTTGGGGAAGATATGGTTGATGCAGACTTGTTTTTGAGAGCTTTAAGAATCCCTGAAAAATCATTACTTCTGCAAGAAATTGCAACACCTGCTCAATTGAATGCATTTGAAGAATTTGCCGATGGAGTAAATCAATATATCGAGCAGCATATCCATAGTTTACCTCTTGAATTTGCTATACTTGGATATAATCCTGATCAGTGGAAGGTAGGTCATTCAATGAATATCCTTGGATATATGGCATGGGATCTTTCAAAGGGAGCATATTCCTCGGAAATAACACTTTATAAGATCATTCAAAAGTTAGGCCTGGAGAAGTCAATGGGCCTTATCCCTAATATAGCTGAAAGGGAAGTGGTTGTTTATCCTGACTATGAAATAGGTGATTCTCTTCTTAACCTTGAAGCAAATCTGCTTAGAGGAGCTGAGATCGTTGACAATCTGGGTGTGAAAGCTTTTGAGGGCAGTAATAACTGGGCAATTTCTGGAGCTAAATCAGTTACTGGAAAACCAATTTTGGCCAATGATATGCATCTTGGTTTAAACTCTCCTGGGATATGGTATCAAATCCATGAGGTTATCCCTGGAAAATTAAATGTTACGGGGGTAGCAGTGCCCGGACAACCTTTGGTAGTGGCAGGTCACAATGAAAATATTGCATGGGGGCTAACAAACTTGTATGTGGATGATATTGATCTGTACCATGAAAAACTCAATCCTGACAACCCTAATGAATACTGGTTCAATGGAGAATGGAAATCGCTTGAAATTAGGAAGGAAGTGATCCACATTAAAGGTGGAACAAGTGTAGAAAAGGAAAATCGGTTTACACATAGAGGGCCTATTATATCGGGGTTTAAAGAAATGAATGAAGCCATTTCAATGAAATGGATTGGTAATGAATATAGTAATGAGATACGTAGCGTATATTTGCTCAACAGGGCGACAGATTGGAATAGTTTTAAAGATGCCATCACCACTTTTAATTCTATCAGTCAGAACTTTGTATATGCTGATGTAAATGGGAATATTGGTTTATATGCCGCAGGAGGAGTTCCCATAAGGAAGGGAGAAAATTACCTGATTAAGCCCGGCCAAACAGATGAATATGATTGGAACGGAAGGGTGCCATTTGAGAAGCTCCCACATTCTTATAATCCTGATAATGGCATGGTATCGTCAGCTAATAATAAAACGGTAGGTAACGATTATCCTTACTATATTGGTTCCTATTATTCGCAGGGGTACAGGATAAACAGAATTCGGGAGCTGTTGAATGAAAAGGAGAAACTCTCTTTGAATGACTTTAAGAGAATACAGGCAGATTTAAATTCCGATATGGCTAGAAAATTCCTGCCTGATATTTTATCATCCCTTAATGAAACAGATTTCAATGAGATGGAGCTGGAGGGATATGAATTGCTTTCAGATTGGGATAAAAGCATGGATGCTGACAAGGCAGCTCCATTAATATTTGAGGAACTTTATCATACAATTTTAAAAAATCTGATTGAAGATGATTTGGGTGATTTATTCAATGAATATTATGAAAATAGTTCTCTTTCAAGGAATTTTATGGAGAATTTCTGGACCAATAAGAATTCCTTGTTTTGTGACGATATTGAGACCAAGAACCATGTGGAAAGTTTCGCTGAAATTGTTAATCTAAGCTATAAGGAAACTATAGATCACTTATCTCGGGAATACGGAATTAATTTAACCGATTGGAAATGGGGTAAATCACATCAATTGTTACTTGAACATCCAATGGGAAAGGTAAGTATATTAAACAAGATATTTAAGCTGAATCGTGGACCTTACCCGGTAGGAGGGAGCTTCCATACAGTTAATCCATTTGCCTATTCGTTTTCTGACAGGTATTCATCAAATTTTGGTGCATCTCATAGACATATTTATTCAATTGCTGATTGGAATGAATCGCTGACTGTAATTCCAACAGGAGAATCCGGTATACCAGCCAGCAAGCACTATTGTGATCAGACAAGTCTATTTCTGGAAAATAACTACCACTCTGATCCGTTCAATATAAATGAGGTGGAAGCAAAAGCTAAGTATTATGCTATCTTCAGGGGCGTTAGAAAATAGTCCATTTATTCTTAATTGCATTCAAATAGACAAGAATAACACTTAGTATCCACAGAAAATTAATTTTGAACATCGAAATTTGTTCTGGTGAAAATATTATCTCTATTCTTATTAGTATTTCTACTTATAATACCTGCACATGGACAGGGAATTAAGGGTCAGATAACTGATCTTTCAGGTTCCCCTGTTTCCTTTTCAAATATATATGTACCAGCCCTCAAAAAGGGAACAGCATCAAATTTAGAGGGTTTCTTTGAGCTCAAACTACCAGATGGTGAATGGGAGGTTCAATTTACTTATCTTGGCTATAAAACTCAGAAACAATTAATCTCTGTTAACATCGATTTCACAGAGATAAATATTATTCTTCAACCTCAGAATTTACAAATTAAAGAAGTGAAAATATTGGCATCGGGGGAAGATCCGGCCTATTATGTTATGCGACGTGCTATTGCCCTGGCTCCTTATTACAGGAACCAGGTATCAAAATATGAGAGTAAAGTTTATATAAAAGGATCAGGGATAATAAACAAGGTCCCAAAGCTGGTTAAAAGGCGATTAAAGAAAGAGGGAGTTGAGGTAAATAAGCCTTTTGTTTTGGAAAGCCTGAGTGAAGTGAGCTTTGAATTGCCAGACAAACTAGACCAAAAAGTCATTTCTATGCGATCAAGTGGAGATGACAATGATACCTATCCCATGGAGATGATTACTAACAATTTGTATCAGACCTCACAATATGGAGTGATTTCTCCTTTTGACAGAAATTCATTCCAAACGTATAGATTTAAGTTAGAAGGAGTATTTGAAGATCAGGGTCGAACAATTAATAAAGTTGAGGTAATCCCTAAACGAAAAGGCAAAGATGTCTTTTATGGATATATCTATATTGCTGAGGATTACTGGAATATTCATAGTGCTGATTTGAGATTGAACCTTCCTATGACAGATGCCAGTATGCATCAGGTTTATGCACCGGTTGATGAAAATACATGGATGCCTGTTGGTTTGGATTTTAACATTAAGTTTAATGGATTTGGTTTCGATGTTGCATACAAATATGTTGCTTCCATCAGTGATTATAAAGTTACATTGAACCCAAATCTTGATCATTCAATGCATAGCAATATCAGGGAACAACAGGATGAAACAAATAATATTTTAAAAGAAGAGGAAATAGAAACCAAACAGGAACAAGAATCAATACGTCAAAAGAAACAAAAAGAAAAAATTAAAGAATTATACGAAAAGGAAGATCTGTCAAACCAGGAAATGCAAAAACTTCAGAAGCTGGTACAAAAAGAGGCTAAAAGAAGTCTACCTCCTGAACCCCTCGAAATTGAAGAAAGAGTTAAAGTTGAGAAGAACAGTGTTGTAAATGATTCAGCATTTTGGGAAGAAATAAGGCCCATACCTCTTTCTGATAAGGAAATGCAAAGCTTCGCCGGAAAAGATTCTACTGTTGGAAGGATGAGTACTGAAGAATATAAAGATTCGATCAGGAATGTGGAGCGAGAATTCAAATTTAAACACTTATTATTTGGGAAAACCTATATCTATAAGGAGGATAGTTCCAAATTTAACAGTCGGTTTTCTATCCCTGGTTTACTAAAGCTTGCTTCCTGGTCATATAATACTGTGGATGGTCTCAGGTATGAAATGGATTTTGGCTATACATTAATTGATACCCTGGGGCATAAGTTAAATCTGGGGGCAAAATTTGCTTATGCCTTTCACAGGGTGAACTTTGACGGAGATCTTTCTTTAGCTTATACATTTAATCCTTTTAATCAATCTTTAATCAAAGTCAGTGGGGGGCATGTTACCCTTGACTATGGTAGTGGGATGCCAGTTTTTCTAAATACTATTTACACACTGCTATTTGAAGAAAATCATAAAAAGTTCTATCAGGCAGATTATTTTAAAGTACTTCATTCACGTGAAATTATAAATGGATTCTGGTTTAGAGGATCTCTTGAATATGTTAAGAGATACCCTTTACAGAACCAAACTAATTTTACATTTATCAATTGGAAAGATAAAGAATTTACACCAAATATTCCGGATTACCCTAATTTGGATACTACACTGATTGAACCCCACAATGCTGCAATTTTTTCAATAAATTTAAAATATACACCCAGGCAGAGATATTATACTCGTAAAACAGGGAAGTTCCCGGCAGGAAGTAATTACCCAACTTTCAAGTTTGATTATAGGAAAGCTTTGGGAGGCTTTACATCGACTAATTCTGACTTTGATTTTGTTGAAATAGGTGTAAATCAGAGTCTGTCTACTGGTTTAAATGATAGATTATGGTATAGAATGAACGGTGGTGGATTTATTACCAACAAAGAGGTGTTCTTCGCTGACTTTAGGCAATTTTCTTCTAATCCGGTACTTCTGATGAGTTCTGATAGTCGGAGAAATACTTATCGACTTTTACCCTATTACAGTTATGCGACTGATAGAGGTTTTTTTGAAGGATTTGTTTATTGGGAAAATGATCGTTTATTGTTAAAAAGACTACCTCTTATGAATAGAACTCTTATAAGCGAAAGTCTATTTATAAACTACTTGAGCACATCAGAATTGAATAATTACTTTGAGATTGGCTATGGACTCAATAACATTTTCCTTTTTTTGAACCTGGAAGGTGTTGTTGGATTTGAAAATGGAAAATATAAAATGGCCGGATTAAGAATCAGTGTCAATATCTTCTAATTTGTATAGAAAGTTTGTTTAAAGATTAATATCTATAAAGTAAATTTGGCATTTAAAAGCTTCTATATAGTAAGGATGTCCTTTTCCTTTAAAATAACAAGGTCGTCAACTTTTTTGGAATATTCATCGGTAAGCTTTTGGACTTTATCAACAGCATCTTTCTCTGCATCCTCTGAAAGGCCGTCTTTTAGAAGTTTCTTAAATTCATCATTGGCCCACTTCCTGGAATTTCTGATACCAATTTTGGTATCTTCCCCTTCAGATTTGGCTTGCTTTACTAGCTGAAATCGCCTTTCTTCTGTTAAGGGTGGAACACTAATATGAATAACTTCTCCATTGTTCATTGGAGTAAGGCCAATATTAGCTGCTAAAATAGCTTTTTCAATAGGGCTTAGCATATTTTTCTCCCATGGTTGAACGAGTATTGATTTCGAATCAGGAGTATTAATATTCGATACCTGACTCAATGGAGTTAGATTCCCATAATAATCAACTGAAATCCCATCAAGCATTCCAGGAGTAGCCTTACCAGCTCTTATTTTTGATAACTGATTCTCAAGATGGGAAATGGAATTCTGCATCTTCTCTTCAGTCTCCTCTAAATACAACTGAACTTCTTCTTCCATGAGTTTTAAGTTTTGGGTTAAAGGTGATGAAAGCAAAAATAAAAAAAATATTTAAATAGTTTTTTTGAAGTTATGGTATAACGTAAGTTCCTGGATTATCACCAAGTACAACTTTTTTTAAGTTTCCGTATTTATTCATATCAAAAACAACCATATGGAGGTTATTTTCCTTGCAGAGAGCGAAAGCTGTTAAATCCATGATTTTTAGCCCTTTATCATATGCTTCATTAAAAGTTAGTTCAACGTATTTCTTTGCATTTGGATCTTTTTCCGGATCTGCTGTATAAACTCCATCAACCCTTGTTCCCTTTAATAAAACATCAGCATTAATTTCAACAGCCCTCAAAGCAGCAGCACTATCCGTGGTAAAATATGGATTTCCGGTTCCTGCAGTAAAAATAGCCACCTCATTATTAGAAAGGGATTCAATAGCCTTTTGACTGGAATATCCTTCTCCAACAGGTTCCATTCGAATTGCAGTATATAGTTTGGAAGGCACACCCAAAGCCTGCAACATTGAATTTATTGCAAGGCCATTTATGACTGTGGCAAGCATCCCCATCTGGTCACCTTTTACACGATCAAACCCTTCATCTGCACCTTTTAATCCCCTGAAGATATTTCCACCTCCAATTACAATTCCAATTTGGATACCAATAGAGTGGACCTCTTTTATCTGCTCACAATATTCTTTTAGGCGGGTGGTATTTATTCCATAGGAATCTTCACCCATTAATGATTCACCGCTGAGTTTTAGTAGTATTCTTTTGATTTCTTTCATAGTAATAAGAATTTGCGAGCGAATTTAAGCAAAAAAAAGAGAGAATAATAAATTACTCTCTCTTTAAGTCTTAGTAAGAAATCTATTTAAACATTCAAGCTGAATCGTTTGAAGTCAGAAACTGTAAGATCTTTATTTATGTCTTGCAGATATTGCTTTATGGTTTTCTTATTGTCCTTAACGAAGTCCTGATTTAATAAGGTACTTTCTTTAAAAAACTTATTGAGCTTGCCCTGAGCAATTTTATCCAATAAATTATCAGGTTTTCCTTCACGTTTTGCCTGCTCTCTTCCGATTTCTAGTTCTTTTTCAATAATGTCTGCTGAAACAAAATCTTTATCAATGGCAACTGGATTCATTGCTGCAATCTGCATAACAACATCTTTTGCTACCTGGCTTTCAATGCCTGCCTGATTAAAACCAGCTAATGAGGCAAGTTTATTTCCTTGATGAATGTAGGCTACAACAAATGGAGCAGAAACTGTATTATAGTATGAAAGGTCTAATTTTTCACCAATTACACCAATCTGCTCAGTGACAGCTTCCTCAACTGTAACTTCACCAAGTTTAAGTTGCTTTAGCTCTTCCAATGTGCCTGGGGCTTCGTTCAATGCTAAATCAAGAATCGAGTTTGCAAAGGCGATATAATTTTCATTTTTCGCTACAAAATCAGTTTCACAATTTAGCACAATCATAGCACCTTTGTCTCCTGTGGAACTTACTTTTGCAAGTACAACACCTTCAGAAGCATCTCTTTCTGCTCTTTTGTTGGCAACAGCCTGTCCTTTTTTCCTTATTATTTCAATGGCTTTATCGAAATTTCCTTCAGCTTCTTGCAGGGCTTTTTTACAATCCATCATTCCTGCCCCCGTAATCTTTCTTAATTTGCTTACTTCGGCTGCTTTAATCTGGGTCATTTTATTATATATTTAAGAATGTTATAAATTTTAAACTTATTTTTTTGTTGTTTTTCCTTCTGCGCTTTCAGCAGATTTTGCTTCTTTCTTTACAGGACTTTTTGTTTTTTCTTTCACCTCTTCCTTAGCGGGTTCTTTGTTTTCCTTAGAAGCTTTTAATTCTTTATCTTTCTCTGCTTTTTCCTCTTCCTTTTTCTTTTCTGCTGCTTCTTTCTTAGCCTTTACTTCAGCAGCTTTCTTAGCTTTCGCCTCTGATTCTTTTTCTTTTTCCATCTTTCTCTCATCAATTCCTTCCTGAATGGCTGTTGCTACATAATCTATAATTAAAGAAATTGACTTTGAGGCATCATCATTTGCAGGAATCGGGAAATCTACTTTTAATGGATCAGAGTTGGTATCAACCATCCCAAAAACTGGAATATTAAGACGATGAGCTTCTCTAACTGAAATATTTTCCTTAAGTATATCAACAACGAAAAGAGCAGCAGGAAGTCGAGTCATATCTGCAATACTTCCAAGGTTTTTTTCCAACTTTGCTCTTTGCCTTGTAATTTGAAGTTTTTCACGTTTTGACATGTTGGCGAAAGTACCATCGGTTGCCATTTTATCAATAGAAGCCATTTTCTTAACAGCTTTCCTGATAGTTGGGAAATTTGTTAACATCCCACCTGGCCAACGCTCTGATACATAGGGCATATCAATTTGCTTAACTCTTTCAGAAACAATTTCCTGCGCTTGTTTCTTTGTGGCAACAAAAAGTATTTTCCTACCTGATTTTGCAATTTGCTTTAAAGCTTTAGAAGCTTCTTCGAGTTTTACTATTGTTTTTTCAAGATCGATAATATGGATGCCATTTTTTTCCATAAAAATATATGGCGCCATATTCGGATTCCATTTTCTTTTTAGATGACCGAAATGTACGCCGGCATCCAGCAATTCATTAAAATTTGTCTGTGGCATTTTGATTTATGTATTATATGTTTACTTTCTTATTTCTTAATCAATTAACAGGTAGCCCTTGATTTATAAAAATCGTGGAGTCCTGATAATTTAGATACTAAACACGACTCTAACTCCGCACTAGCGCTTGCTGAACTGGAAGCGTTTGCGGGCTTTTGGTTGTCCGGGCTTTTTACGTTCAACAACTCGTGGGTCTCTGGTAATAAATCCGCTCGCTCTCAAAGCAGCTTTATCATCCGGATTTATTTTAACCAAAGCCCTTGCGATAGCAAGTTGGACTGCTTCAGCTTGTCCCTTAAAACCACCACCATCTAGATTAATTTTGATGTCATATTTTTCGGTAGCTTCGAGTAGATCAAGAGGTTGCTTAACGATATACTGAAGTTGTTCGGATGGAAAATAACTTTCTAATTCTTTGCGATTAATGGTAATTTTACCTTTACCATCGTTTAAATAGATTCTGGCAATTGCTGCTTTTCTTCTACCGATTGTGTTTATTACTTCCATGCCCCTTATTTAATAGTATTTAAATTAATTTTATTTGGCTTTTGTGCTTCATGTGGATGCTCATTCCCGGCAAAAACATGCAGATTTCTGTAAATTTCTCTACCCAGTCTGGTCCTTGGAAGCATTCCTTTCACAGCTCTTTCAACTACAGAAATAGGATTTTTCTTCATCAATTCCTGCGGATTGATTTTCTTTTGCCCACCAGGGTACCCGGAATGACTTACGTATTCCTTATCAGACCATTTATTGCCAGTAAGTTTTATTTTATCAGCATTAACCACAATTACATAATCTCCTCCATCAACATGAGGTGTAAAGTCAGTTTTATGCTTTCCTCTAAGTAAAAAAGCAACTTTTGAGGCAAGTCGTCCTAAAATCTCATCGTTTCCATCAATCAATAACCACTCTTTATTTACAGTAGCCTTATTTGCTGACTTTGTTTTATAACTAGCTGTATCCACGTTTTTGCTAAGTTTTTAATTAATACCTAAATACAAATTTTCTATACCCTGAAAATTATGGACTGCAAAAATACAATATTTTTTTTAATACAAGAATTTTGTTCAGGATTTTTTACCTGACTTTGTGGTGGTTTCAGGTAATTGAGCAATTAATTAATTTTTTTCATCGTTAATCAGCTATAATTGTAATCATTTGCAAATTTATATACCTTGATAATAATTTAATAATGCTGAGGAATTAGCTAAAATGATTGATTATTTTTTTGGTATTTTCGAGGAGTTATTATTGACCATAAATGTTAAATCATAAAGTTCTCAATCACTCTAATATATACTTGTTTGGATTAGTTTTATTGGCGATAAGCCTCCCTCTTTCACTTTTCCTAATGAGTTTTAGTGTATTCCTTCTGCTTTTTAATTGGTTGCTTGAAGGTAATTTTGCAAAAAAATGGAAATCCCTGAAGGAAAGACCTGGGGTAATTATTTTTATGGGTATTTTCCTGGTTCATGTTTTATGGCTGATTAATTCAACAGATCTTGATTATGGATTTAACGATATAAAAATCAAACTGCCCTTGCTTGTACTGCCTTTAATTTTAGGTACAACCACACGAATACACCAACATCAGCTAAAGCTAATTGTCTCTTTTTTTACTTTATCAGTATTGGTAGGGACAATAATAAGTACTGGTGTTTTACTTGGTATTGGAAATAAAGAAATTCATGATATACGAGAGATATCTATTTTTATTCATCATGTTCGATTTGGAGTATTAATCGTTCTTGCGATATTTTTGCTTTTAAATGAGTTGATTTATTCCCCTAAAAAGAATGAATTTTTCTTTAGTTTGATTAAATGGATTTCCCTGATATGGATGATTCTTTTCTTGTTCATTCTTAAATCCATAACAGGCTTGGCCTTGTTATTTATTATTGGTTTCCTTTATGGTTTCAGGTTGTTTTTTCTGAAGCATAAGCTGAAATACGGAAATGTGATTAAAATTTTATGGTTCCTTGCATTTATAGTTATAACTGTAACTTTTATAAGGTATTATGTAAGGTATTCGTTTGTGGAGGAAGTTGATCTAAATAATCTCGAAAAGGCAACGATAAATGGCAATTTTTATGCGCACAACCTGGAGAATCCTCAATTGGAAAATGGCAATTATGTTTGGATTTATGTTTGTGAAGAGGAGTTAATGAACGAATGGCAAAAAAAGAGTCAGTTGGACTATGAAGGCCATGATCATAAAAATCAGGAGTTAAGGTATACGATTATTCGCTATCTGTCGTCTCGTGGATTGAGAAAAGATTCAGCAGGATTGGCTTCAATTAAACCTGAAGAAATTGAATGGATTGAAAATGGGATAGCAAATTACATTTATGTAGATCAAACCTCTATGTATCCTTTAATTTATAATATTTTATGGCAGCTTGATTCAATGAAAAGAGGGGATAACCCTACAGGACATTCTGTGGTTCAAAGGATGGAACATTTAAAAGCGGGGGTTCAAATTTTTAAGAAAAATTTCTGGTTTGGTATAGGAACAGGTGATGTTAAGCTAGCCTTTAGTAAATATTATGAGGAGGTTAATTCACAATTATCAATGGAGGTTCGACACCGGGCACACAACCAATTCCTTACTTTCTTAATTGCTTTTGGTTTGATTGGCTTTTTGCTGGCTACATTATCATTGGTTTTGCCAATATATTTAGAAAAAGGGTTTGTTAATCCTTATTTTATGATTTTTATTACTGTGGCATTCTTATCATTTATGGTAGAGGATGTATTGGAGACATCAGCAGGATCTATGTTTTTCGCTTATTTTTATAGTTTATTTTTATTTGCGTATCAAAACATTTCAGAATTAGAATCAAAATGAGGGATAAAGACGGAATGAATAATAGTGAAAAAAAAGAATTTCTTGAAAAGGCTGCCTTACAATCTTTTAAAAGCGTTTCTGATGGTGGTGGACCATTTGGGGCAGTAATTGTAAAAGGAGGAGAAGTTATTGCTCAGGCAGGCAACACTGTTACTAGAGATAATGATCCCACAGCTCATGCGGAAATTAATGCTATTAGAAAAGCTGCAAAAAAATTAAACAGTTTTGACCTTTCTGATTGTGAAATTTATTGTTCATGTGAACCTTGTCCAATGTGTCTTGGTGCAATTTATTGGGCAAAAATGGATAAGATTTATTATGCTAACACCTCTGAAACAGCAAAAAAATATGGGTTTGATGACTCATTTATCTATGAAGAGTGTTCAAGAAACATGGAGCAAAGAAGAATTCACTTTGAACATTTTGATGTTGATAGCGCATTAGAAGCTTTTAAAGCATGGCAAAAGAAGCAAGATAAAATTGAATATTGATGATGGATTCTTTTTCATTTGAAGAATCTACTTTATTATTTTAAAATATAGTGAGACTTAACCTAGACTTTTACCAACGAGATGTACTCAAGGTAGCGCCTGAATTAATTGGGCAATACCTGGTAAGAAATTATCCAGATGGTAAAATGATGAGATATCAGATCACTGAAGTGGAGGCATATCGAGGGAGTGAAGATCTGGCCTGTCATGCCAGCAAAGGAAAAACTGAAAGAACTGAAATAATGTATCATCAGGGAGGACATATCTATATGTATCTGATTTATGGCATGTACTGGATGTTAAATTTTGTTACTTCAAAAGAGGATATTCCCCAGGCTGTTTTGATTAGAGGAGTGGGTGATTTAGATGGCCCAGGGAAACTTACACGAGAACTTAAAATTGATAAAAGCTTTTATGGAGAGGACCTGGCTTCATCAAAAAGGATTTGGGTTGAGCCATCAGACAAGATTGTAAAACTTATAGCAACGCCTAGAATTAATATTGATTTTGCAGGTGATGTATGGAGTAAGAAATTGTGGAGATTTTTATTGGTTTGAATCAAGAGTTAATGTTTTAGTAAATATTGCCTAATAAGATTTATTCATCATCAATTAATTGTGTATCATACACCTATAATTATTCAGAAATTATTTCCAGGAGTAATCTGGAGGATTCCTAATTCGGAGAATAAAGTTTTCCTTACTTTTGATGATGGTCCGGATCCGGAGGGAACACCGAGAATCTTGGATATTTTGGCCAAATACGATGCAAAAGCAACATTTTTCTGTTTAGGAAGACAGGTAGAGAAGTATCCGACTTTGTTTGAAAGAATACTAAAGGAGGGGCATGCAGTTGGAAACCACACATATAGTCACCTTAATGGATGGACAACTGCAAATGAAAAATATTTTGAAGATATTGAAAGAGCAAATGAGATTATTGGCAGTAAACTTTTTCGACCACCTTATGGACGGATTAAAGCCAACCCAGATCCGTGCCCTGAAAGAGCAACTATAAAATTGTTATGTGGGATATAATGAGTGGGGACTACCGGAAGAAGTTGAAAATAAATAAGAGCCTGAAAAATGTTGAGAATTTTACATCATCAGGATCTATAATCTTATTGCATGATAAACATAAAAATTTCGATAGAAATCAAGATATCCTTACATTCATTTTAATAAACCTTAATCGCAGAAAGCTTAGTTTTAATAAAATTGAATTTTGAAAAAACCAGAATCTTTAGATAAGATATTATTTTGTTCATCCTTTACACCGCCTGTAAATGCAGGGGGAGGTAAGAATGCCTATAACTTTGCAAAGTTCTTATCTGAAAAAGATTATCAGGTAACTCTATTAAGTTTAAACCGAAAGGGAAAACTGAAACGTCGAGAATCGATAAATGGGTTGAGAGTGGTTCGAATACTTTATTTTAATTACAATATTGTCACAAAAATATTTTCACTACTCATTATTCTTCCAGGGTATATTTATCATGTTTTAAGAAATCAGATTGTATTTATATATGGTGGAAATATTATAGGATTTGAATTTTTAATTTGGTTCGGACGGTTATTTAACAAAAAAGTAATCTTCCGTTCTACAATGTTTGGCGAGGATGATTTGATTTCACTAGTTAATAAATATAGAAAAATTCTTTCAAGGTTCATTTTTTCTAAAGTTTCCTGGTTCTATTCTATAAACCCTGAATTTTCCAAAGCATGGATAGAATCATCTTTTGGAATTGATAAGGTTATAGAAATACCTCAGGGAGTTGACAATATGGTGTTTTCCAAAACTGGAGTTAAAGAAAAAATTGAATTAAGAAAAAGCTTAGATTTGCCCGAAGATCAAATTATATTAGTTTCTGTTGGTTTTTTGATCAACCGTAAAGGATTTGAAGAAATATTTTCAGTTTTATCAAAAATTAGCTACCAATTTCACTATATTATTGTTGGAGATTACGAAGTGGGATCTAATCATTATATGACAAGTTACAATGAGGAGATGCAAGATTTATTCAATAAAGGGAAGCAGTTATTAAAAAGTAAAATTACTTTTGTTGGACCTTGTATTCAACCTGAAAAATATTTGAAAGCCTCAGATATTTTTGTGTTAAATTCAAAAATGGAAGGGATTCCAAATGCTTTGCTTGAATCAATGAGCTGTGGGCTAGCATGTTGTTTTGTTAAAATGAAGGGAATTGAAAATTTTCTTACTAAGGATGGAGAGAACTCATTATTATTTCATAATATTGAAAGCCTTGCACAAAATATAAATTTACTTATTAAAGACAGGTTGCTGAGGGAAAAGTTGGGTGAGAATGCTGCCAAGAATATTGAAGAAAACTTCTCTTTTGAAAGGATATATTTAAAATTGATGGAAGAATTCCCTGTTTTTACTAGAAAATGAACGATAGAAAGATTGTAAATGTTTCAGTGATTACAGCAAACTATAATCAGGGTGCTTTTCTGGAGGGTTATTTTGAGAGTTTACTTGCCTCATCGGTTCTTCCAGCTGAAATAATTTTAGTAGACGATGGATCTTCCGATAGTTCACTTGATATTATTTCAGCATATAGGAAATTTCCACTGAATTTAAAAGTATTATCTTTTAAACCAAATAGGGGATTTGTTCCAGCACTTAATGAAGCGATTGATCATGTTAAAAGTGCATTTATTATGCGGCTTGATCCGGATGATTTTATCTTTCCCAGGAAAGTGGAGCTTCAGTATGATTTTTTAATGAATTCAGAAGTAATTGACTTGCTGGGTACAAATACTGTATACTATAATGCAACGGCTACTAAAAGTATATTCCAAACTAATTTTCCAACTTCTCACGATGAAATAGGTTCTTATTTGATAAATGGTGAAATCCCTTTGTTACATTCTTCAGTTATGGGTAAGGCGGAGGTGTTTAAAAAATATTATTATAAAGAACATGCATATCCTTCTGAAGATTATGATTTTTTTGTTAGGGCGTATAAAGGAGGAGCCAAGTTCGCAAATCTAAAAACTCCCTTAATGGGGTATAGGATTCACAATGGTAATTTATCTGATAAATACCTTTGGGAGGTAAATGAAAAGATTTTTATTATTAGAGATCGTTATTTTAACAAAAATTCAATAAAGTATACTCGTTTGATGAATTTCTTTCATCTGAAAAATTATAGAAAATTTTTAAATTCAGATAAACATATAAAAGGATTTCTTTACTTGTTTTTATCTGCATTGGCAAATCCTAAAAAAGTCTGGAGAAGGTTCCAATCATTAGTTAATTTATAATGCCTGCTATTTCTGTAATATTGGCAGTTTATAATGGTTCCCCGTACCTTAAGGAAGCTATTTTTTCAGTTTTGAACCAAACCTTTAATGATTTTGAATTCATAATTGTTGATGATGGATCGACTGATGATTCAGCAGGTACAATAATTAGTATTAGTAACGATGATGAAAGAATCAGATATTTTCATAAAGACCATTCAGGATTGGCGGCATCATTGAATCATGGTTTAAATAATGCAAAGGGAGAATTAATAGCTAGAATAGATGCTGATGATATTTGGTTGCCAAATAAGCTAGAACATCAACTAAATTACCTAAGGAGACATAAAGAAATAAAACTTCTTGGTTGTTCTGTAAGGTTTATTAATCATGCCGGTTGTCCTTTAAAAAAGAAAGGATTTAATAGAGGGAGTTATATTAATTCAAGTGAAATTCTTCATAAAATTGTCAGGAATAATCTTTTTTGTCACTCCTCAGTTATTTTTTACAGAAAAATTTTTGAATCTGTAAGTCAATATGATGAATCCTTTGTTAGCAGTTTGGATTATGATTTGTGGATTAGGGTGTTAGAAAAGTTTCCTGCTGTTATATTAAAAGAAGAATTAGTTTGCTATAGGATTTCTTCGAATATGCAATCTTTACAGCTTAGAAGTTTACAAATTAAAGAATCGCGCTTTATTAGAAAGAATGCATTAAAAACATTAGGAGTAAATCCAATGAAAGTGTTTTATTATTTCGTTGGGCAAATTGAGATATTTATTTCGTTATTCTTGTTTAATATTAAGTTGAGGTTAAAAAGGGATTTTATCAATAACAAGTAGGACAGGAAGTTATCTGATTAATCGCCTGAGTAGTAATTTTACTTTCATTGGTATCCAATTAAATCTTCCCTGAAAATCCTGCCAGTTGTTTTTATTTGGATTATAAACAGAATAAATTAATTTTTCAATGTCTGAGGCTTTATTCTGTGTATAATGAAAGATCTTTGGCTTAGCTTGCTTATAATGATACTTTTTCCAGGATTTTAATTGATCTATAGTATTAAAATTATACTCTGGAGGAAGAACATAAAAATTCAGATTAGATTTCCAAAGTAATTCTCTTATTGATACCTGATCGTCATAATAATCCTTTTGAATATATAATTTGTAAAGATCATTTAACCACGTATTGACTTTATTGTTTTTTTTAAAAAGAATTAGACCTCCCTGCAAAGGAGAAAATGCATATGGTATGGTTATATCAATAGCTTTATGTGTTTTACCCTTATATGAGCCAATCCCCGTTTGGATATCGAATCTTTTTTGTCGGTCATGTCCATGGCAAATGCTCAAGTCAAATTTGTGTAAAATCTGAAACATTTCTGATATGTTATCGATAATTAAGGTGTCCGCATCAAGATATAAAGTATGGGAATAAGGGGTTTCTATAAGTGTAAATAATTTGTCAGACATTGATAATTTTCGAGAAGGAGGATTAGAAGGAAGTGAAATTGTCTTATCCCAATTGGAGCCTGTTATTTTTTCAGTCGTAAAAATAGTACAAGGAATATTAGGTGAAAATGATTGTAGACTTTTAGCAGAAAGTTCAGCTTGTTTAAGATAGGGTTTTCCTCTTGCACAATAAACAACACCTGAAATTTTGTTTTTAAAATCTATTTCTTTATTCATGATATCCAAATAATTCAAAATCTTTTTTATAAATATTGTAAACTAATTTTTTAACTTCTTTATTAATATAGTATTTACTCACCAATTCATGATTTGATTTCATCCTAATTGGCAAGCTGCTATTAAAATCATGTTCTTCACATAGTTCTGTAAAACTTTGCTCAAGCTTTTCATATTTCAATATTTTATTAATTGAAGAAGGTCTACTAATATATAAATTCTGAGGAATTAAATGCCTTTTGGCATCAAAGTCACCCTGCTTGAGTGACTGATAAACAAAGTGTTCAAATTCATCAACATTTGCAGGAATTTTATTATACCATTTTTCGTTTAACCATGCGAAATGGGAAACCAACCTAGCATACGGATTTCTTACAACAGTGAATACAAAATAATTCTTTATTGCACTAAGATCTAAGTATCCTTTTTTAAAATAGGGGTCAGATATCATTGCCTTCATAAAATCAAATCTTCTTTTAGAACGTCCAAATTTTTTATAATTTGTAAAGTTTGATATGCGGATAGCATAAGATATTTCTTGTAAGGTCATATGTTGTAATCCAGCACCAAATAAATTATGGTAATTTTTGTTTTGTTTTAGGTATGGTAATATTCCAATATCTTTCTTGTAACCATGCATATCTAAGGCGTATTCAATGGAAGTCCCACCTGTTTTTGGAATATGGACAAATATTATTTTTTTTTCTCTCGAAATTGGCATTAGAAAGATATTAAAGCGGATAATTGAACCTTTGGATTTCGGTTAGTTGATGCTCATTAATAAGAAATTGGTTTGATTTTTTGTAGTATTCAGAAATAAAATCTAAATTATTTTTCCCCAGGATTCTTCCTGGGGAAAGGTGATTGCCGAAAAGCGAGTATTTATTAGCATAGTTTAATATCTTTTTTGAGAATTCAAACCAGCCTGGTATATGGATGATGTAGTATTTATTTAACATTTTTCTTTCTGTGAATCGATTAGTAATTAAAGCAATCCACCGTATCCAATTTCTATATCCTTGATTTATTTTTAAGTAATTTAATTCTTCAATATTCACCTTAAATTGGAATCTATTACTGAATCTTTCAATAAAGTCTTCATTCGATAATAAAAAATCTTCAAATAAAAAAATGTGTACGTTTTCCCTCCCAAAGAGATTCTTATATAGAGTTATAATATTGTGATATTCAAAGTGTTTGAAAGAAAAAAGAGTAAGGCTGTTTAAATTTTTAAAATTTTTATGAAAAAGATATTTATCTATAGAATAAGTCCCTCCGCCTTTTATATATTGGATGTAGGCCGAAGCAATCATATCTATCTGATTTCTAATAAATAGTATGATTTTAGCATTAGGGAATATTAATTTTATCCTTTTGGCATGCTCAGTGGTCAGATATCCATTTAAACCAAAATTATGAACTGTACCACTAAGTCCTTCAAGGCTTAAAATCAAATATTTATATTTATTTTGCTTAAGTTCATCACTAATTGAATTAGCATCAAATTCAAAAGTATTTGCCTTTACAATTTTTCTATGAACTTCCCCTCTTGATAAATATTTTGCATTCTCCACAAAGGGAAAATAATTCACTTGAAACCATGTTGTACCAGTTTTTGGAAGGCCAATATGTATTATAGGCTGCATGACTATTGTATATCTGGATTATCCTTCAAAACTATCATTTATTTCTTTCAACCACCTTAAAAGTTGAAAATTATGAAGTTTATATGAAGAATATTAATGAAAATATAAAAAATATCTTAAATTTGATTTTACAAATTAAGAAACTCAATTGTGGTATTACCAAAAACACTCAAGATGAAGGCACGAAATTGTTTGTTTGTATTTCTTTGTACAATTGGATGCGTATTATCCTCAAGTTTAAGTGCTCAGGATTGGTCATGGTCATCTCATCAATCCAGTGCCGATGATGTTCAGGTTAATAAAGTGGTATATTCCTCAGGGGATGATGCATTGATCTCCCTTACTGTCTTTCAGGGAGACATAACTGTTAACTCAAAAGTATATAGCTCTTATGGTGACCGAGATATCTTGTTGGTAAAATACAATAGTGATGGTGATACTCTGTGGACCCGCAGGTATGGAGGAAGTGGGAAAGAGGTTCCTAAGGGAATTAATATTGACGCATCCGGAAATGTATATATTACTGGTAGTTTTAGTGATGGGGCCAATTTTGAAGGAGTTATCCTAAATTCCTATGAGGCTTCTGAAGATGTTTTTATCGCCAAAATTTCACCAAATGGGTCCCTTGCTTGGGCAAAAAGTGTTGCCTGGGGCGGAGGAGTCGACAGAGGGAATAGCCTTACTATTGATAATATTGGGGGAATAAATTTGATAGGGTTTTTTAATGATTCACTTTTTTTCGAAAATGATACTTTGGTGGTTGCTAAAAGTACGATTAATAATTTTCTTTCAACCTATGATAATGATGGCAATTTTTTAAATGCTTATCCATTTGTGCAAACAAATAAAAAAGGAAGATCGAATAGTATTTCGATGGCAATAGATGGTGATTTATTAATAACAGGGTTTTTTATTGATTCTTTATTCTTTGGAAATGAATCGTTGAAGAGCCAAGGAGCGGAAGATGTTTTTATATTGAAGGTTAATCCTTTGGGTATGATATCCTGGTTGCGGCAAATAGGAGGAACAGGCAATGATCGTGGATATGATGCCGAAACGGATATATATGGTAATATTTATTTATTAGGACATGTTCAAGGTATTGCAAATATTGATAGCATTGGCAAGGGAATTTTTGATGGAACACCTGTTGTTTCCAATGGAGGACTTGATATTTTAGCTACAAAATATAATGCCCAGGGAAGATTGCTTTGGAGTGGAGTGTTAGGGGATACAGGTGAAGATGTTGGTTATGAACTTAATATTGATCAAAATCTAGTGCATTTTACTGGTAATTTCTCCGGACAGGTCATTTTTAACAATGATACTATTAAATCATCTGGGTTAACAAACCGTGATGCTCTTATTGGTGTAGCAGATAGCAAAGGAAATCCAGTTGCAGCTGTTTCAATTCAAGGAGACGCAAAAGATCAAGGACAAGGAATAGCATATGATGGTGCAGGTAGTGAGTATATGGGTGGCTATTTTGCTTCAACTAATCTGATAATAGGTTCAGAAATTATACCAAATGCAGGAGGAACTGATGGTTTTATTGCCAAAAATAGTTGGTCTTTTAAAGCTTCAATTACGGAACAGAAAAATATAACTTGTTATGGTTCTTCTGATGGCATGGCTGTTGTAACTCCATATTTTGGCACAGCTCCCTATACATATTTATGGAGCTATGATGATGGATCAGAAAATGACACATTATTAAATGCACCAGCAGGTGATTATTGGGTAAAAGTGACGGATGGGAACAGTAAGTCTGATTCTGTAGCATTTGTAATTACTCAGCCAGATTCAATATTAATTGTTGAAGATGTAACAGATGTTAGTTGCAATAACGGGAACAATGGTTCTATTTCATTAACCATCTCCGGGGGTACTGTCTCTGGTGACTATACCTATCAATGGAGCTCGGATGATGGCTCCGGACTTACTCAAGGTGTAAAAGACCAGGTTGGACTTACTGCTGGTACATATAATGTAATTGTTACCGATGATAATGGTTGTACTACAAATGATTCTTTTAATATTAACCAACCATTAGCGTTCAGCTTTGCAGGTTCAGATCTATTGATATTGTTACACCTCCGGGAAGTAATGGAGAGATTGATTTGAATGTTACAAATGCAGTAGCTCCATTAACATATAGCTGGACTGGTCCGGGAGGTTTTTCTTCCAATGCTGAAATTTATCAAATCTTAGTACTGGGGGAAGCTATACAGTTGTTGTTACTGATGCAAATATGTGTACTGGTGATACCACCTTCTTTGTAAATGATGCTGCATGCTTTTCTGGTATTTATCAGTGATCAAATAAATGTAAGTTGTCTTGGTGGTAATGATGGTTCAGTAACTGTTTCTCCTTCAGGTGGAACTCCACCTTTTACTTTTGATTGGAGAGATGATTTTGGCAATTCAGGTTGGTAATGATTCTATATTATCTGATGTCCCGGCTGGAAATTACTTTGTTAGAGTTGATGATTCAGGAGGAGCCATTCTATATTGTGAGTGCTGTAATAACCGAACCCGCAGCACTCTGTCAAGTATTTCAAATATTAATGATGTGAATTGTGCTGGAAATTCTGATGGAGCGATCGATATAAATGTAAGTGGTGGAACGTTACCATACGCTTATTCATGGACTGGGCCGAATGGTTTTTCAGCTACTTCAGAAGATATTAGCTAATCTTGAAGCTGGAGATTATTCATTGTTGTTACTGATGGAAATGGATGCATATGCAGCCTATCTGACCTAACTGTTTCTGAACCTTTCCTTTATATTAACAATTGATATTAACAGTGATATTTTTGTAATGGAGAATTTGGTGGTGAGCTAGAAGCAAATGTTTCTGGAGGAGTTGCACCTTATAGTTATTTGTGGAATGATCAGGGAAACCAAACAACAAAACGTGCAACTACTCTTCCAGCTGGTTTTTATTCAGTTATAGTTACGGATGCGAATGGGTGCACAGTACAAGCGAATGAATCATTGGTTGAGCCAGACCAGATTTCTGTTTCTGTACTTAAGCAGGATGTTAGTTGTGGTGGTGAAGCCGATGGCTTTATAAGCCTAACTGTTTCAGGTGGAACAGCTCCTTTCAGTTATTTATGGGCACCAATAAATGAAATTACAAAAGATATTACTGATCTTTCCGGTGGAGATTATACAGTAAATATAACAGATGCAAATAACTGTACCTGGGATACTACAATTACTATACTTGAAGCGCCGGCAATTATCATTAACCTGGTTACGGTGACTGATGTCACAGGTTGTTATGGAAGCGATAATGGTTCCATTGAAGTAGATGCCACAGGAGGATTTGCTCCACTTGAATATTCATTTGATGATGGAGCTACCTGGCAGGCCAGTAATATCTTAGCAGATATAGGAGGAGGGACATACCCTATAAGCGTTAGAGATGCAAATTCTTGCCTGTTTGTAGGCAGCCCGGTCACAGTAAATGAACCAGAAGCAATTGTTTTTTCAACTAATGTAACCAACCTTAGTTGCTATGGAACAGCTGATGGTAGTATTGAAATTACTATTACCAGCGGAGGCATTGCGCCATTTGAATATTCTATTGATGGTGGTACTACTTTCCAGGCTGGAAGTAATTTTGCTGACCTTTCAGCTGGAGATTATGATGTCATGGTTATGGGTTCAGATGGTTGCTTATCCCCTGGAAGTACAGTAACTGTTGCTGAACCATTGGAAATTGTTATTCTTTCAGGTGAAACTACCTCAACTTGTTTGGGTGAGTCACAAGGTTCGGTTGTAGTAACAGCTGAAGGTGGAACTGGAAGTTTATCTTATGTACTTAAGCTTAACGGATCGGAAATTGCTACAAATAGTGACGGGAACTTTACCGGCCTTGATGTTGGGACTTATATTGTGGAAGTCTTTGATGAAAATGATTGTGGCCCAACCAGTTCCTCGACATTGGAGGTAGAACAATCGCCAACATATAATTGCGCGGTTGATATTTATAATGCATTCTCTCCCAATAATGATGGTATTAATGACCGATGGAACATATATAGGATAGAGAATTATCCTAATGCCGTGGTTAAAGTATATAATAACTGGGGAACCATTGTATTTACTTCAACTGCCGGGTATCCAACACCTTGGGATGGTACATTTAATGGAAAAGCCCTACCTGCTGGAACATACTATTATATAATTGATCTGGATAATGGTGAACAGCCCAAATCCGGAACTGTAAATATTATTAAGTAAGAAATTGATTGATAAAACTTTATACCAGTAATTATGAGAAAACTGCACCTGTTGGTTATTGGTTTGATGATGTCTGGGGTGTTGTTCAGTCAGCAGCTCAACATCAGTAGCTTATATAATTTAAATAAATATGAAATAAATCCTGCAGTGGCAGGTACGGAGGAGGGTATTCCACTGGCTTTTTCCTATAGAAAAGCCTGGGTTGGTATGGATGGTTCTCCCAGTATGCAAAGGTTAAGTGCTCATATGCAAGTAGCCAGAAACATGGGTGTTGGCGCAAGAATCTTTAATAGTACACAAGGACCTATTCGTAAAACCGGGATGGAAGCATCATATGCTTATCATATCCCTTTAAATACAAAAGATTCTTCCCGTCTATCGTTTGGTTTATCAGCTTTTGTTTATCAGTATTACATGGATAAGCAAAAACTCATTGTGGAAGATCCATCAGATCCTGCCGTACTTGGAGATGAAAAGAAAGTGGTCCCTGATGCAGCATTTGGTGTCTACTATTATGCGAAAAACTATTATGTAGGTTTGTCTATTTACCAGTTATTTCAGGGTAAAATCAGGTTTGATCCAGATGATATAATTGAAAATGAAAGAGCACGGCACTATTTGTTTAACATGGGGTATAAGTTTGAAATTAGTAAGAATTTTAAATTGGAACCATCTGTATTACTTAAATATCTTGAAGGAAGCGTTTTTCAAGCTGATGTAAATGTTTATGCAACATATCTCGATATGGTATCTCTTGGAGTATCTTATCGGACAAATGATGCAGTAGTACTTCAGTTTGGTTATAGCTCTCCAAAATTAAACATTGCCTATGCTTATGATATCGGTCTAGGAGATATTAGTACAGTTAGTAGTGGTTCCCATGAAGTAATGGTAATCTACAGATTTGGCAATCCGATAAAAATAAAATAATAGAAAATTATATCAAATAAAAACCCTTCAGGAATGAGGGGTTTTATTTTGTTTGGAAATGTAGTGGAGAAATGAAATGAATAAAAATTTCTTTGTTACTTTTGAAACACTCATTAATTTATCAAGGCATAAACAAAATATTTTATAAATGAACGTACTGATTTTAGGTTCAGGAGGTAGAGAACATGCGATTGCGTGGAAAATAGCTCAGTCACCTTTATTGACAAATTTATTTATTGCTCCTGGGAATGCAGGAACGAAACAGGTCGGCAAAAATATTAATATCGCGGTGAGTGATTTTAAAGCTTTAGGGCAATTTTCGGTTGAAAATAAAATTAATATGCTTGTTGTAGGGCCAGAAAATCCATTGGTGGAGGGTATTACAAATTACTTTAATCAGGATAGTGAATTGTCAGAAATATTGGTAGTAGGCCCAGGCAAGAAAGGAGCCTTGTTAGAGGGTAGTAAGGATTTTGCAAAACAATTTATGCAGAAAAATGATATTCCCACGGCGGCTTTTAAATCATTTACAAAGGAAAATATACATGAAGCAAAAGCTTTTCTGAATGAGATTCAACCTCCATATGTTCTTAAAGCTGATGGGTTAGCTGCTGGCAAAGGAGTCTTGATTTTAGATGATATAGACGATGCATATTCATCCTTAATAGAGATGTTTGATGGAAAATTTGGCGATGCAGGGAATACTGTAGTTATTGAAAATTTCCTGAAGGGAATTGAGCTTTCAGTTTTTGTTCTCACGGATGGGAATTCTTATGTAATTCTTCCTGAAGCAAAAGATTATAAGAGAATAGGGGAGGGCGATACAGGTTTAAATACAGGTGGCATGGGGGCAATTTCTCCCGTCCCATTTGCCGATACTGAATTCTTAAAGAAGGTAGAGTTAAAGGTTATTAAGCCAACAATGGAAGGACTAAATAATGAAAAAATTGATTACAAAGGATTTATTTTCTTTGGCCTTATGAAAGTGGGGGATGAACCATTTGTAATTGAATATAATGTGAGAATGGGGGATCCCGAGGCAGAAGTTGTAATTCCCCGGATAAAATCTGACTTGCTTGAGTTATTTAAAGGTGTGTGTGAAGGGACTTTAAATGAAAAAATCCTTGAAGTTGAAGAAAGCACTGTAGGTACTGTAATGCTTGTTTCTGGAGGATATCCTGGTCCATATAAGAATGGAAAACAAATATGTGGCTTGGATCGTATTGAAGGCAGTCTTTTGTTTCATGCAGGAACAAGAGAGGAATCTGGAAAAATAGTAACAGCAGGTGGCCGGGTTTTAGCAGTCAGCTCATTTGGTGAAAGCATGAAGGAAGCTTTAACTCTTTCTTACAAAAATGCAGAAAAGGTTAGCTTTGAAAATATGAATTTTAGAAAAGATATTGGATTTGATTTATAGATGTCAAGCTTAATTGTTGAAGTAAGTAAAGATGCTAGATCATTTTAGAAATACACATCCTTATGCTATAGTTCTTATAGTAATTACTGCAGTTATTCTATGGATACCCGTATTCATCAATCCAGATATTTTTTTGGTTTCAGGCAGTTTCGAATCGTTTCCACTTTCAGGTGTTTTTAGTTTTCTGCTTAAGCTCTCAAATACTTTCCTGGTAATAACAGGTTTTATCTTTTATCTCATTTTGGCATTTTTTCTTGCTTTCATAAATTCAAAACACCAGGTTACAGAGAGAAGAGATTATTTACCAGCTCTTTTTTTTATTTTGTCATCAGCCTGGATAATTGGTATCCAGCAAGTTTCTCCTCCCCTAATTGGAGCTCTATTCGTTTTCTTCTCCTTCGATAGGTTTTTCGCATCTTATAATAGAACCAAGGTCATATCTTCACTCTTTGATGCAGGGTTGCTTATTGGAATTGGGAGCTTGTTTTATATTCCCTATGCAACACTATTTATAATCATTTGGCTTGGTATTTTTCTTTTTCGTTTTGAAGACTGGAGGGCATGGCTTGTTTCATTATTCGGATTTTTAACTCCTTGGGTATTTGCCTATGGACTATATTTTTATTTCACCGGTAGTGTGGTGGAACTGAATGGAATGATCTCTAGTTCATTCTCATACAGAGAGTTAGTCCTTTTTCCTTCACCAAATAGAATTGTTGTTCTCTTTGTGGCTTTGTTACTAACTTTATTTACCAGTTATTATTTAGTAATAAAAATGAAATCGATAGACATTCGGTCAAAACGATTTTTTTATTTATTAAACTGGGCTTTGATTACCTTATTTATTGTATATCTGTTCCAGCCTGCTTTGGAAAAGCAGATTATCATAGGACTTGCCTTTCCATTAAGTTTTCTATTTACCGATTACTTTTCTCAAGCCAGAAAGAACTGGTATGTTGAGCTTGTTTTTTCAGGATATTTAATAGGAATGATAATTTCAATGTACATTCCATTGTTTATAACTGATTAGGCTAGTATTTTTTAAGCTTTGGACTTACTTTTTCCCAACATATGATAAAATTCCTATAGCATCTCCACTTTTTCCCTCTTTGAAATAGAAAAAGATAGTATAGGGTCCGGTTTTAGAGCATTGAAAGTTAACCGACTGATAGGTTTTTCCGGTCTTTGGATTGTGTGAGCTAATTATTATTTTATCAATATCGAATAACTTTAAAACTCCTTCATCCTCAGAATTTTCATTATTGCAAATTGTAAATCTATAGGTTGTATTCTTTCTTAGAATTACGGATTTCTTTAAAACCGGAGGGTGATTTTTATCTGTTGCAGCAGGCAAAGATATTTTGAAATCAGTTAAATAGGTTACATCAGATCCTGCGGTGGCCACACATTTATCAATAATGTCATTGGCTTCCTGTGAGCTGGCATTATGAAAGCTTAGCAATATGATAGCAATTATTACGATGGATATTCTCTTCATGCTATAAATTTATAAAATGATTCCGTATCTCCTCAGTTTTCAGAACAATCTTTCTTAATTGCTCATCGGAAATGTCGACAATGCTTTTTTCATTTTGAATGACTAAAAGCATCCCATTTTCATCTTCAACCATTTCTGGATCCCCAGCTTCATAGCTTATTTTAACTTCTGCAAACTCTTCTTTAAGCTGGGTTAATTCTCTGATGAAATTTTGGAAAGCAGTATCAGTTTCATAATTCTCGAGTATCGAAAATAAATCTTCAATAATTATTTTCTGCTCACCAATGCTTTCATTTAATGTGGCATTGTTTTGTTCCATAGAAATCTGGGTTGCCAGGTAAAATCCCTCTAGCCACAACCCGGCAATTACTAGTGCACTTATATTGCCTCTATGCGATTCCTCCAAATATGAATTCATCTCATTAAAACTGTGAACAGACTGATACATTAATGAGTCCAGATCATGTTTGTTTTCAGATAACCTTTTTAATGCATTAAAATCAAAAAACTGGCCAACATTTAATTCATCAGCAAGATAATTAATAGACGAAAGATAGTCTAGGGCCTTGTTATTTTTCATATAAATATTCAAATACCCTAGATCTGCCCCCAGAGCACCCAATGCCAAAGCTCTGTGAAAATTAGTATTTAGGGATTTTATCTTATCAGTAGAGCTCAATAAGTCTCCCTGAAAGGCTATTCCCAAATGGCTAAGCATAGCAGCTACCTCAACTGGTGAGGCCAGGTTAGAAACAACTTCTGCCATTGCTTCTTTTTGAAGTAAACTTGTTTCAACAATTCCAACAGAGTCAGGAATATCAAAACTATCTTGCGAATTTTGATTCTTATTAAAATTGCAGCTAAATGAAGCAGCGAATATTAATATAATAAGAACAAGTGAAATAAAAGATCTCATTGATCATCATTTAATTAAACAAAAATAATAAAATTCATAATTCAGTTTTTTGAAAAAATTTTATCGTACGGATTCAATATACTGAATAGTTTTCTTAAGTATGTCAAAATATAGAAAGATGCCCAATACAAGAACCATTGACCATATTACACACATATTAAACCAAAATGTATCAAAATTATTACCTAAAAAGCTTTTTGACGGAGCAAAAAAATGGGTTCTGAAATTGAATATTCCTTTTGGTTTTGGATCCTGATAAATCGGATTGTGTTGCTGTATAAGTGTGTTGTTAAATTCAAGTATTCTGTTTTTCTCAAATCGTTTTTTTACTATATCAGATACACTCTCATTGTAATAGTTGTTCTTCAGTTTATTAAAAAGTTTCTCATCTTTTTCGATCATATACTCAAGCAAGTTTTCAATTTTGCGATCAACTATAGCCAGTTCTGCTCCATAGTAATTGCTTAAATCTTCAAGATATAAATTCGTTCTAATGGCGATATCTTCATTGTAATCATCAGGGTTAAATGCTTGCAAGTGTGGAAATGGAAATTCTGGCGTATTTTCAATTTCATTTGAGATTTCATTTCTCATTAAATCTAATTTTCCAGACTGCTCGTCAGATAATCTCTTACTCATAAATAATCCAAAATTAATTTCGTTGGCTTCCTTTAACTTCGGAATTCGATATGCTAGTTCAAAGTCTAGCTGACTTTCTTTTTTTTCTAAATCGAAGAAATACTTTTCAAACTTATTGTTTTTAAACTGTTGAACCAATAATGCTTCATAAGCCCACCGGGATGGTATAATTTCCGCTATCAGTGGAACCTTTTCTACGTTTCCTATTGTACGGTTTAGCTTATCGAAACTGAACATGGCCCCGCTTAAAAGCATCATTGGAATTATAAGAAGTGGGATTATTATATAAATAGTTATAGCTGAATTGAAGGAGGATGAAATGTTAAGTCCAAGCAGACTTCCAAATGCTGCCACGGAAAACAAAGCAATCCAATAGAATAAATTCATTTCTTTTATCCCCAGAATGGTATTTCCAATAATAACCAACAAGAATACCTGTAAGGCAGACAGAGACATTAAAATAAAAATCTTCGCTGATAGATATGCACTGCGGTGCAGGTTTAGAAACCGCTCTCTCTTCAGGATTTTCTGATCTTTGAATATTTCTTCTGCACTAATTGACAAAGCAAGGAATAGAGCAGCGATAATACTCATGAAAACATATACTGGTATATTCTCATTTTCCCGAAAAACATATTCGTTTGATTCAGGATCGGCGATATAATATATAACATATGACAGAACAAAGCCAAGAATTGGGGCTTCCAGCAAGTTTAATGCAACATATTGTCGGTTAGATATTTTTGCCAAAACATCTCTAGAGACAAAAATCCGAAATTGCCTGATCCAGTTAGGTATTTTATAGTTTACTGGAAGTGGTTTTTCTGGAACTTTTAGAGTCTTGGGGATGTATTGATTTTCAAAATTAATGGCCCATTTTTCTGGACTTATCTTTCGTTTAGAAGTGTATTGACCGAACTCATCGACAACTTTTTTCTCAATAATATTAAAAATCAACTCAGGATTTACATTACCACATATTCGACATTCACCACTTTCACTGTTAATCTGAGCATCAGCCTTTTTCAAGTAAACTACAGATTCAATAGGATTTCCATAGTAAACCATGTGCCCACCAAAATCCAAAATCAGAACGTTATCAAACATCTTAAATAATTCGGAAGATGGCTGATGGATGACCACAAAAACTAATTTACCCAGCAAGGATAGCTCCCGGAGAAGGTCCATAATATTTTCAGAGTCTCTTGAAGATAATCCAGATGTAGGTTCGTCAACAAATAATATCGATGGTTCCCTAATCAGCTCCAATGCAACATTTAAGCGTTTCCGCTCTCCACCGCTAATGATGTTTTTCGTAGGTTTTCCGACTATTAGATCTTTTTTATCTGCCAGCCCAACACTCATAAGAGTTTTGTTTACCAGGGAAATTATTTCTTCTTTGTCTTTTTCTCCAAAGCAAAGTCTTGCACTGTAGTAAAGATTCTGGAAAACAGTAAGTTCATTAATCAGCAGGTCTTCCTGTGGTACATTTCCAATTACCCCTTTCATTTTATTTTTCTCATCATTAAGATCGAATCCATTAATTAGTACTTGACCTTCTGATGGCTTTTCTGTTCCGTTTAGAACATTTAATAATGTGGTTTTTCCTGCACCACTGGACCCCAGGATACCAATTAGTTTTGCCTGGCTTTCACAAAATGACACATTCCGTATCCCAAGTTGGCCATTAGAAAACTTATAAGAAATTTTTTTGGCCTCAAAGTGAATGGCAGAAAGTATATTTTCAGACTTAAATTTTGAAATAATATCACTATAATATATTGGCTTGCTTTTAGATGGATTGACAGTGCTTCCACTCGCGAAAAGGTAAATCTTATTTACTTGAGTTACTATTCCATTTAACAATACAGGATTTGTAAAATTGTGTTTCAGGAAATATAAATCAACGCTTTCCACTTTAAGAAATCGCATCGACTCTTTTGTTAGATCTCTACTTGTTTCCTCGGTAAATTCATTTGCCCCCAGTTCAAATATTTCATTAATTTCAACTCCATCCAGCTTAACATTCCTAACAAACATTTCAATACTATTAAGTTCTCTGGAAGAGATATTAAAAACTTCTGAAACAGTGTTAATGATAATCATTCTCTGAGGTGAGTGTCTTTGTTCCCAGTGTATCAATTCCAGTAGGCGAATAATTACAATTGCTTTCTGCCTTTGTGTAAGAGTTCGGTTTATTTTTTTACAAATTGAAAGTATTGTAACAGAATCTTTAACAGAGGGAGTCTTTTTACGGTCATTTTTTTCTTTGGCTGAATTTAAATCAGCATTTTCTTCAAATAATTCGATATATTTTTTTGACTCCTCATCATTGAGGTGTTCGTTAACAAATTTCTTTACATAATCAATTTCCTTTGCCTGAGCACCTGCCCCCTGCTTAATAACAAGGGCAAAAAGTTGCATCAGAGCTTTTAAAATTTCCTCACTCATTTATAATCCGGCATGTATAAAATAAAAAATCAACCTAAAAGTATGTTTAAGGCAGTTTATAAGCATTGGTTACAGATACCATATTCATTAACTTTGGTATTGTATTTCTATATACTTATCGTTATACGGAGAACTATCGTTTTAGTTTGGCCAAAAAGCTTGCAAAAGTGTACTTTACTTAAAACGAATATTGATTGCTACTGGCTGGTGGTCAGAATTTTTAAATTCAAGGTTTGTTGTTTTAACAGTTTGAGCATGAATATTCGGCGAAAGCAGGAAGAAGTCTAGTATAGTTGTAGCAGAGTTTTGCGGGTCATAGGGAGATACCAGAGACCTGTTAGTTGGGAAAGACTCATCATATGACCATTTCCATCCTACAGGTAAATAGTCGCTTGAAATAGATGCTAATTCAAAATTTCGATATCCTGATCCTTTATTAATACTTGAGTTGTCAAATCCAGGAGGATTTTGATTCCAATCACCACCAACAATTATATAATTTCCATCATTGTATTCATTCAAAACAAAATTTTTGAGGTATTCCATTTCGTGTTTTTTAAGTTCTCCACCATCAAAGGCTGAATTGTGTGTATTTATAACCAATAACTCTTTCTGATTTGAAAGAAGATATCGCTTTACTAAAATGCAACGATCCAACATAAATAAGTTTTTGGGCCAGGCATAGCTTCCAGGGAAATCATACCGTTCAACCAGAAATGGTTTAAATTTACTTAAAGACAAAAGTCCGGAATGAACTTTACCCATTGGTTCTGTAACAGGGAGTGGCACAAAAAAGACTTTATAATTAAAGGCAAACGAATAATTTTTGAAAGACAATGATTCTGCAAGTTGTAGCACTTCATTGATAAAATATGTGCGTTTTGAATGCATATCTACCTCCTGCAACAAAAAGATATCAACAGTATCATTTTTACTTAAGAACCCGGATATTGCCTCAAGATTCTCAATTGATCTTGCTTTTGTGGTTCTTACCTGTTTACCTTCATCATAAAAGAAATCCATATCATCACCCAACCCTCCATAGCCGATATTCCAAGAGAGAATATTCAATGATTCAGAAAGCTGCAAAGTGTCAGGTGAAGCTGATTCAGATAATACCTCAATTTCATCTGGTTTGTAGTCTGATAATGAGGCAACCAGAACAAATATTGCAAATAAAATAATCAGGGAAATAAATAAGTAAAGAATGACACGTAATATTTTCATAGTAATGGATAATTAGTATTTATTTTTACTATCGATAATACAGATTGAAGATAAAAACATTATCTGAATATTGGGTTCAACATTAATTATTAATATATTTGAACTCATAAAAAATATACCAAATGAAATTTGGAGTCGTTGTTTTTCCTGGATCTAATTGTGACCATGATACAGTTTATACACTGAGAGAAATTCTTGATCATAAGGTAGTAGAACTTTGGCATAAAGACACAAGCATTCAAGATGTTGATGTAATTGTTTTACCTGGCGGATTTTCCTATGGTGATTATTTGAGGTCAGGTGCCATTGCCCGTTTTTCCAATATTATGGATGAGGTAATTAAGTTTGCTAAAAAAGGCGGTATTGTTTTAGGAATATGCAATGGTTTTCAGGTATTATGTGAAGCAGGCTTATTACCTGGTGCTCTTTTGCATAATAAAAATCAAAAGTTTGTTTGTAAGAACACTTTTATTTTGCCAGATAATAATGATTCAGCCATCAATGTATTACTTGATAAGAATAAGCCTCTGAAAATTCCTATAGCACATGGCGAAGGCAGGTATTATGCTTCGGAAGAAACGCTTTCAACTTTGCGTTTGAATGGGCAAATTTTATTTAGGTACTGCAATCAAAATGGGGATATCTCCGAACTGTATAATCCGAACGGATCTGTTGAGAATATTGCAGGGGTATGCAATGAGGAAAAAAACGTATTTGGTATGATGCCACATCCCGAAAGAGCTTCTGATGATGAACTTGGAAATACTGATGGCAGAGTAATTTTAGAGTCGCTTATCAAGACTCTCGATGAAAAAAAGGTGAGCTATTTTAACTAGCTTTTCCGTCTCAATGACATTCTTCGTACAAACATTCTGGGATTAAGGATGGTCTGATAAAGTTAACCTTTTTCATCTTTTGCTATCTTTATACTTGATCTATTAATAATCACAGATAAACCTACAACAATTCATAGGATGTTTAAAAACGTTTTTCGGTTTATACCAATTATAGTTTTCACTATCATAATATTTAGTTTTAAAATAAATCAAACTCAAGAGTCTGAAGAATCGAATCCTATTGATGTTCTGCATTATACTTTAAACCTGGATATTGTTGACCTAACTTCTGAGCAAATTAAGGGAACAGCTGATCTTCAGATTCAGTCAGAAATAGAAGGCCTCGAAAAATTCTATCTTAACCTGGCCTCTTTGCATGTTGATTCAGTTTGGATCGAAGATGAAAAGGTTAAAGAATTCAGTCAAAGAGATCAGAAACTATGGATAACATTATTTGAACCTATAAATAAGGGAAGTACAACTTTGATTACTATATTTTATCATGGTACTCCTGCAAAAGATCCGGCCTGGGGAGGCTTTTATTTCAAAGATGGATTTGCCTACAATATGGGAGTAGGAATGAAATCTGATCCGCATCCCTTTGGCCGTGCTTGGTATCCCTGCATTGATAATTTTACTGACAGAGCTACTTATACATATTTTGTAACAGTTAACGATAAGAATACTGCCGTTTGCCCGGGAACATTGGTTGAAATTGTTACCAATCCAGATAGTACAAAGACATTTCATTGGGAACTGCACCAGACTATTCCTACCTATCTTTCAACTGTTGCAGTTTCTGACTATATCTGTATTAGTGATACATTAGAGGGGATAGAAAAGCAGATTCCTTCAATGGTATTTGTGTCTCCTAAAGATAGCCTGAATGCGGTAGCCTGTTTTCGCGACATGGGGAAGTGGTTAAACTGTTTTGAAGATCTTTTTGGACCATATAGGTGGGAAAAAATTGGTTATATGTCAGTTCCTTTCAGTGGGGGAGCCATGGAACATGCCACTGCAATTAGTTTTTCAGAACGAACAATGGCTGATACAAATGGATTTAAAGGCATTTTAGTTCATGAATTTGCACATAATTGGTTTGGAAACTTAGTAACCTGTTCAACTGCTGATGATATGTGGATAAATGAAGGCTGGGCTAGCTATCTGGTGGCGCTTTATAAGGAGTATTTCTTGAAAGAAGAAAGTTTTCAGGATGCTGTTATGGCAAATCATACTGGGGTTTTAAGGTTTACCCATATTCGGGATGGCGGATACAGACCAGTTTTCGGAAATTCACCAGATCATACTTATGGAAGTACTGTATATAATAAAGGATTTGATGTGGCCCATGTATTACGAGGTTATATTGGTGATGATAGATTTTTTGAGGCATTGGATGAACTTTTTTCTAAATATGCCTATTCAGATATAAGTTCTAAGGAATTTTTGAATTTTATGGCGGAGAGAACCGAAACAAACCTTAATAGTTTTTCAAAATATTGGGTATATTCTCCTGGGTTTCCGCATTATTCGATAGATTCTTTTCTCGTTGAAAAATCAGGTGAGGAGTTTGCAACTACTGTATTTATTCAACAAAAACTCCTGGGAACAGACCGATTTCATGAATATGAAAAAATGGATATTGTCTTCTATAATGAACTCTGGGAAAAATTTGAATCCGAGCTTTTGGTGTCTGATTCATTTACTGTAGAAACATTTGAAGTCCCTTTTAATCCATCTATGGTTATACTGGATCCGAATTTTATGATGTTGGATGCAACTTCTAGGGAGGCTAAAGTAATTTCTGGAAAAGGCCAACATTCTTTTAAGCATGCTTATATTACACTGGATACAAAAAGAATTAAGGATTCTTCTTTAATACATGTAAGCAAGAGCTGGATTGAACCAGATACTGCAGGAATTTCAGGTTCTGGATTAATTTTAGATCATACAGGATATTGGACAATTAATGCTTTGGGCCATAATAATCTCGCAGGAGTAGTTAGTTTCGAATACGAGAATTTTAGATACTACGGCAATGAGTTTATCCAGAACGCTATAAAAAATAAAGAACTTAATTCCGTGATTTTGGCTTATAGGAAAGGACCAGGTGATAAATGGAAGAAAATCCCATTTGAGGCTAGTCACTCGAGTACTTCCGGGAAATTTACAATCAGTAAAATAAAACCAGGAGATTATTGTCTTGCCTTGATAAAATAAAGTTCAAATTATGTTGCACCCGGTAGAAACCGGTTAACTGGAATTAAAAGGGTTTAAATAAAAAATGGGATGAAAATCCCATTTTTTTGTGGAGCATATCGGAATCGAACCGATGACCTCTTGACTGCCAGTCAAACGCTCTAGCCAACTGAGCTAATGCCCCTATTTTATATGAACACTTCAATTTAAAATACGATAAATCTCAAACGCTCTAGTTCCGAAAATTCACAAAGCTTTGCTTTGAAAAATTTTCGAGAATCCACTTTTCCGATTTAAAGTTCAACGAACATTTAGTAATTCTATTTTGCCAATCCCGAAACACAGAGTGTTTCGAGGATCTCGATAAATTAAGAAATCTTTGATTTCAATTTTATCGGGACTGAGCTAATGCCCCTAATTTTATTGAACACTTCAATTTAAAATACGACAAATCTTAAACGCTCCAGTTCCGAAAATTCACAAAGCTTTGCTTTGAATAATTTTCGAGAATCACTCTTCCAAGTTAAAGTTCAATGAACATTTAGTAATTCTATTTTGCCAATCCCGAAACACAGAGTGTTTCGAGGATCCTCGATAAATTAAGAAATCTTTGATTTCAATTTTATCGGGACTGAGCTAATGCCCCAAATAATCCTCTAAAGAGAACGCAAAAATAGCAAAAATCAAATTACTTGGGAAATATACCTTTAAAATTAATTTAGAGAACTATATTTTAATTCCTGAAATACTGTATTTTGGACTGATATTTGTGGTATTTTAAATGTTTGGAAACTGATTTTCTATGAACTTTTTTTAAAACAAATTTAGAATCACTTGATTTTAAGTCAAGAAATAACTATTTTTAGCCACTAAATTTTATCAAAATGGAACTAAAGAAAAATGATCAGGTAAACCTTGAAAAAAGAAAAGGTGTTTTCTTTCAGTTGGGTTTGGTAATAGCCATTTCCCTAATGCTGATCGCTTTTGAATGGACAAGCGGTGGCCTTTCTGCAAATGAATTTGATACTGGCAATACAGAACAGATTGAAGAGGAAATAATTCCTATCACCCGCCAGGAACAACCCGAACCTCCAAAACCACCAGAGCCTCCTAAGGTTACTGAAGTACTTCAGATTGTTGAAGATGATGTAGAATTGGAAGATGAATTACAACTTGAAGACTTTGAAATCGATCAGGAAACCGAAGTTGAAATTATGGAGTTTACTGAAGAAGAAGAGGTAGAAGAAGCTGAGATCTTCTTTATAGTTGAAGATATGCCCAGTTTTCAGGGTAAAGGCCAGGATGGTTTCAGAACATGGATTGGAAATAATCTTCAATATCCTGAGATTGCAGCAGAGAATGGTATTAGTGGAAGAGTTTTTGTAAAGTTTGTAGTTGAGCCAGACGGTTCTATTTCGAATGTTTCATTGGTTCGTGGTGTGGATCCCGCTCTTGATAAAGAAGCAGTTAGAGTTGTAAAAGCATCTCCAAAATGGGCGCCTGGTAAGCAAAGAGGTAAGCCTGTAAGGGTTTCATTTACTTTCCCTATTAACTTTGTATTACAATAATTTAATTACGTATAGAAACAGACCCCGGATAGCTCCGGGGTTTTTTTATGCCCATAAGTAACCTTATTCCAGTTATTTCGTAATTCCTAGTATTAATAATTGGAAAGATTCTTATCATGAAAAAAATAGCGTATTTAGTTATTGCCACTTTGATTCTAGCAGGCTGTGGATCATCAAAAAAACAATTCCAGGATGGAAATTATGATGCAGCCATTCAAAAGTCAGTTAAAAAATTATTGCGTAATCCCGATAGTGAGAAAGATATCGAGACCCTAACCAGATCATTTAAATTAGCAAATACAAGAGATCTGGAAAGAATTAATTATTTAAAGATGGAAGGAAAAGCTGAAAGCTGGGAAGAAGTTGCTCAGAGCTATCAGCGCCTAAAATATCGTCAGGAAATGATACGCCCTGTTTTACCATTAGAATTAAATGGGCAGGAGGTTCGGATTGATTATGTGGATTATAACAATGAGCTTGTACAGGCTAAGCACAGGGCAGCGGAATTCTTTTTTGCTCATGGGCAAAAACTAATGAATAATAATGATAAAGAATCATACAGGCAAGCCTGGTATGAATTTGCAAAAGTAAAGGAGTATTGGGGCGATTATGAGAATATTGATAATCTTTTGGCAGAAAGTAGGCATATGGGAATGAGTCGGGCACTTGTTTATATTGAAAATATGACACCCCTTCGCCTTTCACAGGAATTTGAGGACGATCTACTTGCAGTAAACCCACAAGAATTGAATACTGATTGGGTTGAATATTATACCAGGGCTCTTGACGAGGAAATACAATATGATTATCAAATAAAAATTATACTACGGATGATGGATGTAAGTCCCGATCAGATAAAAGAAACAGATAGAATCGAAAAAAAGACAGTTGAAGATGGATTCCATTATGCACTTGATCAGAGTGGGAATGTGATGAAAGATACCATTGGAAATGATATAAAGATTGCTAAATATAAAGATTTAACGTGTACCGTTATTGAAACAGGTATGAGAAAATCTTCTCATATTGAGGGAACAGTAGAAATCTACCAGATGAGCCCGATTAAGCTATTAAGAAAAGATCCAATTGGTGCAGATAGTCAATTTGAACATTATTCAGCCAGAGCTGTGGGAGATTTGAATGCTTTATCACCGGAATCTTTAAAAATGGTAGAATCTGAGCCTGTTCCATTTCCTACCGACAATGAAATGATAATGCGTTGTAGTGAAGCTATGAAGATGGCTATACGCGGCATAATGCAACGCAATAGAAGTTTCGTGAATTAATTTGTGAAGCTATTTTCCTCTCATTTTTACAGTTGAGTCGTATAACCTAGGTTTTATCATTCTGTTTTCTTAAAATTGCAAGTCAACTTTGAGAGTAGAGAATGGTTGAAAGATCTGAACAAGCAAACAACATCACAAGTGCCATTTTAGTTGGCATTATTACCAGCGACATTGGAGAGCAGGAAGTTAATGAATACCTTAAGGAATTAGCTTTTCTGGCAGAGACTGCTGGTGCCCTACCAAAAAAAACATTTATTCAAAAACTGGAATTTCCAAATCCCAAGTATTTTGTTGGAAAAGGAAAACTTGAAGAAATTGAGAAATACATACATGATGAAAGTATTGACCTCGTTATTTTCGACGATGAACTTACCGCCAGTCAGTTAAGAAACATTGAAAAAAAACTGGATCGAAGGGTTCTCGATCGCACAAATCTAATCCTTGATATATTTGCTGGAAGAGCCAAAACAGCTCATGCAAAAGTACAGGTTGAGCTGGCTCAGTATCAATACTTGTTGCCCAGGTTAACCCGAATGTGGACACACCTTGAAAGGCAAAGAGGAGGGATTGGATTACGGGGACCCGGGGAAACAGAAATTGAAACCGATAGAAGAATAATCCGGGATAAGATTGCACGTTTAAAAGACCAGCTAAAGAAAATTGATAAGCAAAAAACCACTCAAAGAAAAAACCGGGGGAAAATGGTAAGGGTGGCTTTGGTAGGATATACAAACGTTGGGAAGTCTACTATAATGAACCTGCTGAGTAAAACCGATATTTTAGCAGAAAACAAACTATTTGCAACCCTTGATACTACCGTTCGAAAGGTAGTGATAAGTAACCTTCCTTTTTTACTTTCAGATACAGTTGGATTTATAAGAAAGTTACCTCATCATCTTGTAGAGTCCTTTAAATCTACTCTCGATGAGGTCAGGGAAGCCGATATCCTGGTACATGTTGCAGACATATCTCATTCGGGTGTTGAGGAGCAAATCAGTATTGTTAGAAATACATTAAATGAATTGGGCGGTGGTGAAAAGCCCGTATTTCTTGTTTTTAATAAGATTGACGCTTATTCCCATGTATCAAAGGATGAGGATGATTTAACACCAGTTACCAAGGAAAATTTCACTCTAAAAGAGCTTGAAAATACCTGGATGGCCAAGGAGAACCAGCCCTGTATTTTTATTTCAGCGAAAGAGAGAAAAAATATCGATAAGTTTAAAGCTGATATCTATGAGATGATAAAGAGTATTCATATCAAGAGATATCCTTATAATGACTTACTTTACTAATCCCTTTTTTACAAGCGATTCTGCAATCTGGATGGAATTGGTTGCAGCCCCTTTACGCAAATTATCTGCTACAATCCAGAGGTTTAAGCATTTTTCTCTGGACTCATCGATCCTGATTCGGCCAACAAGAACTTCGTCTCTTCCCTCTGCATCAATTGGCATAGGATATTTTTTATTCTTTGGGTCATCAACCACCAGAATGCCAGGCGCATTTCGTAAAATGGAATAAACTTCTTCTAAGTCAAATGGCTTGGTAAATTCAAGATTTACCGATTCAGAATGTCCTCCCATTACTGGAACCCGAACCGCAGTGGCAGTAATATTCAAACTTGGATCATCCAGAATTTTTTTGGATTCATTTACCAGCTTTATTTCTTCCTTTGTATAACCGTTTTCTTCAAAGATGTCGATTTGAGGCAAACAATTTTTGTCAATTTGATGAGGATAAAACTTGTCCTCCATATTTCCATTACGTTCTGAGTTCAACTGGTTTATTGCCTTAATTCCTGAACCACTTACTGACTGATAAGTAGACACCACTATCCGGTGAATATTAAAAACTTTGTGAAGAGGGGCAATAACCATCAGCATTTGAATGGTTGAACAATTTGGATTTGCTATAATTTTGTCTTCCCGTGTAAGGACATCTTCATTAATTTCAGGAATTATCAGTTTTTTACCTGGGTCCATTCGCCATGCTGAGGAATTATCAATAACAACGGTTCCTTTGGATGAAAACATTGGTGCTATCTTTAATGAAAGTTCTGAACCCGCCGAAAAGAGTGCGATATCAGGTTTAAGTTCCAGGGCTTCATTAATAGTTCTTACCAGATAGCTTTCGCCTCTAAAAGAAATGGTTCTTTTTCCTTTACTTTCTGATGCCACAGGTATAAGAAAATCAACCGGAAAATTCCTTTCCTCAAGAATTTGAATCATTTTCTTTCCTACCAAACCGGTAGCTCCAACTACAGCAACTTTCATTTGAATAGTGTTAATAATTATTCCTCATTTTTAAAACCCAATTATACTTTTTCCGTAAAAAGAATATCAATAATTAAATTTCCATGCAGATTTAAGCAGTCTTATACTGCCGCTGCAAAGTTAGATTAATTTAAGGTATTTTATAATTCTGCTTATGAGAAAACTTTTCATCTTGTTCTGGTTTATTGCTTCTCAGTTGTATGGACAACTCTCATGGGATTTCGAAAGCAACAATCTGGAAGGATGGGAACAGAGTATCGCAGGGCGATGGGAAATTGGTTTTCAAGAAGCTATTTCTGGTACCTATTCACTGCATCATGCCTTTGATAATTCGATATCTGATCACGATCAGATATCGAAATCAATCTTTGACTTAAGACTTGATCAGGGGATAACTACATGGCAATTTAAGGTAAAGCATGGTTATCAACCCTCCTCCTCAAATAACTGGGCTATTCACCTTATATCTGATAAAAGTGCAATGGAAATGCATCCGGCGTCCAATATCAATGGATTTATAGTCGGGGTGAATTATACTGGCTCAGATGATGTGTTAAAGCTTTGGAAATCAAAAGATGGAAATTTAATAGAAATTATTACATCAAGCATAAACTGGCAGATTGATGTACCGGTTGATTCCGTTGCGGCAATTAAGATATCACGCAACCAGACTGGCCAATGGAAAGTATTTTTGAGTTCCAATGGAGCATTTGCAGATGTAGTTGAGGTAGGTTCGGGACAAAATGATGAAATAATTCATCCGGGTTATTTTGGTATTTATTATGAATATTCTTCCACTCAAGATCGAAAATTTTGGTTTGATGATCTAACTATCTCAGGGGTGTTTATTAAAGATACCATACCTCCGGATGTTGAGGAAATAGGAATTAAATCGTTGAATGAGCTGGAGTTGTACTTTAATGAACCAGTAGCAGAAATAGTAGTTTTAGATACTCTTAATTATCAGGTTGACAACGGTATAGGATATCCTTATTCTGTTTTTAAATTAGATGATAAATCAGTGCATTTGAAATTTCTGAAAGAATTTGAAAATGAAACAACTTATAACATTCAAATTACCAATATCTCTGACCTCTCAGGTAATAATTTATCAGGTCCACTTTATAAAGAGTTTTTTTACTACAAAATAAGACCGAATAGCATAGTAATCAATGAAATAATGGCGGATCCTGATCCCCCGATCGGTTTACCGGAAGTGGAATACATTGAGTTAAAAAACAACAATAATTATGAGGTTTGCCTGGATAACTGGACCCTTACTATAGGCACAAAGGAAAAAGAAATTCCTGGAACTTGTATCCCAGGTGGGGGGTATTTGATTATTTGTTCAAGTACTGATACTTCAGTATTCAGTTCCTATGGTTTGGTTTCGGGAATTGAGGACATGCCTACCTTAACTAATACGGGCCAGGATCTAATTTTATCCGATACAGCAAAGCAGGTAATTTCATTCGTTTCATATAACAAAGACTGGTATCATGATGAATTTAAAATGGAGGGAGGGTGGTCACTGGAACAAATTGATCCGGCATTTCCTTGCGTAGGGGTGGCAAACTGGAGAGCTTCAATTGATAGAAGTGGTGGTACTCCAGGACAATCAAATTCTGTTAGTAATTCTAATCCTGACCTGATTCCTCCTGATGTATGGAAGGCATTTGTGGTTGAAGATACAATTGTTGAGGTGCATTTTAATGAACCTTATGATCGCGAAATTGCCATTCAAAATAGTATTTACAGTATTGATAATTCATTTGACTCTCCCATTAGAGTAAGAACTTTGACACCAGACTTTACAAGGGTTCAACTGTCTTATAATAAGAGTTTTCTGAAAGGTGTAATTTACACATTGCAAATTGAGGATGAGTTAACAGATTGTGCTGGAAACATTATAGGAAATAGAAATTTTGTTGAATTTGGAATACCTGAAACAATTGACAGTCTTGATCTGATAATAAATGAGGTGTTATTTAATCCTGCCGGACAGGGGGTGGATTTTGTTGAAATATTTAACAGATCAGATAAAATTCTTGATGTTGGAGATCTATTAATTGCCACCCGGGATAATGATTCATGGCAACTTAAATCATTGTGTGAGGTTAGTCAGTCCACACACCTTATTCTACCTAAGGGATATCTGGCGCTAACAATTGATCCGCAAAATGTAATTACCCAATATCCCTCATCTGATCCATATAGCTTTATTCAGTTAAATGAAATGCCTTCTTACCCTAATTCAGAAGGGGTTATTGTGCTACTTGACAAATGGTTTAATATCGTTGATGAATTTTCATATAATGAGAAAATGCACTTTTCCCTGCTGCGGGATTTAGAAGGAGTATCTCTTGAACGATTAAATCCAGATAATCCCACGATGGATGCTGCAAACTGGCATTCAGCAGCTGAAACCATTGGCTATGCAACGCCAGGGGCTTTGAATTCGCAGTTCTCTGCTTATTCAGAATCAAATAAAGATGTTTGGGTTGAACCTGAAGTTTTCTCTCCTGATAACGATGGATATAACGATTTTGTGCAAGTTTTTTATGACTTTGGCGAGCCTGGCTATATAGCAAATGTTATGGTTTTTGATGCCCAGGGTCGCAGAGTTAGGCACTTGTATAATAACGAACTCCTTGGAACTTCAGGAAGTTTTATATGGGATGGTGAGAATGATGGTGGAGAAAAGGCAAGCATCGGTATATATGTATTTTTTATCGAGGTTTTTAATACTATGGGAGAAATATCCGGATATAAAAAGTCATGTGTCCTGGCAAGAAAACTGAATTAATCAGCCTATACCTGATAATTATTAACTTTTACATTCTTTTTTGGAAGAAGAAAAGCAAAGGGAATAGCCAATAAAGCTATAATTGCTGCGATGGAATAGGTTTTGTCTAATCCAAAATTGTCAGCCAAAATCCCTACCAGAAGTAACATTATTGAGCTTAACCCAAAGCTAATGGTCATGAAAATTCCATTTACAAACGCTAGGTGTTTTGTATCTATCTCCTGCACTATAGCCAGCATTACCGGTCCAGGTGCAACCAGGAAGAAGCCTGTTATTATAAGTATAGGATAGGTCATAAATCCTCCTGAATTTATGAATAACCACATTAAAAAGGGAGATATTATTGTGATCATAACCATTGCGGTTCGCCGTCCAATTTTATCTGAGATGGTTCCTGCAGTGAAAGTTCCTGCAACACCGGCTAATTGTATTACTGAAAGAGAAATGCCTGCAAACCATAGTGAATATCCTTTATCAGTTAGATATACAGCCAGGTATAAAGTTAATGCTGATTTCATAGCTCCCCTGAAAAATATTATCATTCCCAGCTTAAGAAAAGTGGACAGGGATTTCCGGAAGGTAGAATAATAACTTACTTTTTCTTTTTCTTTCCTAAAGTCTTCCCTGAGATCTATATTTCTTAACCGAAAGTATAAAACAATTGAGGCAGCTAAACCAAATGGGATGAGTTTGTAAGTTCCTTCCAGGCCCCAATGTGTTACAGCTGCAACAATTACTAAGGGCCCGAGAGATCTTGCAAGTTCCCCACCCACCATAAAAAAGCTCATGCCTTTCCCTAGCTTATCTCCCGAAATGCGTTTGATCATAACTGGAGAAGGTACATGAAACATTGTGGAACTAATTCCTGCTATGAAAAGGAGGAACGCAAGCATCACATAACTTGATGCTACTCCAATCAAACTCATGGTCACCGTTGTTATTGCAGGTGACAGAATGATAAGATACCTGACCTTCATATTGTCGGCCAAAATTCCTATGAAAGGATTAAATAGCATGGGGATCCGGTGAATAACAGATAACATTCCTGCCATTGATAGATTAATGCCCAGTTTTTCAATAAGTAAAGGAAGAATTGGAGCCAGGAAGGAAGAATAAGTATCGTGTGCCAAATGAGCCAGGCTGATGGAGATGACATCACCAGTCATGAATTTTTTCGCATCATGCGAATTTTCTGAACGAATTATTTTATTCACAGAATTATAGGGTGGCTATAAGATTTTTCATGATCAGAGTCATTTTTTCTTCTGCTTTCATAGCAACCTCCTGAACTGATTCATGCGTAATTGTTTCAATTTTCCCAGGAACACCCAGGTCCGTAATAATTGAAATTGCAAAGCAGGGCAATCCCATCTGATGTGCAGCTATTGTCTCAGGAACTGTGGACATACCAACTGCATCGGATCCTATTACCCGGAAATATTTATATTCAGCAGGCGTTTCATAGGTAGGGCCTGTTGTTGCAGTATAAACTCCTTTCTGAACATTGATCCCGTTATTAGCTGCAATTTGTTCTGCCTTATTTATCAAGTCTTTGGAATATACCTCACCCATATCGGGAAATCTTGTGCCAAATTCAGGATAATGTTTTCCAATTAGTGGATTTGGTAGCAGGTTAATATGATCTTCAAGAATCATTAAATCACCTATTTCATAATCCGGATTTACGCCACCACTCGCATTTGATAGGAATAAATTTTCAATTCCCATCCATTTCATAACCCGAATTGGGAAAACAATATCCTCAAGAGTATATCCTTCATAGAAATGAAATCTTCCTTGCATTGCCATCACTCTCTTATTGCCAAGGATTCCAAATATTAATTTACCATGATGCCCCTCAACAGTTGACACAGGAAAGCTAGGAATTTCCTCATAATCAAGTTCTATCTGTACGTCAATTTCTTTAACCAGGCCACCAAGACCAGTTCCTAGTACTATCCCAACCTGTGGATTGAAATTAGTTTTTGTCTGAAGAAAGGTTACTGTTTCTTTTATTCTTTGTAACATAATCTATAATAAGGCTTTGAAAGGATTCTTTTTTATCATCATGAAAATCTACCTCAATAGGTATATAGTACCAATTTTTAACACCCGGTTGGATAATTTGCTGCAAACTTTTTAATCGCATTGCATCTTTTTCAGTTGTTAATATAATCTTATTTGTGCTACTTATTCTTTTAAAGTTCCTATTTATTTTTTTTATGTCTTTTACTGAATAAGCATGATGATCAGGAAATTTTATCTCACTTATTTTAGGCGAGATACCTCGAGTTTGCTTGCGTAACGGACGTGAATTAGCAATTCCAGTAACAAGTAAAATATTGTATTTGTTTTCCTTACATATTTCACTGGAAAGGACTTTGAATTTTCCTGGAAAGATTGGTTGAATATCACCATACATTACTCTTGTAAAAAAAAGATATTGGTAGGGAAATAAATTAAGGTCTTTCTTAATAATCCTCTGCTCCATCGGTTTTATATTCTCAGGGCACTTTGTAACAATTACAATATTTGCCCTGCTTTTCTCCGATGGATGCTCCCTTAATCGACCCAAAGGTAAATAATGGTCAGAATGAAGAGGTTGGTTGTAATCCACCAAAAGTATTGAAAGACCAGGTTTTACATACCTGTGTTGATAGGCATCATCCAGCAAAATAACATCAAGATCCTTATCATCATCCAATAGTTTTTGAATTCCATGTACTCTTTCATTATCCACAGCAACTGTAATCCCTGGGAATTTTCGTTTCATTTGTAGTGGTTCGTCTCCAATTTCCTCAACAGTAGATTTTTTATCTGAAAGCACAAAGCCTTTGCTTTTTCTCTTATAACCTCTACTTAATATGGCTAACTTTGAATGATCAACCAGAATTGAGACCAGGAATTCTACAAATGGTGTTTTTCCTGTACCTCCTACAGAGATATTTCCAACTGAGATAACTGGTATATCAAATTCTTTTGAATGAAGCAGGTTAAGGTCGAATAATTTATTTCTAGCACCCACTATGATACCGTAAAGCACCGATGGAAACCAAAGGAGAGTTTTTAGTATATTATTCCCACTTTTCTTTGCCATACTTCATTGAAATTCATATTGAATTCATACGATTCAATTAATTAGTAAATATCAATGCTGTAGGGAAGGCGCATTTGAATATTCTGTGAGGTTGCCAGTTCTTTAAGCTCCTCAATATACATATAATACTTACCCAATTCTTTTTTTAGTTGCTTGTTCCTTACCTCCATAGTAAGTGTTCTTAATAACTTCTCTAATGGGTCCTCAAATTTAGGGTATTCAACTATTCTATATTTCTCAATATCAGCTTTTTCAGCAGCAATTTCAATCGCTGTATTCAATCCTCCAAGTACATCTGCAAGACCATTTTCTATGGCATTTACGCCGCTCCAAACTCGTCCTTGTCCTAAAGAATCAACTATTGATGTTGGCATATTTCTTCCTTCGCTTACATTTTTAAGAAAGGTTTCATATGTGTTTTCAATGCTTGATTGTAAATATTCTCTTTCAGCGGGCTTAAGAGGTCGGTATATAGAACCAAAATCAGCGTAGGTATTTGTCTTGGCGACGTCGAAGGTAATACCTAATTTTTCATTTAATAGCTCCTCAGCATTGGGGATGGTTCCAAAAACGCCAATAGATCCTGTTAATGTAGTTTCATGGCATACCAGGGTGTCTGCCGGAGCAAGGATATAGTAGCCTCCTGAAGCAGCCAGGTTTCCCATTGACCCTATTACAGGCTTTTCTTTTTGAGCGAGGTAGACCTCTCTCCAGATATGTTCAGAAATTAAAGCACTCCCCCCAGGTGAGTTTACCCTTAATACAATTGCTTTAATAGAAGAATCTTTTCTAGCAGTCCTAATTGCGTTTACAAATTCCGGGCCTCCAATACTATATTCTGTCCCGTCACTTATGCCAATTACACCAGTGGCATAGACAATAGCAATTTTGTTTTTTTCAAGACCTTTTTTTTCTGAATTGGATACTGAAACCTTTGAGTACTTCAATGATTCAACCAATCTCAATTTTTTACTGTTTTCAATATCTGATTTCTCTTTTAACATATCAATTAGCTCATCCTGATAAATAACACCATCAATGAGACCTGCTTCAAGAGCATCTTCAGGATTTTTAATTTTAAGATTATCTGCCAGATCATTTAACTCATCAATTGAAATATTACGAGAAACAGAAATATTCTTGAGTATATGATCCCAGATGGATCCCATATATACCATAGTTTGCTCTCTGCTTTCATCACTCATATCATCCCGGAGATAGGGTTCAACGGCACTTTTGAATTTCCCGTGTCGAAGTACTTGAATTTCAATGCCAATTTTCTCAAGCGCTTTCTTGTAGTAAGTTTTTTCTGATCTTAATCCTTTAAAATCAAAAATTGCAACCGGATTTACATAAATTTCATCTGCCACGGTAGCCAGATAGTATGAAGATTGTGGCAAAACAGTATTCGCATAAGCTACGATAAATTTACCTGAAGATTTAAAATCCTCCAGGGCTTCCCGTATTTCCTGTTGTGTGGATATACCAGGGGTGATAAAACCAAAATCCAGAAAAACACCTTCAATATCAGAATCCGATTTTGCTTTTTTCAGGTTTCGAAGTATATCATTTAAACCTGCTTTTGGGCTGAGACTAAAACTTAAAAAGTCAAATTCATAGGGATTTACGGAACTTCTGTCCTGAATATTCTGATTTATCTTCAAGTGTAAAATTGAATTGGATCTAATGCTAACTGGCTTATCTGAAGTTGAAATCATTACACCAAGAATGCCGAACAAAACAATCGTTAAAAGAATGGTTGAAATAACAATTCCTGTTATGGTTGCAAGTGTGTATTTAAGAAAGCTTTTCATATTTCTATCAATTAATTATTGAACTACAAAGTTATAAGCTTAGGCTATAAATAAAAACTTATTATTTATTATTGTATTTTTTTGAAAAATCTGATTTAATGCTTCTATTTATATATTGAAAATAAAGAAACTTATAAATGATTGTAATTCTGTTGGGAAGTAATATTGGTGACAGGAAACTAGCTTTGGAGGAGGCGAAGTCAATGATTGATCGTAGAATTGGGAAACTACTTGTAATCTCATCAATATTTGAATCTGAACCCTGGGGGTTTAAGCATAAGAATTACTTTTTAAACCAGGTTATTCTTGTCGATACAAGCTTACCACCAAATGATTTATTAAATGAATTGTTAATTATTGAGAAAATGCTGGGTAGAAAAAGAGAAAAATCCGGTTATAGTGCAAGAATAATTGATCTTGATATTTTATTTTATAATGATTTGATAATTTCTGAAGATAACCTGAAGATACCTCACCCAAGATTGCATGAACGTAGGTTTACTCTTCTTCCACTCAGTGAGATTCTACCGGAATATATTCATCCGGTATTAGAGAAGCCAATCAACACCCTTCTAAATGAATGTGAAGATAGTTTAATAGTGAGGAAATTATAAGTTGCTGGCTTGCGACTATAGGAAAGGCTTCATGAATTTAATCCAAAACGATGAGTCCTTTGATTCAATAATAGGGTATAAGAATGTTTGAGCTCCAAAACCTGAAAATATTTCTGATAACTCCTGGTTTCTTTTTTTATATTTTTTCCTGAAATAAAATATGTTCTGATATTCAGGTAATTCAAACCTGAGTGTTAAATTTTTTCCTGCATTTTCATGAATGAATTTAGATATCATCCAGGTTAAGGCCCTTAAATCTTTTTCATTCGAGTCATTTACAAATGAAAGTAAAGTTATTTTTCGTTGGAAATTAAAAAACACACCACAGCATACAAGATTGTTAAATTTTGAAAATACACCTTGAATTTTACATACTCTATGTTGAATGCCTTTAGAAAGTACTCGCCTGATTGTGTTTTCCTCCTCGGAAGCATTGGAACGTGTATTTCCTGTAACACTTTTCCAAAGCTTAATATAATCATTTGGTGAAAGATCTTTTATCTGGGAAAAGCCTTCATGGTTGGCTTTTATCAGCATGTTTTGCGTGAATTTGGAAACTTTCTGTGATAACTTATTAGCCTTCAAAATCAGGTCAAGTTCAAATACTTTCTGTTTTGACTCTTTCCAATTACTCAATTGAATTTGGTTAAATTTATTCATATGGAGTTTCGTCCATTTAAATTTGTCCGGAATACTTTGAAGAAACTTATGGGATTTTTCTTTGCTTAGGTTGTTAATTGAGTATATCCCAAGCTGTTTGGCAAGAAATGGCTGTGACAAGTATGAAATATTGTACTTTTTTTTCACAGGTAGAATCATAGCTGATTCATAGTCCCCCTCCATTAGTACTTCCCAATCATCACAAACTGAGTCTAGGTACCATGACCAGGCATAAAATGATCCATTCATTGAGTTGAAAATAAAACGGTCCCATTTCTCCAGGTCAATCTGGTTATATGTTAGATGTCTGATTTTGATAAATAAAATGTTTAATTACATTATTCCCTCATCAGCAAAACTATAATAGAGGCTGTCGCTTATTATTAAATGATCAAGCACATCTATATCATGAAATTTTGCAGCTTCTTTAAGTTTAGTAGTAATTTGTATATCTGATTTACTTGGCTGGAGGTTCCCGGATGGATGATTGTGACAAATAATAAGTGTTGAAGCAAGTTTTTCAATACCATGTTTTAGGATTATTCGAACATCTATGACGGTACCTGAAATTCCACCCTGACTGATCTTTAACTGGTCAATTACCCGGTTTGATCTGTTCATATATATAACCCAGAATTCCTCATAGGAAAGATCTTCAAGAAAAGGTTGCATATAAAGAAAAGCATCATTGCTGCTGCCGATTTTATACTTTTCCCTTGATTCTGATGATTTTCTTCGGCGGCCTAACTCAAGAGCTGAGATAAGGGTAATTGCCTTAGCTTCTCCAATACCTTTAACTGTTTTAAAATCTTTTATAGATAATTTACCCAGTTCATTCAAATTGTTTTGGGCCAGGTTTAAAACTTTCTTGGCAATTTCAACGGCCGATTCATTCTTTTGTCCAGAACCTATTAAAATGGCAAGTAATTCAGTATCAGTTAAACTTTTTAAGCCTTTTGAAAGTAGTTTCTCCCTAGGCCTGTCTTCAACCGCCCAATCCTTTATTCGAAGATTTTTATATTCGCCCATACATGATCACAAACTATGATTTGAATTGATATAAAATTAAACATTATTTAGAAAAGGCTGGAAGTAATGACTGATATAAATAGAAAAAGCCCTCCAGGGTTGGAAGGCTTCTCATAATTAACTGAAATATCTTATAGTTGATTTACGTGCTTTGTTAATTTAGATTTAAGGTTTGATGCCTTATTATCATGAATGATATTTTTCTTTGAAAGCTTATCAAGCATTGAAGCTACTTTTGGTAAAAACTCTTCAGCGGCTTTTTTATCGTCCATATCACGAAGCTTTTTAATAGCATTACGTGTTGTTTTTGCATAATACCTATTATGAACCTTCTTTTTTTCACTCTGCCTTATCCTTTTTAAGGATGATTGATGATTTGCCATACTTCCTGTCTTCCTTTTTTAAATTTTGTAGTCCGTAGGGGAATCGAACCCCTGTTACCAGGATGAAAACCTGGCGTCCTAACCCCTAGACGAACGGACCGTTTTCAAACGTATTTTTGGTTTGGACTGCAAAGGTAAAATATTTTTTAATCTGACAAATAATTTTTTACAGAAATTTTTACTTGAGAATTCAGATTGGAAATTATTGATCTTAAAATAGATATCTTACAGATAGAGCAAACTGAAGAAAATCGAAATCTGTATAACCAATTACGTTATAAAGGGGAGTCCAGTCAAAGCCTAAGTTTACAGGCACTTTTTCAAAAGTATAATCAATGCCAAGTACTGCCTCAACTCCAAAAATGGCTTTATAATCGTTGCCAACTACCCAGGGGCTTTGGTTATCATAAAACCCGAGTGCTGCACCACCCCCAAAGTACCATCTTAAACCAGGATAAATTTTTGTCTCTTTGTGATAGGCATACAAGACAGATAAGGAAACTCCGTGCCAGCGTGTACCAAGCACTCCTTCAATAGCAGAATTCTCATCAAAAAATCGTTTGTAGGTTAAGCCCGTGGGTAGTCCGGCCCGAATTCCTATGGCATTTCGATATTCCTGTGAATTTGCACTGGAAATCAAAAGGAATAAAAATACACACCCTACTATTATCTTCCTCAACATTTTTAGGTATTTAACCTTTCAGGTAAGAATTGCAAAGATAATAGAAATTCAAATTATAAAAATAAAATCAAGCTTATGGCCATCACCAACATTCCGGCGATTAAACCATAAATGGATAGATGATGTTCTCCATACTTTTGAGCAGCTGGGAGTAGCTCATCCAGAGAAATGAAGACCATGATACCGGCAACCCCTGCAAACAGGACTCCAAAAACAAGATCATTCATAAATGGCATTAAAAGCAAATACCCAATTAAAGCACCAACCGGCTCAGCCAATCCCGACAGAAAAGAAAGTGTGAATGCTTTCTTTTTACTATTGGTAGCATAGTAAATTGGGACAGAAACAGCAATACCTTCCGGAATATTATGAATAGCTATAGCAACTGCAATAGCAATTCCCAGGCTTGGTTCTTTGAGTGCAGCAGTAAATGTAGCGAGGCCTTCCGGGAAGTTGTGTATTGCAATGGCTAAAGCTGTAAACATTCCCATACGCATGAGTTTCTGGTTCTTATCTGGTTCCGAATGCATTTCTTCAACGGCTCTTATTTCATGGGGATTTTCCACCGAAGGAATAAATTTATCAATTACCCCAATTAGAAGAATCCCTCCGAAAAATGAGGCTATTGTCCACCACCAACCAGCAGTGGTTCCCAATGATTCAACAAGAGAATCATTTGCTTTTTGGATAATCTCAACAAAGGATACATATATCATTACCCCAGCTGAAAAACCAAGGGAAATTGAAAGAAATTTTGTATTGGTGCGTTTTGCGAAGAATGCGATAGCACTGCCAATTCCAGTTGATAATCCGGCAAACAATGTCAGTCCAAATGCAAAAAGTATCTGGTTAAATTCCATTTTATTTTACTTATTCTCAAAAATACTCTTTTTCTAAAACATTAAAGGGCTATAATTTTGGTAAAATCAATACCTGAAAAATTTCCTGAACTCATAATAAGAAAGTTTTTATTATCAGGATTCAATTCTTTCACTTTTTTCTCTAAATCACCAGGCTCAGTAAATACTGTAATGTTATCAGTTCCAAATGCCTCCAGAACCTGGTCAGGACTTATCGCCTTTAACTTTTTGTGTATTAGGGTTTCAGGACTATAATATACAAAGGCTTTATCTGCATTCTTCAAAGTGTCTTTATACTCAGGAAGGAAGCTTTCCTTTAAGCTGCTAAAAGTATGAAGCTCAAATATTGAAATTAACTCTCTTTCAGGATATTGCTCTTTTACAGCATCAATAGTAGCTTTTACTTTAGAAGGAGAATGGGCAAAGTCAAAATAGATACAGGAATTATCCCCTTCTTTTAGGATTTGCAGTCGCCTGGCAGCACCTTTAAAACTTTTAATAGCTTCATAAAACTTTTCATCTGAGATACCCAGTTCTTTGCAAACTGTTTTTGCACCTTGAAGATTCTGCATATTGTGTTTCCCGAAAATCAGAACTGGAATTTTTTGTTTGTCGTCAATTAGATAGGTATTGTTGTTATCAATTTCATATGAATGTGTGAAATATGGAATGTATTTGATTTCTTTTGGGCCTGTTTCTATTATTTTTTCCAGCTCTGTATCTTCTGCCTGATAAATCAATGAGCCTCCTGGTTCAATTTTTCTTAAAAATAATCGAAATTGATCAAGATAATTTTCGTAGGAAGGAAATACATTTATATGGTCCCATGCTATTCCACTAATAAAACCAATATTTGGTCGGTAAACATGAAATTTAGGCCTGGGATCAATGGGAGAGGATAGGTATTCGTCTCCTTCAAAAATGGCAATTGGTGCATTCTCGGTGAGTTTAACCATTGTTTCAAATCCTTCAAGCCTTGAACCAACCAGGTAGTCAAAATCCAATTTATTGAATCTCAAAACATGCATTATCATGGAGGTAATAGTTGTTTTTCCATGGCTTCCTCCTATAACTACCCGCGTTTTATTTCTGGTCTGTTCATACACATATTCAGGGAATGAATATACTTTCAGATTTAATTCTTTTGCTTTTTCCAATTCGGGATTGTTCTCCCTTGCATGCATTCCAACAATAACTGCATCAAGTTCAGAGTGTATACGAGTGGTGTCCCAGCCTTCCTTTTCTGGAAATAACTTATATTTTTTGAGCATATCCTGTGCCGGATTGAATATTTCATCGTCAGAACCGCTCACTTCATATCCTTTCAGATGAAGGGCTATGGCCAGGTTATGCATTATGCTGCCGCCAATGGCTATCAGGTGTATTTTCATATTAAGGGTGTTGGTTTAGTTTAGATAATTATATTTGCTTTAAAAATATAACTTAAATTATAATGAACGAAACAAAAGTGTTCCCTATTCATATATCCAATTTTAAATTGGACGGTGGTGCCATGTTTGGGGTCGTTCCTAAATCAATATGGCAGAGATATTACCCCGCTGATGAAAAGAATCTGTGCAATTGGGCCTTGCGCTCCCTCTTGGTAGATAATGGAGAGCAGCGCATACTAATTGATAATGGTTGTGGGGATAAACAAAATGAAAAGTTTTTTAGTTTTTTGCAGTTGAATGGTGGAGATGGGCTTGAGGGCGGATTAAATAAGCATGGTTATAACCCTGAAGATATAACTGACATGGTTCTGACACATCTGCATTTTGATCACTGTGGGGGTGGAGTTAAAAGAAGTAAAAACGGAAATGGCTTTGAATTAACTTTTCCTAATGCCACATACTGGGTTAGTCGAAGGCAATGGGAGTGGGCCATGAACCCAAATAAAAGAGAGAAAGATTCCTACCTTGAGGAGAATTTATTGCCAATGATGGATAGCGGAAGATTAAAATTTATTGAGGAAGAAGGAGAATTGTTTCCTGGATTTGAAGTTCGCATTTTTAATGGCCATACGGAAGGTCAGGTAATTCCAATTGTGAGTTATAAGGATAAGAAATTGGTTTATTCAGCTGATCTCTGTCCTTCTACTGTGCATATTCCGGCTCATTACAACATGTCTTTTGATGTAAGGCCGTTAATTAGTATGAAGGAAAAGGAAGAATTCATGCAGGAAGCTTATGAAAATGGGTATATTCTATTTTTTGAACACGACCTTTATCACGAATGCAGTACTTTGGAAAAGACTAATAGGGGAATTAGAGCAGGAAAAACACTTTTGGTGGCGGAACTTTAATCAATTTTAAGATTAAATATAAATGGATTAGAAAAACTTCCAGAAAGCAAGGAGGTTCTTAAAGCATAATAAGAATAGAACCAATGAAATTATGCTATCAAACCATGCCAGTTTTTTTAAGTCAACCGTTTTTTTAATCGCAAAAATACTGGTTGTAAATCTTATAAATAATTGAATAAGAAAAAAAAGAAATATTGGAATTCCATTGCTGTTCCATGCTTTCCCCTCCTTAAAATTACCTCTGATTATTTCAGAAAAGCTTCTTGAAAGACCACTCGTAGGAGATTCTTTGCCAGCAAATTTTTCATAATATGAGGGAACTGGATGATTGTCCTTTTCAGCTGAAAAAATTGCGGAATAAGTGAAAATACTTAAGATCAGCCCGACGAAAAACAGGTTGAGTATTAGATAAGGATTACGCTTGAGTGTATTCAACTAATCTATAGGTAAATACTATTCAATTTTGGTTGTGTCTTTAAGGGTCTCATTAAATTCTTTAAGGGCTTTACCAGCAGCTTTCCCAACTTTTCCGGCCTTTTCTTCATTGCTCAGTGTGTCAAACGGTTTACCCTTTTCAAGTTCTTCCAGTGTGTTTTCAAGGTTTTGGTCGGTCTCCTCCATAGCCTCATCGATTTCTTTTCCATACTCATTTTCAAACTCACCCACAAACTCTTCAATAATACTTTCTATTCTTTCGTCGTTGGCAAATTCTTTACCAAATTTTTCCAAAAACAAACCACTGGTTGAAAACAATACGAGCCACGCAGCGGCAAGAGTAGTTCCGAGTATGGATATGATCAGTCCTGAAATTATTATTCCTTTTGAACCATTTGCACTACTGGCTTGTGATAATCCAACTATGGCTAATACTATTGCTATAAGGCCCGGAATAAGGGCAAAGATCCCAACACAAGGAATAAAAGCAATAAGCAGGGCTAAAATCCCCAATATTAATGATGCAATTCCAAATCCTTGGCCTGCAGTAGACTTAGGAGGTTCTTCCATGATAATATACTTTACGCTTTCGTTTGCTCAAAGTTACGAAATTTCCTTCACTTTTGAAAGTAAAATGCTTTATATCAATCAATGAGAATTTTAAGAAGATCTCCCTCCAGGGTTGATTCTGGACTTTCAATAATTCTTCCCAACTCTTCCCCATCCCTATAAATGATAAAAGTTGGAACAAAATTGAAATCGAGGCTAGACAGGTCTTCTCCCGGTAATTCTTTGTCTGTATTTACATTTATTAAAGAAATAGCATCTTCAGGGAAACTAAGTTCATCTAGGATCCTATAAAATGCTGGGACTTCTCTTCGACTATCAGGACACCAGGTAGCCATAACAATGGTTATTGTAACCTCATCCAACTCAATGCCGGTTAAAACATTCATAACATCTTTTTCTGGTAAATAGGTTTCATAAGTTTCATCAAACCATCCCTGGAATTCAGGTATAGAAAAAGCATCACGGTTACCATGCCCAATGAGTATAAGAGAGTTTGTCCGTTCAGAAAGTATTGTTTGATTTAAATCCTGGCAATTTGCTGTCATAATAATTGAAATAAGAAGTAATGCAGTTGAAATATACTTTTTCATGGTTTGTGAATTTAGTTTTAACTTATACTATGAATTAATAGTTCAAGAATTTTTGCTGCGGCACCTGCTACAGAAGTACCTGGTCCGAAAATAGCAACTACACCGGAACGATATAAAAATTCATAATCCTGGGTAGGAATAACGCCACCGGCCACCACCATAATATCTTCCCGGCCTAATTTCATTAGCTCTTCAATGACCTGAGGAACAAGTGTTTTGTGTCCTCCAGCCAGGCTTGACACCCCAAGTAAATGAACATCGTTTTCAGAAGCCTGTCGTGCAGCTTCAGCAGGTGTTTGAAATAAGGGACCAATATCTACATCGAATCCAATATCAGCATATCCTGTAGCAACTACTTTTGCTCCTCTGTCATGTCCATCCTGGCCCATTTTGGCAATCATTATTCTTGGTTGCCGACCTTCCATTTCGGCAAATTTCCTTGTTAAAGCCCGAGCTTTCTCAAAAATTGGGTCTTTTCCTGATTCAGTAGAATAAACTCCTGAAACTGATCGAATAACAGCTTTATATCTTCCAGAAACTTTCTCAATAGCATCGGAAATTTCACCTAAGGTTGCCATGGCCTGGGCTGCTTTAACTGATAAATCCAGCAAATTACCTTTTCCACTTTCAGCTGCCTTTGTAATATCATTCAAGGCCTGTTCAACTTTCTTATTGTCTCTATTTGCTTTCAGTTCATTTAACCTAATAATTTGTGATTCACGAACAGCGGTATTGTCAACTTCAAGGATATCAAGTGGGTCTTCTGTTTTGAGCTGGTATTTATTAACGCCAACAATCGTGTCCTTTCCCGAATCTATCCGTGCCTGCTTTCGAGCTGCTGCTTCTTCAATTCTCATTTTAGGTACTCCTGTTTCAATGGCTTTGGCCATTCCACCAAGCTTTTCAATTTCTTCAATTAAATCCCAGGCTTTATTTACTAGTTCATTGGTTAGAGTTTCCACATAGTAGGACCCGGCCCATGGATCAACTGACCTGGTGACCTGGGTTTCTTCCTGAATATAAATTTGGGTGTTGCGGGCAATACGTGCTGAAAAATCTGTGGGTAAAGCAATTGCTTCATCCAGTGCGTTGGTATGTAAGGATTGGGTATGCCCAAGTACAGCAGCAAGCGCCTCAACACATGTACGGGTAACGTTGTTAAAAGGATCTTGCTCAGTTAAACTCCAGCCAGATGTTTGGCAATGAGTTCTTAAGGCCAGCGATTTTGGATTTTTCGGATTGAACTTCTTAACAATTTTTGCCCACAATAATCTTGCTGCTCTAAGTTTTGCGATTTCCATAAAATGGTTCATCCCAATGCCAAAGAAGAAAGATATTCTTGGTGCAAATGAGTCGATATCCATTCCAGAGTTAATACCTGTTCTTAAATATTCCAATCCATCAGCAAGAGTATAAGCAAGCTCAATATCGGCAGTGGCTCCGGCTTCCTGAATATGATATCCGGAAACACTTATTGAGTTAAATCGGGGCATATTCTCAGAAGTATAATTGAAAATATCAGCAATTATTCTCATTGACATACCAGGGGGATATATATAAGTGTTCCGAACCATGAATTCTTTCAAAATGTCATTCTGTATCGTTCCGCTTAATTGCTTAGGATCTACACCCTGTTCCAGTGCAGCAACAATATAAAAAGCCATAATAGGTAAAACAGCCCCATTCATTGTCATTGACACCGACATTTCATTCAATGGAATCTGATCAAAGAGCATTTTCATGTCTAAAACAGAGTCTATGGCTACTCCTGCCTTTCCAACATCTCCGACTACCCTTTCATGGTCAGAATCGTAACCTCTATGTGTGGGAAGATCGAAAGCAACAGATAATCCTTTTTGGCCTGAAGCCAGGTTCCTGCGATAAAAAGCATTGGATTCTTCTGCTGTGGAAAATCCTGCATACTGCCTTATTGTCCATGGCCTGGTAACGTACATACTTGAATACGGGCCTCTTAAAAATGGCGGAATACCGGCAACAAAGTCAAGATGTTCAATCTTGTTAAGGTCAGATTTCGTGAAGACACTTTTTAAATTTATTTGCTCAGGAGTCTTCCAGCTTTCTTCAACTTTATTATTTGATTCCCATTGACTATCTGAATCGGATGAAGAATTAAATTTCCGGAAATCTATTTTGTTAAAATCAGGTCTCATATTTTTCGTATTCTCCTATTTTACAGAATTTTATTTGTTCGATAAGGTGTTTAGGATATCAGTTAAAGTTTCAAAAACATTTGTTTTGATATGAACGAAAAAACCAACACCCAGTTTTTTCAATTCTTCAATTGAATCTGCTGGATACCCAGCAACAATTATTATTGGTTTTGATTCTAGCTTCTTATTTAAATGTGATAGAAACTCCAGGTATTCAGGATCAGAACTGCAACAAACAATGATTGAAGGTTTCTCATTATTGCAAATGTCAATTCCTTCCTCCATACTATTTAGTCCTGTCAGGTCCTTAATCTCAAAGCCTCCCACACCCAAAAAGTTTGTTGCAAAAATGGTTCTGGCAGTCCGCATTACAGCATCACCATAGGGGAAAAGTACAGCTACAGGTTTTTTATCTCCCGTTTTTACAATTTTATTTCGCAATTCCTCAAATTCAAATGCACCTCTGGCTCTATTTTGCACTTGATCGATCAATGTGTTTGAGCACTCTTCATCAGGCTCGTTTAAATTTGGGTAATTGTTTGTACCGACAAGAATTGCCTTGCGCTCGGCTAGACTATCCTTTCTTTTTAATTGCGATTCATTTAATTGATCCTGAATAAATCCCTTTTTACAGGCAGCAATAAAACCACCCATATTCTCAATTTCCCTAAATGTTTCCCAGGCCTGATTTGCAACTAAATCAGTCAAGTTTTCAATATAATAAGATCCTGCAGCGGGGTCGGCTATCCTGTTTATATAAGATTCTTCTTTTAATATAATTTGTGTATTTCTTGCTATCCTTTCTGAGAAAGAGCCTGGCAATTTTGAAACCATATTAAAAGGGAAGTTGCTTATAGAATCTGCTCCACCAATAGCAGCAGAAAGCGCTTCAGTGGAGAATCGCAACATATTTACATAAGGATCAAGCTTTGTTTTATTCCATAAGGTTGGAGCAGAATGGATAAATATTTTACCTGAACTTTTTAAATCGGGTTTAAATGCATGAACGATGGTGGCCCAAAGTTGGCGGGCAGCTCTAATTTTAGCTATCTCCATGAAATAATCCGATCCAATTCCAAGAGTCATTTGCAAACTGCTGGATATATTATCAATTTCGAAACCTGAATTGGATAACTGTGCGAGATTTTCAGCTCCCATTGCAAGGGTAAACCCTAATTCCTGAGATAAAGATGCCCCTGAGTTAGCCAGATAATCTCCACCCATTGATAATACTTTGAAGCCAGGAAGATTTTCGTTTCTATAAGTAAGTATTTTTGCTGCGTGTTGAAAATCCTCTTCTTCAGAAAAAAGAAACTGATTATTTTCTAATAATTGACCAAGTGGACCAAAATCAAAGGAACCACTTACATTGTTTTGGTCGATTTTTTTATCACTAAGTACTTCAACAAATGTTTTAATTAGATCAAAGCTGTAATTATCAGATTTAAAGCTGATTCTGATTTTATTCAGATCAACGGAATCAACTAAAGAATCAAGGTCTTTTTTACTTACTGTTTTTCCTTGAGGAATAATAAGTCCAATTTCTGATACTCCGGATTTAACTGCAAACCTTAACCAGTTATGATCAAGATTGTCATCAAGAATAAAATTCTGCCTAATAAGCCAGTTGTTATCAGAAATTTTTGAACCTCTTCGAAAAGGAAAGTCACCTGGACGTAAGTTCATGTATTCTTTGTCCGTAAGATCATCAGCCATGTAAAATGGTTGAATATCAAATCCTTCAAAACTTTTCCATATAAGCTTATCAAAACTTCTTCCTTTTAGATCAGCTGTTGCTTTTTCTTCCCACTCTTTCTTTGAAGAAGATGTAAAATCACTATAAAACCTGGATTTTATTTCATTATCAGTCATAAAAAGTAATTATATTTGGTCTACAAAGGTAAAGTATTTTGTCCTTCTGTTTACTATGATAATTATCATTACCCTATATATCTCTTCAGGTCAATTATTTATAGAAAACTTGTGATCTTGGATGAACCAGCAAAGTACATTGTAATTGTATTCTATCTTTTTGCTATTTTATTTTAATTCTTTTTCTCAAAAGGGAGTTGAAAGCTATCTAATAGAAGCACCTCCGGTTATTGATGGTTATGTTACTGAAGAGTCATGGAATGTGGCTGATTCTGCCGTGAATTTTGTCCAGATGGAGCCTTCAAAAGGTGCTTCAGCAAGTGAGAGGACGATTGTTTATATAACTTACGATAGCGAAAAAGTCTATTTTGGGGTGAAATGTTACGCCCGGGATCCCTCTCAAATAGTCGGCAAAGTGCAAACCAGAGATTTACTTTCAAAGGACGATGACCTGTTTGTAATACTATTGGATACATACCGTGATAATAGAAGTGCTTTTGGATTTTTTGTGAATCCACTGGGTGTACAAATTGATATGAGGGTGGCGGATGATGGCAGAAACATTGATTTGAACTGGGATGCAGTTTGGCAATCGGCAGCTGTACGAACCCCTGAGGGCTGGTCAGCGGAATTTGCCATTCCATTTCAATCAATTAATTACAATAAGAAAATTGAGAAGTGGGGGATAAACTTTGGAAGGGTAATACGCTCAAACTTCGAAACATCTTATTGGTCGGGCGAGCTAAGTGATGATTTCCGAATTTCACAGGGTGGAATTTTGTCGGGATTAATTCTACCGGCAAAAAAGAAAATTATTGAACTTACTCCTTATGTAACCCTTAGATATGAAGACAGTGACGAAACAGGAGTGCATGGCAAAGTGGTTCCTCAGGCAGGGATCGATGCAAATATAAATATCTCCTCAAATGTTGTTTCTCATCTCACCTATAATCCTGATTTTGCCACTGTTGAAGGAGATCAGGAGCAAATTAATATGACCCGATGGGAGTTGAGTTTTCCTGAGAAACGTTTGTTTTTTATGGATGGAAATGAGTTGTTTAAAACCCGGATTAAAACATTTTACTCGAGGCGAATTGGTGATGTTCTTTTTGGAGGTAAGGTTAATGGGAAGATAAAAGATTTTAGTTTTTATGCCATGAATTCTCAAACCAAACCCGATTCAATTGTAGAACCCGATACGAGCATTTATGTTCCTACCGCAAACTATACTGCCATTAGAGTTAAAAAAGATATTTTAAATTCTTCAAGTATAGGTTTTACTTATGTTGATAAGAAGTGGGATGGGAATTATACATCATCAGCCAGTTTAGATTTAATGCTAAATCTTGGGAAAACCTGGAAAATTACAGGTCAGTTGGCAACGAGCTTCCCGGGAGATTTTACACCTTCAAGCGCGTACTTTATCAGGGTAGCAAAAGAAAATAATATCTATCACTATCATATCAGGTACTCATACACCGGGAAAAATTTTAAGGACAATGTAAATCAGACAGGGTTTGTCAGAGATGATGACATGAAGGAACTGGATGGGGATATTACCTATCGTTGGTGGTTTAAGGGTTGGCTAAAATATTTCAATGTGGGAGCCTACAATAACATCTTCTGGAGCACAGAAAATGTGTTAAGAAGTTGGAATTTTACGCAAAGGGTTAGGTTCTACCTGAAAAACCGATTTAGTTTGGATTTATCGTATAATAATGAATTTAAACTATATGAAAAAAAGTACTATAACAACAGGTACGGTGCTACGGTAGGCTATAATACGGATGAATGGTCATCGGCAAGTGTTGCTTATTACAGGGGAGAAAATTTTGACAGGAATTTTGATTGGTTCCAGGCAGATGCGAGAGTGAAACTTTTCAAAAAATTATCATTGACATATTCTTTTAATAAGCTTGATTACTACCCGGATCCAAGTTCTGAATCAACAATAATTAACATTTTATCATTAGATTATAACTTTACAAATAACTTGTGGATAAGAGTGTTTGCACAGAATAACACCAAGTATTGATAAAATATACTTTTATGGGATGTTTGGCTGGCGTTTTCAACCTCCTTTTGGTGCAGTATACTTAATTTACAATAGTGATAACTTTGAGGACCCTGTATTGGGCACGAGAAGTAACAACGATATTATCTTTTTAAAAGCCTCGTATCGTATTGGTTTCTAAAAGAAATAAACAATACCAACTGTTGCATGAATGGCGGTAACCGGTACTTCCCAGACTTCTGTTATAATTTCAGATCCTCCAATTCCATCATCAACCCTGGATTCAAGATCAAGTTTCGCCTTGCTTCCAAAATAGTCCGCTCCAACTCTTACCCCATAATCATCGTTGGCCTGGAAAACTATTGACGCACCAAGTAAGTATCCAAATGCAACATTGGAGCCTCCAGAATTATTGTAAATTTCATTATTCGTGTAAGTAATGTAGAGCTCTCTTTTTGGTGGTGTGATAAAACTGATCCCTACCTGAGCTTTAAACTCAAAGCTTATTCGTGAAGCCGGAATAGAAAATACAGGACCAACCATAAGATTAACATAGTTCCATAAATTGGTGTTAAACTCGACATTAGCATCCGGAGGAATAATATAATCAGGATACAAGTCTTTAACATATTGTAACCAACTTTCTTTCAGAGCATCCTCATCAGTTGAATTGGTTCCGTAGTTCAATGTTCCTCCTATACCAAGATAATCTACAATGAAGTACTTTCCTCCGACATTTAAAGTAAATCCGGTTCCAGCGTATCCGGTACTGGCGGCATCAGCAGTGCTTTTATAATCACCAAGTGGTATGGTTGCTCCCATTGAAAGATTAATATTGCTGACCTGAGCACTTGCAATTATAGATGAAATTAAAATCACGGAGAATAATATTGATTTTTTCATGTTAGAATGATCTAGGTATATTATTATGTCAAAAGTAGAAAAAAATAAGATAAATAGATATCTGGACCAATTTAATGCTTTTTAAACTTAGTGCAATTATGAATAAATTTGAATAATTTTAATCCTTTCAATTTAGCAATGATATATAGTCTCAAATTTTTAGCACGTTATACGACATTCTGGCTAATATTTTTTTTTGTTGCTCGAGTTATATTTGTGGCTTACAACTTTGATGTTTTTAAATCCTTCCATTTAATTGACTGGATTGAAGTATTAAGTGTTGGTTTTCTATTTGATTTTAAATTAACAGCCTCTATTCTGATTTTTATATCTGTAGTGCTAATTGTATCAGGATTATTGAAATCCGAAATTAGTAAAAAAGGTATTCAACGGATAAGCTATCCATTAGGCCTGATTTTTTTAGTTATAATTGTTATTGACATTGAGTTATACAGAAACTGGGGTTTTAGAATGGATATAACACCCTTGTTTTTTATTAGGTATCCCTGGGAAGCTGCTGCCTCAACAACAATTTGGACTTATTTAGGACTTTTCGCATTGTTGTTATTTTTTATTCAGGCTACATTTCTGGTTTTCAGAAAATTTATTTTGCCTAAAAAACCCATACCTTCTAAACCAAATGCTGTATTTATTGGAGGCTTAATTTTTTTCACATTAATCCTATTCATCCCTATTAATTCTGGATTTAAAAAAGACAAAACTGCGAATTTTAAAAATGATATTGGTAGAAATATTTTGATAAACCATGCACAGAAAAATGAGGTGTGGAATTTTGGGAAATCTTGCATTGGAAAACTAAGTGATTTTGAATTGGTGAGGTTTTTGCCCGAGAAGGATGCCCTTAAGGTGTTTGATGAACTTAATGATACAGGCAGTTTTGAAGCCAAAAGTGTATTATACTCTAACAGACCCAACGTAATTATAATTATTCTTGAAAGCTTTACATCAAATCTTATTGAAGTTTTGGATGGTGAACCGGGTGTAACACCTTGTTTAAATGAGTTGTCAAAGGAAGGTATTTTATTCAATCAAATTTATGCAGCTGGCACACGAAGTGAAAAAGGGTTGGCAGCAATATTGGCTGGTTACCCTGCACAAAATGGAAAAGGAATTATGATGTATCCTGAAAAGTCAAAGAAACTTCCAGGTTTGGCAGAAGTGTTCAACAAAGCAGGATATTCCTCCTCATTTTACTATGGTGGCGATATTGATTTTGCGGGTATGAGATCTTTTTTAAAAAGTTCTGGATTTAAGGACTGCATATCTGAAGATGATTTTAAATTGAAAGAGTCCAAAAATCGTTGGGGAGCGTATGATCAGATTCTTTTTGATAAACTTTTTTCCGATATAGGGAGGGCAGAAAATCCATTTTTTAAGGTAGCTTTTACCCTCAGTAGTCATGAACCATTCGATGTGCCTTATAACTCCCAATTTAGCGGGGAAAATGACGCAGATAAATTTAGAAATTCGATTAAATATACCGATTCATGTTTGGGTCAGTTTATTAATGAGGCCAAAAAGGAGCAATGGTGGGAAAACACTCTAATAGTTCTCGTTTCAGATCATGGTCATCGTTTACCCGGAAAGTTAATCTATTCAGAAGAGAAAAGTTTTAGAATTCCAATGCTATGGCTTGGTGGAACTTTAATTTATCAGGATACAATAGTAAATAGAATTGGTAGTCAAACAGATCTTTCTGCTACTCTACTTAATCAACTTAATTTAAATTCAGATTCATTTACTTTTAGCAAAGATCTCCTGGCAGCTTCCCAGGAATATGCTATGTATAATTTTGCTGATGGCTTTGGCTTTATAACTCCTGATGCCTGGGTTGTAAGAAATAACTCTGAAAATAAATATTTTATTGAAGAAGGGAACTTTCTTGAGGGTCAAAGGTTAGGAGAAGCATATTTTCAAATCTCTCAATCTGATTTTATAGAAAGATAACATCCTCTCCATTTTAACAATAGAGAGGATGTAAAATAACTATAAATAATTATAATGATCCAAGCATTTTTGATGGATCTACCCATTCATCAAACTGATCTTCGGTTACAAGGCCAAGAGCGAGTGATGCCTCCTTAAGTGTTGTTCCCTCAGCATGTGCTTTTTTAGCAATTTTTGCTGCATTTTCATAACCAATATGGGTGTTCAGAGCCGTAACTAGCATTAAAGAATTCTCAAGATTTTTCTTGATATTTGCCAGGTTGGGTTCAATTCCCACAGCACAATTATCATTAAAAGAAACACAAGCATCTCCTAATAATCTTGCTGACTCCAGCAGGTTGTATATCATAACAGGTTTAAAAACATTAAGCTGGTAATGCCCTTGCATGCCTCCAATAGAAATAGCTGTGTCGTTCCCAATAACCTGGGCACATACCATTGTTAAGGCTTCATTCTGTGTGGGATTTACTTTTCCGGGCATAATGGAAGACCCTGGCTCATTTGCTGGCAGATTTATTTCTCCAATCCCACATCTTGGGCCAGATCCCAACATACGGGTATCATTTCCAATCTTCATCAGACTAACGGCCAGTGTTTTTAAAGCTCCGGAAGTCTCTACAATAGCATCGTGAGCTGCAAGAGATTCGAATTTATTTTCCGCAGTTATAAATGGATTCCCTGTGATTTCAGCAATTTTTTTGGCGACCAAAACATCGTATCCTTTCGGAGTATTTAATCCGGTTCCAACTGCAGTACCTCCCAAAGCCAGTTCCTGCATATGGTCTAAAGTTGCTTTTAATGATTTTAAACCATGATCAAGTTGAGACACATAGGAAGAGAACTCCTGTCCAAGTGTTAATGGGGTTGCATCCATCAGGTGAGTACGACCTGTTTTTACAATATCTTTATATTCCTCAGCTTTCTTAGCAAGTGTATCACGAAGTTTTTCTACTCCTGGTATTGTAACTCTTGTAACCATGTCATATCCTGCGATATGCATTGCGGTAGGAAAGGTATCATTTGATGATTGTGATTTATTCACATCGTCATTAGGGTGAATGAATTTCTGTCCTTCACCCAATTTTCCTCCGAGTACTACATGTGCCCTATTTGCAACTACCTCATTTACATTCATGTTGCTTTGAGTTCCAGAGCCCGTTTGCCAAACAACCAATGGAAAATGATCGTTTAATTTACCTGCAATGATTTCATCGCATACCTGCATAATAATTTTTGCTTTGTCTTCAGCCAATACACCCAATTCCATATTAGCCATGGCCGCAGCTTTCTTAAGGACGCCAAATGCCTTAATAATTTCTATTGGCATAGTTCCATCGCCAATTTTAAAGTTGTCTTTTGATCTTTGAGTTTGGGCACCCCAATATTTATCTGCAGGCACTTTAACCTCACCCATTGTGTCATGTTCAATTCTTACATTCATGCTATTTAATTTTAAGTTTCTAAAATTTGTTGGGTTGATTTATAGGATAGTATCAATTTCCTCTGGAGGTTGAGCCAATACCGCTTTATCAGTACTTTCCACTATAGGTCTTTCTAATAATTTCGGATTCTTGGTAAGGATTTCTACCCACTCATGATCAGTAAATTTTTTCCCTTTTAACTCTTTCTTGAAATCCTCTTCTTGCTTGCGAACAAAGTCAAATGGTTTCTTACCAGTTTTTAAAAGTATCTGTTCTAATTGCTTTGCAGTTAAAGGCTCCTTCAGGTATTCAATTATCTGATAATCTTTCACTTTTTCCTGCAAATAGGCAAGCCCCGCCCTGCTTTTTCTACATCTTGAATTGTGATAAATTTTGTACATAATTTTAATATAAAGAATATGATATTATAACTTTCCTCCAAATTCCATTAGATAGGATTTAATAAAATCATTTAAATCGCCATCTAACACTGCCTGGGTATTAGATGTTTCATGATTTGTACGAAGATCTTTTACCATTTTATATGGATGTAAAACGTAGGAGCGAATCTGAGAACCCCATTCTATCTTTTTCTTTTCTCCTTCAAGTTTTGCCTGCTCATCTAGTTTTTTTCTGAGTTCAAGCTCATAAAGCTGTGATCTTAGCAATCGCATTGCATTGTCTTTGTTCTTGTGCTGCGATCGGGTTTCCTGGTTTTCAACCACAATCCCGGTTGGGGCATGCCGAAGACGTACAGCAGTTTCAACTTTATTAACATTCTGCCCTCCGGCACCACTCGATCTGAATGTTTCCCAGCTTATATCAGCTGGATTGATTTCAATATTTATTGTTTCATCAACTACGGGTGAAACAAACACCGATGCAAAAGTGGTCTGCCTTTTTCCCTGGGCGTTATATGGTGAAATACGAACCAGTCGATGGACACCATTTTCACTTTTTAAGTAACCATATGCAAAATCTCCGGTTAGTTCAAGGGTAACTGATTTTACTCCAGCTTCATCACCAGGCAGGTAGTCGATCTCCCGAACCTTATAATTGTTCCTTTCACCCCAGCGGATATACATTCTCATAAGCATCTCGGCCCAATCAAGACTTTCTGTTCCTCCGGCACCTGAATTAATTTTTACAATTGCTCCAAAAGAATCCTCCTCATTCCTTAGCATATTCTTAAGCTCAAGATCCTCAATGAGCTTAAGGGTTGTAAAATATTGTTGGTCTAATTCTTCTTCAGTTGCTTCTCCTTCTTTATGGAAGTCATAAAGTACCATCAGGTCATCTAATCCGGTTTGGATTTCATTAAATGCAGTTAACCAGATTTTGGTTTTTGAGGTTTCCCTAAGTTGCTCTTCTGCAGCTTTTGTGTCATCCCAGAAGTTTTCAGCCTGACTTTTTGCCTCTTCCTCTTTTATAAATTGTTCTTTTTGACCGATGTCAAAGATGCCTCCTCAACGCATCCCGGCGTTTCTCAATATCTTTTATTTGTTCCTGGTTGATCATTTAATATAAGTTCAGTTATTTATTACAAAAATACAGATTATGCCCATAATTTTGGGTCCTTTTACGCAAAGATTTTGAATAAGATTGAGAAAAAAGTGATGTACTTTATTAGTTGGCTATGATTTTTTCTGCTGTTTTTTTAACGATCTCATATTCAAATCCTTTTGATGTTCCAAAAGAGATTAGCTTAGCAAGTTTTTTCATCCTGTGATCTCCTTTTAAGCCCCTGTTTTTATTTTCCAGCAAATGTTTAATACATTCTTCATAAGTTTCTTCAGGAATTTCAGTAGCAATAGCAATTTGAATCATTTCATCTGATATCTTTTTTTGCTGTAAAGCAAATTTAATTTTTATTCTTCCCCATTTATTCTGGTTAAATTTGGATCTTACAAAGCTAACAGAGTACCTGCTTTCATCAATATATTTCTCATTTTCGAGCGTGGCTATTATTTTCTCATAAAAGTTTTCAGGAGCATTCCATTCCTCAAGTTTTTTAGTAATTTCGGATTTGCACTTCTCCTGCCTTGAACACAAATGCTTGGCTTTTCCAGAAACATTTCTAACTTTTTATTTTCCTTCATATTCTCTTTTTTTTCTTATTTAGAAAATACGATATTATTAAGTTTTGGAAGCTTTAATCATCCTGAATTTTCCTGAAATATCTTTGCGAATTTCAATGGAGGAAAAATCATTTATTAATTAAAACTTCCTTAACCTCTTCTGGATAGTTTTCGTTTATTTCAAGAAAAATTTGCCCTTTACTTTTTAGTGATGTGGCAGCAAGTTGAATAATGAAATTATAGAACAGCAGAGGATTATCATCTGGAACAAACAATGATATTTCAGGTTCCCAATTTAATACATTTGGTTTCATCATTGTTTTTTCACATTCTCTTACATAGGGTGGATTGCTTACTATTATATCAAACTTGCTGACTTGCAATTCTTTTTGAATATCGAATAGATCCACTTCCTGAAATTTTATTTCTACTTTATTAGCAATAGCATTGCTCTTTGCTATTTCAATTGCATTTGGTGAAATGTCAATTGCTGTTACTCTTGATGAGCTTAAGTTTTTGGCGAGAGCAATAGCAATGCAGCCACTTCCCGTTCCAATATCAAGTATCTCTATCTTTTCATTCTTTAGATCCTGAATTATCCAATCAACTAGCTCTTCCGTTTCAGGTCTTGGAATAAGAACATCTTCAGAAACACTTATTCGACAATTATAAAATTCGGTTTCTTTGATTATATATTGAATAGGCTTATATTGTTTTAACTCATCAACAATATTCTTAATTTTGGCATATTGATCTTCATCAACAATTTTATCAAAGTTTACATGTATTTGATAACGAGAGAAGTTGAAAATATACGATAAAGCCATGTACGTGAGGTTTTTTGCCTCTGTTTCTGGATACTGGCTTTTTAAGCTTGAAAGAGAATATTGATGAAGATCCTTTATTGTCATCCAATATTTTTTATTTAGTAGTCAAATTTACTAATTATAGTTCGCTTTTTGAGTATGGGAAATTCTGACAAATTTGGTCAAAAACACTATATGGTAAGATGTATTCAACTTGCCAGAAAAGGAATGGGAAATACTCTTTCCAATCCACTTGTAGGGTCAGTAGTGGTGCATAATGATAAAATAATAGGAGAGGGCTATCATAGAAAGTTTGGCGAAAATCATGCTGAGGTGAATGCAATTCAATCTGTTAGGAATAAAGACTTGTTAAAAGAAAGCACCTTATATGTTAACCTGGAACCCTGCTCTCACAGTGGAAAAACCCCTCCATGCACTGATCTCATATTACGCTCTGGTATTCCAAGTGTGGTAATCGGAACCATTGACACGAGTTCAAAATCGGCGGGCAAAGGAATTGAAAGATTGAGAAAAAAGGGATGCAAGGTTAAGGTGGGCATATTAGAAAATGAGTGCAGGCAGTTAAACAAGAGGTTTTTCACTTTCCATGAAAAACATAGACCTTATGTTATACTTAAATGGGCGCAGTCTTCCGATGGATTTATTGATATTAAGCGGGAAGTTAATGACAAATCTGGTCCAAATTGGATATCAGGCCCATATGAGCGAGTCCTTGTTCATAAATGGCGTTCAGAAGAGCAAGCAATTTTAGTAGGTACAAGAACAGTTAAAACTGATAATCCTGAGCTGAATGTTAGAGACTGGGGAGGTAATTCCCCTTTTCGATTAATAATTGACCGAACACTTAAATTGAGTACTGATTATAAGGTGTTTGATGATCCAAACCATAGCATAGTATTTACCTCTGAATCAGAAAATGCTAACCGCCCACACAAAACCAAAAAGCTTGATTTTACAAAATCCATCTGGCCTCAGATTATGTCCTATTTAGTTGAAATGGAGATCGCATCTGTATTGGTCGAAGGTGGAAGCAAAACACTTCAAAGCCTTATTTCTTCAGGTTTATGGGATGAAGCAAGGGTATTTACAGGTTTTCAGGAATTTAAAGAAGGAGTTATTGCTCCGAAAATTGAAGTTGCCCACAATCGTTTATACCATACCTGGCAATCAGATTTGAAGATTTATTTCAATAAATCATAATTATTTCGAAAGGTAGGGCTTTAAAGCATCTGACCATACTCTGTACCCCTTTTCTGATAAATGTAATCCATCTTTAACGAACAATTCTTCCCTTGGAGTTCCATTAGTGTCGATCATTGGAGAATAAATATCTACGAAATAATCTTTATTGGAGTGATTGTAAGATTACTATCCAAGCTTGAAAATGCATCAAATTCATCCACCCAGCGATTTTCATACTGGCTGAAAGCCTGGTTACTCCCAATTATCAGTACTAAGGTAGTAAGGGATAATGTAAGAGCTAATTTTCTGTTCATGGTTTAAAATTATTATATGGCTGCAGAATTTCTTGCTTCTTTGGCGTCCCATGATGGAGAGTTTTTGAGAACTCCTACTACCTCAGAGGCGCTCTTAACTGATTGCCAAATATTACAATGGGCCTGTCTGATGAAATTTTCCTTTTTCATTTCCTCAAACAATCTTAAAAGGGGGTTGTAAAACTCGTTTGTGTTTACAATAATTATGGGTGCAGATATCAATCCCAGTTGCTTCAGGGTAATTGCCTCAGTAATTTCCTCCAGTGTTCCATAACCACCAGCAAGTGCAACTATTGCATCAGTTTCCATCATTATCCTTCTTTTGCGGTCCTGCATATCGGCCACAACAATCATATCCTTTACCTCAGGGTTGTTCCAGCCCTCCTCCACCATAAACTGAGGGATAATACCCCGGATATTACCCCGCATTGACAAAACAGTTTTAGAAAGATATCCCATCAGCCCAACTGCTCCTCCTCCATATTGTATCAGGTATTGTTCATTTACCAAAGCCCTGGCCAACTCAATTGATTCATTAATAAATATTTGCGATATCTTGCTGCTTGAGCCACAAAATACAGAAACTCTTTTATCGACCATTGTACTTATATGATTTTTAAATTGAAAACATCATAAAAAAAGGCATAGGTTTGCCTATGCCTGTCCAACATCTCTTCCTGAAATTAAAGTAAAGCTTCAAGTTTCGATTGAAAATGTCCTTTTGGAACAGCACCTACTTGCTTATCAACAACTTCGCCGTTTTTAAAGTATAATACCGTTGGGATGTTCCGGATTCCATATTTCATTGTAACAGTAGGATTGCTGTCAACATCCAGTTTTGCAATAACTGCTCTACCTTCAAATTCATCAGACAATTCTGAAAGAATGGGACCAACCATTCTGCATGGGCCACACCATTCAGCCCAGAAATCTACAATTACAGGTTTATCTGCCTTGAGAACTATTTCCTCAAAATTAGCATCTGTAGCTTCTACACTCATAATAATTATAAATTTAAGTTATAAACTATTTATCTTTTATTTAATTTTTAATTAACGGCTATTTCAATGCCGGGCTGATGATCAACAAAATCTAAGAAACGATCAGAAATCTTAATTCTTTTTGATCTGGAAAATAAGTTTACGCTTAGTTTTTCACCCGGGTCAAAGATATTAAATTTGAATAAAATATTTCCTTTGGTTGATGAAACTTTTTGCAGCTCATTGACAAATTCAGGGGTAATTATTGAGATAGGAATTGTAAGCTGTATTGACTTCACAAATTCATCACGGGCTTCAGTCAATAGATTTACACTTTTTACTTTAAATTCAAATTCACCTTCTCTGTAATATGAGGCCTCTACCTTTCCCCTTATAAGCAGAGATAGCCCCTCTTTAAAGTATTGTTGGTATTTTAGGAAGTCGGAATTGAACAATGCAATTCTAAATGATTCTCTATAATCCTGTATAGTTACAAAACCATATGGCTTTCCATTCTTAGATATTCCGGTTTTGAATTCAGAGACAATACCACACAAAGAAAGATCTCGTCCAAGTTGGGATTTGAGGTCTTCCATTTCATGGAGTGAAACATTACTGAAGGAATTTATTTCGAATTTAAAATCATCCAAAGGATGGGCGGAAATATACACACCCACTAACTCTTTTTCTTTTTTCAGCTTCTCAACTTTTGACCACTCCTCAACAATAGGTGGAACAGGTTTTACAAATTCGAAATTTTCGGCTTCACCAAAAAGAGATTGTTGAGAGGTGTTTTTTTCCTGGCTTACTCTGTTGCCGTACCGTATGAGTTCCTCAACAAAGGATGATCCTCCATTGGTTTCACCAAAGTATTGCTCTCTCTGAATCGCATCAAAATTATCGAAGGCCCCAGAAACTGCCAGAGCGTCAAGGTTCTTTTTATTGACGCTATATAAGTTAACCCTTTCAACAAAATCAAAGATATCTTTAAAAGGCCCATTTTGTTTTCTTTCGTTTACAATCTCAGCAGCAGCATTTTTCCCCATACCTTTAATTGCACCCAGACCAAACCGTATATTTCCATCCTTGTTAACAGTAAATTTTATATTACTCTCGTTCACATCAGGTCCCAGAACAGAAATCCCCATCCGCTTCGACTCATCCATGTACTGAGTGATTCTCTTAATATCATTTATTTCCCGGCTTAACACTGCAGCCATGTATTCAGATGGATAATGGGCTTTCAAATATGCAGTTCGATAAGCAACATAAGCATAAGAAGTGGAATGTGATTTGTTAAACGCGTATTGAGCAAAGGCCTCCCAATCGTGCCATACACGTTCAGCTATTTTAGTATCTATATTATTTTTAGCTGAGCCCTCAAGGAATTTCTCCTTAAGTTTATCCATCTCCTTCTTTTTCTTCTTACCCATTGCCTTCCTCAGGGAATCAGCTTCACCTCTGGTAAAATCTGCCATTGCAACAGAAAGTTGCATCACCTGTTCCTGGTAAACGGTTATACCGTAAGTGTCCTTGAGATATTTTTCCATTACCGGTAAATCATATTGAATTTTTGATTTACCATGTTTGCGACTAATAAATTTCGGAATATAATCCATCGGCCCTGGCCGATATAAGGCATTCATAGCTATGAGATCCTCAAACCTGTTTGGTTTAAGTTCCCTCAAATGCTTTTTCATTCCATCAGATTCAAACTGAAACAATGCAGTTGTCTCCCCATTGCTAAACAATTCGAAAGTTTTAGGATCATCCAATGGAATGGTTTCAATGTCAAGGTCAATCCCTTTCGATTCTTTTATATTCTCAACTGCATCCCTAATTTTGGATAAGGTCTTTAAACCCAGGAAGTCCATTTTTAGCATGCCAACACTTTCAACGTAGTCGCCGTCAAATTGAGTAACAAGCAGGTCTGAATCTTTTGAAGTGCACAATGGAATATGATCCATTAAATCAGACTTTCCTATAATAATTCCACACGCATGTATTCCGGTATGACGTTTGGATCCTTCAAGTATTTGTGCATATTTTAAAGTTTGAGAAACCAGGGGATTATCAGAGTCTCTGGCTTCCCTGAGTTCTTTCACTTCTTTGTAGGCTTCGGCCAGGGTAATTTTTGGTCTATCAGGAATAAGTTTAGCTAGCCTATCGGCCTCAGGCAAAGGCAATTTTTGGACTCGGGCAATATCTCTGATAGCCATTTTTGCCGCCATGGTCCCAAATGTAATGATATGGGCCACTTTTTCCTTTCCATACCTGTTTACAACCCACTTCAGAACATCATCACGACCATCTTCATCAAAGTCTATATCAATATCAGGGAGGCTGATTCTGTCAGGATTTAAAAAGCGTTCGAATAAAAGTCCATATCTTAATGGATCGATGTCTATTATACGAAGACTATATGCTACTACTGATCCCGCCGCAGATCCTCGTCCCGGGCCCACAGATACCCCCATTTCCCTTGCAGCCTTTAAAACTTCGTGCACAATAAGGAAATACCCAGGGTAACCCATGTTTTTTATTACCGATAATTCAAAATCTATTCTTTCAGTTATTTCATCGGTAATTGTTTCATACCTGTTTTTAGCTCCCTCATACGTAATATGCCTCAGGTAATCATCTGCATCCTTAAAATTATCTGGAATCGGAAAGTCAGGCATAATGGGTGTCCTGTCCAATTCATAATCCTCAATTTTTGAGGCCACCTCCATAGTGTTTTCAAGGGCTTCAGGAATGTCAGAGAAGAGTTCATTCATCTCTTCCTGGGTTTTAAACCATTCCTGGTGGGTATACCTCATTCGGGTTGGGTCATCAAGATCTTTGCCCGTATTTAAACAAATTAACCTGTCATGAGCTTCTGCATCTTCCTCATTTGTGAAATGTACATCGTTTGTAGCTACTAGTTTGATGTTGTGTTTGGCCGCAAACTCAATAAGTTTGGCGTTTACCTTTTCCTGTTTTGCAAATGTATCGGAGTCGATCTCGGGATCTCCTGATTTATGTCTCTGGAGTTCCAGGTAGTAATCCTCACCAAAAAGCTTTTTGAACCATAAAATAGATTCATTGGCATCCGAAAGGTTGTTCTTTAAAATTGCTTCAGGAACCTCTCCTCCCAGGCAGGCTGAGGAGGCAATTATTCCTTCATGGAATTTTTCCAGCAGCCCTTTATCAATACGAGGTTTGTAATAATGACCTTCAATATAGGCCATACTAACCAGCTTTGACAAGTTTTTATATCCCTGCTTGGTCTTCGCCAATAATATAAGGTGGTTGCCACCACGATCTGACTTTTCTGCTTTAGAAAGATGGCTGTTTCTGGAAACATATACTTCACAACCAATAATTGGTTTTAAACCATTTGCTTTGGCTACATTGTAAAAGTGCTTTGCGCCAAATAAATTTCCATGGTCTGTTATGGCAACTGCAGCCATGCCATCTTCCTTTGCCTTATTTAAAAGAACTGGTACACTAGCGGCACCATCCAAAATTGAGTATTGGGTATGAACATGTAAATGTGTAAACGGCTTCACCTTTTATAATTGACAGATAATGAGATTGTTGTATAAATATTTTAATCGAGGTAATCAGCCTGTAAAGTTAAGTAAAAGCTAAGTAAAATACTCTTATGTTAATAAGTTATGGAAAACAATAAATAAAAATATCTGAGGCTCCTGACTATCAATAAATAATAAATGGAATAAATTCTTTTTACACACATTTAGCCATATTTACAATATTATTTTGAAATTATTTTTAATAAACCAATTTAATTGTACCTTTGCAGCCGAATTTCTAAAAAACACAGGTTTAATTTAAAGCGTAACAAATGCCAGCTAAAATCAGATTAACAAGACAGGGTAGAAAGAAAAGACCTTTCTATCATATTGTGATTGCTGATAGCAGGGCGCCACGGGATGGCAGATTTATCGAAAGGATTGGAATATATGATCCAAATACAAATCCTGCCACTATTGAATTAAATTTTGATAGTGCATTAAATTGGCTACAAAATGGCGCTCAACCTACAGATACCTGTAGAGCTATCCTTTCATATAAAGGAGTTTTATTTAAGAATCACCTGTTAAATGGGGTGAAAAAAGGAGCTTTTTCGGAAGAGGAAGCTGAAAAGCGTTTTCAGGGATGGCTGAAAGAGAAAGAGGGTAAGATCCAGTCCAAAAAAGATAAGCTTTTAAGTGATAAGAATGAAGAGAAGAGCATAATTCTTGCTGCTGAAGCTAAAGTAAATGAGGCCAGAGCTGAAGAACTGGCTAAGAGACAATCCGCTCTGGCTGATGAGGCTGCTTTGGCAGAAAAGAAAGCTAATGAACCAGAAGAAAGTGTAAGCGTTGAAGCTGCAGCTGAGCAGACAGAAAATGTAGATACGGCGGAGCAAGTTGCTGAACAGAAGGAGGTTGCTGAAGTTGTGGAGAAGGCTGTCGAGCCAGAACCTGTAAAGGCAGAAGCTACTGAGAAGGCTGAAGTGAAAGAAGAAGCCCCTGAAGTAAAAGCCGAGGATACTAAGGAGGCTGAAGTGAAAAAAGAAGCGCCTGAAGTAAAAGCCGAGGATACTAAGGAGGCTGAAGTGAAAGAAGAAGCCCCTGAAGTAAAAGCCGAGGAAGGTAAAGAAGAAGCTAAAGCTGAAGAAAAGAAATAACTTTCAGTTGTTTTTTAGCCGAAAGACAAAATCATATTTCCTTTTTTTATGACCTCAGAAGATTGTTTTCTCCTGGGAACCTTAGTCAAAACTCATGGCTACGGTGGCAACCTGCTAATTAAGGTAAATGAGCCGTATCAGGGGAAATTAGAAATATTGGAATCAATATTCCTTTTTATAGATGGAATATTGGTTCCTTTTTTTATTGAAGAAATTGAGGAGTTTAGTTCATCTTCCTATCTCATTAAAATTGATGAAATCAATTCTAAAGATGAGGCTGTTGTCTTTATTGGAAAAGATATATATGTCCCAAAGGAAAAGTTTGAAAATGTCAACACCTCTGATGAAAATATCCCTTCATTACTTGGATACGAACTGCAATCAAGTTCGAATAAAAAATTTGGCATAATTGAAGATATCCGTGAGATTCCTGGAAATCCTATTTTTATTGTAAAGTATCAGGATGGAGAAACAATGGTTCCTGCAAATGAAGAGCTTATTCTCGAAATAAACCACAAGGATAAAATTATAAGCATGATTATTCCGGAAGGTTTATTTCCGGACTGATTGGCTTTCAATTAGGGTTCATTTAAATTATTAGTCATTTTTTGATAAAGAGATGCAACGTCGAATAAATAAATGCGTCTTTCAATAAACCTTCAATAATTATTTGAGGGATTATTTTTATTGTCAATAAACTTTTAACCTAATCAAAAATGAAATCAAAAATTATTGTAGTTGTGCTGTTAATTGCTTTTTCAATTGGAGGATTAAATACATTTGCTGCTAATGAAAAGAAAGAAAACCGCAAAGTAAGTTCGTTTAGTTCACTTAGTCTTTCCATTTCTGCTGATGTATATATTAAGCAGGGCAACAAAACAGAAGTTATCCTTGAAGGGGATGCCAATACTCTTGATAATATTGAGACCGTTGTTTCTCAGGGAAATTTAAAAATTAAATACGATTCAAGGTGGTCAAGTTGGTCAAGGAATAAAAAGGTTAAGGTATATATAACATCCCCTGATTGGGAGGGTGTAAGTGTTTCAGGCTCAGGAAATGTTGTAAGTGAATCTGCTATTGAAGGAGATGAATTTAACATGGCAGTGAGCGGTAGTGGTAATATAAAGATCAATGACTTATCAGCCAATGATTTGGAAGCAAGAATTTCAGGTTCCGGAAACATTAATGTAGCTGGTTCCAGGAAAGCCAATTCATTAGAAATTTCTATAAGTGGATCAGGCGATTTCGATGGTATCGGATTGGCAGTTGAAAAGGTTGAGGTTAGGATAAGTGGTTCAGGTGGAGCAAAGGTTTATGCTGAATCAGAATTAAATGCCTCAGTATCAGGCAGTGGTGATGTTTACTACAAAGGCAATGCACTTATTGATGCCAGAGTGAGCGGATCCGGTAAGGTACGCAACGTGGAATAGGAAATTTTCATAGATAAATACTCTCTGATAAAGTTGTATCATTAATTTTCGATGATGCAACTTTTTTTACATCCTGATTATTTGGATCTCATTGTTCGCACCCAGTTTAATTATTGGGGAAGGCTTTTTTATTTTGGACTTTTCCTGATCAAATTTAACTATATAATCTGCACCCGATAGGATATTATCCTCTATATCCCTGAATGTTTTTGGGTGAGGTCTTCCCGAAATGTTGGCTGAAGTGGAAACAATAGGTTTTCGAAAGCCGGATATCAGTTTCTTGCAAAATTCAGTATTGCACACCCTAATCCCTATACTTCCATCATGATTAATAAGATTCTGGGCAAGGTTTTTGGCTTCAGGATAAATTATAGTTATGGGCTCAACAGAAGAATCTATCAGATCCCAAGCTATTGATGGGATAATTTTAACATAATTACTTATCATTTCAGCACTATCAACCAATACAAGCATGCTTTTTTGATCAGTTCGTTCTTTTAACCTATAAATCTTTTCTATTGCATTTGGATTTGTTGCATCACAGCCAATACCCCATATAGTATCGGTGGGGTACAGGATAATTTTACCTTCTCGTAAGGTGTTTAATGCCAGGTTGATATCGTGTTGCATCTTAATTAATCCCTTTTCTTCTCATCCATAATTTGATATAGCGCATTCGCACAGCATAAGCTGATACAACAGAGATAGTGAGGCCTGGAAATCCATCGAGAAATCCACCCTGGATAATATAATGTTTTAAAAAGCGGTAAAAAGGTTTAAAAAATAAATGATAAATAGTTATTCTGTTTACTCTTGAATCATAATCTATAGCCTGTAATGCAGCATAACGATTTATCTTTTCAATATATTGATCAAGTGAGCGGTAGGAGTTATGATCTATTTTATTTTTTAAAAAGCCTACTTTCCCAACTGGAACAATTTCTTCATGAACATTCAAGTTGTTGTATCGGCATAAGTCTCTTTTAAAAAGGCGCAATACCTTGTCATTTTGCCATCCGCTATGTTTTATGAGTTTACCCATAAAGTAAAAAGTGCGATAAATCCAAAAACCATTCTCTTCAGGGTTTCCATTTATGAGATCAATTATTTCTAATTTTAATTTCTCAGGGATTCTTTCATCGGCATCAAGCAATATTATCCATGGATGCTTTGCTTGTGGTATGATCCAGTTCTTTTGTGAAGATCCATTTACATATTCATGCTCAACAACTGTAACTCCCATTGCTTTGGCAATACTGGTTGTTTTATCGGTGCTGAAAGAATCAACAACTATAATTTCATCAGCAAATTCAACAGAATTTATTACTCCTGCAATATTGTGTTCCTCATTGAAAGTAGTAATTATTGCTGTTAGGTTTATTCTTTGCATAAATTGATTTTCAGATTTCTTTAAACAGTTACATCATATTCCCTTAAAGCCTCATTTAAAGAAGTCTTCAAATCTGTTGATGGTTTTCTTTTTCCTATAATAAGTGCACATGGAACCTGGTATTCTCCAGCATTAAATTTCTTTGGATAGGAGCCAGGAATAACAACTGATCTCTCAGGAACCAAACCCCTGTATTCTTTGGGTTCATCTTCAGAAACATCTATAACTCTGGTTGTTTTTGTGATAACAACATTGGCTCCAAGTACTGCTTCTTTTTCAACTTTGGCACCTTCAACTATTATGCATCGTGAGCCTATAAAGCAATTGTCTTCTATAATTACCGGGGCAGCCTGGATAGGTTCAAGTACGCCACCAATCCCAACGCCACCACTTAAATGCACATTTTTACCAATTTGGGCACAGGAGCCGACGGTTGCCCAGGTATCAACCATAGTCCTTTCATCAACGTATGCTCCAATGTTAATATAAGAAGGCATCATTACAACACCTGGAGCAATATATGAGCCGTAACGCGCATGAGCAAGGGGGACAACACGGATACCTTTTTCTTTGAAACCTGTTTTAAGTTTAATTTTATCATGAAATTCCAGTGGTCCTACCTCAAAAACTTCTGTGCTTTGAATAGGGAAGTATAGAAGAACAGCTTTTTTAATCCACTCATTTACAATCCAACTGCCGTTCTCTTTTTGGGCAACCCTAACTTCCCCTTTGTCCAAAAGTTCTATCACCTCTTTTATTGTTTCCTGAGTACTCAGGTCTTTAAGCAGTTCCTGATTTTCCCACGCTTTGTCAATTTTTTCTTTTAGTTTCGTGTACATTTGCGTCAATTTAATGCGAACAAAGTTATACTGAAATTACATAATAATAACAATTTCCCAGATAAAAGAAAGTATCGATGTTTTATTATCTTTAAACACAGTATTTTTTAATAGATTTTATTGTTCAATCAACATTAATTTAAAACCTCGTTTCATGAAACATTTAAGATTAAGAAAACCTGTATTTTACGCTTTTGTCCTCCTGTGTTTTATTCCACTTATTGGTGGAGCACAATCTGATTTTAAATATCAGATGCCTCCACAGGAAATGATAGACATTGTAAATGCTCCCGTTACACCCTCTGTATCCATATCTCCAAATAATGACAAATTGGCCATACTCAATAGACCTAGTAATCCTTCCATAGCTGACCTTTCCAGGATAGAGTTACGGATTGCAGGTCTTAGAATTGATCCTGAAACCAATGGGCCAAGCAGGAGTTCATATTTTAATGGAATCTTGCTAAAAGATATAGAAACTCTTAAAGAAAGCCCTGTTCAAGGACTTCCAGAAAATCTAAAGGCAACCAATGTTCGGTGGTCTCCTGATGGTAGCTACATCTCCTTTTTAAATACTGAATTAAATGGAATCTCCCTTTGGATTATTGACGTTGGAACCTTGCAGGCAAAAATTGTTTCAAAAGCAAATGTTAATGGAGTATTCAGAGGCGCCGGAAGTACCTGGATGCCTGATAGCAAATCTTTAATTTTCAGTGGCTTTCCAGAGGGCAGGTCCAAAGCACCGGAAAAACCTTTAGCTCCAACTGGTCCGGTAGTACAGGAAACTATGGGTTCAGCTTCAGCAATCAGAACTTATCAGGATTTGTTAAAGACCCCTTATGATGAGGAGCTGTTTGCTTATTTTGGTAACACACAACTGTATAAGTATGAAATTGGAGGTCAGGTAAAAGCTTTTGGATCAGCAGGTATTATAACTTCTATCGATCCTTCACCTGATGGGAATTACGTTATGATTGAGAAGATTACTCCTCCTTTCTCATATTTAGTTCCTTATTACAGGTTTCCTTTCTCTGTTGAAATATGGAGTAAAGATGGAAGTCCTGTAAAAGTACTTGCAGAGATTCCACTGGCTGAAAATATTGCAAAAGGTTTTGATGCGGTGCGCACTGGTCCCAGAAGTTTTACATGGAGAAGTGACACTCCTGCCAGTATTTACTGGGTGAAAGCTCTTGATGAAGGTGATCCTAAGAAAGAAGTTGAACTTCGTGATCGGATCTATTTTATTGAAGCCCCTTTTACTTCAGATGCTGTTGAAGGTCCTGCTACCAAGTACCGATATAGGGGTATTATGTGGGGTAATGATGATCTTGCGGTACTGGGTGAATATTGGAGGAAAACCAGACAAACAATTGTAAGCTTTATGGATCCGGATGAACCTGACAAAGGATTGAAAAAAGTATTTGAGTATTCATCGGAAGATCGCTATAATAATCCCGGGAACTTCATAAGTGTGCAAAATGATGCAGGCCAATATGTTCTGCAATTTGGTAATAAAGGGAAATCACTTTATTTGCAAGGACAGGGTGCTTCTCCTGAGGGAAACAGACCATTTATTGATGAATTTAATATCAAAACCAATGAGGTAAAAAGATTGTGGAGGTCTGAAGCTCCTTATTATGAAAGTCCTTCTGAGATTGTTGATTTAAAAAAGAATTTGATTTTAACCACCCGTCAATCAGTTTCAGAACCACCAAATTATTTTATCAGAAATTTTAAAACAAATAAGCTTACTCAAATAACTGAATTTGGACATCCCTATCCACAGTTTAAGGAAATTACCAAACAGGTTGTTAAGTATGAAAGGGAAGATGGCGTGAAGTTAAGTTTTGATCTGTATTTACCAGTTGGATATAAAAAAGAAGATGGCCCACTTCCAACATTATTATGGGCATACCCACGAGAATATAAGAGTGCAGCTGCGGCAAGTCAGGTTAGCGGATCTCCTTATACTTTTACCAGGATAAGTGCCTTATCAGCACTTGTAATGGCAACCCAGGGTTATGCTGTTTTGAATAATACCAGCTTCCCGATTATTGGAGAAGGAGATGTGGAACCCAATGATAAATTTGTTGAGCAACTTGTTGCGAATGCAAAAGCTGCTATAGACAAGGCTGCTGAAATGGGGGTAACCGATCCAAACAGGGTAGGAGTTGGAGGACATTCCTATGGTGCCTTTATGACTGCCAATTTGCTTGCTCATACAGATTTGTTTGCAGCGGGTATTGCTCGGTCAGGAGCTTATAATAGAACCTTAACACCATTTGGTTTTCAAGCTGAACCAAGAACATATTGGGAAGCTCCGGAGATATATTACACAATGTCCCCATTTATGCATGCTGACGAGCTAAAAGAACCAATTTTGCTAATTCATGGAATGGCGGATAACAATTCCGGTACTTTTCCCATTCAAAGTGAACGGTTTTATAGTGCATTAAAGGGGAACGGTGGAACAGCCCGCCTGGTTATGTTACCAAATGAGAGTCATGGTTACAGGGCTCAGGAATCCGTTTTACATATGTTATGGGAAATGAATACCTGGCTCAATACCTATGTAAAAAATAAGAAATAGTGTTTTATTTCGTTGAGTCTTAAAAGGGATTCCTGTTCATCGGACTCAAACACTTGAAATTTTAGGATAGATTTCTTTTGAGAAAAATAATATTTATAAGTGCTTTTATCTGTGTTATAACAATACAAATAAATGGACAGGGGTTATCAGAAAATGATACTCTTGTTACGGTTAAATCTCAATTGAGAGATCTCGATGACGACACACCTGTAAGATATGCACATATATTGAATCCCGGACTTGGCATTGGAACCACCAGTGACAGCCTGGGATTTTTTACAATCTATATGAAAAGAAATGATTCTATTCTGGTTACTGCTATTGGTTACCTCAATACCCATTTTTCATTGCCTACTTTCTGGCCTTCCAATCAATACTCAGAGAAAATCTATATCCGTAAACAGATGTATCTAATTGAAGGAGTATCGGTGCAAAGTTTAGGAAGTTATCAGCAATTTAAGCAGAAAGTTTTAAATGCACGTCCGCCAAAATCACCTGCAGATCAGGCAACAGAGTATGTTCATACCATAGCCACAAAAGAAGCTGTTGAGTGGAGTAGTGTGCGGGTTGGGATAAATTTCTCAATGAAAACAAAGGAAGAGAAAAGCTTAAAAAAACTTCAGGAGGTTATGAATGAGGAGGATAAGATTAGAATTATTGAGTCGAAATTCAATAAAAGGAATGTGGGCGAATTAACTAATTTAAAAGGAGAGGAACTTGAAGAGTTTATGGAGTATTGTAATTTGCCAGAAGAGTTCCTGTTAAGTGCATCGGAGTATGATATACTTGATACTGTAAAACGAATGTATAGAACTTACTGGAAAAGGAAAAAACAGGATTAACAAAACCAAAGACCAGAATAATATGAATGATCGTATTCCAGTTTATGACAATATTATTTCGGCTCATAATAAAATTAAGCCATTCATTCACAAAACACCTGTATTTACTTCATCTTCCATTAATTCAATTGTTGGAAACCAATTGTTTTTTAAATGTGAAAATTTTCAAAAAGTAGGAGCATTTAAATATAGGGGAGCAACCAATGCTGTTTTGACACTTCAGAAGGACCTGCTAAACAGGGGAGTGGCAACTCATTCTTCAGGCAATCATGCTGCTGCTCTTGCTCTTGCAGCACGAACACAAAATGTTCCAGCCTACATTGTCATGCCTGAGTCTTCCCCCCAGATTAAGAAGCAGGCTGTAAAAGGCTATGGGGGTGAAATCACTTTTTGTGAGCCTACAATTGAAGCCAGAGAGTCAACATTGAAAAAACTAGTGGAGAAAACGGGAGCTACATTCATACATCCCTATGATAACTTTGATGTAGTCTGTGGCCAGGGCACTGCAGCTAAAGAATTACTTGAAGCAGAACCGGAACTGGAAGTTCTTATCACTCCGGTTGGAGGGGGTGGGCTTTTAAGTGGCAGTTCGATTTCAGCTCGATTTATAAATTCGGCGATTAAGGTAATCGGAGCTGAACCGGAAAATGCCGATGATGCATACAGATCATTAAAAGATGGCAAGTTATATCCTGCCTTGAAGCCAAATACAATTGCAGATGGATTACTCACATCTTTAAGTGAACTGACCTTTTCGATTATTCAGAAAAATGTTGATGAGATTATAACAGCTTCTGAAAGATATATTGCTCTTGCCATGAGGATGATCTGGGAGCGAATGAAAATCCTAATAGAGCCCTCTTCTGCACTACCCTTGGCTATATTATTACAACATAGTGACCGGTTCGAAAAAAAGAAAATCGGAATTATCTTATCAGGTGGTAATGTAGATATGGATAAAATAAACTACTTGCTATCAGCGGGTGATATTACAGCCCGCACCGGGTAATGGTCAGAATAATCTTTTCGTATTGTTTTAAATTCTGAAGAGGCTAAATCTGGACTATGAAAGATATAGTCTATCCTATAAGATGGGATTATCCTGGAATATGTTTTACCCAATCCTAAACCCGTTTCCACGAACGAATCCTTTAGATCCTTACGAATAGTATGATAAGCATATGATACGGGAGTATCGTTAAAATCACCACAAACAATTACGGGATATGGTGAGGTATGAATATGTTTTGACAGTAGCTCTGCCTGACCGGCTCGTTTTATGTAGGCATTTTTCATTCTAGAGGCAATATCCCTCACTTCCTGGATTGGTGGATCTTCCATACTCTTTTCTAACTCAGTAAGGAAACGGAAATTTTCATTTCCAAGACGAAATGATTGCAAATGGTTATTATACACGCGAATAGTATCACCCCCAATTAGTAGATCTATAAAAATACTTAGGTTACTCGTATTCTTAAACAGTATTTCTCCTTTGTTTATAATTGGGAATTTTGTAAAGATCGCAATACCATATCTATGATTGGATTGTTTGCCACCTGTGAATTGTATATAGGAATTTTTAGTGTTGCTTAGATTTTGCTTGATCTCAGGAAGTGAAAGCTTGAATATATCTGCTGTAAGAACTTCTTGAAGGCAAATAATGTCAAAATTTTCGCCATTCATGAAATTAAAAAACTTATCCACTGACTTTTCCTTATTGTCCTTATCATACAAATTAAACATTTGCACATTATACGAAAGTATTTTCGCAGTTGCCTGATTAATATTGCTTTCTGTCATGCTTGATAGGTTCACAACATTCGGGCTTTTCCTGATAATTCGGATATAATTGTTGAGATGATTCCATCCCAGCAGGATGACAAACAAGACCAGAATAGATACCTTATTCTTTTTTATTGCCAAGAATAAAAGAGCCGTTATATTTCCTATAAGCAAGTAAGGGTAAATCAATCCAAAAAATGCAAATACCCAAAATCTCTCAGGGCTTATAAAGACCGAAAGATATGAAATGAGCAATCCTGCTATAAGAAGAAAGGTAATGCTGAGGGCAATAATATTAGCTACTTTTTTCAAATGAAATGCGGATAATTATATCTACCTAGATATTACGAGTTTTATTGTCATTTGTTCTTGTCACTCATCTTAAAAAGAATTTCTTTTTCTTTTTTACTTAGACTATCGTACCCTCCCTTTGAGATCTTATCCAAAATGTTATTGATATCTTCTTGTTGTTCTGATTTGTACCTATTATACTCTTTATCATCTGTTGGAGGCTTTTTGTACTTTACTTTCATTTTTTTCCTTGGTTTAAAAAAACTGAAAATGTTATCCATCAATCGGTCAAACCATCTTCCAATGTCTTTTCCTTTTCTATATTGGGAAATGTAAATAAAGCCCAAAGCTGCTCCTCCAAGGTGAGCAATTTTACCACCTGTATTTGTAGAGAAATCAAGTATAGAAGTAAATACCAGTGCTGCAATAGCAATATATTTAATTTTAACTGGCCCAATTAGAACCAAACGAACAATATAATTTGGTACATAGGTGGCTACAGCAATTACAATTGCCATAACTGAGGCAGATGCTCCCAATGCTATAGAAATAGGCAAGACTTCTGAAAAAACCGGAAAGACATTAAACGATAAAATATATAAAAAAGCTCCGGAAAGTCCACCAAGTAAATATACAGTAACAAGCTTTTTCTGGTCGAAGTACTCGATAAAAATAACACCAAACCAATATAGCCAGAGCATGTTAAATAAAAGATGAATAAATCCTTCGTGCAAAAACATGTAGGTAATTGGAGTCCAGAAATGAGTAGCAAGATCAGGAAGATATGCCGGGACTGCCAGCCAACTTACTAAAACAAAGGTAGTAGGTGCAAGGTTAAGCAGGAATAGAAGTACCTGCAAAATTTTTATAACCAGGAACACACCTAAATTTATATAGATGAGCTGAGTAAGGGAAGTTCCCTTTTTAAAAGATGCCTTTATTTCCTCAATCAAATTCATTCCGTATGCTAATAGAAAGTCTTTCGGTCCTTTTTCCAGTATTTGATAAGAATAAAACCAAAAATCATGCCACCAAGGTGAGCGAAGTGGGCTATATTGCTACCAGGTTGCGCAAAAGCAAGTACCAATTCGAGAACACCATAAATCATAACAAAGTATTTTGCGCGTATGGGAATTGGAGGGAATAACAGCATCAGTTGAGTATTCGGAAATAACATTCCAAAACCTAATAAAACTCCAAAAACAGCACCAGATGCACCAATTGTTGGGATGTTAATAATCAGATTTAGCTTCCCCATAATTGGATCAACGAAATTTTTACCATGGCTAAAAGCTTCATACCCCTGCAGGTAAACAGTTTGAATTTGTTCAGGTGTAAGCTGTGCTTTAAGTGAGGAAACTTCAATCCATTGTACAAATGTATGTAATGCTGCAGCACCTAATCCAGTAAAAAAATAATAGATAAAAAACCTTTTACTTCCCCATACAGATTCGAGCATACGTCCAAACATCCACAGAGCAAACATGTTAAAAAAGATATGATATGTACTCCCATGCATAAACATGTGGGTAATAAACTGGTATGGCCTGAAAAGTTCTGAGGCTGGATAATGTAATGCAAGCTTTTGATTCAGGTCTATCCCAAAACCGCGACCAAATGCAAAAGTGGCCAGATAAAATAATACATTAAGAATTATCAGGTTTTTTACTACCGGTGGTGTACTTCTAAATGCGGAACCGAAATTATTCACTTAAAATTCATTAATAGTTTAAAAAATACTGCCTTTTTTAGAGCAGTCTCACTAATCTTATAGTTACAACAAAGTACAACAATACTTACGCCAAAGTTATAAAATAAGTAAAAAAACAGCGATCAAGACAAATTGACATGAATCTCTATTTAAATTTTTTATCAAATTCCTCCATTTCAAGAATGGTGAGAACTGTTTTCCCAGAGGGAGAATAGTTGGGGGCAGAGCATGCAAATAGCCGATCTACAAGATTTCTCATTTCGTCAGGTGCTAAAGTTATACCGTAGGGTATTGCAGCAGCTTTTGCCAGGGAAATGGATAGTTTTTCAGTCTGGGATTTTTTTAAATCAGATTCTGTGTTTTTATAATCTTGAAGAATAGCATCTATTACTTCCTTTGGATCCTTCGTAGTTGCCCCCTTAGGGAAAGCCTTAATTTCCAATGAACCATCCCCCTTGTCCAATATGTCAAAACCAAGTTTGTTCATATCTTCGACTAGTTCAGAAAGCAAAATATAATCAGCCTGATCAAAATGTATCGTTTGTGCGAATAACTCTTGCTGTATGTTTTCTCCCCCTGAAACCTGAATTTGCATAAAATCTTCAAATAAAATTCTTTCATGGGCCCTTTTCTGATCAATTATCATTAATCCAGATTTGACGGGAGTTAGAATATACTTCTTTTTAAATTGAAATAGTTTTCGATAGGTTTCATCCAGGGATAGTGATCCTTGCTCATCCGAATTATCTTCAGAAGATGAACTTACTAATTTAGGCGATTCCATGTCCTGGTATAGCAATTCCCAGTTTTTAAGATTTTGACGTTCTGTTATTTGCTGGTTGGGGAAACCATCTGATGGATTTTTTTCAAATGGGTTAAATGATTTATTTAGTTCAATTTCCGGGATATTGGCTTCTGTTCCTTTTCGGAATACCGGAATATCTATTGCCCCATTGGTATTAAAGTCAAGGGATGGAACAATGTTGAATTTTCCAAGAGCTTCTCTAATACTTGCATGAAGAATTTGCCAGACCGATCTTTCATCCTCAAATTTTATTTCTGTCTTCGTAGGATGTATATTTATATCAATACTAGCCGGATCTATTTCGAAATATATAAAATAGGAAGGAATTGTTTCAGGTGGAAGTATTTCTTCATATGCTTCAGTAACAGCTTTATGGAAATACGGATGACGCATAAATCTATTGTTTACAAAAAAGAATTGCTCTCCATAAGTTTTCCTTGCAAATTCGGGTTTTCCAATACTACCTGTAATTTTTACTATGGTTGTTTCTGTTTTTACAGGAATAAGGTTTGGAATAATGCCTTTCCCATAGATTCCTGAAATTCTTTGTGGTAAGGATTTTACTACTGGCAGATTATAGATTTCCGAATCGTTGTGATAAAGTGAAAACGAAACCTGAGGTAAGGTCAGTACAATTCTTTGGAATTCTATAACAAGATGCCTTAACTCTGTTGTGTTGGTCTTTAAAAATCTGCGACGGGCCGGAATATTATAGAAAAGATTCTTTACGGCAATATTTGTTCCTGCCGGACAGGTTTCAGGTTCCTGGCTTTCAACTTTAGAACCATTTATTCTTAACCGTGTTCCCAATTCATCCTCTTTCTTTCTTGTCCTGACTTCCACCTGCGAAACAGCGGCAATCGATGCCAGGGCTTCTCCCCGAAATCCCATCGTACGAATTGAAAAAAGATCTTCAGCTTTTTTTATTTTAGAAGTTGCATGTCTTTCAAATGCCATTCTTGCATCGGTATCTGACATTCCGCATCCATTGTCAATAACCTGAACCATTGATTTACCTGCATCTTTGAGGAGGATTCTTATATCAGTACTACCGGAATCAACTGAATTCTCAACAAGTTCTTTCAGGATAGATGCAGGTCGTTGAATTACCTCTCCGGCAGCAATTTGATTTGCTACAGAATCAGGTAATAAACGGATGATATCGGCCATAGAAGATTTTTTGGAGATGAGATCAAATCAAAATCAGAAGATTGGATTGTTCTTTCTTTTGGGTTTTAATTGAAGATTATAGATTGATTTAACGGTAAAACAAAAACCAAGCTGCAAGTATTAGGAATAAAACTATTATAACCAATCTGATATTCGCCTGTTTATTGTGAGCTCTTCTTTTCTTTCTCATGTAGTTGCCCATTTGCCCCTTCCTTATTTTTGGCACATAAGCTTCACCATGGTTTACACCCATTTCAGATTCTATTTGCCTTATCCGCTGCTCAAGATCCTCTTTCTGTTCATCATAATACCTTGGTGTGAAATTAAAACTCCGATGATCTCGTATTCTAAAAAATGACGGTAAATGTGACATCGCTCAAATATTATATTGCAAAGTTACCTAATAATTTTAATAGTATTCTGGTAGATCGATGCTATAAACTCTCAAATTCATGATTTTAAGGATTCTCCACAATGTTTACAATACTCAGCATCTGAATCATGCTCTTCCTTCAGACAATTTTTACAAGAAATATGGCTAACAGGCCGTTTTTTGGCAAGGGCTATCTCTGCAGTTACTATTCCGGTTGGTACTGCAATTATCCCATAACCGATAATCATTACAAAACTGGCAAGGAATTGACCTAAATTTGTTTCTGGAGCAATATCTCCGTATCCCACAGTTGTTAAGGTTACAATAGCCCAGTAGATGCCTTTTGGAATACTTGTAAATCCATGTTCCTCACCTTCAACTAAATACATCATAGTTCCTATTACTATCGTGATTGTCATGACAGTAAAAAGAAATACACTAATCTTAGTGCGACTTGCTTTTAATGCAATGATTAGTGAATTTGCCTCGCGGGTATAACGAGTCAGCTTAAACAATCTAAATACTCTCAATAATCTCAGGGCCCTGATAATGATCAAACCATGTGCACCTGAAAGAAAAATACCTAAAAAGCTGGGCAAAATAGCCAGTAAGTCAATTATGCCATAAAAACTGAATATATACTTTGATGGATGGTGAACTACCCAAATTCTTAAAACATATTCAACAGTAAAGAAAAATGTAATTACCCATTCAATGATATATAACAAAGTGCCATACCTACCATGAACTGCTGGAATGCTGTCGAGTATTACTGCTACAATGCTGAAAACAATTAAAAATAGAATGAAAACATCGAATGTTTTTCCTGGCTTGGTATCTGCCTCAAATATTATTTTATATATTTTTTCCTTCAACTGTGAATTCATATTCTTCTTAAATCATTTAAATATAGAACAATAAAGATAGTAAGAAATAAGATTAGCAAAATATTAAAACTTTTTAATTCCATCTAACGTAAATTATAATCAATAAATATTTTCCTATTTTAAATTAACCTCATGCTTGTTAAGACATTTGGAAGTGCTGTTTTTGGAATTAATGCATCAACTGTTACCGTTGAAGTAAATGTTTCCAGAGGCATTCGTTTTCTTTTGGTCGGATTGCCAGATAATGCAGTCAGAGAAAGTCAGCATAGAATGGTATCAGCTTTTGGCAGTCATGATTTGAAGTGGCCAGGGAAACAGATTGTAATTAATATGGCACCAGCCGATGTCCGAAAGGAAGGGTCAGCCTACGATCTAACATTGGCTATAGGCATTCTTGCAGCTTCTGAGCAGGTTAAGACAGATTTCTTACGTGATTATGTGATCATGGGGGAGCTTTCCCTTGATGGAGGCTTACAGCCAATTAAGGGTGTTCTTCCAATAGCTTTGCAGGCTAAAGACGAAGGGTTCAAGGGTATTATTTTGCCCAGGGAAAATGCCAGGGAGGCAGCCGTGGTTAATGGATTGGAGGTGTTGGGGGCAAATAATATTCGTGAGGTAGTCGACTTTTTGAATGGAATCTCAGAGTTGGAACAGACCAGTGTCGATATCCAGGAAATTTTTGAGACACAGGCCGACAACTACCTCTTTGATTTTGACGATGTAAAAGGGCAGGAAAATGTTAAGCGTGCACTTGAAATTGCAGCTGCAGGTGGGCATAATGTAATAATGATAGGCCCTCCTGGTGCAGGGAAAACAATGCTTGCAAAGCGTTTACCAACGATAATCCCGACATTAAACCTTGAGGAAGCCTTAGAAACCACGAAAATACATTCAGTAGCAGGTAAAATTGAAAAGGAAAGTGCATTGATTACAAAACGCCCTTTTCGTTCACCCCATCATACCATTTCTGACGTTGCCCTGGTGGGAGGGGGGACATGGCCGCAGCCAGGTGAAATTTCACTTGCAAATAATGGAGTGTTGTTTCTGGATGAGCTACCTGAATTTAAACGTACCGTACTGGAGGTGCTGCGTCAACCGTTGGAAGACAGGGTAATTTCTATTTCAAGGGCCAAGTTTACAGTTGAATACCCCGCAAGCTTTATGCTTGTATCCTCAATGAATCCGTGCCCATGTGGTTTTTATAACCACCCTGAAAAAGATTGCGTTTGTTCCCCGGGAATTGTCCAAAAATATTTGAACAAAATATCCGGGCCATTGTTGGATAGAATTGATATCCACATCGAAGTTGTACCGGTTCCTTTTGAGAAACTCTCAGATTCACGACAGTCAGAAAATAGTGCAACTATTCGTAAAAGAGTGAATGATGCAAGGAAAATTCAGGCAAGCAGATTTATGTCCATCAAATCATTATACTGCAATGCTCAGATGTCGTCAAAAATGTTGAGGAAATATTGCATGATTGATAGCCAGGGAACGGAACTCTTAAAAACAGCAATGGATAAACTTGGTTTGTCGGCAAGAGCTTATGACCGTATCCTAAAAGTGTCACGCACCATAGCTGACCTTGAAGCCAGTAATAAAATTCAAAACCATCATTTAGCAGAAGCCATTCAATACCGAAGCCTCGACAGAGAAAGCTGGGCAGGGTAACACATAGAATGAATGATCCTATTTTATTTTGAACTAATATTTTCAAAATAGGATACAACTTTCCTTAAAAGATCAAAATAAAGGAAAAAGTATAATAAGAGAGAGGTGATCCAGATAATAGCCAAATTAAACCAGAATGTATCGATATTCGTTTTGCCAATTATTTTTACTGCGGCATAAAATTGAGCTCTACCATATTTCGAAGTAGGTTCCATGAAGATAGGCTCAAATTTCCTGATCAACTTATTGTTCTTTTCAACAATCTGCTCAGCTTGCTTTCTATTTAACACCATGTTTTTAAGGTTGGTATTTTCATATTCATCTTTAAACTTAACAAAAGCCTCTTTTCCTCCCAATTGTTTGTTAACTCGCTAGCTTTTTTGTCCCTTTTGCGGTTGGCCGTATTTTCAGCTTTTTGAAGATATATTTTTAAGCCCCTTAAGTATCTTTTGTATTCAGAAATTACCTTATCATTAACTGACACCAAACTAAGGGTATCTATGTTTCCCATTGGAATCTTAGGATAGGAGGTGCTTAACAGATGGAATTGTTCTTTTAATAGCTGGAGGTTTTTGGCACTTTGTTCAGGATTTCTATTTAGTCGAACGTTTATTTCCAATTCT
>CAVVRY010000002.1:0-309577 GCA_963750735.1 uncultured Bacteroidales bacterium | reverse complement strand
CTTTCTTTTGAAGAATGATGTTGATGGCGATCTGGGAAGTAAGAACAGAGCTGATATTAATTTTTTCCTTATGAAGAACTCCGGTTACCTTTGCCAGGATCCCTGGTTTAATGCCTACCGCAGGCCCCCTGAGCTTGATAATGCTAAACTCATCACTGTAGGTAACACTTTTTACAACTCCATCAGCAACGACCTCTTCTGAATTAATGATTGAAAGTGGCTTAAGCCCGGATAAGCTATTATTAATATTAAAAATACGAATGGGGATGTGTGCCTCCAGGAGTGGTTCAACTGTTCTTGGATGCAATATCTTTGCGCCAAAGTAAGCAAGCTCTGCCGCCTCTGCATATGTGATTTTTTCTAAACGCATTGGTTTATCAATTAGCTTCGGGTCACCACTCATAAATCCTTCCACATCTTTCCAGACATCAAGGTATTTTGCCCCTACACATTTGGCTATAGAGGCAGCAGAATAATCACTACCACCCCGACCAAGAATTGCAACTTTTCCAGAAGGAGTAACTCCATAAAAGCCAGGAATAACATAAATGTGATTTCCAGAAAGGCTTTCTTTCACCTGTAATGAACATGCATCAAAATCCACAGACGCATTTCCATATTCTCCATCCGTTATTAATCGTAAATCCTCAGGATATTTAAGCTCTGATTGTATTCCCTTTGATTTCAGTAACTTGTGCAATATTACCGAGCTGATTTTTTCACCAAATGATAGTATTTGATCTTCAAGAAATGCTGGCAACTCACGTATATAATGAATCCCCAGTAAAAGCCTTTTAAGATCATCCAATAATACTGATGTTTCAGATTTTACTTCTTGAATTAATGAAGGGTTGTCAAAATTATCTTCGATAATTTTACTATTTCTCTTATCCAGCTCCTTTATGATTTGTTCGATTTCTTCTCCTTTTTCAAAACCATTGCAAATTCTTGAAGCGAGGAAGTCAGTAATACCATAAAAAGCAGAAACCACCACAATTATCGGCTTTTTATATGAAATTATTACTTCAATTACTTTCTGTAAATCCTTTTTCGTTTTTAAACTCGAACCACCAAATTTTACTACAATATCAGGCATTAAATGATCAATTTAAAAGTATAGATTAGTTTATAAGGCAAAAAATAATTGCCAATTTTGAGAGGGCCTTCAAACATAAACAGTTCGAAGTCTAGCGCATGCACATAGGCATGAGAGGCATAATAAAACTCTTCAGGGAAAGATGAAAAGAAGTATTAAACGAGATTGTACTCGCAACAATGATTTTTAAAATAACATTTAACTTATTCATGAATAACGTGTTTAAGTTATTATCACCCGATAATCGGGATTAGGTTTTAGCACCTTTTTCAGTTTTGTTTTGAAATGGTTGCTAGAGGTTCTCAGAGCCTAATCTCTCCCCTCTTCTTAATAAATCAAACACTCTTACTGGTAAGAATATTTGAATTCTGGGATGTAAAAGTATATCAATCCTTTCAAAAAGCAAAAAATATTTTACTTTTTTTGAAATTCTATAAATAATTATCAGCAACTTGTGGTCTCTGGCTTATAGAATTATTACTAATTTTACAGGTCATTTTAATACCGGATAATACATATCAACAGTAATGAAAACAGCTCTGAATATTTTTAATACAATAAGTAAAAAGAAAGAAGAATTTAAGCCACTCCATCCACCCCATGTTGGATTATACGTATGTGGCCCCACTGTATATGGAGATGCTCATTTAGGTCATGCCCGCGCAGCCATTACTTTCGATTTATTGTTCAGGTATTTAAAACACCTGGATTATAAAGTCCGGTATGTTAGAAATATTACTGATGTTGGACACCTGGAAAGCAATGCTGATGAGGGAGAAGATAAGATTGCAAAAAAGGCCCGCCTGGAGCATCTTGAACCCATGGAGGTTGTTCAATATTATATTAACGACTATCATCATAATATGATGAAATTAAACGTATTGGAACCCAATATTGAGCCCATGGCATCTGGTCATATTATTGAACAGCAGCAGTTTATCGATAAAATCCTGGAGAGTGGATTCGCATATGAAAAAAATGGTTCCATATATTTTGATGTAGAAAAATACAATAAGAAATATAAATACGGGGTATTATCGGGAAGGGTTCTGGAAGACTTAAAAAGCAATACCCGTGAACTGGAAGGGCAGAGTGAGAAAAAAAATCCTTTTGATTTTGCTTTGTGGAAAAAAGCTACTCCGGAACACCTGATGCACTGGCCATCAGAATGGAGTGAGGGTTTTCCTGGCTGGCACCTGGAATGCTCAACTATGAGTACTAAATACCTCGGTGAAGAATTTGATATCCATGGTGGTGGTATGGATCTTCTTTTTCCCCACCATGAATGTGAAATTGCCCAATCGACTGCTGTACATGGAAAAAGTTCAGTCAGATACTGGATGCACAACAATATGATCACATTGAATGGGCAGAAAATGGGTAAATCATTAGGCAATGCAGTATCCTTAAGTGACTTTTTCAGTGGAAATCATCCCCTGCTAGAAAAGGCATATGCCCCCATGACCATCCGTTTTTTTATGATGCAGGCACATTACCGAAGTACTCTCGACTTTTCAAATGCAGCACTTCAGGCTGCAGAAAAGGGACTGGAAAGATTATTTCGCGGAATGGATGAACTGGAGAAGCTCATGGCCTCCGATACTTCATCTGTATCAATAAATAAATTCGAAGATAAATGCTACCTGGCCATTAATGATGATTTAAACTCCCCGATTCTTCTGTCTCATTTGTTTGATGGATTGAAAATGATCCACTCTATTTCAAATGGAAAAGAAACAATAAACTCACCTGATCTTGAGACATTAAAATCCTTGTATCATAATTTGGTTTTTGATGTATTGGGCTTCAAAAAGGATGATGTTACAGACAAGAAAAGTGACCTTAGTTCAGAATTAATAGATACCATCCTCAACCTTCGCCTTGAGGCAAAAAAGAATAAGGATTTCGAAATGTCAGATCGAATCCGGAATGCCCTTACAGAGTTGGGTGTTGAGATAAAGGATAAAAAGGATGGTTTTGAGTGGGAGCTGAAATAATAATAAGTTCTGTAACTCTAATTAGGAGATTTCTTACTCCGTTCGAAATGACATGGTATGTTTTATTGATCTAAAAGGTAATCCTGGAAAAGGGGTATAATTAGCAACTGTCATTTCGAGAAGTGAAACGACGAGAAATCTTTTACACTGATACAAAAAACTTATGCCAGAGATTTCTCACTTCGTTCGAAATGACAAATTATAAATTTTTCAGGCTAATTAACAGGTACAAGACCCTTTCTTATTTTTTCTACCTCCTCAACACTAATTGAGTCCTTAATGCCTCCGAATTCTTTCCTGATAAAGTTTGTAATAAAAGCTATTTCATGGTTTGTTAGATAATTTTGGCCGGGCATTTCCTGCTTAAAATTTCCTTCCCTTACAATGGCTTCTCTTTCAATATCCAATAAAACAATTCGAATTAAGGTATCCTTATTCCCTTTTATTTTCTCCCCATAAAGAGAAGGGTATAAATCAGGAACACCAGATCCGTCCGGTTTATGGCAACTCTGGCAATATTGTTTATACAATGCTTCACCGGGGGAAATAGTTATCGCTTTATTGGCATAAGTTTTATCAAACCTTCCATTACAGGAATAGGAAACAAAACCAAAAGTCAAACAGACGAATAAAACAAATTTTAATCCATTACTCATGGTACTGTATCTTCCAGATCTTTCCTGATTGTGAGTCGGATACATACAAAGAACCATCTGGCCCCTGAGCCAGTCCCATTGGCCGATGCTCAGCTTCATGTGGCTGCATTACAACCTCTTTACCGGCAAAACCATCTGCAAAAATCTCCCATTCGCCTGATGGATAGGCTCCGTCAAAGGGTATAAACACAACATAATATCCTTCCTGTTCTTGCGGTGCCCTATTCCAGGAACCATGAAAAGCAATGAAAGCTCCGTTTTTATATCTCTCAGGAAACAGATTTCCAGAATAGAAAAGAATGTCGTTGGGTGCTGCATGAGCAGGGAAAAACATTATTGGATCTTCCTTGCTTTCACAATCTTCTGAAATTTCCCCGTCACCCCCATATTCAGGTGCCAAAACTTTCTTCTCTAAAAATGGATCGAAATAGCAATAAGGCCAGCCAAAATCCGACCCATCATTTACAATAAAAAGTTCTTCTGCTGGAAGGTTTACACCTGCATCCTCATCAAATAAGTCTGGAAAGAACTGATAAAGCTGATCCCTTCCATGTTGAACTACATACAAATGATCGGAATTGAAATTCCAATCCAGCGCAACAGAGTTTCGGATACCGGTTGCATAACGATATCCATCCTGAACCTGGTCCTGCCCAGGGACATCGTCTTTAAACCTCCATATTCCTGCCTGTCTCTCCAATTGAGGACAGGGAAATAAGCCCTTTGAACCGGCAGTGCGCATCTGCTCCATACAGGCATTCGATGGTGCCCCAACATTTACATAAATATTTCCATTGCCATCAAATGTAAAGGGTTTTACCTCGTGTTGATTTTGATCTGGAAATCCTGTGACAATCAATTCCCTATTCTGGTCAGGTAATAGTTCTCCGTCAATTAAATTATATCGCATAACTTCCTGATCCGAACCAAAATAAAGGTATCCTTTATGAATATCAATCCCTGTTCCAGGATAATCTCCAAAATACTCAATCTCATCGGCTGCTCCATCCCCATCAGAATCCCGAAGGGCTACAATTCCTTTGTTATTTTCCAGCTGACGAAGAGCAAGGTAAATGTCGCCATTGTCACGAACTGTAATATGCCTCGCCCTTCCTGTTGATTCAGCCACTACAAGACTGGTAAAACCATCCGGAAGGATTAGTCCTCCATCATTAACATATGTTAGTTCTTCCGTTTGCTTTTTGCCATCTGGACCTCCACAGGCTACTGCAATTAGAACAAGAGTAAATATTCCAAAAAATAATTTGCTTTTTGTTTTCATGACGGAATTTTTTTATTGAATAAAATCAAGTTTTATTGCCAACCATCTGAACAATCTTTACAATTACCTCCACAGCTTTCTGCATCGATTCAATGGGTATGTATTCATACCTCCCATGATAATTGTGCCCACCTGTGAAAATATTTGGTGTAGGAAGTCCCATGTATGATAACCTGGCACCATCGGTACCTCCTCTGATAGGTTTAATTTTAGGTTCAATGCCAACCTCTATCATAGCTTTCTTAGCAATTTCAATAATATGTAAAACAGGTTCAATTTTTTCCTTCATATTGTAGTACTGATCATTCATTTCGAGGGTGAACCTCTTATTGCCGTATTTCAGATTTAGCAAATCTACACTTTTAGATAACAACTGTTTCTTTTCCTCAAATTTATCCCGATCGTGATCTCTTATTATATAACGAGAAACAGTTTTTTCAATATCGCCTTTGAAATCAATTAAATGATAAAATCCTTCGTATTTCTCAGTATGTTCCGGACGTTGTAAAACCGGTAGTAGAGAATCAAGCTCTTTTGCAAGGTGGATAGAATTGATCATTTTATCTTTGGCCGTACCCGGATGGACATTTCTCCCTGATACAGTGATGATGGCCAATGCGGCATTAAAATTCTCATACTCAAGCTCTCCAATCTCTCCTCCATCGAGTGTGTAGGCGAAATCTGCACCAAATTTCTTTACATCAAAAAAATCTGCACCTCTGCCAATTTCTTCATCGGGTGTAAATCCAACTTTAATGGTTCCATGATGAATCTCCGGATTCTCTCTAAGGTATTTTATTGCACTCATAATTTCAGCAATTCCAGCCTTATCATCGGCTCCCAATAAGGTTGTTCCATCGGTGGTAATTAAAGTTTGCCCAACGTAATTTTTTAATTCTGCAAAATCATTCGGAGAAAGTATTATATTCTCCTTTTCATTTAACACTATTTCCTTTCCATCATAATTTTCAACAATCCGTGGATTTACATTTTCGCCACTCATATCAGGGCTTGTATCCATATGAGCTATAAAGCCTATAACTGGCATCTCTTTATCAGAATTTGCAGGTAAAGTCGCCATCACATAGCCATTTCTATCTAAGCTTATCTCTTGTAGTCCAAGCTCTTCTAGTTGTTTTGCCAGTAGCTTTGCAAGAACAAACTGTTTTTCCGTGCTGGGGCAACTTTGAGAATTCTCATCCGATTGAGTATCTATCTTCACATAATCTAAGAACTTCTTTACAACGTCTATCATAGGTATTTTTTAAAATCTTTAATGAAAATACGGAATCCTTTGCCAAACGCATATTTAAGATAAAAGTATTGGCTTATCTTTGCGATTGGTATAACAAATTTAAGTCATTATCTGTACATGTCGAAGGATAGGGGTAAAAATATATATTGTAATAATCCTTTTCAGCCGTCAAGATTGAAAACCAGGGAAGTTTTGATAGGAAATATTCCTGTAGGTGCAGATCATGCGATAAGAGTGCAATCCATGGCCAATACTCCTACGAATGATACAATTGCTTCGGTTGAACAATGTATAAGAATTATTAATAAAGGAGCTGATTTTGTCAGGTTATCTACTGCCAGTATTCAGGAAGCTGAAAATCTTGCAAATATTAAAAATGAGTTAAGAAATAAGGGTTATTCAACACCTCTTATTGCCGATGTACATTTTAATCCCAGGGTAGCGGAAACAGCAGCCAGAATAGTTGAAAAGATACGTATTAATCCCGGGAACTTTGTTTCTTCCAATGATCAAGGAAAAGATTCCATACGGGAAAAACTGGTTCCTCTGCTTAATATTTGCAAAGAATATGGTACAACTATGAGAATTGGGGTTAACCATGGATCGCTTTCACAAAGAATCTTACATAATTTTGGCGATACCCCTGAAGGTATGGTGGAATCAGCACTAGAATACCTTGAGGTTTGTCAGGAAGAAAATTTCCATCAATTGCTTTTTTCAATGAAATCGAGCAATACCCACATTATGGTTCAGGCATACCGGCTTTTGGTATCAAGAATGCTGGAAATTGGTCAGGTCTACCCTCTGCATCTTGGGGTCACCGAGGCCGGCGATGGAGAGGATGGAAGAATAAAATCAGCTGTTGGAATTGGAGCTCTGTTAGCCGATGGATTGGGAGACACTATCCGGATTTCGCTTACTGAAAATCCTGAAGAAGAAATTCCGGTTGGAAAAAAATTGGTGACTTATTTTGAAAATAAAACAAGCCATTGGCAAGCTGAAAAAGAATTAGAATATCCTGTAAATCCATTCCAATACAACAAAAGAAAAACCCTGGAAACCAAAAATATAGGTGGGGAAAACGTGCCCGTAGTAATCCTAAACCTTGAAAATAAACCTGAGAAAAACTGGTCAGAGTATGGTTTTACAAATATCTCCAATTCCGAAAGATGGGAGAAAAGTGACCGTTCACCAGACTATTTGTTTTTTGGTTCAAAGCCACCTGAAAGCCAACTTCCTATAGGATCTTATGGCCTGGTAAATGCCAAATTTTGGCAAAATAACGAAAGATACCAGGAAGGATTTTCCCCTGTTTTTACTCCAAATGAGATTAAACATTCTGTTAAAAAATCAGAGGTTCTAAATTTTATAAGAATTGCATCATACAGTGAATTTTTTAACCATTTAGATGACCTAAAGGAGCATAAAAACCTTGTTTTAGTTCTAAATGATACATTTTCATTTCAGGAACAAAGAGGGCTTTTCTCAAAACTTATACTTGAAAATATAACTATTCCTGTAGTTCTTAGTCAGCCAGGCAATATTGAAGACCCTGAAGAATCACTATTAGCAAATGCTTCGGATTTGGGAGGATTATTTATAGATGGATTGGGAGATGGTATCTGGGTAGAAAATAATGGTAATGCTTCTTCCTTCATATCTCAGGCTTTTGGAATCCTTCAGGCATCAAGGGTGAGAACTTCGAAAACAGAATATATTTCCTGCCCGTCCTGCGGAAGAACTTTATTCGACATTCAGGAAATAACAGCAAAAATAAAGCAGAAAACACATCACCTAAAGGGGCTGAAAATTGGAATAATGGGTTGCATTGTAAATGGTCCGGGTGAGATGGCCGATGCTGATTATGGTTATGTAGGGTCAGGAAAAGGAAGAATTAGTCTGTACAAAAACAAGGAGGTGATAAAAAAGAATATTCATGCTGAAACCGCCGTTGAGGAGCTCATTCAACTAATTAAAGAGAATGGTGATTGGGTTGATGCTGTTTAAAGGATTATTGGAAGTATCTCTTTTAAATCGCCATTTTGAGGAAAAAGGAACCCCTGTATTCCAAGTGTTTCCGCACTTTTTATATGCTTCTCGGTATCATCAACATACAGTGTCTCTTCAGGATTTAAATCATTGTCAATTAACACCTTATTGAAAATGGCCGGATCGGGTTTTCCCAGATGAACTTCATGTGAATAATACACTTTTTCAAACAGATCCGTCATTTTTAATCCCATGAGTGCCATAAGCATATCGGAATAAATTTTTTCGTGTAAAATATTAGTATTGCTCAATAAAAATGTCCTGTATTTTGTTTTCAGATCGAGCAAAAGTTCGATCTCCTCTTTTTTAAAACCAATTATCATCGCATTCCAGGCCTCATCAATTTCTGTATCCGAAATATCCTTTCCCAAAAGATTGCGAACTCCGTTGCGAAATTGATCTGGTGTGATTGTCCCAATTTCAAACTCCCAGAATACTTTTTCATTGTTTTGGTCGTGGTTAAACATTTCCTCAGTAAATCCTAAAGAAAAGAAAGCCTGAATGGTTTTATTTATATCCAGATCAAGGAAAACTCCTCCAAGATCAAAAATGATATTACGTAATGCCGACATCTGGTTTTTATACTGAATTTTATTTCTAATTTTGACCAAACATAGTAAAAAAATATACTATTTGCATATTCTATGAAGATCGGAGAAAAGCATTTTCAATCAATATGGGTAAAAGAAAATGACCCCAGTACAATCCAGGTAATTGATCAGAGATACTTGCCTTTTCAGTTTATTATAAAGGACCTGAAAAGCCCTGAAGACGCAATATATGCAATCTCTGAAATGGTGGTACGCGGGGCCCCTCTCATTGGTGTTACCGCTGCATTTGGAGTTTACCTGGCGGTATTAAAATATAAAAAATCCAAAAACGCTGAAATTGGAATTCAGGAATCGGTAAATAAAATTAGGGATTCCCGTCCTACAGCTGTTAATCTGGCCACAGCCGTAGATATAATGCTTAAAGCCATCCAATGTGGCCAAAATATGGATGAAAAACTTCAAATCTCATTCGATACAGCCGTACGGTTTATGGAAGTGGAAGCACTGGCCAGCAAAAATATAGGAATATTTGGCAAAGATATTCTGGAACTAATTGCTAAAAAGAAAAATGGTTCGCCGGTAAATATTCTTACTCATTGCAATGCTGGCTGGCTGGCCACAGTCGATTACGGAACCGCTACGGCTCCTATATATATGGCTCATGACCAGGGAGTTCCTGTACATGTTTGGGTGGATGAAACACGACCAAGAAACCAGGGTGCCCGGTTAACAGCCTGGGAATTAGGCAAACATGGAATTTCTCATTCAATTATAGTTGACAATGCCGGTGGGCATTTGATGCAAATGGGAAAAGTGGATATTGTTATTGTAGGTAGTGATAGAACGGCTTTGAATGGTGATACCGCTAACAAAATTGGCACCTATCTTAAGGCATTGGCTGCAAAAGATAATTCTGTTCCGTTTTATGTAGCTCTGCCTGTTTCTTCTATTGACTGGACTTTGCAGGAAGGCCTAAACAATATTCCAATTGAGGAAAGATCAGAAGATGAGGTTCATTTTATGGATGGACTTACAACTCAAGGTAAAGTGGAGCAAATTCGCTTAACTCCTGAAAGAAGTAATGCTGTCAATTATGGATTTGATGTTACTCCTGCAAAATTAATTACAGGATTAATAACGGATAAAGGTGTGTGTAAAGCCAACAAACAGGAAATTAAGCGATTTGCTCCCTGATGTAAGGTACTATGAAAATGGATGAAGGATATATTAAGTTTCATTGTGAGTTACGAAAAACAGAGAACACAATTCCCCTTTGTGTATTCAATGATATAAACAATTGGCGTACAAAAATGTATTCTTTGAACCTTATAGGAGCTTATGAAAATGGGATAGGATTTGGCAATATTTCAGTAAGAGTAAATGGAACAAAAAAGTTTTATATCAGTGGATCAGCGACCGGTAATTTTAAAAAATTAAGCCCCGAGGATTATGTTTTTGTAAACAGGTATAACTTTAAAAGTAACTCTTTGGTTTGCGAAGGACATATTCAGGCTTCCTCAGAATCTTTAAGTCATGCTGCTATTTTTGAAGCCGACAAAGAAATCAATGCAGTAATTCATATCCACAACATGGAAATGTGGAAGACTGGACTAAATAAATATCCAACAACCCTTGCGGAATATAGCTTTGGAACACCTGAAATAGCTTTGAATATTGCAGAATTGTTGGAAAAAGAATCAGCAAGAAAAAATGGAATAATAATAATGGGCGGCCATTCGGAAGGAATTTTGTTTTTTGGAAAAAATCTTGATGAGGCTGGTATGAATGCCCTAAAATATTTTAAAGAATTGTGTAATGACTAAAATAGCTATCATTGGAGGAACCGGACTTGAAAATCCAAAAATTCTAAAGGATCCTGCAGAATTGGAGGTAAAAACTCCATATGGAAATCCAAGTTCCAGTTTTCTGGTTGGAAAAATAAATGGAGTTGATGTGGCCCTCCTTTCTCGCCATGGACGGGACCATTCAATACCTCCAACAGAAGTTAACAACCGGGCAAATATTTATGCTATTAAAGAGTTGGGATGCAGCCATATTCTTACAACTACAGCATGTGGAAGTTTGCGTGAAGAAATCGGGAGAGGAGATATTGTTATCCTTGACCAGTTCATTGATTTTACACGGCACAGGGAAGTCACCTTTTTCAACGATTTCAAGGATAATGACTTGAGGCATACTGCTATGGGTGATCCCTTTTCTTCGAAAATAAGGGAAAATCTGATTAAATCGGCACGTGAATTGGGCCTGTCTTTTCATGAAAAAGGAACCATGGTCACCATTGAGGGACCGCGCTTCTCTACTCGTGCTGAATCGAAAATGTTCAAAATATGGGGAGCTGATGTTATCAATATGTCTATTGCTCCGGAAGCCATTCTGGCTAATGAAGTTGATATACCTTACGGGAGCATTGCCATTAGTACAGATTATGATTCATGGAAGGAAGATGAAGATCCTGTAACCTGGGAAGAAGTGTTAAGTGTATTTAAAGAAAATGTGGAAAATGTAATTCAACTAATCACAAAAACTCTACCCCTGATTAAATAAAAGCGGCAAAGCAGTTGTTAAATATTCACGAATTATTTAATTTTGCCGATCCCAATAGAAAAGGGAAATGTTCTTTAAAAATATTATAATTATTTACTCCAATTTTGCCAGCACTGGAGTAATATATATTTTCCGGGCCCATACCTGCCTGCCGGCAGGTAAAGCTCAGTCCCGATTTGATCGAAATCAAAGATTTTGCTCTCAAATCGTGGATCCCTGCCTTAGCCGGCAGGCAGGCTCGAAAAACAATGAAATCAAAGATTTCTGTTTTTTCGGGACTGGTTACCCGCCCATACCGAGCAGTACGTTCGGGAGGGGAGCACCTAACTCATTATCAGGAATGTTTTGTTCTTTAAAATATTAAATTTGTGACTCCAAGTTTACCAGCATCTGGAGTAAAATACATTTTTCGGGCCCATAGCTCAGTCCCGATTTGATCGAAATCAAGGATTTCTCTCTCAAATCGTGGATCCTCGAAAAACAATGAAATCAAAGATTTCTGGTTTTTCGGGACTGGTTACCCGCCCATACCGAACGGTACGTTCGGGAGGGGAGCACCTAACTCATTATCAGGAATGTTTTGTTCTTTAAAATATTAAATTTGTGACTCCAAGTTTACCAGCATCTGGAGTAAAATACATTTTTCGGGCCCATAGCTCAGCTGGTTAGAGCACCTGACTCATAATCAGGGGGTCGCTGGTTCGAGCCCAGCTGGGCCCACAACTTTACTAAAGCCATGTCACTACGATGTGGCTTTTTCTTCTTTATTAAGCCATTACCCCAACTTATAGCTGTGCGAGAAGCCTGGCCCGAATAATCGATATTGGGAGATTTGCTAGGGGAGCCCAGTCCCGATATTCTACCCGCTATGCGGGATTAGAAGATCGTGGATCCTCGAAGATAAATCAAAATCGCAGATTTTGGAATCTTCGGGACTGGGCCCACAGTTGAAAGAGAGGGAATTGGATTGAAATGATCTTATTCCCTTTTTTTATTGGATTGAACTGGGGTTGAGGATAATCTTTGGATAACAGTTGATTACTAATTTTTCGATTGAATACTAGTTTTTTGGCAATGGAAGGTTCATTTTCTCGCAAATGGCAATAAACCTGGGATTTTCATATAATGTATCCAGATTAAAAGATCCAGATGCAATGAAAGGCATGAGTATATCGTGTTCTTCAAATCCCTTTTCAAGCCAATCCATGGCCTTATCTGGTCGATCCGCGTATATGTAATTGGTTGCCATGACAACCCCGCTAATGCGACCATTTTGAGCCATCACCTCCATGTGATTCTCCATCTGATTCGTAATTTCTTCATATGCAGCGACAAAACCTTGCTTTTCGAATATCGCCTCAATCTCTTTAATGGCATCTTCTTCAAGAGGTAAATTGTGTTTTGCTGCTTTAAAGGCCTTTTCGTAATCCTTACACTGAAAAGCTGCCGCTTCAATGAGACCAATGGCAAACACGTTACCCGGGTTGGTCGCCACTAGTTTTTCCATATAAGTGAGGGCCGCTTCACAATCACCCAAACTTAATAAAATGACTGAGTACCAAACCTGTACCATTGGATCACCGGGGTCCAGTTCAATGGCCAGTTGTCCTTGTGTTAATGCTTCACCAGGTCTTTGCAGATTACATAATAACTGACCGTACAGCACCCTTGATTGAGCGTCGTTAGGATTCAAAGCAATTGCTTTAAGGAACAACTTTTCACTCTTTTCCCAGTTCCACTCATTCTGATGAGCCATATAGGCATCTACCCTATGTATATCAGCAAGATCCGGATCCAGTTCAAGTGCCTTATTCCGGTAAGCAATGATTTTCGGACCAGCAATTTCGGGAGTTTCGTAACCCATTCCTGCAATTACCCACCAGACCTCGGTAAGACCCGAATATAGTGGTGCCCAATCGGGGTCTTTTTCAATAGCACTGTTCAAATATTCCAACGCTTTATACAGAGATTCTTCACTCCCATCATCTATAAGAAAAGAGCACTTCAGGTAAGCATCGTAAGCCTCCCTGTCAACTGTTCTTGATTTGGCAAATAAACGCTCTTCTTCAGGAGTTAATTCAATCTTTACTTCATCAGCGACCTGCCTGGTAATCTTGTTAAACAGATTCAGAATCTGTCTTTTATCCTCACAGTAATCTCCACTCCAGATTTGATCCTCCTCACCGGAAGTGTTTACTAACCTGAACTGCATGCATACACTATCCCCCAGGCTCATGATGGTCGATTCCATCACTGCATCCACGTTACATTCCCTGGCAATGTTTTTCGCTGACATATCAGTGTCCTTGTAGATTTTTGAAGTCATCTTTCCTATTACCCGTAATCCACTAATCCTGCCAATATCCCCTATCAGTAAGGAGTGCATACTGTAAATCATGTTCTCAAGTTGATCATCCCCGGTAAAGTTTTCAAAAGGAAGAATGATCAATGATTGAATATCCCCTGGGCGAATCTGTTTGCCTCCTCCTATAATATTGAGGACGGCCAGTCCGAGGATCACTACAAAGCTTATAATGGTAGCTATCCTCCAGGCATTGGGAACAACTGTTTTCTCCCCTTCTTCAATCTCTTCGACAGGTTTGGTTTTCTCGATACCCTCCGAGGTCAGATCGTAGATCCAGGCCAGGATGACCGCCAGTGGGAAACCAACAGCCAAAATGACCACCACAATGGTTGAAAGCCGGGGTGGCAGATTCAGTGGTTCGGTCAGGTTGTTAATCAATTCGATAATCACAAAAGCGGCGGATGCATAAACGGTAATTACATGTACTACCCTTCGGCGTTTGAGCTCCTGCCAGAATTGGGAGAGTTTGTTAGGGCTATCAGGCATCGGTTTATAATGATTTGTATATATAAATATAAACCATCTGATTATCAATAACAAATTAACTTTAATGAAGTAGCATTTGGTTCGAGCCCAGCTGGGCCCACTTAATAGTCAAACGGTTACATTCATTTTAGGAGTGTAGCCGTTTTTCATTTGCACACAATTTGCACAAAATACCTGCATATAAACAGGTAATTATTATGCCATGTTTTAAGTGATAATAAAATCTGTAATGGACTTTTGAGTTGGCATTGTGACAATAAATGTCATTTAGGTCAGAAATTTTGTAATATTCCGAGAGCCCATCAATCCTGCTCTATAAGCTTTCTATCCGCCGATTGGGGAGCCCCTATTTCATCCTGGAGTGCCTCTCTTGGACTTTTGTGACTGTGGTTATGATTTCTTTTTCTTTACCACCTTAATTGTAGAATATTTATCCTCAGTCTTGATATTAATGAAATAAAGACCATCAGGAATATTATTCAGTTCCAATTCTATTAGTTGCTGTTGTTTAAACGATTTATTTAAAACCTCTTTACCTGCAAGGTTTAACACACGAATGAATATCTCATTATATCTTTCTCCTAGGTCAATATTAAGTAATTCTGTCACAGGGTTGGGATATACAACCAATTCTGAACCGAAGGTGTTTTCATTTATACCGGTGATGGTAACCTCGTAGCAAGAAGAAATATCTACACATCCATTTTGGGTTACCTCAACTGCATAAGTACCTGTTAAAGTTGGAGTAAAGCTATTATTTATTTCTCCAGAAATTGACTGATTGGTACCGCAATCTTTCCACTGGTAACTTGCCTGAGTTGCATTGGCAGTCAGGGTATTGTTATTTACAGTTACAGAATTATCAACTTTATTAACTGCAACTTCAATTTGAGAATAGCTGAAACATCCATTTACATCCGTTCCCATTACAGTGTATATACTAGTTTCAGATGGGACAAATGGAACTCCATCTGTAATTCCATCATTCCATGTATATGTATTTGCTCCACTACCAGTTAATGTTAGTGATGCACCGTAACACAATTCTGATGCTGAAGCTTGTGCTGTAACAATGGGCAAGCTATGCACAGTAACTGTTACTTGATCCGAATTAGAACAGCCGGTATTATCTGTTCCAATGACAGTATACACATTAGTTCCTATTGGTTGTGTAAAAGGCACCCGATCTGTTACACCATTGTCCCAAATATATGTTTGAGCTCCACTACCTGATAAAGTAATCATTTCTCCATCACAAATAACTTGATCTGGACCAGCATTTACATCTAGTGGGGTAGAACTAACAATAATGGATACTTCATTACTTACTGAGGTTAATGGAACTCCACTATCCCTAACAATGCGCCTGAAATGGGTTGTTTCACTAAGTGGAATGGAAAATGAATATCCTTCTGTATTAGCTCCCGGAACATCAATCCAGGCTGTTAAGTCAGTTCTGCTCTGCCATTGGAAGGTATATGGAGGTTGTCCCCCAATGATAGTTGCTCCATTTATTGGTGCAGGAATAATATCACTCGCACAAATTCTCTGGGATGCTTGTCCGGTGGTTGATGAAAAAATTGCATTTAACAACAAACCTGTTAATGAAAATTCCAACCCCTTCAGTGTCTTTCCACTTCTACCGTCAAAGCCGTGCTGCAGGCCATTACAGGCATTATAACTATAACCACCATAACCTTTTAATATCAATAAATCAACACCTGCTGGAGGGGTTTCTGAGTACCAGATTAATCCGGCGCCACCACCACCACCAGCACCAGAGCATATCGTACCATTTACATCTCCACCATTTCCACCGGTTACTTCAATTGTATGATTTCCTGAGTAATTACTGACTCCCAGCAATACACTTCCTCCGGCTCCGCCTCCTCCACCTCCTGAAGTAACAATGTCAGTAACAGATTCTCCATTCGCTTTAATTGAATAACCATTCCCAATAATAGTGTTAGCTATAATAATAACAATTCCACCTCCTCTACCTCCGGAGCTGGATATTAGTGTTCCTGTGTGAGTTCCAGAACCTCCACCTCCACCTAAAAATATTCTTTTTTCTGCCTCAAATGATAGTGGTTTTATACTTAGCCCTGGTAAACCCCCTACGTGATCATTAGGTCCACAATCTCCAGATTCAGAACCTCCCGATCCTCCCTCACCATAGTTTCCACCTCCTGCTCCACCCGAATGTTTACCATTACCGCCTCCACCACCCTGATACAAAGGCCCACGACCTTTTGAATAATTAGTACCCAAGGGAACCATTCCTGGGCCATAACTTGCAGCACCTTCACCTTTAAACCCTGATTTATCTGAGGCTGCATCATAAAAATAATCCGTATTCCCACATGTTGCATCTCCATTCACAGCAAGACCCCCACTAAAACCCATATAACTAGCATCAATATCTGCATTCAATGTAAGTGTGTTGCCTACAATCATAGCCACCACTCCTCCTGTTCCACTAGTACTGTCAAATGGCTCGCAGGTTATTGTTCCTGCCACCGTCAGATTATTACTGAATCCCGGAACTCTTATCAATTGTACATCATCATTTGGGTTATAGGTATTGTAAAGATTTGTAGAAAAAACAATCTGATTGCCTGAAATGCCTGTGATGGTAATAAATTCGTATTTCCCAGCGGAACTAAGGGACAGTTCGGAGCCAAAGTCTTTATCATTCGATACATTTATTTCAATGCCTTTCATCTGTATGATAAGAACTGTATCCCCTATTGAGAAATCAGATGCATCACTTACGGTAACCCTGTCGGCACCATCCATTGACAATACTTTTTTATACTTATTAATTATCCCACCAGGTATAATAGTTTCAGTTTTGGCAGGGAATGAAATACCAAGGAAAAAGAAATATAAAATTAACTGAAAGATCAGTTTATTAGTCATAACCAATGGGTTAAGTAAGGCCTTCTTAATTTATGAATACGAAAAATTGACCACTTTAGTTTCATATGCCAAATGGATCTTTCTTAACCCTCTTTGCCTGATAACCAGACCTCGCATTATTGATTGCTGGAATTTGTGACAATAAATGTCATTTAGGTCAGAAAATTTTGTAATATTTTTAGAGGTCGTCCGAAACCATTTCGCCTTCACAAACCCGCCGAGAAGGGTGCCCCTATGGTTTATTGTATTTTGGTTTCTTTTCTGAAAATCCATGCCGACTCAACCAGTTTGTTAGTGATGCGGGACTCATCTTATAAAGTGTTGCTATATATTTCCGAGTCACTCCGTTTTCCAACATGGTAATAATTTCCTCCCTGTGTTCGTCCAGCCGACTTTTACCAGGACCTTTAGGACGGCCTAATAACTTGGCTTTGGCTCTGGCTGCCTCTAACCCTTCTTTTGTACGACTGACTATCAGGTCGTGTTCTATTTCCGCGAAAAGTGCAAGCATCGTCCGCATTACCTTAGATTGCATATCCTCTCCATTCAACTGGAAATTTTCCTTAACAGAATATACTTTTACATTTTTATCTGAGAGATGGTTTAATACATCAAGTATATCTTTCAAGGAACATCCAATTCTTGTAAGTTCTGGTACGATCAATATGTCATCCTTGCTTAGCTTTTGGACAACTTCATGCAATTTTCGTTTCTTCCAGGACTTCATTCCGCTTATCTTTTCACATACAAATTTAACTTTGCCAAATTCTTTAGCATTAGCAAACTTTAAAATTGCAGCTTCGTTTTTGTCCGTATCCTGATCAACTGTATTGACCCTGATGTAACCAATTGTACGTTTTCAGCGATATTTGAACTTTTTGGGTCAAATTTTAAGAGAGTACTTTCACAAATTTAATTCATTTTCTTGGAACTGTTTTTTCCCAGCTTCCATGAAGTCTTTGCTCCATTTATAATACAAGCCTTGAGATATCCCTTCTTTACGACATAACTCTGCAATGGTCATTTCACCACGCATTCCTTCAATAATGATTCTGATTTTTTCCTCTGAAGAGTAGTTTCTTCTCGTTTTTCGCTTTAACTCACTAATTAGTGAGCTAGCATTCTTCTTTTTAGGCATTTGTTTTGCTTTTAAAGGTTAATAAATATATTAAATCCATCTCTAAGATTTAACCCTTTAAAAGTTCACTTTTTGCTGACAATACAAAACCTAAGTACAAGTGAGGAAGAGATTGGGGCTGCAAATCTGGTGTTGTGATTGAAAACTATTCACCATTTAATAAATTCTTTATTCAGATATAATAAAGAATTAAGGAAAGCAGGCATATTAAATGAAAATCAAACTATCTGGGAAGCAGGGGAAGGCTACATAATCAAATTGTTTAATCAGCAGGTAGTGATGCAATAAAATCACCCACCAAATTAAATATCGCACTCGTAGTTTCCCATGAATTACCAGAGTCACCTTGAAAATGATCAGCTGTAGTTACAATAAGCATATCAAGATCATCCAACAATACTATCATTTGTCCACCCTGTCCTGCAGCAAAGAAATATTGATGCTCGCCGGATTCATTGAACCACCATTGATAACCATAACCCATGTCTGAGAAATTTGGACTCACATCAATCATGTGAATATTCTCTGAATATACTTGAAGAGTTTCATCTACCCACTCTGATGATACGACCTGGATTCCATTAAATTCACCACCATTCAGATATAACATTCCATATTTAGCAAAATCACGAGGTGTAGCAGAAAAAACAGGTAGTAAATTGCCATATGGATCCCAAAAAACAAAATCCATATCAACTCCTAATGGCGAAAAAAGATAATCTTCAATAAAATCTTCGAGTGCTATGTTACAAGCTCTTGATACAATTACTCCTAATGTATGAGGAGAAACATTTGTGTATGCAAATCCTGTTCCTGGATCTCCCACTAAGGGATAATTAACAATAGCTGATAATAAGTCGCCCGGTTGGATCAAATGTGAATATTCAGGTGACTCATCAGAAGGATATCCAGAGCGCATCTGCAGCAATTGTCGAATAGTTATGTCAAACTTCCTTGGATCTTCTACCAGGGAGGCATATTCGGGAAAGAAATCCATCATCTTTTTATCTAAGCTTGCTAAACATCCTTGGTCTATTGCTATCCCTACTAAGGTGGAAAAATAACTCTTTGTTGCTGATTGAATCAGGTTTTTGTCATCTATTTCATAACCATTGAAATATTGTTCAGCGACCAATTTATTATTTTTGATAACAAGCAAACTATAGATTTTGTCTATTCCTTTTGCATCATTGTAAAGTTTTTCAATCAACAATGGATCTAATCCCTGCTCTTCAGGTGTTGATACCTCCCAATCTTTCCCTGGCTGTGGAGTGTAATCAGTTGTTATCGGCTCACCGTCTATATGCCCACAGCCAGTAAGGATTGTTATTAACAGGATTGCGCAAAACATTAAAAATAAAATGGTTTGCGGAATTCCTGATGGAGAATTGATAGTAAAATAGTTCTTGCGAAAAACTCTTAGTAAAACCATAATTTGTCACACCTATCTAAATGTTATGGAAAAATCTGAGGAAAACCTGTTGAAAATTTTTACAAAATGTTACAGCATGTTTAAATCCCAAATTGTTTGACTTCAGCAACAGCCGGACAACTTGATTCATAAAGATAAGAGATACATTTCATAATTACAATTTAAATACTTTTAGTAATTTTTCTCTTGACTGGGAGCAGTGATATTCTTTTCATTATGGGGCCTCATAAGAATAAGAGCCAGTATTTTCGCCAGTTTTCCTGTAAATCCATATAAGCCAGTGTAATATTTTACATAAATTGAACAGTTAATTATAATTGTATAAAAACACAAATCCCTGTAAATGTTCTAGATACTGCAAATATCCTGATGTTTTAGGATCGGATAGATATCGAAAAAAGGATACTCATAATCAAGGGGTCGCTGGTTCTCGCACAGGGGGCGAGAAGCCTGTCCCGAAAAATCGACATTGGGAGATTTGCTAGGGGAGCCCAGTCCCGATATTCTACCCGCTATGCGGGACTCGAAGATAAATCAAAATCGCAGATTTTGGAATCTTCGGGACTGGGCCCACAAGTTAAAGGAGAGGGAGTTGGATCATTAGAATCTGATTCCCTTTTTTATTGGATTGAATTAGGGTTGTAGATAAGCTATGGATAACAGTTGATTACTAATTTTCGATTGAATACTAGTCTTTTGGCAATGGCAAGTTCATTTTCTTAATAATTTCAATGAACCTGGGATTGTCAAATAGTGGCTCACAGAAAAAGCCAGGTACGACAATATAGGGTATAACCGGGTCGCGCACTTCAAATCCCTTTTCAATCCAATCCATGGCCTTATCTGGTCGATCCACCATCATATAATAAAATGCCATTGCTCTGGGTGCCATGTATTCTTTTTGAGCCAACTCCTCCAACTGACGCAAAATTTCTTCATACGCCGCAACAAAACCGCTTTCCCCGAAAATTCTATCAACCTCTTTGAAATCAACTGTTTCGGCCAAAAGATGTTTGGTCGCTTCCATTACTTTATTATAATCCCCGCAATAAAAAGCTGCGTTTTCAATTACAGAATAGGCCATAATGTAATTCGGATCAGCAGCCGCAACTTCTTCTGCAAGTTCCAGGGCACTATGGAAATCTTCTACTGCCATTAATATTACTGTATACCATATCTTCATATTAGGATTTAGCGGATCCAGCTCAAGGGCCAGTTGGGCCTGTGGTATCGCTTCATCAAACCTTTGCAGTATACATAACAAATGTGAATAAAAAACCCTTGATCCGGCGTCGCTGGGATTAATGGCCAGAGCCTTAAGAAACTCTTTCTCACTCTTTTCCCAGTTCCATTCCATCAAGTAAGCGATCATTGCACTTGAAGCGTGGGAATTCGAAAGATCTGGATCCAATTCAAGGGCTTTGTTGAGGTTCTTATAAATGTTTGGGGAGGTAATGGAGGTTGATTCAAGCCCCATCTGTTGTATATCCAACCAGACAAGGGCCAAACCAGCATAAAGAGGTGCCCAGTCAGGTTCTTTCTCAACAGCATTGTTTAAATATTCCAGGGATTTATACAACGATTCTCTGGTAAAATGAAGTGAGCCAAGAGCCTTCAGGTAAGCATCGTAAGCCTCCCTGTCAACTGTTCTTGATTTGGCAAATAGTCTTTCTTCCTCGGGCGATAATTCTATCATGATCTCATCCGCAATCTGTTTGGATATTTTACTGAAAAGGTTTAGAACTTGGCTTTTATCCACCATATAATTTTCCACAAAAAGTTGTTTTTCCTTGGGATACAATGTGATCAACTTGATCTGTATAATAATACTGTCACCATAATACATTACAGCGGGTTCCACCAGTGCTTCTACATCCAATTCTCTGGCAATCTCAGGGGCAGATTTGCCGCTATTTTTAAAGATGCTCGAGGAGTTCTTTCCGGTTACTCTCAACGCACCCAGTTTACCCATATCCCCAATTAGAGCGGTGTGCATACCGGCAGCGACATAATCAAGCTTCTCATCGCCAGTGTAGTTATCAAACGGAAGTATAGCGAGTGATTGAATCATTCCGGGTTTTAAAATATCCCCCCTGGTTACGATATTGAAAACCACCAGGCCAGCAATAACCAGGAAACTTATATAAGTTGCAGCTTTCCAAACTTTTGAATCAGTTGGCTTTTCTGTTTCATTGATTTCTTCCAGCGGCTTTGTTTTCTGAACACCCTGAGGTGTAATATCAAATATCCAGGAAACAATAAAAGTGATAAATACTCCAAGGATCAGGAGATATAGCACCAGGTCAATGGTCCAGTCAGGGAATCCCCATCGTGGAAAAATGATGGTTGCTGCCTCCAGAATAACAAAAGCCGATCCAGCATAAATGGCAACAGACCTAAGAACATCACGCCGTTTCAGTTCATTCCAGAATTTGGTGAGTTTGTTAGGTCTTTCAGGCATTGGTTAATTATGAATTGGGCATATAAATATATACCATCTGAATATCAATAACAAATTAAGATAAACTGAGTGGCCAAAGTCTGTCCCATTCTTATTATAAATGTGACACTCACCCTTTTATTAGCAGTATCCGAGCTAGATAAGGATTTGTGTTTTGGCTCAAGTGACAAATAGGGCAGACGAAGTGACCTTTTTCCTCAATTGTGGTCCTATTTAGTTAAATCCCCTTAATCACGTGTAGAGGGTATCCCAATTTTAAAGGCACACGGTACTCTTTAAAAAAGAGAACTTCTAAAATTTACTAAGGGATAGTTATTGCTTTTTAATTTGTAATGCTAAATGAAGTTGCTTAATATGCTATTTAAAGCTATTACAAGCTTGACTAGTGCATTCTTGCAGTAGTAATATAGATTATCTTGCTTTTGAATACTAGAATGAAACTTGGCAATGTTGGGATTAGGGTTGTGGCTCCCAGGTCCGGGCTGTGAGGATTGAGATTTCTCCCTTAGTTGCCCGTTCCCTGTCCGACTCGTGGCATCGTTTCCCCAATCGCCTATGAAGGATAAAAGAGAAAAGAGAAAAGAGAGAAGGGGGTTGGTCTATGATGTCATAGCCTTTAAGTTTTATGTATTCCTTATTCTTATTACGTCCTATTGATTTATGTCTATGAGATTGTAGTTGTGGAAATTTGGGTTATTAATTTTTCTGTTAAGCTCGGTCTTGTCATTAAAGAAGTATCCACAATCGTCTACGAAGGATTACAATCCAAAGCCCACTTCGCTTGCCGACAGGCTTTAGCACCTGGCGCGCATGTTGCTGTTTACTCGGTTATTAATGGTTACTTCAATAAAGTTAGTTGATTTCGAGATGTGAGTCAACAAGAAAGATGAAATGCAAGATGCGTGTCAAACCAAATTGGCGTATGCACTTTGTTATAGCACGTTATTCCCTTTCTTTTAACCAGTTATATAAAACTTCAGTAAGCTCGTTTTGAACGTTTGCATAGTTATGGTCAGTTTCTAAAGTTATTAATGAGACATTCCCGTTTCCTTTAGATTTCAATTCCTGATAGAGCGGCATTATATGTGTTTCACTGTTAACCATATTATCGTAGGAGCCGCTAATCAGCAATACATCTTTTTTCGATAATTCAGGCACGTACTTTTTTATATTATAGTCTTCCTTGTTTTTTATCATTGAGTCAACATATTGCTTTCCTGTCGCGCCACGAACCATTGATGGATTTGACAAGTAATAATCAACTCTTTGTTCGAAACTCTGCCTGAATCCAGGGTCTTCTTCTAATTCTTTTGCCCGGATACTCAAATCTCCACCGGCTATTGAGATTACTTTCTTAACTCTTTTGTCAAGAGATGATCCCAGTAATGCCATACCTCCTCCATAGCTATAACCAAGCAAAATAATGTCCGTGGTATCAACCTCAAACATCTGTATTGTTGATTTTGACATTACATAATTGATAGCTGATTGAATGCTCTCTAATGCAGCTTTATCTGTCCTTAGCCCTTCACTTCTCCATGCTCCCGGATAATTATAGGTCATTGCATTATACCCTTCTTCAGCCAGATCTGTTCCCAGATTAAACAAATCACCGTCATTCCCACCAGCACCTTGTAATAAAATAACCGTTGAAAAAGGACCATTTCCCTCTGCTTTATAAAACCATCCTTGAATCTTATCGGTATTGTGCTCAAAACTTATTCCAATTGGATTCTCCTTTTTGTCTTGTCCAAATGATTCGACAGAAAAGCCAATAACCACTATAATAAGTAGTAGCAGATTCCATTTTACTGTTTCTTGTGTTTTCATTTGTAATTTTGTTTGTGAAAAGTTCTCAATTAATAATGTGCTATAACGTTCCGCCAATATGAGGCGTAGGTATTGCATCACTCTGTATTTGATGAGCAAGATAATAAAAAGCGACCTACGTTCCTATCCAATGTGCCACAAAATAGCCTATGACTTATATTGGCTGTTAGCGGTAGGCTTTTTAAATCTCTCTTTAATCATGCCATAATTCCAAACCGAGTAAGTGTTTTGTTCTTATGCCTCACAAATCAAATTCTACCTGCAAAATTAAAATTTCAATGAACATTTTTTAATATGTATTGTTTTATCATTAAAGATTTTATGTTTTTATAAATTAATTAAACTGTTTAGGAGGTCAAACATGAGAAAGTTTGTTCAAGCATTCGCAATATTCGCTGGCATCGTCATTATCCTGATTAACCAGGCTTGCTCAAAAGATGATTCAAACGACGATTCCTCCCAGCTCCATCAGGAGCGACTCGAGATCGGACGAGCACTGCTCGAAGTGCAGGCGCCTAACGTTGCTGAAGTCCTGCCTTACTACACGGACGACATAGAGTACCACGATCCGATAGTTGACATCTCAGGAATTCAGGATATGACTGCATTCCTCAATCAGCTTATCATAGATGCCTCGCCCAATCTTGTCACAACTGTCGAGGACGAAACCCTCATCGACGACATCTATTCGGCAACGTGGACCATGTCTGGGGATTTCCTCGAAGTGCCTTATCAGGCCAAGGGAATCTCGATCTTCAAGTTTCTGCCCAACTCTTCACAGGTTTACTACCAGCGGGACTACTATTCTGAGGGCGACATCATGGCCACTATCCCCGGTCTGGATGAGGCAATCTGGGGCTTCAGGATGTACTATAGGTGCGCTGTGGATCCGACCTTCGACTGTCCACTCCCCCCTTCCACGAAAAGCACAGAAAATAACCAACTGCGCTCGCAAGATCAGATAAACAGTGATCAGCTAGAGGTTGGTCGTCAACTGGTCGAGATCAATGCGGAAAATTGGTCAAACGTGCTTCCCTTCCTTGCGAGCAACTACGAGTACCACGACCCCATCGTCGATATCTTTGGCCCCGACACCATGGCCACGTTTCTGGGCCGTCTGTTTGCCGGATCGTCGGACTTGTACACCATCGTCGAGGACGAGACCTTAGTAGACGATATTTATATGGCGACGTGGACCATGTCCGGTGAATTTAACGGAGCTCCTTTTAACGCTCCCGGCATGTCAATTGTTAAGTTTGTTGAAGGTACGACACAAACTTATTACTCCCGGGACTACTACACCGAGGGTGACGTAATGCTTGGCGTTCCCGAGCTCGCCAATGCTGTGCTCGGTTTTCGGACTTACTATCGCTGCGCCGTGGATCCGATGTTCAATTGCCCCCTATAGGGAGGGTCCACCGGTGCCTGTCCCTCCGAAATCATTTACAAATCAATAGGTGAATAGCCTGGAATGTTTATTCAAGGTTATTTTTTGAACAGAGCAACCTTCTGGGGAAAGGTTTACAGTACCAAACAATTTACTCCATGTTTAATCTGGCGCAATGGCCAGTTTACCGCTAACGGTCCGCGGTTTTGTTACGTGCGGGTTTCCCCCGCCTTGTTTCACAGTCCCCCGTTAATAATGTTTACTAAGATAATATTTAGTCAGCAAGTTACCAAACCCCCGCATGTAATAAGAACCGCTGTTATAGGCTGTTAATTTTAATATAACTACCACTTTATCAAAGCGTTCTTATACTTTATTTTTTTACTTGCCGTTTTTAAAATTTGTGTCAAATAATCAGTTGATTCTTTTTCAAAACTACCTTTCGAGTCAAACAGAAGTACATTTTCATTATCAATATAGTAAGTGATTTCATAAAGCAAAGAATCTACACCATTCTTTTCTTCATAAAACTTCTTTTCTTTATAATAGCACAAATTTTCATTCTCGAAAATATAATATTCCATTGTATTATGACTAACTGTCTGTTGTTGGTTTAAAAAGATTCGCTTACCTGTCCATAATTTAACCAACAATGAATCTTGAATAGTATACTGTTCAGAATAACCGCCAGAACCTTTTCGAGATTTAAAAAGTCCTAATGTTTTTTTCGTAACCAGTCCGTCTGTAAAGATTGTTTCATAAAGAGAACGATTATCTTCATTGGTTTGAATATAACCTATCAAACTATCAATAGAACTGACTTTACTATCAACTCGTTGAGAAAAGGACTTAAAAGAAATAAAACAAAGTAAAAAAAATAAAAGTATTCGACTGATTCTCATTGCATTAAAATTAATTGCCTATAACGTTACGGCAATAAACTACGTTCCTCGTTTACTGCCTTCACTAATACCGTATAAATTGTAAATTTATACTTTAAATCAATAAAACTCCAAACGAGGTATGAAGTTTATTGCCTGTTGGGAGTAGTTTGCCCTGGAATCATCCTGCCATTTCTTTAAGGCAAACGGAGTTCAGCAAGTTATACCATCTCCAGAAATAAAAGCTCAGTTATTTTAGGCTTGACTTATTGATTTTATAACGCCTTATAAAGTTAGTTGGTCAAATCGCTCGGATTGTCTTTTTACAACCCTCAGCCTGGTCTTTTGCAGGCTTACCTCCAAAGAAAAAAGATCCAAATGTTAAAAACTCAGAACTAAAAAACTTGATTTTATCAATTTTTTCAGATACCTTCGTTCAAGTCTAAGAAACGTTTATACGTTAGAAAGTAAAGCTTTCCACGGTATCACCGCTCTAGACTTGCACAGGAAAAATACCATTTCCTGTTTTTTTATCCTTTGGATCTAACCTCTACTAGCCTGCTTGAAAACCAGCCTGACCTTATTTATTTCAATCCGAAAAATAGCTGGCTTTCAGATCACATAATTTGCTGAATTACGCCCAACTTGTTTATATGTATACTAAAGTACACTAAAAGTAAAAAATATATACCATATAGGGGTGTATTGGGTACTTTTTCCAATTGTGAGATCCCTATTATTTCCAAACCCTTCTGGTTAAATAGCCACGATCTCCTTTCCAAGATGCAATTCCTCAACTCAACAGAGATAATGGATAAAATGGGGGTAGGGTAAGATAACTAAGGCATAATTTGGCCCCACCCAACCCCTGAGGAAATCAAAGGCTAACCTCTCCAACTACACACGCAGCGGGGACTGGTTTTACAAAAGTTCAGTAAGTGGAATGGTATTGAACGGTTCAAATATGGTGCGTTTGACATTTTTAAGCTCCAAGCCTTCAATTTAATACTATGTTAAATTATAGCTATCATCTTCATTTTTAGCACTATCTGCCAAATGTATTATACACAGTATTGTAACATGTTAGTTATTAAATAATCAAATTTAATTTTACTTCACTATATCTTTCTTATGGAGAAATATATAAGCCTGATGAAAAGATATAAAGCCGATACAAACATTAAGAAGAGTAGAATCAAGTAATTAGTCTTGTAGTTCTCACCGAGAAGATCTAGAGCCCCCATCAGAGCAAATAGTATCATTAGATTCCAGATTATCAATAAAATAACAGTTACTATCCCACCGAATAATACTTTGCCGGTGATTCTTTTATTACGTTTATTTCCATATATCATATATGGAAATGTTATAAAAAAAAGAAGACCAAAAGACAATCTGAAGGTGATTTCAGGATTGAAGTAGCCAAAAAGAATCACCGGAAGAAAACTAAAGACTGAGATCAAGCAGGCAAACTCGATCATCATATAAAACCTGATTAAATTAGATTTATCCAAAAATTCCCAGGTCTTCTTTTGTGGTTTGAGAATAGAAAACAAAGCTGCGAATCCTGCAATGGTTATTGTTACTTCTCCTAGTGCATAAAATTCATCCATGATTTAATTAAATTAAATGTGTTTAACTTGTTTATTGTAACAACTTCTTGTGCTAAAGTTAGCATTTATTACTTTAACAATATGATGTATATCAATATCCAAAGCCCTACTTTATGCGTAGACCCCATCCCAGTTTGAAAGGCAAACGGTGCTCTGTATAAAAAGGAATTCCAAATATTTATTAAGGGATAGTTATATATTAAAATTTATGTAGCTAGGAATGGTTATTGCTATTTTCTTAATAAAAAGTCATGAGCCTTCTTAGACCCAAAAACCTCCTTATTGGATTATTCTTAGCTTTTATTCTTTTAATTTTAATTAGGCCTCGTGAGGCTCCCTACCCAGTCGATAATCCTGGCCTCCATACTTCCTTTCCATTAATAGATAGTGATCAGTCATATTCTTCCTCAAAGGGCAGTCGATTTAACTCCAACCTCAACAGGCATGAGGTCCTACAAAAGAAAGTGAAGGGATATAGAGAATCCACCTATTGGGGAGTGGAGCACCCCATCCATGAGAATACCAAAGATTTGAGTGACGATGAATTTAAAAGATTTATTAAAGAAGAAGTGGAGCCAAAAGATGAAGATGTCTATTGGGGTGCAGAATACTAAATGTAAGAGTAAAAGATGACGTTTAAAGCTGTTTTAGAAGCTTGTAGTGCATTAATTACTGCAATATGCATACTTTCTAAACTTAAAATACTAGCTTCTTAATTTTTAACTTTTGCAATAATAGATACTTGAAATTTTAGGTATAGGCATCTGACTTGTAATCCTCAAATCACAATAATATAGCCTACGAGTATCCCCAATCGACCATGAAGGATAATAGGGATTAACGAATGTGAGACCTTGTTTGCGATAGCAGCTGTCTTTATGTTTATGAGTACTAATGGTCTATATCGTTAGCTGGCCCTTTAGAGTTCTATCTTTATTAGAGGATATTTGGCCTAATTAATTTTCTGTTGTTGTTCTGTCTTGTTATTTAAGGAGTATCCACAATCGTCAATGAAAGATTACAATACAAGGCTCATTTTAGTGGAACCGAAAACCAATTTGTTGTCCGAGCTCAGCGAAACTAATGGTATTGACCGGTTTGTGCATGAAGGATTTGGCACTCCGGAGTTTTTTTCTGCAAATCCCACAAAATTTATTAAATGTAAAACCCCGAAATTAGCACTATCTTCCAAATGTATTATACACAGGATTGTAACATATTAGTTATTAAATAATCAAATTTAATTTTACTCCACTATATCTTTCTTATGGAGAAATATATAAGCCTGATGAAAAGATATAAATCCGATACAAACATTAAGAAGAGTAGAATCAAGTAATTAGTCTTGTAGTTCTCACCGAGAAGATCTAGAGCCCCCATCAGAGCAAATAGTATCATTAGACTCCAGATTATTATTAAAATAGCAGTTGTTACCCCATTTATTAATACTTTGCCGGTTAATCTTTTATTACGTTTTGTTCCATATATCATAAATGGAAATGTTATTAAAAAAGTAACACCAAAAGACAATCTGAAGGTGATTTCAGGATTGAAGTAGCCAAAAAGAATCACCGGAAGAAAACTAAAGATTGAGATCAAGCAGGCAAACTCGATCATCATATAAAACCTGATTAAATTAGATTTATCCGAATCATCCCAGGTCTTCTTTTGCGGTTTGAGAATAGAAAACAAAGCTGCGAATCCTGCAATGGTTATTGTTACTTCTCCTAGTGCGTAAAATTCATCCATGATTTAATTAAATTAAATGAGTTCAACTTGTTTATAATAACAACTTTTTATTCTAAAGATATTATTTATATTTTAATCAATATGATGTGAGTTATGACCCAAAGCCCTACCTTATGCGTAGGCCGTATCCCAGAGTTAAAGGCAATCGGTGCTTTTGATAAAAAGGAATTCCAAATAAAAAGTGAGGGATAATTATGGCAATCTAATGTTAATCATAATGAGCTGGCTAAGAAGTAATTGCAACTTTTAAAAGGACGAGAAGCCTGTCCCGTAAAATAAACTTTGGAGATATATTCGGGGAGCCCGGTCCCGATATTCTACCCGCTCCGCGGGATTAGAAGATCGTGAATCCTCGAAGATAAATCAAAATCGTAGATTTCAAAATCTTCGGGGCTGGGCACACAAAAATACAGTGAGTGTGAAGAGCGAGAGCGATGAACATATGCTCTGTTTTTTATTTTAAGTGCAACGAAAAACCACTCTCACACTGATATTGCTGCCCGAATATTGCAACTTTTTGTCTGGTGCCAGTTTAGTGCCAGGATTTGGGAGAAAAGGTTGGTGGGAATTTGTACCTTCCTTGCGGCCTCCTTTATTAAAACATCCTTAAACATAATAGCTCTTTAAACACAAAGTTTTTGCTTCCGAGTATTAGAATCAATAAGCTTAATAACCACAAAATGAATGCCTTTTTTGGTTGAGTGTTGGGCTTTATTTCATTGTTTATGTATATATTTGCAAAATACACTTAAAATCATACAACAATATATACTTAGTTTGACACGTCAGAATATACTTGGTTTGACACAGCGAAATTCACTTAAAGAGATACAGAACCGATTAATAAACATTAAAAAGAGACTGTCATGGCCACGCCTACAGAAAAACTTGCTGAATCTTTAGTCGAACTAGAGAAACTTCAAAATGAAAGAGGTATTGCTATTATCAAAGCGGATGATCTATCCCGAACACATAAAGAACGCCTACTTGAAAATGGCTTCATTCGGGAAGTAATGAAGGGTTGGTATATTTCCTGTCCTTCTGATGAAAAACAAGGTGAAACGATATCGTGGTACGTTTCTTTTTGGATTTTCATCGCTTCTTACATTGATACCCGTTTTGCCAAGGAGTGGTGCTTATCTCCTGAACAATCGCTTTCATTACATAGTGGAAATTTCATGGTACCAACCCAACTTCTTATACGTTCTCCCAAAGCTTCTAATAACAGGGTGAATCTATTACATGGCTCTTCAATTTTTGATTCAAAAGTCGAAATCCCGCATCAAAAAGAACGTGAGGAAATTGAAGGTGTGCAGGTTTATTCGTTAGAACCGGGGCTTGTTGGAGCTGGTTCTGACTTTTTTACGCGTCATCCAACCGATGCACGAACCTGCTTAGCCATGGTCAAAGATTCATCGGACGTATTGGCAAAACTTCTGGATGGAGGTAAAAGTGTGGTTGCCGGACGACTTTCGGGAGCGTTTCGCAATATTGGAAACGATAAGATCGCCAACAATATTCTGGCCACAATGAAATCAGCCGGTTATGATGTGCGGGAAACCGACCCATTTATGGAAAAGATGGAACTTGAGCTAAGTTCAAGAGAGGTATCACCCTATGTCAATCGTATTAAAATCATGTGGAAACAAATGAGAGATGTTGTGATAAAATATTTTCCCGATGCTCCAAAAGAGGTGTTAAGTGTAAATGATTATCTCAAACAGGTTCAAAAAAACTATAGCAGTGATGCTTATCATTCGCTTTCCATTGAAGGTTATAGAGTGACCCGTGAACTGATTGAGAAAGTAGCAAGTGGTGATTGGGATCCCAATCAAAGCGGAGAAGATAGACAACAAAAAGATGCCATGGCTGCACGTGGTTATTTTCAGGCTTTTCAGGTTGTTAAGGATAGTATTAAATCTATCCTGGAGGATGAAAATCCCGGAGAGGTTGTGGATAACGATCATGGTAGTTGGTACCGTGAATTATTCGCTCCTAGCGTAGCTGTAGGGCTTGCAAAAGCATCAGATTTGGCTGGATATCGTAATGGGCCGGTCTACATTAAAGGTGTGATGCATACACCGCCCAGACATGAAGCTGTTCGGGATACAATGCCTGTTTTTTTCGACTTATTGAAAGAAGAGCCGGAAGTAAGTGTCCGTGTGGTTCTTGGTCATTTCATCTTTGTTTATATACATCCATATTTTGATGGTAACGGAAGGATGGCTCGTTTTCTTATGAATGTTATGTTGGCATCTGGAAACTATCCGTGGACAGTCATAAAGTTGGATAAACGCGAGCAATATATGTCCGCATTGGAAAAGGCCAGTGTCGGTAATGATATCACCGATTTTGCTAAATTCATTGGGGATTTGGTCAGTGATATCCTGGATCAGTAAATTGCTTAGATGTTGAGCTTTAAAAACTGTGCCATTTTTGGTGCCAGTATTTCTACAAATTCATGTAAACCAGTGTAATATTTTATATTTAATGTGAAGTAAATTAAACTGGGTCAAACTGATATAAATCTGTGTAAACGCATGGAAATCGTTAAAAGAAACTCATAATCAGGGGGTCGATGGTTCTCGCACAGGGGGCGAGAAGCCTGTCCCGAATAATCGACATTGGGAGATTTGCTCGGGGAGCCCGGTCCCGATATTCTACCCGCTATGCGGGTTTAGAAGATCGTGGATCCTCGAAGATAAATCAAAATCGTAGATTTTGGAATCTTCGGGACTGGGCCCACAGTTAAAGGAGAGGGAGTTAGATCTTTAGAATCTGATTCCCTTTTTTTATTGGGTTGAACTGGGGTTGAGGATAATCTGATAAGTTTTATAGCATATCATTCTCCTCCAACCATGCCTTGACCTTCTCATGCTCGGCCTGGTATTTGGCTTCCATATCTTTTACAATCTGCTGGAACTGCTCCTCATTGCGGATGCTGTTGAATGCAGGATCGACTTTCAGCTGTATGACAAGCCACAATGAGACATGCTGGGATTGATTATAAAGACTTAAGTATTCAAGGGTTTTATCTTTATCACCCAGTAATGCGTACAAACACGAACGTTCATATATATCTACAAGTTCAGAAAAGTTAACTATTCGTCCCAAATCGTTTAGTTCATTATACAACTCCCGTGATCTATTTAAATAATATGCAGCGGTCTCATCCTTTCCAAAATTCAAATAGCATTGTCCAATTCGCAACATTAAACCTGCTAACATTTGTTCGGGATAGTATTGAGCCTGACGTATATCATAACACTTCTTATAGTGCTCCAATGCTTCCTCAAATTGACCAAGGAATATGAAGTTATTGCCAATCGTCGCATCGCTGTATGAATTGGCTGAGTGAATAGCATTGGCCCTCTTACTGAATTCAATGCCTTTTATATAATTGCCATTAATGGATTCAGATGATGCTAATGAGGAGTAATAACTGGCCGAATCGTCATCCAGTGCAAGAGCTTCTTTCAAGTACTTCTCACCTATCTGCTTGAACCCAGAATTTGAAAATGACGAAGCAAGATTTCTGTAGATTTCAGGCAAAAGCGGCCCTCTGTACAATGATGTGGCTTTATAAAAATTTTCAATAGAATTCCTATGATCATCCTCAAAAGAATAAATACGGCCTTTAAGATAGTATGCCATCCAATTGTTAGGATTGAATCTTATAGCCTTAGCAATTTCATTTATAGCCTGATCTGATATACTATTCATAAGATAATACAATCCTTTAACTACATAAGCTTCTGAAAGTTGATGGTCAAAGGCAAGGGCTTTATCAGCTAAAATTTGCAATGTATCCAGGTAGTTTTTGTTTGAATAAGTATCTACTAATTGTTCATTCCAATACACCAATGCCAGTCCTGTATAGGCCAATGCAAACGTAGAGTCATATTCTAAAGCTTTATTGTAAAGATCTTCGGCCCTTTCCAGCTCGCCTTTGTTATTCAAATCAAAGAAAAATCTTTCATGTTCCGCTCTGCCTCTCTGGTAAAAGTCATATGCAGTCAGGTTTGTGGTAGGTATTTTCTCAATACGTTGTTTTTGCTCTGGAGTGATTGCCACTTCAACCTCTTTGGCAATATTCATAGCCACTTCGCTTTGAACAGCAAAAATATCACTATAGTCCCTGTCATACTCCTTGTAGAAGATGTGATCTCCTTCCTCTGCAACTACTAATTGAATTGTAAGCTTTACCAGATTACCTACCATAAGGAAGCTGCCTTCGACCAGATAACTAACATCTAATTCTTCTCCTATTTCCTTCGCTGATTTTATATTTTCTTTATATTGTTCTACAGATGTTCTTGGCATTACTCTGAGTCCTTCAATCAGTGAAAGATGCCCTGTGATTGCATCTAACACTCCATTTGCCAAATATTCATTATTAGGGTCTTCGCTTAAATAATCCAATGGTAATACAGCAATGGATTTTTCCAGCTTTGATATATCAAAAGACTTCTTATTGTTGCCAACTATGTAGAATACTAAAAAAGCTATAATTATTAAAACACTCACAAAAGTGGCAATCTTCCATCCTATTGAGGCAGGCGGTGCTTCTACACTTGCAACTTCTTTTGATGACTTTGTTTTTTCGATACCCTCAGGAGTAACATCATATATCCATGATAGAATGATAGAAATGATAAAACCAATGACTAAAAGGACAGTAACAAGCTTTAATGTCCAATCAGGTAAGCCAAAAGGTTCAGAAATTATATCTACCAGTTCTAATAGAACAAAGGCAGCGGCTGCATATACAGTAATAACTCGGATAACTCTCCTGCGCTTTAACTCCTCCCAAAACTGAAATGGGTTTTTGGATTTATCAGGCATTAGCTTAATTTAGAAATTTAAATCTACGTTAATTTGACTTTATCTCCAAAATGCCTTTTTACATAAAGTGATTTTTGATGACCCATTCCTAGTATAAATAGGACACTCACATCCTTAGTGTTTGGATCCCAGACAGATAAGGATTTTGAATTAGACCCAAGTGACAAATAGGGCATAAGAAGTGACCTTTTTAGCCCCAATTGTGGTCTTTTTTACTAAAATCCCTTAATCACGTGTAAAGGGTATCCCAGTTTAAAAGGTAGACGATACTCTATAAAAATGAACTTCTAAAATTTAATAAGGGATAGTTATTGCTTTTCAATTTGTAATGCTAAATGAAGTTACTTATTATGCTATTTAAAGCTGATACTAGCTTTTCTAGTGCATTTGTGCAGTAGTAATATAGATTATCTTGCTTTTGAATACTAGTTGCATTTGTATGGAAACCAGTACAAAAAATTAGTATACAAATTACGGATTCTCCTACCACTTTTATTGATTTGATTTCCAGTATGATGATTGCTTTAAAGGAATGTTTAAATTTGTTTTAGAAAATTATACTGTTATAAAAGGAATATTCAGATTTGATACGGTGAGCGAATACAATGCCCTGAACAATCATGAAACACTTCACTCTTTGGTAAGTATCATTGATTTTTCAAAAGCAAATCCAAGAACATGGGGCAATGAAGGTAAGGTCAGAATAAATTATGGCATGTACTGTATTTTTTGTTGGGATACGTTTACTATTTAATCTTCTTGCCCAGCATTTCTTGTTCTCCTTGAAATAGGGTCAAGCTCTCAACAGCATCTTTTTCAAGATGAAAGACAATCTTTGCCTCAACAACAGTTAGGTAAAATACAGTATCATTTTCTGGAAAAATCCCGAATCTTTCTTGTCCGGTAGCCCGCCCAAATAACTGTTTCCCTTCCTTGGTTATGGTGATATTGAATTCGGGGCGCATCTCGTACAAGCCAACATATTGTTCAAGGGTGGATTTAGGTATATTTACTGCGTCACTTTTGAATTTCGCTAATTCCGATCCGGAATCGAGCAAATAAAAACCAATATCATCGGCTCCTTCTGATGAATTTGTAAAGATTACCACTCCTTTACCCGTTTCTTTTACAAATCCAATAAATGTCCTGTATCCACCTGTTCCACCACCATGGCAGATTACGTCCCCCTTATTTCCTTTACTAATATGCCACGCCATTGCAATCGACATTTCACCTGCCTTATCATGTCTAATTTGATGAGATAGCTCCATTGCCTTGAGTAATGAGGTATTCACATAACCGAGATTAGCAGAAATAAACTTTGCCATATCTGAGGTCGAACTTCTAATCGCACCTGCACCTGCAAGCGTTGGGATGTCCCAATTCTCAACAACCTTGCCTTCACTATGGCCCAAAGCTAAGTTTTCTTTCATCCTCTGAGTCAATTCAATTCTTGTGTCATTCATCTCCAACGGATTTGCAATTGTTTGAACCATCAATTCTTCATAAGTACTATTATTATTCATTGCGAGAAGATGCCCTAAAAGACCCTGGGCAAGATTTGAGTATTCATATTCAGCTCCTACAGTTCGAACAGGTTGATAATTCGAAATAAATTCATACATCTGATCTATTGTATAGTCCGCATAAGGATTGTTGGGATTGGCAGGGTTAAAGTTGTCTGGCAATCTAGGAAAGCCAGAGGTATGATCCGTAAGATTGCCGAATGTAATTTCTGTATCGCCCATCACCGGAACTTTAATGTCATCGGGGAGAAAGTTATTTATCTCGTCTTCTAGTTTGAGATCACCTTCCAGGACTTTTTGTGCAAGTAATATCCCCGTAAATACTTTAGATATTGATCCTATTTCATAGATGGTATTTTCATCTACTTCCTGGCCATTTTTAGCAGTTTTTCCAAAATTGAAATATTTAACACCTGAGGAGTCGATTATAGCTATAGTAATACTTGGAGTAAGACCTTCCTCTATACGTCTTTCAATTGACTCTACGACTTCAGAAGGAAGACCTTTCCTATCCTTTTTTTCCGGGCTTTTCTGACACTGGAGGTTAACAAAAGATATCAGAAGAAATATTAGGGTGATTCTATACTGTTTCATATGTGGTTTGGTTTCAGATTTAATCATTCAAATGTATTCCAACGTTCCTGCAATATGGCCAGTTGGTGCTTTTCTCTTAGGATGATTTCTGAATTGTATTTGTTTGATTTTTTCACTTCTCTGTCTTGTTAGCCTTAATGCGCCAATTGGCTATGATTGCGTGTTAGCAACTGGGCGTTTTTGTCTGACAATGGTTTGCGGTATATTTCTAATTCTATCATACTTTATTTTTAGCAAATTAATTATTATTTATTTCTCCTGCTTTTTTAAGAGCAACCTTGGCTAAAGCAGGTCCAACTAGTTCGTGGATAACAGTTGCACCAATGATGATGGTAATGATAACGTCAGATATAGAATCAAAAGTTGGATTCTGTTTTAGCATTAAAGCCAACCCAATAACAATACCACCTTGAGGAATTAAACCGCTTGCAGTATATTTTTTAACTGTAGATGATGATTTTGAAATAGAAGCACCAATCATAGTCCCTGAAACTTTCCCAATGGCCCTAAAAACAATAAAAAACATTACCAGAATATAGGAAGTCGATAAAACGGAAAAGTTAAGGTGCATCCCGCTTAAAGTGAAAAACAGGACAAAGATTAATTCTTCGGTATTTCGCTCTATAATTTCAAATATTTTGTTTCCCGATGAATTGAAGTTGGCTACAATAACACCCATCGTCATTGTTGCTAAGAGTTCATTAACACCCAGCAAGTTTGCTATTCCGAAACAAAGTAGCAGTAAACTAAATGTGTACACAATAAAGGACCCTTCTGTCTCCTTTTTAAAGAATAACGTGATCGCATTAAAACCAAATCCAAAAGTGGTTCCTAAAATGATTGCACCACCAATCGTAAATAACGGGGTCAATATGGAGGAAGTCAAGCTAAAACTATCGTTGAAGGTACATGCCCCTGCTATGGTAATAGCAACACTATAATTTATGATACCCAATGCATCGTCAAAAGCCGCAACACCCATTATTGTAGAAGTAACATCTCCCTTTGCCTTATATTCGTGCACAACTGCCAATGTAGCAGACGGATCAGTGGGCGATGCAAGGGAACCAAGTAATATGCTTATGGGAATAAATATGGTAAGCCAGGTGGCATCAGGAAGATGAATAAAAAAGGGGGTTATAACAAGAAAACCAATAAAAACTGCGAGAAACGCGAATTCTGCTTCAAACAGGGTAATAAAAAGTATTCCTTTCCCTAATTTTTTGATGCGGGCATATGTAAGAGTGCCTCCCACCGAAAAGGTTATAACAGAAAGAGAAATATTTGTAATAAGGCTGGTATGATCTATGAAATCTGTTGGTATAATATTAAACAAATCAGGATTTAACACAATGCCCGCAAAAAGATATCCGGTAACTTTAGGAAGTTTGATTTTATCGGCTATTTCTCCAAAAATAAAACCAGTGAAAATAATGATTCCGACTATTAATATAGATTGCATATTATTTAACCCTCCTTAATTTCATTTTTGTAATGGGATGAATTAAAAATAATAAACAACATAGTAAGTTCATTTACAATAGCTTTGATAAATATTTCTTGATCATTATCAATACTTTCAATTGGCAAATTGCAAGAGATGATAATATTTAAATTCGTAGGATTTGAAATAATAGAAGTAATATTAGAATCAGATTGTTGTTCGATAATCATTTTATTACTTATATGAGGATAATTATAAAAGGCATCACCTCTTGTTTTAAATTGTTCTCTGATGGTTTTTTGCGTTTTGCTGTCAATTATTCTAAATAAGACCCACTCAGCATTTACAATGCTTAGTACGCGGTCACTTAAAAAAATTAAGGTTTTTTTAAAATCATTTTGTGTTTCCGGATATAGATTAATATTATTAAAAATTGATTTAATTTCTTGAATTTGGACATTGATTTTGCCAATATATTTAAATGAGTTAAGAAGCTTTTCCGCAGCCGTCTTTTTATCATCTTCAATTTTTTTTATCAGCTCTTTCTGATTGTAAATTTCACGCTTATAAAAATAGGACAACACAAGACTCAATAAAAACAAAACACAAAGCAAAACACCTTCAGCAATTTCTTCTTCGATAATTAATTTTTCTGTTAAATTTAGATTCTTTTTAATCAGAATTGGAATAATGAATATAACAGAAAACAGAATTAAGTATAAAATAAAATACAAAACTTTAAGAAACGAAAATTGAAAGTTTAACTTTTTCATATCAGGATAAATTTTATCTATTTCTTATAACTGGCTTAATCTTAGTATAAGGATCATCAATATGTCAAATAAAGCTGTATATAACAGCCTCACGCTTACCGATTCAAACTGACTGGCGCAGGCGAGCCTAAACCTTATGTGAGGCTTGTGTTTCGTTTGTATACCATATAGTAAGTGTTTAACATGCAATGCAAACTAAATAGAGCAAGCCGAACGCCTTATAACTGTTTGAAAACTATAGCATAAAACACAACTTATTCATACCGCAATGAATCCACCGGATTTTTTAAGGAGGACTTTAAAGTAATACCACTCGATGTTAATAAAGCAATGATCAGGATAATCGCTCCGGTGAGGAGAAAGATCCATACCTCTATCCCTACCCTGAACGCAAAATTCTGCAACCACCGGTGCATGGCAAAATATGCAAGGGGAATTGAAGCAGCAAATGAAACCCCGATCCATTTAATAAGATCAATATTCAGATGATATAAAAGATGAAAGGCCCTGGCTCCGTTCACTTTTCGTATTCCAAATTCCTTTGTTCTTCGTTCAGCCAAAAAGGTTGACAGGCTAAAAACACCCAGGCAGGTGATAAAAACCGAAAGGAAAGCGAACCATGTAATGATGGTTCCTAATTTTTTTTCTGTGGTATATAACTTCCCCACCCCTGAATCAATAAAATTGTATTCAAAGGGGAAATCGGGTGCAAACTCTTTGGTGATTGATTCAATTTCATTTAGTGTTTCCTGAATATTTACCGGACGGAGCTTTATGAACACATGGTTCAAATTTCGGTAATTCTTCGGATGAATGGTAAAAACATGAGGTAATATTTCTTTATGAAGAGATACATGATGAAAATTCTGAACCACTCCGATGATTTCTCCTTGCCTGCCCCAAAAGGTGATTTTCTTTCCCAATGGATCATCCACATTCAGAAGTTGTGCAGCTTTCTCATTGATCATATATTTTGAGGTATCGGTAACATAATCATTATTAAAGCAACGACCCTCAATTACTTCCATTTCAAATGTTTCGATATAATCGGGTAGTACGATGGAATATCGCACGATAGGAACGTGTTCCGGACTTTTGCCTTCCCAATCCAGACCTGACTTATAATCCTCGTTGAATGGGACTGCCTGGCCTGCAGTTATGCTGACTATGTTCGGATTTCTTTTTAAATTCTGTTTATACGATTCAAAACGAGCTCCCAATGATGCATTCATCGGAATTTCAATGATGTTTTCTATTTGGAATCCAAGGGGCTGTTTCATCATAAAGGAGAGTTGCCTTATAATTAACAAGGTACATGCCAGTAAGAAGAATGATATGGTAAACTGTGCTATAACTGAACCAATCATAAACATGGATTTTTTAGAACGAACACGATGAATGATTTGTAAGGCAACGATTGGACTTCTCCTGGTAAACGACAGAGCAGGGAAAATTCCTGCAAGGATCCCAACAACAGCAGATACCAGTAGAAACAGAAGGATGATTTGTGGACGAATAAAATAACCTATGGACAATTCTTTATCAAAAAAATTGCCGAACGCAGGCAACGTTAGTTCTACAAGTATGATTGCCAGAAACAATGACAGCAAAGCAATCAGTACTGACTCAGTCAGTAAGTGAATAATCAGTTGGCCTCTTTGTGCCCCTGCTATTTTCCTGATTCCAATCTCCATAATTTTTCTGGTTGATCTGCCAGTGGTCAGGATGATGAAATTAATGCTCCCCACAAGAAGGATAAAAAGAGCAACCGCAGAGAACACATATATATACTTCCTCTTTCCGAAACTCAGATACGACTTCGAGATCGGTAAAACCCCAAGTACAATCTCCCCCGGAAGAGGATGAGGATAAAGATCCATGAATGAACCTGCAATCTTTTGTTTGAAGGCTTTGAGTGAACTAATGCCATGCAGAAGAATAAAGGTTGGATCACGCCAGTTATAATTCGTTGATAAATTCCCTCTGAGAGGAAGGATAAAATCGGGTTGCTGAACCGATTTTGAGGGGATATCAACAACACCTGTAACTGTCAGAAACTGCTGGTTATTAAAAAGCAGAACTTTGCCGATAGGATCAGCCTCTCCAAAATATTTTTCCGCCACCTGCCTTCTCAGAATAACACCGTTTTGGTCCAGCAGGGCAGTTTCTGGATTACCGTAAACAAATGAAAATGGGAAGATGGAAAAAAACCCAGTATCTACTTTAATGACACTCTCTTCGTAAAACATTTCCGGCTCTTCACCTGACGCCTGGTAACTGAAAACACAGTTGGTAATTTTGCTTAAGCGGTAAATGCGTGTGTAATTCTTTATCTCCGGGTAAATTTCTGCCATCGCATGAGGAAGAAAATAGGGAACATTCGGATCCAATACACCATTGTCATGTGTAAGGGTTAATTGATAAACATCTTCAACATTGTCCCCGACTTTGCCGTAACTCATCTCGTCTTCCACCCAGAGAAAAATGATGATTAAACAGCTGAATCCAATGGTTAGACTAACCATATTGACAACCGAATAAAGCTTATTGTTTATCAGATTCCGCAGGATGTTTCTCAAATTGTTTTTTAGCATGATGGTTAATTTAGTTTGTGCATTATATATTTACAAACCATGGCATAACTCATGTTTTTAGTTAGGTAATCTTAAATATATTGAAAACACAACAATTGAGTAGTTAAAAGGGGCATGCTATACAACACTCCCCTTCTATCCACAACTAGTTATACTACTCATGCTACTTTTTTTCAGGGATTCTTAAGTTGTTATAGTTGAGCAAAACCTTCTCAAAAAAGCAGTCAAAAAATACAGCATAACTCAACTCTCATAATAGGTTTCTCAGTTGATGTTTACCTTAGGTTTTGGACTTATAAATATAAACCATCTGAATATCAATAACAAATTAAGATAAATGAGGTAGGGTTGGAGTGTCTCACCTGCCGATAGGAAGGCAGGTTAGTGGGAAATATGAGACATGGACTGGGAATCTGGATAGGGTGTGAGGGAGTTGGACGAGTCAAGGGTCTGGGAAAAATTTGGGACAATTTAAGCTTTATATTCAGTTATTTTAACTGGAAAGTGCCATTTTAACCTCTTCAATATGCTCATTCCAACAGGTATGGCAGTTTAATTATTTTCAGGATTTCCAAATAGCCCGGATAGGATTCGAAATGTTCATAAAACCGCCCTGTTGCGGTTATATATGTGATTTGCGGATCATGCACTTCAAATCCCTTCTCAATCCAATCCATGGCCTTATCGGGTTGATTGGCAATGATGTACCCTCCGGCCATACCAGCAAACCCGATAGGATTATTTTCCGCATACTTCTCCATATGTTTCATTAATTCTTCATATGCCGCTACGATCCCGGATTCATTATAAATCCTCACAATTTCCTCATAAACATTTTCTTCATTAGAAAAAGGCAGTGAATTTTTCAACGATCTGATCACTTTGTCGTACTCGCCTAAGTTGTAAGCTGCTATGTCAGCCATCCCTTTCGCATTCATGTCCATCGAATCAGCGGCCACAAGTTCCTCTGCGACAGACAAGGCAGCTGCAAAATCGCCAGCCTGCACCAGTGTTCCTGAATACAACAATTTCTCAGCAGGATTAAAAGGATCCAGGCCTGCCGCCAATTCTATTTGCGCCAATGCTTCATCATTCCTTTGCAGAATCAATAATAACTGTGAATACAACAATCTTGACCATGAGTCATTGGGATTTATGGCCAGGGTCTTCAGGAATTCTTTTTCGCTCTTTTCCCAGTTCCATTCCACCAAATGAGCGATCATAGCAGAGAGATAATGGACTTCTGCAAGATCCGGATCCAGTTCCATGGCCTTATTGAGGTTCTCGTAAATTTTAGGAGCAGCAACAGAAGGTGATTCGTACCCTGCCTGTTGTATCCATATCCAGAGCTCTGCCAGACCTGCGTACAGGGGTGCCCAGTCTGGTTCTTTCTCGATGGCACTATTCAGATAACCCATGACTTTTAATAAGGATTCCTTCCTGAAATCATTCGCGTAAGAGCGGGCCTTCAGGTAATCATCGAAAGCCTCCCTGTCAACTGTTCTTGATTTGGCAAGCAATCGCTCTTCTTCAGGAGTTAATTCGATCATTACTTCATCAGCGACCTGCCTTGTAAGCCTGTTAAACAGATTCAGGATCTGCCTTTTATCCTCCCTGTAATCACCAACCCAGATTTGATCCTCCTCTCCGGTAGTGCTTACCAACCTGAACTGCATGCAAACACTATCCCCCAGGCACATTATCGTCGGCTCCAACACTGCATCCACGTTCAATTCCCTGGCTATGTCTTTCGCAGACAAATCAGTGTCCTTGTAGATTTTTGAGGAAGTCTTTCCTATCACCCGTAATCCACTAATCCTGCCCATATCTCCACAAAGCAGGGAATGCATGCTGGAAACCATGTTATCGAGCTGATCGTCCCCGGTAAAGTTTTCAAAAGGAAGGATTACCAAAGACTGGATGTCACCTGCACGTACCTGTTTGCCTCCACCCACAATATTCAGAACAATCAAACCCACAATCACTACCAGGCTGATATAGGTGGCAGCTTTCCAAACTTTTGAATCAGCTTTTATTTCTGTTTCAGTGATTTCTTCTATCGGCTTTGTTTTCTGGACGCCCTGTGGTGTAATGTCAAAGATCCAGGAAACAATAATAGTGATGAATGCTCCAAGGATCAGGAGATAAAGCACCAGGTCAATGGTCCAGTCGGGAAAACCCCACCGTGGAAAAATGATGGTAGCTGCCTCAAGAAAAACAAAAGCCGATCCTGCGTAAATGGCAACAGACCTATGCACATTACGTCTTTTTATCTCCTCCCAAAACTGAAATGGATTGTTGGATTTATCAGTCATCGGTTTATGATGGTTTGGACTTATAAATATATACCATCTGATTATCAATCACAAATTAGGATAAATGAAGTGGCCATTGTCTGTCCCATTCTATTTATAAATGTGACACCTGCCCTTTTATTAGCAGTAGCCCAGGCAGATAAGGATTATAGATTTCCCCCAAGTGACAAATAGGGCAGACGAACAGGCTCTTTAGCCCCAATTGGAATCTTTAATACTAAAACCTCTTAATCACGTGTAGAGTATATCCCTGTTTAAAAGGTATTTCTACAGGTTTGCTTTAGCTCTCGTAATTATTTGACTATTCATGAGTATACTTCTCAACTAGTTGGTTGGAAGTGGAAGGTTCATTTTCTCCACAATGTCGATAAACCTGGGATTATTATACAATGGATCAAGGTTATACACCCCAGTTGCGATGTATGGCATATTTTGATCGTGTAATTCAAATCCCTTTTCAACCCAATCCATGGCTTTACCATATTGATTCGCCATAACATATCTGTATGCCATCTCTATGGGCACAACGTAGCTGTTGAGAGCCAATGCCTCCATATGGTGCATTATTTCTTCATACGCCGCGACAAAACCATGCTCATCAAATATCGCCTCAATCTCTTTCAGGGTATCTTCTTCAAGCGGCAGGATATTCATTACAGCCTCAAATGTCCTGTTGTAATCCTTACAAAGATATGCCGCCGATTCAATATTACTATATGCAAGAATGTGTTCCGGATCTTTAGCCACTACTTTTTCCCGTGAGCCAGGGCAGTCTCACAATCACCCACACCTACTAATAGGGCTGAATACAACACATCAAAGGATTTAATGGATCCAGGTCAATCGCCAGTTGGCCCTGTATTAATGCCTCATCAGTCCTCTGCAGGATACTTAATAAATGTGCATAAATGATCCTTGTACGTGCGTCATTGGGATTAATGGCCAGTGCTTTTAAGAATTCCTTTTCACCCTTCTCCCAGTCCCATTCGCTTAACAAGGCGACCGTGGCACTTATACAATGAGAATCAGCATTATTTGGATCCAGTTCAAGTGCTTTGTTAAGGTTCTCGAAGATTTTCGGAGCTGCAATTTCCGGTGGTTCATAACCCATTTGTGCAATTGTTAACCAGACCGTTGTTAGACCTGTATAAAGAGGTGCCCAGTCAGGGTCCTTCTCAACAGCACTGTTCAAATATTCCCTGGATTTTTTCAAAGATTCTTCACTGGCATCATCCACGTAATAATAACCCTTTAGGTATGCATCATAGGCTTCTCTGTCAACTGTTCTCGATCTGGCAAATAATTGCTTTTCCCCAGGAGTTAATTCCACCTTTATTTCATTCGCAATCTGTCTGGTGATCTGGCTATATAGGCTCAGTATCCGGCTTTTTTCCTCCTTATATTCCGCTACCAGAGTTGTTTTTCTTCGATACATGGTAATCACTCTGATTGAATACAAATACTGTCACCATAGCACATCACTGATGGTTCCATCACAGCCTCCATATTTATCTCCTTGGCAATCTGGGGTAATGACATATCCATTGTCCTGTAGACACTGGCTGTCTTTTTAGAGATGACCCTTAATGCGCTGATCTTCCCATATCATCGATGAGTGCTGCATGCATTCCTGCTACAAAATACTCCAGCTATCATCACCGGTAAAATTATCAAAGGGCAGAATCACCAGCGATTGAATATCACCAGCTTTGATTGTTTTACCCACGGGAACCAGGTTGAGAATTATCAGTGCCACAATAATTACCAGGCTGATGTATGTAGCCGCTTTCCAAACTTTTGAATCAGCTTGCTTTTCTGTTTCATTGATTTCTTCTACGGCTTTGTTTTCTGGACACCCTGGGGTGTAATATCAAAGATCCAGGAAACAATAAATGTGATAAAAACTCCAAGGATCAGGAGATATAGCACCAGGTCAATGGTCCAGTCGGGGAATCCCCATCTTGGGAAAATGATGGTGGCTGCCTCCAGAAAAACAAAAGCCGATCCTGCATAAATGGCAAGAGACCTAAGTACATTACGTCGTTTTAATTCCTCCCAGAATTGGGATAGTTTGTTGGAACTATCAGGCATTGGTTTATTATGATTAAGGTGTATAAATATAAATCATCTGAGTATCAATAACAAATTAACATAAATGAATTGGCCTGGGGTCCTTGTTCAAGTAGGCCCACGGCTTAATGAGAGATTAAGGATTTATTTGAATCTGATTCCCTTTTTTTATTGGGTTGAACTAGGGTTGAAAATTTTTGTTGGGATAACAGTTGAATACTAATTTTTCGATTGAATACTAGTCTTTTGGCAATGGCAGGTTCATTTTCTCTAATAATTTCAATGAACCTGGGATTGTCAAATAGTGGCTCAAAGAGATAGCCAGGTGTGGCAATGTAGGGCATATTCGGGTCGCGCACTTCAAATCCCTTTTCAATCCATTCCATGGCTTTATCCGCTTGATCCACCATCATATATCTTTATGCCATATCAACCGGTGCAACGAATCCGTTCTGTGCAATTAACTCCAACTGGCGCAAAATTTCTTCATTCGCCGCAACAAAACCGCTTTCCCCGAAAATTCTATCAACCTCTTTGAAATCAACTTCTCCGGCCAAAATATGTTTGCTCGCTTCCATCACCTTATTATAATCCCTGCAATAATAAGCTGCGTTTTCAATTAAAGTATAGGCCATATAGTTATTCGGATCAGCAGCCGCAACTTCTTCTCCAAGTTCCAAAGCACTCTTGAAATCATCTACTGCCATTAATACAACTGAAGCCCACAATTTCATATTAGGATTTAGCGGATCCAGCTCAAGGGCCAGTTGGGCCTGTGGTAGCGCTTCATCATACCTTTGCAGTATACATAACAAATGTGCATAAAAAACCCTTGATCCGGCGTCGCTGGGATTAATGGCCAGAGCCTTAAGAAATTCTTTCTCACTCTTTTCCCAGTCCCAATCCATCAGGTAAGCAATCATTGCACTTGAAGCGTGGGAATCCGAAAAATCTGGATCCAATTCAAGGGCTTTGTTGAGGTTCGTGTAAATTTTTGGGAAGGTAATGGAGGTTGGTTCAAGGCCCATCTGTTGTATATCCAGCCAGACAAGGGCCAAACCAGCATAAAGAGGTGCCCAGTCAGGTTCTTTCTCAACAGCATGGTTTAAATACTCCAGGGATTTATACAACGATTCTCTGCTAAAATCAATCGAGCCAAGAGCCTTCAGGTAGTCGTCATAAGCCTCCTTGTCAACTGTTCTTGATTTGGCAAACAGTCTTTCTTCCTCGGGCGACAATTCTATCATGATCTCATCCGCAATCTGCTTGGATATTTTACTGAAAAGGTTAAGAACCTGGCTTCTATCCACCATATAATCTTCCACAAAAAGTTGTTTTTCCTTGGGATACAAAGTGATCAACTTGATCTGTATAATAATACTGTCACCATAAAACATGACAGCGGGTTCCACCAGTGCTTCCACATCCAATTCTCTGGCAATATCAGGGGCAGATTTGCCGCTATTTTTAAAGATACTCGAGGAGTTCTTTCCGGTTACTCTTAACGCGCCCAGTTTACCCATATCCCCAATTAGAGCAGTGTGCATACCGGCAGCGACATAATCAAGCTTCTCATCGCCAGTGAAGTTATCAAACGGAAGTATAGCGAGTGATTGAATCATTCCGGGTTTTAAAACATCCCCCCTGCTTACGATATTGAAAACCACCAGGCCAGCAATGACCAGGAAACTTACATAAGTTGTGATCCTCCAGGCATTGGGCACTGCTGTTTTCTCTCCTTCTTTAAGCTCTTCGATAGGTTTGGTTTTCTCCACACCCTCCGGAGTCAGATCGTAGATCCAGGCCAGGATGACTGCCAGTGGGAAACCAACAGCTAAAATAACCACCACAATGGTTGAAAGCCCGGGTGGTAGATTCAGTGGTTCGGTCAGGTTATCTGATCAAGCTCGATAATCACAAAAGCCGCGGATGCATAAACGGTAATCACATGTATTACCCTTCGGCGTTTTAGCTCCTGCCAGAATTGAGATATAAGGCTACTCTTTTGGGGCATAAATTTTTTCTAATTTGGAAGAGGTAGGTTCATTTTCTCGCACAATGTCAATAAACCTGGGATTCCCGAACAATTGTTCATAAAATCGTCCTGTTGCGGTTATATATGTGATTTGCGGATCATGTAATTCAAATCCTTTTTCAATCCAATCCATGGCTTTATCGGGTTGATTTGCCATTATGTATCTCATTGCAATATCCATAGCCGAAATGGGATTGTATTCAATGTACTTCTCCAAATGTTTCATTATTTCTTCATAAGCAGCTACAATCCCTGATTCATTATAAATTCTCACAATTCCGTCATAAATATCTTCCTCAACTAAAAACGGAAGTGTATATTTCACTGATCTGATTACTTTGTCGTACTCCTTTAACCTGTAAGCTGCTATTTCAATCATGAAATTGGCATTCATGTCCTCAGGAACAGCTGCCACAAGTTCCTCAGCTACAGGCAGGGCGGCTTTGAAATCGCCTGCCTGCGCCAGAGTTCCTGCATACAACAACTTCGTAGCAGGATTTAACGGATCAAGGCTCACCGCCAGCTCTCTTTGTGCCAATGCTTCATCATTCCTTTGCAGGATCAACAATAACTGTGAATACAACATCCTTGATAAGGCGTTGCTGGGATTAATGGCCAGGGCCTTAAGGAATTCTTTTTCGCTCTTTTCCCAGTTCCATTCCACCAAATGAGCGATCATAGCAGAGAGATAATGGACTTCTGCAAGATCGGGATCCAGTTCCATGGCCTTATTCAGGTTCTCGTAAATTTTTGGAGCAGCAACAGAAGGTGATTCGTACCCTGCCTGTTGTATCCACATCCAGAGCTCTGCCAGACCTGCGTAGAGAGGGGCCCAGTCTGGTTCCTTCTCAATGGCACTATTCAGATAGTCTAGGGCTTTAAATAATGATTCCCTTCTAAAATCACTCCAGTATGAGCGGGCCTTCAGGTACTCGTTATAAGCCTCCCTGTCAACTGTTCTTGATTTGGCAAGTAAGCGCTCTTCATTAGGAGTTATTTTTATTATTAATTCTTCTGCTATCTGCCTGGTGATTTGGTTAAAAAAGCCAAGTATCTTGCTCTCTTCCTCTTTAATGTCTGAAAAATATAACTGCCGCTCTTTGCCTCTTGCATCTACTAGTTTGTATTGTATCCAAATGGTATCGCCAAGACTCATGACCGAGGTTTCCATAACGGCGTCCACATTTAAGTCCGAAGCAATTTCAGAGGCTGTTATATCCACATCCTTGTATACATTGGAGGAAGTTTTGCAGGTGACCCTTAAGCCACTCAATCTTCCAACATCATTAATCAGGGAGGCATGCATTCCTGATACAAAATACTCCAGCGAATCATCACCTGTAAAATTATCAAAGGGCAGAATCACCAGGGATTGAATATCACCGGCCTTTAGCATTTTTGATCCCCCCACAATATTGAGGACGACTAATCCAACAATCACCACAAAACTCACATAGGTTGCAATTTTCCATGCATTGGGAACCACTGTTTTCTCCCCTTCTTCAATCTCTTCGACAGATTTTGTCTTCTCCATACCCTCCGGGGTCAGATCGTAGATCCAGGCCAGGATGACCGCCAGTGGGAAACCAACAGCCAAAATAACCACCACAATGGTTGAAAGCCCGGGTGGCAGATTCAGTGGTTCGGTCAGGTTATTGATCAACTCGATAATCACAAAAGCCGCGGATGCATAAACGGTAATCACATGTACTACCCTTCGGCGCTTGAGCTCCTGCCAGAATTGAGATATAAGGCTACTTTTTTGGGGCATATATTTTTCTAATTTGGAAGAGGCAGGTTCATTTTCTCCACAATGTCAATAAACCTGGGATTGTCAAATAATGGATCAAATAAAAACATTTTTGTCGCTATATAGGGCATAACCGGATCGTGCACTTCCAATCCCTTTTCAAGCCATTCCATGGCTTTATCCGCCTGATCCACCATCATATATCTGTACGCCATTTCAACGGGAGCAGAGTATTCTTTTTTAGCCAACTCTTCTAACTGACGCATAATTTCTTCATATGCCACAACAAAACCGCTTTCCCCGAAAACTACCTCGACCTCTTTGAAGTCAACTCCTTTGACAGGTAAAACGTAACTGGCCGCTTCCATTACCTTATTATACTCCCCACAGCTAAAAGCTGCAATTTCTATTAAATTATTAGCCATATAGTTATCGGGTTCATCAGCCGTTATTTTTTCTCCATAAGCCAGGGCAGCCTCAAAATCACCCACACCACCCAACACTGCTGCATACCATACCTGCACAAGGGGATTTAAGGGATCCAGTTCTATCCCCAGCCGACCCTGTACCAGAGACTCACTATTCCTTTGCAGACAATCTAATAAATGTGCATAAAGGACTCTTGCCGAAGCGTCACTGGGATTCGCAGCCAATGCTTTTAAAAACTCCATTTCAGCCTTTTCCCAGTCCCATTCGGTCAAAAATGCGGTCAGGCCAATTACAAAATGAGAATCAGCATTATCAGGATCCAGTTCAAGTGCCTTGTTAAGGTTCTCAAAGATTTTTGCACCAGCAATTTCCGGTGGTTCAACACCCATCTGATTGATTGTCAACCAGACCATTGCCAGACCCGAATAGAGGGGAGCCCAGTCAGGATTTTTCTCAATGGCACTGTTCAGATATTCCCTGGCTTTATTCAGGGATTCCGGGCTTAGATCTTCAAGGTAAGAAAGCCCCATCAGGTAGGAATCATAGGCCTCCTTGTCAATGGTTGTTGATCTGGCAAGTAATTGCTCTTCGTCGGGAGTTAATTCCACCATTAAATCATTCGCTATCTCTTTAGTGATCTTATTATATAGGTTCAGGATCTGGCTTTTATCTTCCTTGTATTCTGCTACCCAGAGTTGCTTTTCCTCCGGATACATGGTAATTACTCTTATCTGAATACAAACACTGTCTCCATAGGACAATACTGAGGGTTCAACCACAGCCTGCATATTAATTTCATTGGCAATCTGGGGCAAGGACATATCCTTTGTCTTATAGACACTGGCTGTCTTTTTAGAGATAACACGAAGTGCGCTGATCTGTCCCATATCACCGATGAGTGCTGAATGCATTCCGGTTGCCACATAATCCAATTGATCATCGCCGGTGAGATTGTCAAAAGGAAGAATAAGCAGGGATTGGATATCTCCAGCCTTCAGAGAATTTGTGGGAGCGAATACATTGAAGATTATCAAGGCGGCTATCACAACGATGCTGATAAAGGTAGCAGCTTTCCAAACTTTTGAATCAGTTGGCTTTTCTGTTTCAGTGATTTCTTCCAGCGGCTTTGTTTTCTGAACACCCTGGGGTGTAATATCAAATATCCAGGAAACAATAAAAGTGATAAATAGTCCAAGGATCAGGAGGTAAAGCACCATATCAATGGTCCAGTCGGGGAATCCCCAGCGCGGAAAAATGATGGTAGCTGCCTCCAGAAAAACAAAAGCCGATCCTGCGTAAATAGCAAGAGACCTATGTACATTACGTCTTTTCAATTCCTGCCAGAATAGGGAAAGTTTGTTAGGGCTATCAGGCATCGGTTAATTAGAATTTGGGTATATAAATATATACCATCTGAATATCAATAACAAATTTACATAAATGAAGTGGGTAGAGTATCTTCTAATCTGATTCCCTTTTTTTATTGATTAAAATAGGATTGAAGATAATCTTGCGATAACAGTTGATTACTAATTTTCGATTGAATACTAGTCTTTTGGCAATGGCAGGTTCATTTTTTTAAGAATGTCGATGAACCTGGGATTGTTATGCAATGGATCAAGGTTATACGTCCCAGTTGCGATGTATGGCATATTTTGATCGTGTAATTCAAATCCCTTTTCAACCCAATTCATGGCATTATCATATTGATTCGCCATAACATATCTGTATGCCATCTCTATGGGCACAACGTAGCTGTTGAGAGCCAATGTCTCCATATGGTGCATTATTTCTTCATAGGCCGCGACAAAACCATGCTCATCAAATATCGCCTCAATCTCTTTCAGGGTATCTTCTTCAAGCGGCAGGATATTCATTACAGCCTCAAATGTCCTATTGTAATCCTTACAACGATATGCCGCCGATTCAATATTACTATATGCAAGAATGTGTTCTGGATCTGTAGCCAATACTTTTTCCAGATGAGCCAGGGCAGTTTCACAATCATCCAGGCAAACTAATAGGGCTGAATACAACACCTGGATCAAAGGATTTAATGGATCCAGTTCTATCGCCAGTTGGCCCTGTGTTAATGCCTCACCAGGCCGCTGCAGGATACTTAATAAATGTGCATAAAAGACCCTTGTCTGTGCGTCGTTGGGATTAATGGCAAGGGCTTTCAAGAATTCCTTTTCAGCCTTCTCCCAGTTCCATTCGCTTAACCAAGCGCTCGCGGCACTTATAAAATGAGAATCAGCATTATTCGGATCCAGTTCAAGCGCTTTGTTAAGGTTCTCGAAGATTTTTGGACCTGCAATTTCCGGCGATTCATAACCCATTTGTGCGATAGATATCCAGACCATTGTTAGACCGGTATAAAGAGGTGCCCACTCAGGGTCCTTCTCCACAGCACTGTTCAAATATTCCCTGGCTTTCATCAAAGATTCTTCACTCGCATCATCCAGGTAATAAGAACCCATGAGGTATGCATCATAAGCCTCTCTGTCAATGGTTAACGATCGGGCAAATAATTGCTTTTCCCCGGGAGTTAATTCCACCATTAAATCATTCGCAATCTGTTTGGTGATCTTGCTATATAGGTTCAGGATCTGGCTTTTTTCCTCCTTGTATTCCGCTACCCAGAGTTGTTTTTCCTCGGGATACATGGTAATCACTCTTATCTGAACACAAACACTGTCCCCATAGCACATCACTGAGGGTTCAATCACAGCCTCCATATTAATTTCCTTGGCAATCTGGGGTAATGACATATCCATTGTCCTGTAGACACTGGCTGTCTTTTTAGAGATGACCCTCAGTGCGCTGATCTGTCCCATATCACCGATGAGTGCTGAATGCATTCCGGCTGCGACATAATCCAAGCTATCGTTGCCGGTAAAATTGTCAAAGGGGAGAATGAGCAGCGATTGAATATCACCGGCCTTTAGCTGTTTAGGCCCACCCACAATGTTGAAGGTTATCAGTCCAACTATAATTACCAGGCTGATGTAGGTGGCGGCTTTCCATCCTCTGGAATCTGGACTTCTTTCTTCTGGGGTGACCTCTTCCATGGGCTTGGTCCTTCGCATACCTTCCGAGGTGATGTCATAAATCCAGGAGATGATCACATTGATAAACGCGCCCAGAATCAGAAGCCAAAGCACCAGGTTGATGCTCCATTCTGGAAAATTCCAAAGGGGGAAGATGATGGAGGAGGCTTCAAGGATGATAAATGCACTACCTGCGTAGATGGCAAGTGAACGAAGAACTTTACGGCGTTTCAGTTCCTGCCAGAATTGGGATAGTTTGTTGGGGCTTTCAGGCATTGGTTAACTATGAATTGGGCATATAAATATAAATCATCCGAGCATCAATTACAAATTAAGCCAAATGAAGTGGTTTGGAGTGTTATTGAATTAAGAAGAACTATATGGCTTTCTCATAGAGAAGTAGTAACTTGTATACAACTACCTTTAATCGTCAGCAAAAAGTTTATTCTTTACATCCAGGCATTCGGAATGCCCCTATCCTGGTTGAATAGCTTTTTGCTCCCTTTTTTAAATAATCCCCAACATACCAGATTGTGCAATCATCAGTCGGATCAATTGCAGTTTGAGTGTAATCTTCCCACCTGAGTGTATTTGTCTGTGATGCTTCGCCTTCAACAAGAACTGTCTCCTGTAATGTGAGTATGTTTAGTGGATCATTTGATAGCCTCCCGGCAAACCGTTGTCCGGGGTACTGGGTTGAGCCTCCAAAAGAATATCCAATACCTATGTTTCCATATTTATCCATTGCAGGACTTGCCATCCATCTATAAAGGCTGTCAGGTGCATAGGTTCCCTGCTGGTAAAGCTTTAGCTTGCGTTTTTGATCCAGTCTGAATTCATACCAACGAACACCACCAGCTCCTGCAGTAGTGTTAACTGAGTGTACTGCAACAATTGATTCCTGGTCTCCAATCCTTCTGTAAACTAATCGCGACATGATTTTATCACCCTGCGAATCCAGCTTTTGTTCTGTACCCGGTTGTGGTATTGATTTTGTAAGCTGTCCGTCTCCCAGGTAATTGTACTCGGCAACTTCTATTTTCTCAGGACCCTCAAGTTTTGTTTTTGAAATGTCTTCCCAATCCACATGGAACTTCCAGACATAAATTCCATCATCACTAAACACATCCATTAGCTGAGATCCCCCGGTTGCCATCATTATATTAGGTTCACCCTCGGGGGGTAGTTGAAAACCATCCAGGTCGGCATTATTCAGGAAATTAACACTATCAATAATAAAGCATAATTCTCTTGCTGGTTTTCCTTCCAGCATTTTAGGGCGTTCAACAACGCATGCATGTTTCTGTATAAGGTAATCACTGGTGCTGGTTGGTACATAATATCCATCAGGCCAGACTGCCGGTCTGGGGTAATCGGGGAACAAGGGACGCACAAACTCATAGCGGTAATAAGGACCAAATGGATCGGGACCAGTACTTAAAGCATAGCACATACAGAATGAACCTTCTTCATTTCTAGGTTCCCTTCTTTTCATCCTGCGCAATGAGTCGGCTATGGCCAACTCTTCTGGTGTAGGCTTCGGAGGTATATATAGTCCTTCAGGTCTACCTGGCTGATCTGTTTTTCCCGGCATACTTAGCTTAGCCGGATCTCCGTGCTTTCTTATTTCAGGTTCATTTTCCCTTGGGGGAAGGCGTTTGAAGATAGGCATAACAATAAGCCATCGGTCAGCCAGCTGGTCATACCGGACAACAGCATCGCCATTATTGATTTCCTCACACGGGCCTCCAAAACCCTTGAATACGTTTCTTGTTTCTACAGGTCCGTAAATAATCTGGCCACTGGTGTCAAATTTGCTCCCCTTTTTGGTAAAAATTGCCATTCGTGAGTTCACAGTTTGCACAATATAGTCGAGCCCAACAGCCAGGGAATTGTCGGAAGGATTTCTGTAGTTAGCCTCACCCTGTGGCCCTATAAAACCATATCCTAATCCATCGAAACTGGTAACCAGCTCGGCTGAGGCACGGGATCCATGATATGTTTGTTCCACCGATTTGGAAAGAATTCGTTTTCGGGCACTTATTCCAGGCATTGAAACTTGATCTCCGAATTTAATCTCATTCGTATTTAACTGCAACCTCAGATCTTTCGAAATATCATTTCTTACAGGCCAGTTAACAAACATTTCATTCCTGGGCATTTATAGAAAAAATGCATGTCAAACCGAGGATGAATGAAATCAGGTGGTTCTTCATAGTGCGGAAATATGGTTAAAAAGAGAAAGATAATAATTTATAAAAAGAAAAACCTGCCGAATTCCAGCTTTTCTTTCAGTTCCATTTCAACAATTTTAACACATATGAATTCTGATTGCAAATTTCAATTAAAGAGATCCACTTTTTCCCAATTAATTTGAACAATTAATTAAGATAAAAGTGAACCCCCTTTTATTACACATATTTACCTGAATAGATGATTGTACTATTCTTATTTTTTTTCGATTTGATCAACATGGGCGACCCTTTCATATTTACAGCAACCAGGCAGTGCGTTGTAAACCTCATCTTTTGCAATGTGCTTACCTGTGTCATGGCCAACCTCTGCAATTGCCATTTGTACTTTGTCTGTACTGGTTTTTGCATCGTCAAAAGTCAATAAAAGCATTTTAGTGTCTTTGTCCCAATCTGCTGATGTAACTCCATCAACCGATTTTGCTGCTTTCTCGATTCGATTTTCGCACATGCCGCAGTTACCATATACTTTAAACTTCTCTTTTTGTTCTGTTTGAGCTACTACAGACTGAAACCAAAAAAGAGCAAAACGCTTAAGCTAAATATATTTTGTTTTCATGATATAAATTAATTTAAATTAATAATTGATTATTAGAATTTCCTGGATTTAGTGACAAAGTCATTAAAATCCAGGTGTTAATTTTTATTTTATAATTTCCTTTACCTCCCCACAGGTAACATGGCATCGCCGAAATAGGGATTTCTGATCTCCTTTGAATCACTGAGCCAATATGCCCCTTTGTTGTCAAATGCCATTGGACAATACTCCAGATACAAGGCATTTGTTTCCGCACTTTGGATACCAAATAATTTTATCGCTTCTAATGTTGTCTGAGATGATACTAAAATGTGTGCGTTTCATTTCAATTCCATCCATTTGAACAATACCGTTCAGATTATCCAGGATAGGCTTTTGTAATTTCATCCATTGGTTGTGTGAATCACCTTTAAGCAATGTCATGTCAACCTTATTAAAAGCCCCCAGGGTTTTTTGAGCTGCACCTTCAACTTTTTGCTCATCAGAATCAACAAATGCATCTTTAAGAAGAAGATACTGGTTAACCAATTCACCAAGTTGCATTTTAAAATCCATCGGAGTGGCTTCGAGGGTAGTTATAGTGCTCGTCTCTCTCTCCTCCATGGGTGCCATTTCTTCATCACTCATGGCAGTACCACCATGATTATGCCCGGTGGAGACTTTGCCCCCTTCCGGATTCATCATGCTTGTTTTACCTTCCAGTTGAGAGGCAGCATCAATTTTAAATACCCCATTTACTGCTATTTGCTCACCTACCTTAAGCCCTTCTGTCACCACGTAAAAGTTTCCTGCCTCGGGTCCAAGAGTGATTTCTCGATATAGAAAAGAGGGTGACTCTCTTTCAGGAACCCTTACATAGACCACAGCCCTCTTACCGGTCCAAAGGATTGAAGATTTTGGTATGAGTATTTCATTTGTATTATTTGCTGTTGTTGATTGTATTTCGCCATTTACAAACATTTCAGGTTTCAAATTCAACTCCCTGTTGGGTAATTCTATTCGTATTTTTGCAATCCTGGTTATTGGATCGATGAATGGATCGATGAAACTAATATTTCCTTCGAAGTATTTCCCTGGAATTGATTGAATTGTAAATCCAACCTTGTCTCCTTTTCTAATCCAGGGCAGGTCACTTTCATATGCATCAAACAATACCCAGACTTTTGACAAATCAGTTATCTGGAACAATGCAGATCCTTCTTTAATGTAATCTCCAAGAGAAACATGTCGCATCATGACTGTTCCTGATATAGGAGAAAGTACATCAAAATAGATTTTGGGCTCACCCTTTTCTTCAATGTTTTTTATCTGGTTATCAGAGAGGTCCCAGAGTTTAAGTTTTGCTCTTGCAGCAGTATATAATGATGGTCGGGTCTCTTTAAATGAAGCTGCCTCAATCAGCTCGCGCTGTGCGGTGACTAAATCTGGTGAATAAATGGTTGCCAGTCTATTTCCTTTTTTAACATTTTGGCCTGTGAAGTTTACAAACAGCTTCTCTATCCTTCCACCAAACCTGGCTGTGAGTTCAGCAATTCTTCTTTCATCAGCCTGCACCTTCCCTTGCAAATAGATAGTTTTCTGAGGTATTCCTTTATTTACTTCAACGGTTTGAATATCTGCCAATTTAGCTGCAGACTCTGTCATAACTATTTCATTAGGGTCAATATTTTCACCCTCAGATTGCATTGAAGAAACTGGAATAAGGTCCATTCCACATATAGGACACTGACCAGATTTATCCTGCTTAATCTGTGGATGCATTGAGCATGTCCATGTTGTTGGATCTTCAGATTCATGTTCATGGCCTTCGTGTGCACTCAATTCTTGTTCATTTACATTGGCTGATTTTGTGCTTCCTTGATGAAAAAGTAACCAACCTAAAAATATGCCGATTACAAAAACTCCAACTACCAGTTTTAGATTTTGTTTTATGTTTTGAATTATATTTTTCATGATTATTTCCCCATTAAATAGTTGATAAATGAAATGGATGCTTGTTTATCGGATCTTGCCATTTCCAATTCAAGGCCGTATTTCAGTAATTTGCGTTCCATCCTGAGTATCTCCTCAAAGTTTTTATTGCCTGTTGCATATTCAGTTTCAAGCAATTTCACCGATTGCCCAGCAAGTTGCAATTGAGAATCATACAGGCTAATTCTCCTTTTCGCATCCTTATAATCTTTCCAGGCATTTTCCAGCACTGTTTCCAATAGGTTGATTTTATCGATTTTTTCAAAATCTTTTGATTCCTGCAGATAGACTACCTCATTTACCATTGCTTTATACTTATTTCGGTAAAGAGGTATAGATATACCTACCATTGGAAAAACAAATGCATCTGTGCCGGCCAGATTATTACTTCCCTTACCAATAAATGCATATTCCAGTCCAACAGAAAAGTCAGGCTTACCTAGCTTACCAGCCAATTCCTTTCTATAACTAAGTGCGTCTTGTTGAAAAGACAGGATGAGAAGTTGGTGGTTGTTTGATTTAATGGAGTCTAAAACTTGCTCTTTTTCAAGAGCAATATCATTGGTCCATAAAACATCAGGTGTTTGCACTATAAGTTCAGATTCGACATTTAGAAGATTATTGAACATACGCTCAAGTACAATTTGCTTATCAATTAATAAGGCCAATTGATTTTCAAGGTCCCCTATTTCCATTTCAATCCTGTATTCATCAACAGGGGAGACTATTCCTGCTTCAATTTTAATGTTTGCAAGCCTCTTAAAAGTATTAAGAATGGTTAGGTTTTCCCTTGTAATTTCAATGGCTCTTTTATTAAAATATATGTTGAAATAAGTGGTCCTTACCTCATTGAACAATTTTGATTTTGCTTCCTGGAAAACCTCATATTCTGCTTTGGCAGATTGTATTGCTACATTCTCTTTCGCTTTCAAAGTTCCAAACCAGGGAAACATTTGCGAAGCGGAAATTTTAAACTCCTGAGGGCCAACCCTGGTTTCAACCGGACTGATAAAATAACCAAATGCTATTTGTGGATCTGGCAGTGCTTTTACTTGGGGAGCCAGCTCAAGTGCAGCCATGTAATTATTAAACTTCGCCTTTAACCCAGGATTGTTTTCTGCTGCTTTTTGCAAATAATCTTGCAGTTGCTCCTGACCTGATGCCATTGAAACAAGCATTAATAAAATTAACCCAAGACTATATCTATATTTTTTCATAATCTTACGCATTGTGTTTTTTCAATTCTCTTTTTATTTTACCCTCCTGCCACATACTATAAAGAACTGGTACCACAAACATGGTCAATACTTCGATGGTCATTCCACCAAACAGTGGAATAGCCATTGGAACCATTATATCTGATCCTTTTCCTGTTGAAGTAAGTACGGGTAGCAGTGCGATAATTGTGGTTGCTGTGGTCATCATTGCTGGCCGCACACGTTTTGATCCGGCCTCAATTATTAATGCCCGAAGTGCATTGACTGAATCAGGTTTATTTTTCTCCATTAATTGCCTTATGTAAGTAGTTATCAGCACCCCATCGTCGGTTGCTACACCAAACAGGGCAATGAACCCTACCCAAACAGCAACACTTAAGTTAATGGTATGAACCTGGAATAGATCTCTAAGACCAATTCCTCCCAGGGTCCCATTCAAAAACCATGGCTGTCCATATAGCCAAAGCATAATAAATCCTCCGGATATGGCAACAATAATTCCAGAAAATATTAAGGTTGTTGATGTAACAGACCTGAACTGAAAGTAGAGTACCAAAAAGATTATTATAAGTGATATGGGAACCACTATCAGAAGTCGTTTTGTTGCACGGATCTGATTTTCATAGTTACCAGTAAAAACATAACTAACTCCGGCAGGTAGCTCAAAATCACCTGAATCAATCAGATCATTCAAATATGCCTGGGCATTTTCCACAACATCAACCTCAGCATATCCTTCTTTTTTGTCGAAAATAACATATGCTACAAGGAAGGTGTTTTCACTTTTAATCATTTGTGGACCACGCACATAATTTATAGTAGCCAGTTCACCAAGGGGAATTTGCCCTCCCATTGGAGTTGGAATAAGAATTCTCTTCAGATCCTCCGGATTATCCCTGTATTCCCGGGCATAACGCATACGAACAGGGAATCTCTCACGTCCTTCAACAGTTGTCGTTAGCTTCATTCCTCCAATGGCACCAGATAAAACTGTTTGCAGACTCTGCACACTTAACCCATACCGGGCTATTGCATCTCTATCGATCTCCAATTCTAAATATGGTTTCCCAACAACCCGATCAGCAAATACCGACATGGGTGAGACTCCCTCAACTTGCTTCAGGTGTTGTTCAAGCTCAAGTCCCACTTTTTCAATTGCCTCGAGGTCTGGACCAAAAACTTTTATTCCCATGGGTGCCCGCATTCCAGTTTGTAACATGACCAATCTTGTTGCAATTGGCTGCAATTTTGGTGCTGAGGTCAATCCAGGAATTGATGCCTGTTTTATTATTTCCTCCCAAATATCATTTGGTGTTGTTATTTCATCTCTCCATTGACGGAAATATTCACCATTTCTGTCTTCAATAAGAAACTCCTTGCTGACCTGGCGAAAATCTTCTTCCTTAGGATTATATATAGTCCCATTCGTCAACATATAGGCTCCTTCCTTATTCACTTTAAACCGCATTCGGTGACCCTTTTATTTAAGATGTATTCGGGTTTATAGTTAATCACGTTTTCATACATGGAAGTTGGAGCCGGATCAAGTGCGGAATTAACCCTACCCCATTTACCTACAACATTTTCAACCTCAGGAATAGAATTTACTCGCTTATCCAATATCCTAATTACTTCAAGATTTTCCTGAATGCCAGAATGAGGCATAGTGGTTGGCATGAGAAGGAATGAACCCTCATCCAGGGAAGGCATAAATTCTTTTCCCATTCCGGGCAAAGAAGAGTCCAACTTTCTGTATACAGATGTTTCCTTTACAAATTTGGGCATGAATCCAAAGATTGTGCTGAATCCCTGCCAGGCAGTTATACCAAATAAAATGATAAATAATGGCGTCGTTAGGAACAGCCACTTATGCTTCAATGCCCACTTCAGGATACTTGAATAAAAGAAAACCACCATCGAGAGAAATCCCAATACAATTGCAACTATAGCAATAACAAATAGAAAATTCACAAAAAGTGTATTTTGAGCACCCAGAGGCATCCAGACCTTTGAGAGAAAGAACACTATGATCATAACCGTAATCACAATGTTTATGTAGTTCAACCAGAATTTTTTTGATTCTGACCACCTTTCACCAAAGAATCCATTTAATCCATATGCAGTTAAAGCGAGTGCGATATAATATCCAGTGGTAATTGTGATTGCCACACCAGCAATTATTAAGGTCAGGTTCAGAAATTTCTTAATCTTGCTTTTATCCAATCTGATTGAGAATACCATGTGGGCCAGTGTTGGTATGATAAACAAACCAATTAATAAAGCCGCCAGCATGGTAAAGGTTTTAGTAAATGCAAGTGGTTTAAATAATTTGCCCTCTGCTGCTTCCATGGCAAATACAGGCAAAAAGCTTACAATTGTAGTTGTTACAGCTGTAAATACAGCACCTGCCACTTCAGTAGTTGCATCATATATCACTGTAAGTAATTTTTTACCTCGTGCAGCAATATTTTCTTTCATTTCCAGATGTCTGATAATATTTTCAGTGAAGACAACACCTACATCAACCATTACCCCGATTGAAATGGCAATTCCAGAGAGTGCTACAATATTCGCATCAACATTAAATTGCCTCATAGCTATAAATGCCATCAATACACCTAGGGGCAAAAGACTTGATATTAAAAATGAGGCTCTAAGGTTAAATGCCAGAACTATTACTACTAGTATACTTATCAGGAGCTCCAGAGAGATGGCTTCCTCAAGAGTGCCAAGGGTTTCTTTGATTAATCCTGTTCTATCGTAAAATGGAACTATGGTTACCTTTGAGACTGTACCATCCTCAAGTGTTTTTGATGGAAGGCCAGGTGCAATTTCTTCAATCTTGGTCTTCACGTTTTCAATGGTTTGCAAGGGATTGGCACCATACCGGGCAACAACAACACCCCCAACTGCTTCAGCACCACCCTTATCAAGGCCTCCCCTACGGGTTGCTGGTCCATAATTTATTTTGGCAACATCTTTTAAGCGAATTGGGACATTATTCCTAACACTTACAACACTCTTTTCAAGATCTTCCAGGCTTTTAATATATCCAAGAGCACGCACCAGATACTCAACCCGGTTAAATTCTATTGTGCGGGCACCTATATCAAGGTTACTGTTCTTAACAGCTGCCATAATTTGTGTAACATTTACTCCATGTGCCTTCATGGCCATTGGATCAATATCCACCTGGTATTCCTTAACAAATCCACCTATAGAAGCCACTTCGGCAACTCCTTTAGCTGCAGTCAGGGAATAACGAACATAGTAATCCTGAATAGTTCTCAACTCATGTGGATCCCAACCTCCAGCTGGTTTTCCATTTTTATCACGGCCCTCAAGTGTATACCAGTATATCTGACCCAGTGCAGTGGCATCCGGCCCCAGGCTTGGATTTACATCTTCAGGAAGGGTTCCGGCAGGAAGAGAGCTTAGCTTTTCCAGAATGCGGGTCCTGCTCCAATAGAATTCTACATCATCTTCAAAGATGATATAGATACTGGAAACCCCAAAAATGGAGTTGCTCCGAATAGTTTTTATTCCAGGAATACCCAAAAGCGAGGTAGTAAGAGGGTATGAAATTTGATCTTCGATATCCTGCGGAGATCGTCCTGGCCATTCTGTATATACAATTTGTTGATTTTCCCCAATATCAGGAATAGCATCAACGGGAACAGGATCACGGGGGAAAATTCCAGTTTCCCATTCAAATGGAGCTGTAACAATCCCCCAACCGATAAAAACCAGAAGCATTAGAAAGGTCACCAGCTTGTTTTCAAGGAAAAACCTGATTACTCTATTTAACATGATTTAATTAGTTATACCGTATGGATTAATGAAAAATCTTTAATGGTTCACGTACTTGAAGGTGGGGTTAAATGGCTAAACTTAGATTTAACCATAAACAATAAAACATAGGCAAATCACACCTGGTATGAATTGACCAATGTACCCCGAAAGGAATGCTAAATCAGAAAAGACTGGATTTGGGAAAGGTTCACCTCTTGATAGGGGGGTGGTTTTTTATACCAGGGCGCCTCCTTCGCACTAGGATTGTTGGAATCCTGAAAACAATACTGTAATGTGGCTGATATAAGAAGATCACTATTATTGAAATTCTCAAAATTGAATGTGTGAGAGGAGACAGTAAAATCATCCGTTGATTCAGCCGAAATTGATTCGTCTTCACACCCGGGACATGTGTCCTGCATTTGACTTGCTTCTTCTCCATCTATATCACAACAGCTATTTGCAGGAGAAAGAAAGGCCATGTCGATTAATTGATCATGGCAATAATGCAAATTAATCGTAAATCCTAAAGTTGAGACCAGGATTAAGCTTGCTATTACAATATGAACAATCTTTTTAATCATGAAATAGATTTCTTGTAACATACAAATTACGCAAAATATTAATAGATAATGTTTACACTATTGTGGAAAACAGTTATATTATTTTTGGATGTAAAGGCCAGAAACTCTAATTACTTAGAAATAGAAATTTTAAATTAAAGTTTTAATGATTTTAACCCTTAAACCTTATCAAGAGGTTTCCTTTTGTTGTTTTTTATGTTTTTGAAATGTGAAGGAGTTAAACCGGTAATTTTCTTGAATTGGTTTGATAAATGCTGAACACTACTATAGCCCAACTGGTAAGATATTTCATTCAAGGATAATTCATCATAAACCAGTAATTCTTTTACCTTTTCAATTTTCTGCTGGATTAGGTATTTCTCAATTGTAATTCCTTCCACAGAAGAAAACAGGTTACTAAGATAGGAATAGTCATGGGCCAATTCCTTAGCCAGTAAATCAGAAAGATTAACATTTCCAGGCTTCTCCCGGTCATAATGAATATATTCGATGATGATAGTTTTAATTCTATTGATGATTTGACTTTTTCTATCATCTATAAGTTCGAAACCATTGTCAAATAATACCTGCCTTATCTGTTCAATGTCCTTTTCTTTAAGATTATCAATTAAATTTACTTCCCCCAATTCAATTGAACTAACTGAGTAGCCCATGTTAGTAAGTTCCTCATTAACAACCTTTATACACCGGTTGCAAACCATGTTTTTTATATGGAGAATAGAGGATGGCATAGCCATAATTTTAAAAATTAATATACATAATTAAAATTTCAGGTTACACTATTGGAAAGCTGATACAATTGTAAAAGTATATAGCCCAGAACTTAATACATTAAATGTTTTTTTGAATTCTTTCGCCAACCGGCTTGTGTTTCGTATTCAACAAAGAATATTTTTAAATCAGCCTGTGTTTCATATTTCACAAAATAGATAGTTTTGTCCGCCTGGGTCTCATACTCTGTGAAAAACCATTTCCCCTTGTTTTCCTTCGCCTCAGTTTCATATTTTACCTTGTAAACTTTTAAATCGGCCTGAGTTTCATATTCTACAACGAAAACCTTAATATCAGCCTGGGTTTCGTATTCCACTGAAAATACTTTTTGGGCTTGCAATTGGATCCCAAATCCTATTAAAAATGCAATTACCACAGTTGTTTTTATTGTATTCATTTGGAGCAAACTTTTGTTATTGATTTTAAAGTTTATGTAATATATACAAAATTTGGAAAATACCTTATTCATCAAAGCTTTTCCAGAATCATTTCTTATGGGCTGACCGGCAATTTATTATATGCCGAGCATCAATTAAAAATAAAAATAATCTCTTACATCTCAGTTCGATTTTTTTTCACTTTTATTTATGATCTGCATATCGCCACCATCCGGAAGTCCCAAATATACCGGCAAGAACAGTAAAACTATATATAAGATAACTGATAAACCCAGGGGACGGAACAGCATCTCCGGCTACTCCACTATACAGGGCAGGAATTGCCCAGGGGAAGTAAAAGGACAAGGCAGGCAGGCCAACAAAAATTAATTGTGTTAATATTAATATTAGGATTACAAAGCTTATAGGAAGCATGTAACCTCTTCCAATGCTTGCCACAAAAGCAACGGGTGTTATCAGCAATGCATTCAAAATAGCACAAATAAAATAGGTTGAAAGAAAGGGAAACAAAGCCACTTCAGACCAACCCGGGATTTTAACAATCAAGCCGGTAAGCATTGCTGCTATTAATAAAGTCATTGAGAGTAATATACTCCATAATAAAAGAACAATTAATCTTTGAAATTACAATGGTAGAACGGGAAACAGGTAAGGCCAATAGGTCTTTTATTACCCTGTCAGAAAATTCTCTTCCAAAACCCCAACTTGTGACTATACCAGATCCAATTACTCCAACCGTGAGAATTATCTGTAAAAGTAATTCAAAAAATGCGCTCCAGTCGGAGCCACCCAGAAATGAGGTTTTTGCACTGATGGTGGCAGATCGGTTTGCTATCTCAGGATGCATTGAGAGAAACATTAACAATCCCATCATGACTCCAATGAAAATGAAAAAATATATGGAAATGGCAAATATCTTAGTCCGCCGAATTTTGAGAACTTCTATCCAAAGTGCCGCCTTAATCCCTCTCATGATTTTTTCCGTTTGTTTGAATAATGCGTAAAAAATAATGTTCAAGGTTCTCTTCATTCAATACAATTTCAGTTGGTGGAAGTCCCTGACCGGAAAGAAGTGAAGAGATTTCTTCCGGGTGAAGAATTGCTCTGTCTCCCTTTAGTTCAATTGTACCTTCAGGTAGAATAATAGGTGAAAAGTTATGCTTCGAAATTATTTCAAATGCTTTTGCATTATTTAATGTTTTCACATGCAGAGCTCTGTATCTCGATTTCTCCAGAGTATCCACTTCTGATTCTTTAACCATTTGTCCTTCATGGATAATTCCAATACGTGTTGCAAACCTGGAAATTTCCTCAAGTATGTGACTCGATATAAAAATGGTCACTCCATGATTCATGGCCAGGTCAATTAGTATTTCCCTGATCTGGACTATGCCAGCAGGATCAAGTCCATTTGCAGGTTCATCAAGGATAAGCAGATCGGGTCGATGAATCATTGCTTTAGCTATACCTAAGCGTTGTGCATTTCCCAGGGAAAGGTTTTTAGCTTTTGTGTTTTTGTATGGATTAAGATTAAGTTTTTCCATTATCTGCTTCAATAATCCGGTGTCCTTTAGAAACCTGAGTCGACGAAAAATCTCAAGATTTTCAAGGACAGTAAGTTCAGGGTAGGAGTATGGTATTTCTACCAGATGACCCACCCTATTCCAGAGATTTTTATCCCCATGTACAGCTTTCCTTCCAAACAGGTAGACTATTCCTCGAGTAGGTCTGATCATACCCAGGAACATGCGGATGGTAGTTGTTTTACCTGCTCCATTCAAGCCTAAAAAGCCATATATTTCTCCCTTTTTTATACGCAGGTTAACACCATCTACAGCATGAACTTCTCCATAGTATTTTGCGAGATCTTCAGTTTGAATTACATCGGTCATCGACTTTTTTCTTAAATATTACACTTTCAATGTTTTGTAAAAATTATCCCATAGGGAAGAAAGTTTGCGATCGAGATTTTTTGTATTGCTTTCCATGGTAAGATTCATTGTCAGACCATCGCTGGTAAACAAAAAGATCTGGGCAATTTGTCTGTTTGTCAAAGGAGAATCAATTTCCCCTGAATCCCTGGCATTTTTAATAGCTTTTACCCAGGCTTTTGTTTCTTTTCTATGGAAAGCTTCCAACTTGGATTTGAACTCTGGAAAAAGTTTGAATGCATCGAACAATAAGGAAAAAAAGTTAAGATTTATAAAATCTTCTCCCTCTTTCATTTCCATCTTCCAGAAATTGAAAACGAAGTGAATTTATTTGATCTGCATATGCATGGTAAAATTTATACAATGAATTGTTGGGTAGTAAGGAAAAATCATATTGTAGAATGGCTGAAAAGAAATTGTCAATAATTTCATAAAATAGGTGCTCCTTGCTTTCAAAATAGTGATAAAATGCACCTTTCGACAATCCTGTTTTTTCAACAATTTCTTTCATTGTAACTTCCTTGAAATTCTTCTGGAGGAAGAGTTTTAAGGAAACCAGGAGGATATGTGACTTTGTATCTGACATAAACCGACCGTTTGGTTTGTAAATATAGATTTTTTTCTTTATTAACAAAATTAAATCATGCTATTGAGCAGAAATTCTAAAATGAATCATTTATCACATTCTTTTTATCTCTTTTAATCATAACTTCAACATTTGAACCATTTGAGCAATTTGAATGGTAAAAACACCATTTTATGATGCAATGTTTTTAATTATACATCGTCTTTGTACTATACCTGAAGTTTAATTTAAATTTAGATTCGATGCTAAGAAATTATCATCTTAATCGCCTTTCGAAATTTAATCCGCCAAAAATCCCTTTCCTTTATAAATATCCTTGGATTATCTCTTGGATTGGCCTGTACAATTCTCATCCTATTCTGGGTACTGGATGAGCTTAATTATGACAGGTTCAATGAAAACATTGAAAATCTTTACCGTGTTGAAGAAAACCAGCACTATTCCTCTGGCGTGTACCATGTGAATGTTACGCCCTACCCTTCTGGTCCTGTCTGGAAAGAAGGCATTCCTGAAATACAAAATGCAACCCGCCTCAATTGGGTTGGGGGCTTATTGTTCCAGGTAAATGACCGGTACTTTTATGAGAATAACCTTAAAGCTGTTGATTCGAGCTTTTTCGAAATGTTTACCTTTCCTTTGATTCATGGTAATCCTGAAACAGCATTAAATGAGCCTTTTTCAATTGTACTTACAAAGGAACTGGCCCAAAAATATTTCGATACCGATAACCCAATAGGGCAATCCATTTCTGTGAACAACCAGTACGAATTTACAGTGAAGGGAATTGTAGATGAGGTACCCAAAAATTCATGGATTCAATTTGATGCGCTGGTACCCTTTGATTTTTTAAAGGAGATTAATCAATATAATGATAACTGGGGAAGCAATTCCATAACAACATTTGTTCAATTGAATGAAGATGCGGACCTTGTGAAAGTCGATACTTTAATGACCAATATTGCCAGGCAAAATAATCCCAACTCCAATACAGATTTTCTGGTAGCACCCATGAAGAGATTGCATTTATACTCATATTTTGGATATGGACATTCTCCCGGTAACATACAATATGTATATATCTTTTCCATACTTGCCATTTTTGTGTTGTTGATCGCCTGTATAAATTTCATGAATTTATCCACCGCCCGATCGGTAAACCGATCAAATGAAATTGGTGTTAGAAAAGTTGTGGGCGCATTCCGAAAAAACCTTATTACTCAGTTCTTTGGCGAGTCAATATTAATGGCTGTTCTATCAACCATCCTGGCGCTGGTATGGGTACAATTGATAAGTGGTGCTTTTAATAATATATCAGGGAAGGAGATCGAATTAAAAGATTATATGAGCGCCCAGTTCCTGATTGCCCTGGCTATTGTAACCATACTTACCGGATTAATATCAGGTACGTATCCTGCACTTTATCTTTCTCGTTTCAAGCCTATACAGGTATTAAAAGGAAAAACTGGCACCGGGTCTAAAGGTTCTGCTGTATTCCGTCAGGTATTGGTTGTGTTTCAGTTTAGTATTTCTATTTTTCTGGTTATAGGAACTGTTGTAATTTATAATCAACTGAATTTTATGCGGAATAAAAAAGTTGGGTATGACAAGGAAATGTTGATGTATGTCCCTTTGCGTGGTGAAACACAGCCAAAATACCAGATCATAAGAGATGCTTTCCAACGGGAAAGTTATGTAGAATCAGTTACAGGAACGATTCACAATCCCAGCCATATTGGTAGCAACACTGGTGGTGTTGATTGGCCCGGTAAAGATCCCGATCTTGAATTCCTGGCCAGTTATAATATTGTTGATTTCAATTATGCCAAAACCTATGGTATTGAAATGAAGGAAGGTCGGGATTTTTCAACTGATTATCCAGCTGATTTAATCCAAAGTTTTGAAGATACCGTTGGTAATTTCCTCATAAATGAAAAGCTTGCAAAACTTATTGACAAACCTGATATCCTGGGATCAGATTTAAATGTATGGGGCTTTTCGGGTCAGATTGTTGGAATAATGAAAGATTTCCATTTTAAATCGGTCCGAGAAGATGTTGAGCCCATGTTTGTAATTGTAACTGATACTTCAGGTTTTATGAATAATATGGTTGTTCGAATAGATCCAAAGCAGGTGGCTACTTCCATGAAAAAATTGGAAGATATTTGGAATGATATTGTACCAGGATATCCATTTGATTATAAATTCGTTAATGACGATATTGATCGTATGTACCGAACGGAAGAGCGGATGGGAAGTCTTGTGAAATACCTGGCTATTCTAGCGATCATAATTGCCTGCCTGGGATTATTTGGACTTGCTTCGTATACGGCAGAACAACGAACCAAAGAAATTGGTATTAGAAAGGTTATGGGTGCTACACAAACCCTGGTGGTTCAACTGCTTTCGGGTCGTTTTGCCTTACTGGTATTTATTTCTGCCATACTTGCCTGTCCCTTGGCATGGTTTGCCATGAAGAAATTTCTTCAGGAATATCATTCCAAAACATCTATGGACTGGTGGATTTTTGTCGGAGCAGCAATTTTAGCATTGATTATAGCGCAGATAACTATTAGCTACCAGGCCATTAAGGCTGCCAATACCAATCCAGCCGAGGCATTGCGGTATGAGTGATTTTATTTTGCCAGGATTATAATGTCTTTAGGTTTCAATACCTTTTTATTGTAGCCCTTTAACATTGCATTGATCATTGCCAGGCCAATTTGTGTGGTATTCACTACAGAGTTTGGTGAAATTGCCTTGATGCCTTTAACCAGCCACATAAAATAGTCGTACATAAACTGGTAGCTTTTCGTTCTGGATTTTATCCCGCGAAGCGGTATGATAGCCCCTGGCCTGAACATATAAGCCTGTTTAAAGCCAAGATTCAACAGATCATTTTCTGTTTTTCCCTTTACACGGGCCCACATCATTCTACCTTTTTCTGTAGAGTCAGTTCCTTCACCAGAAACATAGACAAAGGTCATATCCGGGCTTATATCAACAAGAGTATTTGCCAATGAAAGTGTAAAATCATAGGTTATCTTCTTATACTGTTCCTCATTTAGCCCGGCGGCACTAATACCCAAACAGAAATAACAGGCATCATAACCTGAAAGCTGATCCCTAACCTCATAGAAATTTGTAAAATCCTTATGCACCAGTTCTTTCAACTTGGGGTGGTTGATATTCATTGATTTCCTTCCAATTACCATGACTTCACTAATGACTTCATGGTCCAGGCATTCCAGCAAAACACCCTTGCCTATCATGCCGGTGGCACCAGTAATGATAACTTTTTTCATGATTACTCTGGTTTAAGTGTTATTAACGTTATTTCACTTTTTGTCCCTAAGCGCATGGGAGGCCCAAAAGTACCTGCTCCCTCTGAAACAAATATACGGGTACCATTATAAATATGGAGACCTTTATTGTATGGAAATAATAATCTGGCTATATAATTTACTGGAAACAACTGTCCTGCATGAGTATGTCCGGCCAGGTAAAGGTCAACACCTTTCTCGCTGGCATATTGCACACCATCAGGGCTATGGTGCAATAAAACTGTGGGTTTAGTCCGCTCAACATCCAGGTTTTGAAGCACATTTTTAATTGTTAGTCGCACACTGGTAGCATGCATATCAACTGAATTATTATCTGCAAGCATGTGATTGAGGCCAATAATCTGTAATTCGCTAAATTTTGTCACTTCATTTTCAAGAACATGCACATTGATGTTTCTTAAATATTGCTTTATTTTTCCTACTCCAGTATATTTATCATGATTGCCCTCGACGAAAAATACAGGCACATTTAGTTGTTTCAGGGGGCTCAAGTTTTCTTCTGTCAATCGAATCCTTCCATCGAAAAGATCACCTGTAAGGAAAACTACATCTGGATTTTGATTGTTCGTTTTATCTACAATTTTTTGCAGGAACTTTTTACCCCTACAATGACCAATGTGGATATCCGACATATGCATTGCTTTAATTTCGCTGGTTAATCCTTTAATTGGGATTTCAATTTTAGTTACTTTAAGGTTTGAAGCTGTGAAAATTCCAACAATTGAAAAAATAAGAGTCAACCCAATTGCAAGCAATCCGTATATTCTGGGTTGTAATTTTATAATAAAGTGAAACACATCAACCATCAATGTTGAAAGGAGAAGATAAAGCACAATACCCATTGTTATGGCAGCCATACTATACATTAAACTTCCAGGAAAAGTCATGGAATTAGTAAAAGCTATTATACCGCCTATCATGAATATTGTTAAGGTGGCAAATAATATATAAAACCTTGCTGCACTTTCAAATCCAAAGTACCATGCAAAACGTCGAGAAAGGTATATATTGGCTCCTATTAATACACCAATAAAGGTGAAAAACAAAAGGATAAAAACAATGTTTTTCATTTAATCAAACTATTTTGTTCAATAAGTTTTAAGCCCCTTTCTTTTGCCTTTAATGCTTTTGGGATATCGTCTTCCTTTACCATTTCCTTAAGGTCAACTTTAAGTGTTATACAGGAAATTTACTATTGGTCAATTTTTCAGAAAGTTCCCATAGCTTTTTTGCATCTTCCTGGTTATGAGACGCTGCATTGGATTTTACTAAAACAGGAGCCCCTTTAAGTTCACTGAACCCATCAGGCCCATAATATTCACCCCCTTTTACGTTGGGATCCACAGCAGCCCTAATCTGCGGTAAAGCTCCCTGCGCCTGACTTTGCATTATGAATCCAAATAATGGACTCATCAACTTGAACCAGAATTTTCCATTGATATAGCGATCTAAGTTAGTATTTGAACCACCTGGATGCGCTGCAACTGCCATACTATCAATTTCACCGGCTTCAAATTTTCTCTGTAATTCATAAGTGAAATGCAGGTTAGAAAGTTTTGAGCGCGAATAGGATTTCATAGGGGAGTAGTCCTTTCCCTTTTCGAATAAGGGATTTTCGAAATCCATCTTTCCCCATTTGTGTCCATTGCTGCTTACACTGACAATCCGCGATCCTGGAGTTGCTTTTATCAAATCCATAAGCAAACCTGTTAACAGAAAATGCCCAAAATGATTTGTCCCGTTTTGAGCTTCCAATCCATCTTTTGTCAGGAAATAGGGGGTGGTCATAATTCCTGCATTGTTGAGTAATACATCAAGTCGATTGTATTTCTCTTTGAAAGAATCTGTAAAGCTTCTAATGGATGAAAAATCCATTAAGTCAAGCTCCATCACTACAATTTTTCCTTTCGTATTTCCAATCTCTGCTTTTGCAGTATTTCCTTTTTCAAGAGATCTACTGGCTAATATTACTTCTGCACCATTATCAGCAAAAGCTTTAACCGACTCATAACCCAATCCACTGTTTCCACCGGTAACCAATATTACTTTTCCTGTCAGTTCAGGAATATTTGCGGTAGTCCATTTATTTTTACTCATATTTTCAATATTTATTATGATTTTAATTTATTAGTTTGCCACTTCCTGCATTTGACGTATTTGCTTTAAGAGCATCTTTTTGGGTGTTATTGGAACCATTGACATCATCATTTTTTGGGTGAAAGTTAAACCGGAAACAATATCAAGCTGACCTTTTAACATACCATTGTAGCCATCTGCAGCCACTGTTCGGGCACTTGCCGTTTTGTTGAATAAGTCCGTTTTATCCATTCCTGAAGTACGGGCAAATTCTGTTTCAGTAGCTCCCGGAAGGAGTGCTGTAACAGTAATATTGGTATCATGCAATTCCTCAGCAATGGCATTGCTAAAAAAGGTAACATAAGCCTTCGTGGCATAATATACAGCCTGCAATGGTCCGGGCATCAAACTTGCAGTAGAGGAAACATTTAATATTTTACCTGAATTTCTTTTTACAAAGTCTGGCAAATAGAATCTGGTTAGTGCAGTGAGAGCAACAACATTCAAATTAATCATGGCAAGGTCAGATTCCCATTCCCTCTCATGAAATTTACCTCTTCCACCATAACCTGCATTATTGATTAAATAATCTACTTCTAAACCAGCCGCTTTAACCTCTTCATAAATCTCCTTAGGTGCTTCCGGAAGACTAAGGTCCTTGGCTATTACCATAACATTTACAGAGTATTTTTCTTCCAAGTCAGTTTTTAACTCATTCAGTTTTTCCTGATTCCTTGCAATGATGACTAAATCGCCGCCTTTTTCAGCATGGATGTGTGCTAATTCTTTTCCTATGCCTGTAGAGGCTCCTGTGATTAATGCTATTTTACTTGTTTTCATTTTATAGTATTTATGTGAGTACTTACTCGCTATATTTAATAAATTTTTTTAAAGATTGTATTTTTTCAATATAAATTTGATTATTTCATCAGCATCCAAATCAGAACCTTTTAGGACAGCAGAGCCCAATCCTTCATTTAAAAGTAAAAGTAAGTTGGCTTCTAATTCTGGTGATTCATAGTTTAATTTCCTGAATGCATTGGTTAATGCCATTTTTATGGGTTCCATTTTTTTATCCCCACTTATTTCCAACTCCCACTTAAGCTTGAACTGCAGTTTCCAGAAGTCATAGTCCGATTTATCAATGTTACCAGTCATTTCAATGGTCCTTCTTATCACCTTTTTTGGATCAGTCTCCATAACTATATCAACAAATAAGGTCTTCAATTTGTTCTCTCCTTCTTCCAAAATAGCATGAAGCAAGCCTTCCTTATTACAAAAATGGCGGAATATCAATCCTTCACTTACCCCGGCATGCTTGGCCACTTTGCTTGTAGATGTGGCTGTATAACCTTCTTTCGCAAATAATTCCAATGCAGATTGCAGTATTTTTTCTTTTTTTTCTGTCATGATATTAAAGTGAGTAATCACTTGCAAAAATACAACTTGCTTTTTATTTTGCAAATTATTATCGGAAAAAATCAGAATTTGTATGGATATAAATCAATGAACCTCCGGTATGCGATTTACTTTAAACGGCATAAGGTTCTCTCATCTTTCTTATATACAGATTATTTGCTTCTGGGTCATTAATAACCTCCCCCTTATCCGGATTCCAGGAAACGTTTCGGTTTGTCCTTATAGCTATATCTCCTATATGGCTGATAGTATCAGAAATAATTGCCTCATCGAGAGGGCAGGTTTCCTCTGATTTTCCGGTAACAACATCTACAAATAATTGTCCCATTGTATTTTCCTCACTTAAAATCCAGGTTTTTTCATTTTTCGGAAAATCATTCAGCTTTTTATTTATTTCCGGAATATCTGATTGTGCGGAAGACCTGCTTAATGAGATCCACCCTTTTGATCCATAGAAAGTAGTTCCATTGCCTTCTTTTATTTCGCGATGGTTCAAAAAAGATTGAGATGCTATATCAGTGCTGGCAAAATGAAGTTCCAAACCAGTTTTATATTTATAATTCAAATCCCAGGAGAAAATATTGTTATACATTCCTCCCTCATCCCAATACTTACCTGTTCCTTCGCAAGAATAAATTCCATTGACCTTGTCCTTTATACCCCAAACCAGAATATCAAGTGGATGTGCTCCCCAGCCACCAAGGAATCCGATACTATAATCATATTGAAACCAGGAGCTATTATTAGTTACCCGATCAGGGCAAAATGAGTTCAATGGGGCAGGACCGGTCCATCTATCAAAATCAAATCCTTCAGGTACAGGAACCTCATTACATATTGGTGAATTTACAGGGTTTTTGCCGGGAGCCCATACCTCCGCACGTTCAATCTCGCCTATCTTTCCCTCTTTTATCATTTCAATCCCCAGCATCATGTGCTTCATGGATCTCTGCTGAGTACCATAATGAAATCTTACATTGTTTTTTTTGAGTTCTTTTTCAAGAATTAAATAATTTGGATAGCTTAATCCGAGTGGTTTTGCCAACATAATATGCTTGCCTGCCCGGGCAGCTTTTATGGCTGCCGGAACATGCCAGTGATCAGGAGTGGTAATATGCACTGCGTCTATATCGTCACGTTGAAGTATTTCCTCAAAATCAAGGTATGGAATACATTCTGGTGCATTCAGTCCCTTTTCTTTGTAATATAAATTAATGTAATTTGCCCCTTTAAGCCTTCTTTCCTCCCATACATCAGAAATTGCAATGGAGCGCAAAGATTCAAGGTGCAAGAAATAATCCTTTAGTTCACCCCATCCTCTTGAGCCGACTCCAATGTGTCCTACATTTACTATACTATTTGCGCTGGTAGAATTTACGCAGGAATGTAATATTGTTGGTGCAAGTAAAGCACCACCAACTCCAAAAGCTGATTTTTTCACAAAATCCCTACGACTAAAATTTGTTTGGCTGGTTGTTTTCATGATTTATATACTTATTATATTCATTACTAAGATTATCGTACGATGCTTTCCCTTCAAAATGAAGAATCCTATACTTCAGTTCAATGTTCTCCCCTTGTTTTAAAAGCCTTGGTGCAAGATATAAATAAGCCGGGCTAAAATAATAAAATGGCTGTGCAGGATCATTTACTGAATACCATGTCTCCCCTTTTCTTCTGGTATCATTTGAAATCATTATAGCCGAACCAATCCTTTTTCCATCGAGACCCCGAAAGCCCATATACAACCAATCACCTGCTTTTCCATTCACATCCTTGTTCTCGCCAAAGCTTGATATAAATTCTGGATTCATCAAATCCTGATTAAACCGAATCGACAAACCAGAATATCCTCCCCAGGATTGGCCATCGGGTTCTCCCAGAATGGGTGTCCGGTTCAGATCAACCTCATCGGCGATGGCTTCAAAATTTAATTCATAATCCATAATAAGGCTTCCATCACCCTGTGGGGGAGAAATTCGTATGATTCTAAGCTCCTTTAATATTGTTTCTTCGTTGGGCGGATGGTATTCTATCCACATAGAAATCTCTGCTGAATAATCTGCGTTTTTCAGCAGCTTGACTTTTTTTATGTCTGTTATGCCCTCTGAATTATAAGATTTCCCAATATACTCCCAATAATTTTTACCATTTATATATTTCCAGGAAAACCATTGACCCAGGTGCCAGATATGGTCATCGGGGCTCAGGCAGGTAATTCTGTTCTTATTTACATAGATGGGATGGAAAAATGGCTTTCCGAACTTAGTATTAAAGTTAAATTGCCATAAAATCTCATTATTTTTGAGTAAGGCATAGACTGAATCATTTTCTACGCCATGAATATTGAGATTCTTTTCCAAGATCTGGCTGTTTAAGCTCAAAAGGAATAGGTATGCTTACTTTTGATGTAGCTGCCCATTCCGTTCCTCGCAATAGAAGAGTTTGAAAACCAGTATTGCGCATTGCTTTTACATCGTGCCCCAGCAATGTATGGAATATTCTGCCCTTACCATATTCCGATATTAGAATGGCAGATTGTTTTTCATATCCCTTTTCCAATGCCTCCTTATTTATGGCGCTTCCAAGGATCTTAAATTTACTGTTCTTCTCTGCTTCAATCCATAATTCATCAAAAATGTAAAAGCCTGAGAGCCCTTTTGTAATAGGATGTTCATGATTTTCAATCACTACTTCTACCGGGCTGTTTTTTCCATGCCATGTCTTTTCCACCCAGGCACCTGTTGAAATATTCTTAAATTCAGGCCACTCATAAAAAGCCGATGTGGATGAATGAAAAAACACAAGGCCTCCTCCCTCTTCCACAAATTTTAAAAGTCCGTTTTCAACTTCAACCTGGCCATCTAACATCATTTTCCGGCCAGGAATTCCAGTTGCTAAGAACTGCATTATACTTTTGGAGAACTGTAAAAGTTAATGTATCAGGCTGATTTGTAATGTGCACCTCAAACATTCCTGTACGGCTAAACATTCTTTCCAAAAATGGAGTCGTTTCCTGCCATTCATGATTATTGCTACCGCTTACTATCAACAATCGGATCTGCTGTGAATCATTATTCGATGGCTTACAGCCTAAAATAAAAACTATAATTGCAATGAAGAGAAGGAGCCTTTTCATTGATTCCTATTTTATTTCAATAGTCCTGAGAGTGTTTCAAAGCTCTTAATGGCATCAGGAACTGTTCCACATTCCACACTGAATACAATATCTCTGTCCGTACTTTTTACAATGTCTATGACTCGTTTCCAGTCTACAACACCCTCACCACAGGCACAACCTACGGGTGTTCCGGTTACTTTGCCACGTTCATCTTTACTTTGCTGAATACTTATATCTTTGGCATGCAGATGAACCAGATTATCCATGACACCTTCCAACCAGTTATAAATATCTCCACCTCCACCCAGGTAGGCATTGCCTGTATCAAAGTTGATACCAATAGCAGGGGATTTAACCAATTCATAAATACTTTTTAAACCCTCCGGTGTTTTACTGTATTGCTGATGTTGCTCCAGACCTATAATAACACCATGTCTTTCAGCGACCTTAGCTCCTTCAGTAAGCGTATATTTCATAAGGCTATAGTCCATCTCCCTGGATGTCCATTTTGGTTTAGGCCCCTCATCGGTATTTACTACCGGGGCACCCAGGTCTGCGGCAAAACGAATGGCCATTTTCAGATATTCAACGCTTATTTCCGGCTTGCAAAGGGGTGTATGTGCTGATAATCCGGAGATCTTTATTCCATTTTTGTCGCAAATTTCTTTTATCATCAGAGGATCATCGTACATGGAAATAGAATGAAAATAACCAGCTTCACTAAGCAACTCCCGCCCCATATGCACCATTGGCTCAATATATTCATAACCTATCTCTTTGGCTTTTTCCACACCCCATTCAAATGGCTTGTCATGGTGGCGAACAAACTCCATGTTTACTCCAAGTTTTATCATGATATTTTGGCAATTATTTATAAGAATCTTCTATAAGTGACTGATTATAAACATTAATGCAAGTGGTTTTATTACCAGACCTCCCATTCATAAATACCACTTGAAAATTCCTTGCTTAATTGAACCTGAAGTTTCAGTGCGGTTGTTTGTACAGGTTCAAATTCCACCTCATCCCAATTATTTCGTTTAATGGTATAGTCTCCAATAAGATTTACCGGTTTCCATACATCACCCTCATAGTATAACAGTTTCCATGATTCAGGAATTCGACATCCACCATCAGGCCGGTCATCAAACCAGTATACTTTTGCATGAGAAATTGTCTCAGGTTTTTCAAAATCATACTGTAACCATTCTAATTGATTGTTTCTGGGCCACCAGTGGTAATATGGTATGCTATGATCATTTGAATGTTGTATTGGCATTTGATCTTTTAAACAATCCATGTTGGATGTGGGGTGAGAACCGCTGACTGTACTTCTGTAAGCTATTGTTGGTGCAGGGGTGGGGTGGCTTGCTTCAATGGTTGTGGGTATCCAAACTATCATTTCTGATGGTTCCCTGTTTGCCCAAAGATGATAGGGAATTAATAATTTTTCTTCCCCATCACTAAGTTCAACTTCTTTATCCAGATTATAGCTGGCACTTTTTGCCATAATTTGAATCACCTGTGCCCCATTTAAAAGATTGTTTTCAAAGTCTGTTTCTGTTGGAGTATTTGAATCTGCAACCAGGTTCATCACATTTCCATTTTTATTGTCTATTCCTTCTGCACAAAATACAAGTGGCCCTCTCTGAAAAGCAACCTTATCCTTATTTTCCACAATGGCCTCATTTGAAATAACTTTTCTGACAGGCATTGGGAGAATCAACTCAACCACATCTCCTTTTTTCCAATTTCTTTCTAATCCAATGTATCCATTTTTTATCTCTGGTTTAAGTTTTTTCCCATTTACACTTAGCTGGATTTTTTCATCTGAAATATCACTGAAATGGTACAGATCACTTGCAATTACTTCATTTTGGGCCCAACCCGGAATACGCAGAAACAACTTAAATGATTGCTTTTCCTCAGGATTTAGTTTAATACTGATATTTCCATCCCATGGATAACTGGTACTCTGAATGACCTCCAATTGTTTATTATTAATTTGAATATTTGCTGTATTATCTACATAAAGATTTACATATAATTGATCCGATTTCTTGCCATAAACATAACCCGGAACCGAGGGAATAAACCGGCAAATGTTTGAAGGGCAACAGGCACAACCAAACCATTCTTTGCGCTCATCATGGCCATAGGATTCAAGTTTATTTGGATAGAAGAAACGATCTCCACTTAGGGCAACTCCTGAAAGTAAAGCATTATAGAGTGTTCGTTCCAGAACATCAATATATTTTGCCTCGCCAGCATTCAAAAACATCCTGTGATTCCAAAATACATTTGCAATGGAAGCACAGGTTTCACAGTAAGCAGTAAGATTTGGCAGGTTATATGCTTCAGCGAATCCTTCATTTCCACCGGAGGCACCTATTCCGCCAGTTATATAAATTTTAGTATAAACAATATCTTCCCAAATTTTAGTAATTGCATCCAGGTATTCACTGTTATTTGTTAAAGTAGCCACATCAGCCATTCCTGTATACATATAAGCCGCACGAACGGCATGCCCAACAGCCTCTTTTTGTTCCAAAACTGGCAAATTTGACTGGTTGTAATCCTCTCCGTTCCCTCTAACATCGAGGAAAAACTTGGCAAGTTCCAGGTATTTTTCTTCCCCGGTAAGCCGGTAAAGTTTTGCCAGACCAATTTCAATTTCCTGATGACCTGGATAATTCTCAATTTTATCCCATCCAAATTCGTCATACACAAGGTTTGCTGACTTCAGGGCTATATCAAGCAGACTTCTTTTCCCTGTTGCCTGGAAGTGAGCCACAGCAGCTTCATACATATGACCCAGATTATAGAGTTCATGGCTTAGAAGATGTGTTTTCTCCCAACGTTTTCCAACCCACGGATGAGAATCATCTCCCATAATGCTTCGGTAGGTATAAAGGTATCCATCTTCTTCCTGAGCAATTTGAATAAAATATATCAATGAGTCAATGGTTGCCTCAAGTGCAGGATCAGGGAAGGTCTGAAGGGAATAGGAGGCACCCTCAATAATTTTATATATATCAGAATCGTCAAATGGATACTGAGAACAAAAATCGCCCGTTTCGATTCCTCCAGCGATTTTAAAATTTTTTATTCGCCCGGTTAACTCAGACTGGCTGATTGCTATTGGAATGGTTACCTCGTGATTTCGTTTTATTCGTGGAGCCCAAAACTGATCAGTAAGCTTAACTGAAGTAAATGGTACAGGCTCAATAGGGCCAAGTACTTCTTCTTCAGCAGTATTTTTACACGAAGCAATAACAATTAGAAGTAGAACAATCTTGAGAAACCCGAAATGGGATAATTTCATATTAAAAATTTAATATTTATTCAATTACCTCTCCTGGAATTTGCTTAATGGGCCTTATTTTCATATTTCTTACAAACATTTCGCCTCCTTCTGATTGAAGCTGAATTTTCCCACTGGTGAGGGGCTCAAATGACCCATTGTCAAAAAATTTTGCTGAATTGAAGTTCATCATATTTACCTCACCATTAACAATATGAACCGAGGTTCTTCCATGACAATACAATTCTACTGTGTTCCATTCGCCTTTAGGATTTTCGTAGTCTTTGTCTTTACCAACAATAACCGATTTTGTTTTAGGAACAGATTTAATGCTTTTTGCCCCCCTTGTAAACTCATATTTTCCATCGCTGTTTATTACAGCCGGAATTTCACACCAGGTATCTCCCATCCTGTAAGAGTCACCAACATTACCGGTAAAAAGTTGAAATTCATGCGAGCTCATCCAAACACCAAGACCTGCCCCAAAATCGCCATAACTGTGATAAAGCAAGACCTGAATTATACTTTGTATAGAGCTTTTCTCCCCATTTATACTCCATTACCAGGTGATAATTTTCGTACTCTTCCTTTGTGGCAATTGAAGCATTAATTTCACCGGAAATACGCAGAACTTTTTCACCTTCAAGATCAACAATAGAGAAAATCCCCATTGGATCATTATTCAATCCCAAGGGCTCTCCGTCTTTTTCTTTTGGTCCAACAAATATTTCCCATCCATCAAGATCCTTACCGTTAAAAAGCATTTTCCATTTATTCTTAGCTGGAGTAAAAGCATTAGAGAATAAAATAATTACAAGTAGAATTAAAATAGCAAAAACAGGTCTTTTCATGGGTTTAATTTTTAAGTAATAAAGTATTTAGCAGTAAACAAATATAGAAAAAGTGACTGACTGTTCCTATCGGACAAACCATCAATTAATTGGTTAAATTAACCCCACAAAGTCCCAGGCTTAATAAAAGTTGCAATTTCTACGAGAAGATCCCTGCCTTTTCTTATTTTTTAAATATACTTAAAACCTTATTCAGATATATTTTATATTTGTTCCGATTTCCCTGCAGGGAGTTTGAAAGTTTACCAATTGACTATTTTATTAACCCTTAAGCATTGAATTATGTGGAAGCTTGTATTGTTACTCATTTTCACCCTGATTGTTGTACCTATTCTAGCCTTTTCTTTTGATGACCCAATTACTTTAGAGCAAAAGGCAGCTCTTACGCAAGTTGTAAGCATTTATCTAATAGCTGCCCTGGCCTGCTTCCTAATAAGTACAATAAGTAAAAACTACAGTCAGGTGGATAAGCTATGGAGTTTGATACCCATAGTATATGTATGGGTAGTTTGTTGGAATTCAGGTTTTGAAAGTAGAATGGTCTTAATGTCGGTATTGGTTACTATCTGGGGTTTGCGACTAACTTATAATTTTTCCCGGCGTGGAGGGTATTCATTAAAATTCTGGGAAGGCGAAGAAGATTACCGCTGGGCAGTTGTTAAGTCTAAGCCTGAATTCCAGGCTCCCTGGAAATGGGTAGCATTTAATTTCTTTTTCATTTCTCTTTACCAGATGGGTTTAATCATGCTTTTTACCCTGCCAATAGTTAAAAGTATGGATGGATCTCCCCTTTCCTGGTTGGATTATTTACTAGCCGCTGTTTTCATCCTTTTTGTGGTTCTGGAAACTATTGCTGATCATCAACAATGGACATTTCAGAATGAAAAATATAGACAGCTAAATAATGGAGAAAACCTTTCTGGAATGTATGAAGAAGGATTTTTGCAAAAGGGTCTCTGGGGAATAGTACGTCATCCTAATTATTCAGCAGAATTGGCAATATGGATTGTCTTTTATTTATTTAGCGTTGCTGCCACTGGGAATTGGATAAACTGGTCGATTGTAGGAAGCCTGTTGCTGATTTTATTATTTTTCGGTAGTTCTAATTTAAGTGAAAATATATCTTCCGGAAAATACCCTGATTACAAAAATTACCAGAAAAAAGTCCCAAGGTTTTTCCCGTCAATATTTAAATCCAGTAAATAAATATTTTAATGGCAAAAAGATTGTTCCATTTAGCAGTTTACATTATTCTTATTGGTTCAACATCGTGTACAAATAAGGCAGAGAATACTGAATCTTTTTCTGTTGCTTTTTTTACTGACATCCATCTAAATATGGGAGATAATGGCTGTTTTCAGGGATTGGATAAAGCCATTTATATGGCTGATTCTTTTGGAGTTGACTTTATCTTAACAGGAGGTGATAATGTTGATATTGATGTACTTAAGGATGATTCAATAACGGCATATGAATTATATAATCGATTTTCAGAAGTCATTCAATTGAGTCCTCTTAAAATATACCCTGCGATAGGAAATCACGACCGATACTCAGGTGCACGTTTTGAGGACCCATTACGAGAAGAAGGTCTTTTTGAATCATATTTAGGAGAATCATATTATTCTTTTGCTCACAAAAGCTGGCACTTCATAACACTGAATACTGTTCAAACGGTTAATGGTCAATATGCTGTTGATGAAATTCAAAAAAACTGGTTGATTAACGATCTAAAGACTATTGATAAAAATACACCTCTTGTCCTTACCTGTCATGTTCCCTTTATTTCAGTATATACACCGGCTACTTCAGATAAGTATGGGTTTGATTCTTTTTCAAATTTCAGAGAAATTCTGAACTTGTTTGAGAATTACAATCTTAGATTGGTTCTTCAGGGACATCAGCACCTTTATGAAGAAGTTAAGGTCAGAAATGTTCAATTTATTACCGGAGGAGCCATTTCAGCAAGCTGGTGGGGTGGTCCCTATTATGGCACTGAAGAGGGTTTTTTATTGCTGCAATTTCACTGAAGATGATTTTTCCTGGCAGTATGTTGACTATGGCTGGGAGGTAGCAACAAAATAACTTCCTTACTTCCAATCAATTGGGCATAATGACCTGAATCTCGCACGAGATTTTTTTTAATACTCCTATTCTTACAATCTGAAAATTAAATAAGTATAATACTTAATTTTGTCCGACGTATTCCTGAGGCATATTGCGAGTAAGTTTTTTAATCCAATAATGAATTTTATGCCCACCCACAGGAGGCAGAAACATCATTGGGCAGAATCCATATACAATACCAAGTTTATTTTCTTTGCAAAAATCAATTGCTTCCTGCGATTGCGCCCCTGTTCCACCAGCACCCTGGTGCATCCAAATATTTTTAATACCAGAATTTGCACAATCCTTTACAAGGCTAAGGGTAGCTTCTGGTGAGGTTGCAATAATCAGGTTGGTTACCTCAATGGGTAAATCAGTCACCGAAGAATAGCATTTTACACCTTCAAAATCTTCCATATTGGGATTTACAGGGTAAATAGTATAATCCTTCTTTTTTAAAGCCTTAAAAAGCATGCTTCCCCATTTCTTGGAGTCTCTTGAAACTCCTGCTAAGGCAACAGATTTGTTATCAATAAATTCCTGAATGACAGCTTTCATAATATTCAAATAGTATTGGTGGATAAATTTTGCTCGATTTATATTTTAATGAAAAAAGCCTTGTTCTACTATTCGCTTTTGGTAACTATTTTATAAACTTCTAAAATCTCCTCCTTATATTTTGGTGGTGCCTCAATATGTCCCCAACCCGATTGCATTTGCCATAAGCCATCGTAAGCTGAATCATGATAAGAACGAATAATAAAAGGAATATCCTTATCTGTCAAGATCTCTTCCATTAATTTGGCTTCGATTTGGTTCTCAAGTATCAAAATTTTCTCTGTGTTTTCCATTCTTAAAGATACAAAACTTTATTCCAAATAAGTTACAATTAATTTCGGATGCAGACTGGCATTAGGGTGATCGCTTGATGCAAAATACATTCCCTTATTTCCATCTTCTGTCTCAAGCTTCACCAAAAAACCAAAGTTCTCTGCCATATTGTTAACCATTTCCTGCACAATTTCTGTAACATCCTGATCAATCAGGTCACCTCTCGATTCTGTCATATCCAGGATTATTGATTGATTGGTAATTGTACTGGCTGGTTGATTGCTCCAGGTTATAGAATTTTCATCCCAGGCAGAGCTTACTTTTTGAATAAATGCAGTATTGGGTCCTGTTGTTGTATGGTGGTCTCTGTTTTGAGGATCGTAATAGTAAAGGGAAAGTTCGGCCAATAAAATCTCAGATCCTGCTGATATAGCTGATAAGTCAAACTGGAATAAACTTCTTTCTATGTAAGGGTCATCTTGTATAAATCCAACATCGGCGCGCAAAAAAGTAGAATCTCCTCCATTCCTATCCGGATATAAACTCCAAATATTTGAGTCTTTTCCGGCATCTGAATCCAGGTTGAAGAACAAGAACTTTTAGTTTTTCTCCTTCGTCTTTATTACAGTGAGTAAAAATGGGTATTGCTAATAGTAAGCTTAATAGGATTTTAAAAGAAATATATTTTGTCATGCTATAGAAAACTTAGTTAAACGTATAATGTAAACATAAAATTTACAAATTTAGTATTCCTGATAAACTGTAAGTATCCTATGCATTTACCTATTCAAGGTTCAAAATTTCAATATACTTGTCAATCAATGTAAGATCTCCCTCCGACTCCATAAATATCAGCTTATTATCTTCTAAGGTTTTCAAATACAATTGATTCTCCTTAATCAATGTCAGATTGCTTTTCCATAATTTGATAATCCTGATCTAAATTCTGAGCAAAAGTCATCAAGAAATTTTCATCAGCAAATTCAATAATTGCAATATTTATTTTAGAATCATTAATCTCAATGGGCATTACTAATTATACTAAAGCCCTCTATCCCTTCAAAAAGGGATGCCCACATGGGGAATCCATTCTCTACGCCAAGTCGTCCATTTAAAAGTTTTACTTTTTCCTATATATGGTAAAAGCTCCTCCTTATCAAAAAGATCAGGAATAGAATAAGATTCGTCATCAATTTTACCTTCAAAATGTCTGCAATCTTTTACAAATCAATTGTTCAGCATCTGATCCATTTTCATTTATAACTGAAATATAAAATGGGCCTTTTACAAACTGAACCTGATAGGGAGAAACACAGGAATATTCATTTTCTGCCAGTTTATTTTCACAATTCATATGTGAAACAGAAAAAATTCCAAAAGCCGATTCCTGGCCGGTCATTTTGTAGACATCAACCACATAGCGTTTTCCTTCATAGTTAACTTTTTGTGCCAACAACCTATCAAAACCATATTCAAGGTAAATATCCGCTCCCCCATTTATATAGCCCCAAAGTGCATTTCCATTGAATGTTCTTGATTCCTCAATTTCAACTCCGGGAATATCCACCTTTGTAATATTAGGTATATCATTCTGCACCTGGATTGCTAACAACCCCACAATAAATAATAAATAAGCCATAAGAAATTACTTAATCTTTAATCAATCATTTATGTTAGCTCAATGCTATTTAATTGGATTTTTTCCAGGTCTGCTTCTCCCAAATCGAGTTTTGCAGCCAGCTCCAGGAAATTTTTCCCCTTTGCAGAGTCTTCCTTTTGAATCCCTTCTTCAATTCTTTTCTTAATAACAATTTCATAACCAACACGATCTACTGCAACAGCATCGCTGCCAAGCAACAAGGTGTTGTAATTTGTAATAAACTGAGGATTCGCACCCGGACCACCATTATAGCAACCTTTCAATCCATCTAAGATATTTAAAACAACCTTGTCGCGGATAGGAGGAAAGGCACATACCTCAGCGGTGGTCTCTGCCCATAAATCCTTATGCAGTCTTGAAGTGTTTGAAACTACACCATAGGCGAGGTTCTTAAGACATAGTGTTACAGAGGAACCTGCATTTTTCAGAATGGGAATATTAATTATTTTATCCACCATCTGGGTGGCAATTTTACTGTAATAGGAGTATTTACCCACCGTTTACCATATAGGGAAGAGTATATTCATCGTATTCTCCCTCCACATCGGCCCAATAATACCAGTCCTTATCAATCATCTTTTCACCATACAGCATTCCATCTTCTCCATAAAAAGAATCATTTTTGTCTTTCTGCTCGGTACCTGTAATTTTAATCCCGGGATAATTCTCAGCAGTAAATCCTGTTTCATGCAATTGAAACTCACGCCTGTCCCAGATAACTAGATTCTTGCGTGGAATTCCTGCTTCTTCAAGCTGTTCTATTACTGCTTTTACAACCTCATGACTTGTTGTAAGGGTTTTGCCTGCAACGGGATTTACTTTCAAGCCTATTATTTCATTGGGCGAAACAAACTCTCTCCAGGCTTTTTTTATATTTTTCTTTCCTGTTAAATTAAGCATTCCCTCCTTAAGCATTTCTCTTGCTGCCTCCATTTTTGGCTGGTTGTCTGTCATACAATTCTCATGGTACACTTTAACCACCTTACCAGGATATTTCCCGGGCATCGAATTTTCTGTTCTGGGGTATTTGCTGATCTTTTCCTTTCCCGGATACTTCCCGGGCATTGAATTTTCGGTTCTGGGATATTTGCTGTGATCTTTGACATTCGTTTCAGGCTTTTCGGTTGTCTGAGGATTTCAGGCTGCATTCCTTTTACTGATTCGGGCATTAGATATTGCTCCCACACTTCCTGCCGCCAGGGTTTTGAAAAATCCTCTACGACCACTTTGCTTTGTTTTTTTTGATTTCATGTTTGAATATTTATTCATTAATTTTCTAACAATATTTATCTGGAATAATTGATAAACTTAGACTTTTGATAAGTTTAATCAAATGAATTTAGTTCATCTGTTTAAAGATAATAAAAGTATTTATATAAGTGTGAGATAAGATTATAAATAAATGATTATCAGCTAATAATAAAAATATTAATGTGAGTTTATTCTTTAAAATGCGAATTCTCTTATTAATCTTATGTGAAATGAGTTCGCTTGTGTTCAGGATAGGCAAAATCAGGGTGATTTCTCACGTTGAACCTTCCTCAAAAAATGGAATACAGTTAATTTGATTTTTCCAAAGTACATATCTCAAACTTAACTGATCACGCTTTGAATATTTGGTATACTCATTCCACCATGCTTCATCCAATTCTATAATGTCTTTATGCAAATGATTGCGGAAAACTAATGTTACCTTCGAAAAGTCCTATATTTTCAGGAAATCCATTTTCTTTTAGGTTTTGCATTTGTTCTTTAGATAATTCTTTTATATTCCTTTCCTATTTTAATACAAACCTCCGCCTCTTCAAATGTACAATCTCGTAAAGGGTGCTTTGGAATTGAAATAAGTTCTCCCTGTTTAATTAACTGCTCAGCCCGTGAATATGCATACTTTCCCTTAATAATAACATTGCCATCAATCCAAAGACTATATCGATATTCCTTTAGAACTATATGTGGATTAATTTTTACATATCGTGAAGTTGATATATGGTCCTTAGCTTTGAGGAGGTATTGGGTCGAATTTGCCAAATACTATTTTCTGAGGAAATGTAATCATTTGAAAAGCAAATATAATCCCAGTCATCCAAAACTATATCAGGTTCATGCAACTTATCATAACCTCCAACAATAGAGGTGAAAATTACTTTATTTTTCATACATAAAAATTCTAAAAATATACCGATCGTGGACCTGATAACCAGGACATCTTCCTGATTGATTTTAAATAATAAACGAGTAAATAAAAATATATAAATAACTGAACCTGCATTTTGGGTATGAAGAAAAGTATTATTCCAAGCAGACGCAGGCAATAAACGCTCAATTATAAGATTGTTGATGATTAAAAACGCTTGAATAAGGACTCCATTTAGCCCACTAAAATGTTTGCTAAGGTATATATGCTGTGATTTAAGAACCTCCGTCTTAAAAAATGCGGTTTGATTTGAATTTTTCCTTGTTAATCCGCCATGTTGATGCATAATCTTGGTATTGCATAGAAAGGCAATTCTTCCACCTTTGTCTGTAAATCTTTTACATAGGTCCACATCTTCATAATACATCCAGAAATCTTCACTCCAACCTCCTAACTTTTTAAAATCCTCCCGAAGCATTAATATAAGGGAACCCGAAACCCAATCGGGATAGAGTACAGATTGATCCACACAATTGGTTTTCATTTGATTTTTCGGACTAAATAATCTGAAAATCGCCCGGGAAATTCCTGTTAATGTTTTAAATGACGGGAAAACACCAAACGGGTTTTCATTCTTACCTGATTCATTTTCCTGTTGACATGAAACAATTGTTTTTCCCTTTTGGTTTTCTAAAAATTCAAGCATAGAATTCAATGCAGGAAGAGATACAACCGTATCAGGATTTAGAAAAAGAATATATTTCCCATTGGAATTTTTTGACCCTAGATTATTCCCATTTGAAAAACCATAATTGCCGGTATTTTTTATGAATCTAATTGAAGGAAATTGCTTTGAAAAGGATTCAAATTGTCCATCGTCCGAGTTATTATCCACTACTATAATTTCAGAGCTAAAACTTGCCCCAGCCAAACAGCTAAGCGAATTTAAACATCGTTCAAGGGGATCCCAACCTCTATAATTTACTATGATTACCGAGAGTTTTATCATTAAAAGAATTCGAGCTGATTTAAAAAAGCAAACTAACCTCTGTTTCTAAATTTTAATCTTCTTGCTATTGCCATTTCTTCCAATCTTCTAATTCTTTCTTCTGTTGGAGGATGAGTAGACATTATTCTTTGAATACCTCCAAAAAAAGGATTTACAATAAAGAGATTTTCATCGGCTTCAGAACCTCTTTGCATGGGATATTTCTTTACATTGTTTGAAATTTTGGCCAATGCGCTTGCCAGTGCCTGGGGTTTTCCTGAAATTTCAGCCCCTCCTCTGTCAGCTGAATATTCTCGTACCCTGGAAACCATTGAGCGTATGATCAGGGCCAGCAATGGAGCAATTATCATAATGATTAGAGTAAAAAGAGGATTTGATCGACCCTGTGATGAACCAGTATTCCTGGGAGCCATGTATGAAAACATTGAAATGGCACCGGCAAAAGTTGCTGTTATGGTACCTGTTAACATATCACGTTTTTGTATATGTGTTAATTCATGAGCCATAACTCCAGCGATCTCATCATCGTTTAACATATCCAATATCCCGGCACTGGCAGCAACTGCAGCATGCTTTGGATTCCTTCCGGTAGCAAAAGCATTGGGACTTTTTTCCGGAATAATATACACTTTAGGCATTGGCAAATCAGTTTTAGCCACAAGATTGGCAACAATTCTGTACAGCCTATGATTATCTTCTGCCCTAACCTCCTGTGCCCTGTATCTCTTCAATACCATTTTATCACTCACCCAGTATGCATAAAAATTCATAGCTCCTGCCAAAACAAGAGCAATAATTGCACCCGTTGATCCACCCAACAATCCTCCCAACCAAATAAACAACATGGTTAAAAGGAACATTAGAAAAAATGTTTTGAACTTATTAGTCATAGAAAATAAGTATTAATCTTAAAATTTAATTTATACTGCTCTTTCAGCTATACCATCACTATCTATCCAAAATGGGACCCATACCAGCTTTAAGTTGCCGATTGCAATATCACTTTTTCGAGGAGATACCTGCAATTCAGCAAGATCAATACTTTCAGGTGCATATTGCTCTCTGATTTTTTCCAATTCCATTTTAGATTCATTCTCCAATTCTGAAAAAGCATTTTTTACCTCATCCACCTCCATCTGAGCCATTTCCACATCTTTCTTTTCCCGGGCAGCCCGGCCAACTCCACGCATAGAAGTGGCCGCTTTACCTATATTTCCTGAGCTTGCAACCTTCCTCCCGAACATAGCACCTAAAAGTGTTGTACCAATGGATATTGCAGTTTGATATTTCTGGTTACTGAATTGCGCTTTTTCTTTTTCTACCTTATCCATTGCCCTATCGATTTGTGCTTCAATGCGAGCCAGTTTAGGGGCATATTTTTTTCTCATCTTTTCGAGCATTAAATCTCTTTTTTCACGCATGATTTGATTTAATCTCATTTTAAACTCAGCTTCTGTTTCCTCAGGTCTGGATATCTCTTTAAGTAAAAGGCTGTTCCAAAGACTTAATTTTCTGGATTGGTATAAATAATTTATCAGACTTTTTTTCCAGTCTGTATAATTCTTTCCTTTTAAAGCAGTTCTGGGAAGAGACTTAAAAATTGCATCCTGAAGCATATCATCATCCAGATCAAATGAAAAATTTTCATAAAATTCAGCCTCATCCCATTTTGGATCTGTTGGTTCGTCAGGAAAATCCATAAAAACTGACATTTCTTTCCAATAATCTAACTTTGCTTTTACGCTTACAAAATGAAGCTTCCCTGATCCAAGTAATTTGGGGCGGTACTGAATCCTGCCCTCAGATGGCTTAGGTTTTTGTGGCAATAAATATTTCTCAATGATTCCCGGAGGTAATAAAGGTTTCTCAGAAACCATTTCTTTCGTACCAACAATCTTTTCTTTTACCTCAACTTTCTCAGTAACTGTTGATGAAGAGAGCTTCTCAGGCTCTTTATTCTTCATTAGTTCCTGAATCTGGGGTGAAGTCAGTGGTCCTCTTAAATAGGACAAAACCCATCGGGTATTGAATACAACAGGTTTGCTTTCGTGTACATTGTGAAGCAGGAATTTCCTTTTACCAAGAGATGAGATTAAGTTGTCTAAATCACTTCTGCTTAAATTACTACCACCTGTACCGCCTACTCCTTCAAGCCCATCGAGCATTCTTTGTTTATCCCTATCGGTTTGGAGTCTTCCTATGAACCAGGTTCCTGTATTTGACAATCCTTTGTAATCGAGATCAACCGGATTTTGAGTAGAAAGTAACACCCCGAGTCCAAAAGCCCTGGCTTGCTTTAATAAGGTCAGCATAGGAGTTTTGGATGGCGGTGAAGCTGTGGGTGGAAAATATCCATAAATTTCGTCCATATACAATAGTGCCCTCAAGCTTGAGGTTCCATCCTGAGTACGCATCCATGAAACCATTTCATTGAGCAACAGACTGACAAAAAACATTCTCTCTGAATCAGACAAATGTGAAATAGAAAAAATAGAAATTTTAGGTTTGCCCTCAGGGGTATATAATAAACTGTTTATATCAAGAGTCGTTCCATCCATCCATACTTCAAATCCTGGAGAGGCCAACAGGTTATTTAAGGACATAGCCAGCTTCATCCTTTCTTTCACAGGGTAAAAGGTATCCACATCAAACACACCTACTTTTGTAAAAAGAGGCGATTGAATGTGTCTGATTAAGTCTGAAATGGTTAAATCATTTTCTTTGACCCAGGCATCCGCTAATATTTTTGAAATTAATATGTGTTCTTTGCTTTGTATTGGATCCGCATCTATGCCCATAAGTGAAAGTATGGAAGTAGACGTACCACTGACAACTTCTTTAAAAGCATCTTTATCAGAAATAACTTGAGATTTTGGGGCAGTGAAAGAGCCCAATACATTAACAGGGATTCCTGAATTACTTCCAGGGGTATAAATTAATATTTCTGCTGCATTTTTGTAGTTTCTAATCCTTTCGCCATCCTGACCCCACTCGGCCAGGCCGTTTTTCCATAAGCTTGCTGTTTTTGTTGCATATTCCTTGAGAGTAAGACCTTTCCTCAACGCTTCACTTTCATCAAGCCAGGGTTGGAAATCTTCTGGTTTCAATTCAGGAAAACTCAGCAACAAATTTCCCATGTCCCCTTTCGGATCTATAACAATGGCAGGTATACCATCAATTGCAGCTTCCTCAAGTAAAGAAATTGCAAGTCCTGTTTTACCGCTGCCGGTCATCCCAACACAAACTCCATGGGTTGTCAGGTCTTTTGAATCATATAAAACTTTATCTTCTCTTAATACCTTTTCTTTCAGGTCAAATACCTTGCCCAGGTAAAATTCGCCTAGCTTTTCAAATTCCTCCATAAGATTCTAATTATCATTTTTATTAATCAAGTAATATTACAAATATATTTTTCAAACTACAATTAATCAAGTATCTAATGCATAAATGAATTCATTGTGGCAACTGGCATTTTTAAAGGAAATATAGTGGTCAGGATAATAAATTATTTCACAATTACTTTATTAAAACTATTTTAGCATTTCAAATTATAAATTCATCATCATGAGATCTGCAATTCTATTATTTCTTTTCTTTTTAAGCATTCAGCTAAATGCCCAACATAATCATGACCGCCGAATACAATTCCCTGATATTCCTGGATACTATACTTTGAAGTGTGATTTTCACCAGCATACTGTATTTTCAGATGGAAGTGTCTGGCCTGATATAAGGGTTCAGGAAGCAATAAAAGACGGACTGGATGCCATTTCTATTACAGATCACATTGAATACCAACCACACATTGATGATATTCCGCATACAGACCGGAACCGATCCTACCAGGTAGCAAAGGAAGCAGCAGACGGTAAAAATTTAATTGTTATTAATGGTTCTGAAATTACCAGGGATATGCCTCCCGGGCATTCCAATGCTATTTTTTTGAAGGATGCCAATAAACTGATGATTGATGATTCCGTTGAAGTATTTCGGGAAGCTAAAAAGCAGGATGCCTTTATCTTCTGGAATCATCCAAACTGGACAGCCCAGGTCCCTTCGGGAGTTGCCAGCTTAACTGATACACACAAAAAACTACTGAAAGAAGGCCTTTTGAATGGAATTGAAGTAGTAAATGATGTCACTTATTCAGACGAAGCACTTCAAATAGCCCTGGATTACAATTTAACCATAATGGGAACTTCGGATATTCATGGCTTAATTGACTGGCAGTACCATGTTCCTCACGGTGGACACCGTCCGGTTACACTTGTATTTGCAAAGGAAAAATCAGAGGAAGGTATAAAAGAGGGACTCTTAAACAGAAGAACTGTAGTTTGGTTTAATAATCTTTTAATTGGAAGACCTGAGTTTTTAGTCCCGCTGGTTGAACAATCTGTTTCAGTAGCCACTGCAGGCTATAAAGGAGAAACTACTGTTCTGGCTGTAACTATTGAAAACAAGAGTGATGTTGATTTTATAATGGAGAATACATCAAATTACACCCTGCACAGAAATGCCGATGTTTTCACCGTTAAAGCAAATGATTTTACCAGACTCGAAATAAAAACTATTGATAAGCTCAAGGAAGTAGAATTAAGTTTTAAAGTTCTGAATGCTGTTGTTGCACCAAAAAAGCATCCTGAAATTAGCATGAAGGTTGAGCTGAAATAATTATTTTTATGAAAATTTATAGTATAGAAATACCCGTTCTTTAGGATTATTAAAAATTGCAGCTAAATATTTTCCCATGAAAAATAAAAAAATATCCATATCAAGAAAAGAGTTTATTAAAAAATCTTCAGCCGGGATTCTGGGAGCTGGAATAATTGCAAATAATCCTTTGGCCATTTTTGGAAATGAAAAAGAATTAGTCAAAAATACACTGGGCAAAACCGGAATAAAAGTAACACCGGTATGTTTTGGAGCCACACGTACTCAAATTCCTGCACTCACTCATGCTGCTTTGGATACCGGATATACCTTTATCGATACTGGACGGTCCTATGCGAATGGTCAAAACGAAGTTATGATTGGTGAAATTATAAAAGACGTTCGCAAGAATCTGGTAATCCAATCAAAAGTTAAGGTTCGCCCTACTGAAAAAGGTGAAGCTCTTCATACGGACAGTACAAGAAAAATGATTCGAGACCTGATGTATAATGCACTTCATGAAAGTCTGAAAGCATTGCAAACCGATTATATTGATATTTGGTTATTACATGGTGTTTCCAGGGTGGAAATGCTGAAACATGAAACCGTTTGGGAGGTTTTTTCTGAAGCAAAAAAAGAAGGTAAGATCAGGTCCTGTGGTTTCTCAGTTCACAGCAACCAGGTTGAACTTCTAAAAGCGGCAAATGAAAGCAGTTTTTACGATGTGATCATGGTTTCTTATAATCATAAGGGAATGTATGTTCATTCCCAATTTGGTCATCGAAATGAATACGATCAGGGGGCGGTAGAAGCGGAACTAAAATTAGCACACAAAAACGGCACTGGAATAATTGCCATGAAAACCTGTTCAGGAGGACCATACGCTAAAGATGAAAGCGATCAGCCCACCTATGAAAAGGCTGTAAAATGGGTGTTGGATAGACCTTTTGTTGACACTGCTGCTGTTGCCATGGCTAATTTTGATGAAATAGGAGAATATCGCCAATTGATATATAAATAGATTTCTTACCTGGTTACTTAAACTTCATAATATTTCATTCACAGAAGTAACTTTTTGGGAATTATCTGAATTTTATTTATTTAGAATCAGTTTAAATTGTATATTTACACCTGGTTTTGTTGTAACTTGATACAATCTATAATCAAGCTTGAAAATTTTCTAATGGTTCAATAATTATTAAAAACAGATTAAATTAATTAAAATGAAAAAACTAACTTTTCTGATCTTGATTCTTGCTGTCCCCTTAATAATAAGTGCACAGAAGAACAAGAAACCCAATATCCTGGTAATTTGGGGGGACGACATTGGCTGGGCCAATATTAGCAAGTATAACCATGGTATAATGGGCTATCAAACCCCAAATATTGACCGAATTGGTGATGAAGGAGCCATGTTTACTGATTGGTATGCACAGCAATCTTGTACAGCTGGTAGAGCTGCATTTATTCTTGGGTCAACATCCTTTTAGAACTGGCCTCTTAACCATAGGAATGCCTGGCTCTGAACAGGGAATTAAGGAAAATCAGCCCACTATTGCAGAATTGCTAAAGCCGCTTGGTTATACCTCTGGACAATTTGGTAAAAACCACCTGGGAGACAGGGATAAGCACCTTCCAACAAATCACGGATTCGATGAGTTCTTTGGTAATCTTTACCATTTGAATGCTGAGGAAGAACCTGAAACTTATTATTATCCAAAAGATGAAGAGTTTCATAAAGAATTTGGCCCCCGTGGTGTAATCCATAGTTACTCTGATGGAAGAATTGAAGATACGGGTCCAATGACTCGGAAACGGATGGAAACTGCTGATGAAGAATTCGAAAATGCTGCTGTAAAGTTCATTAAAAACGCTAACGACCAGAAGAAACCATTTTTCGTTTGGTTAAGTGCTACTCGCATGCATGTTTGGACTCGACTAAAAGAAGAAAGTGATGGAAAGACAGGTATTGGTTTATATCCTGACGGTATGGTTGAGCATGATGAAATGGTTGGCAGAGTTCTTAATTTATTAGACGAGTTGGGAATTTCAGAAAACACCATTGTAATGTATTCAACTGATAATGGAGCTGAAAAATTCACATGGCCTGACGGAGGAACATCACCATTTTACGGTGAAAAGGGAACCACCTGGGAAGGGGGTTTTCGCGTACCCTCCCTTATCAGATGGCCAGGTGTAATAAAACCGGGTACAGTTGATAATAATATTTATTCTCATGAAGACATGATGCCGACTATACTTGCTGCTGCTGGAGTGCCAGATCTCAAAGAAAAACTTTTAAAAGGATATAAAGCTGGTGACACAAGTTTCAAGGTTCATCTGGATGGTTATAATTTACTTCCTTTTTGGAAAGGTGAAAACAAGGAAGCTCCTCGAAAAGAGATTTTCTATTTTGATCAGGGTGGAAATTTAAATGCGATTCGATACAATAATTGGAAGCTTCATTTTACTATCCTTGAGGGAGCCATCAATACTGCATACCGAAAGCAACCTGCATGGCCAATATTAATAAATTTAAGGGCTGATCCGTATGAAACTGCCTGGAAAGAATCCTCAATGTATATACGGTGGTTTGCAGATAACATGTGGACTTTTGTGCCAGCCCAATCAATTACTGCAGAGTTTCTTCAGTCCTTCGTGGAATTTCCACCAGTATCGGGATCCTCTCTTGGAATTGATCAAGTATTGAAAAAATTACAGACAGCACCGGCACCCGGACAATAGAAAGATATTAAATAGAATTTGAGCATATATTAAAATGGCCACAATAAATTGTGGCCATTTTTTATGCCAAATAATAAACCAGGGCTGCAACAACATCTGATTATTAATTTTAAAAACTATAAATTTACCCGACTAAATTATATGACTTATAGATAAAAAATGAAAAGATTTCTTTGTATTGGTCTTATTTTTCTCTTGGGTGTTCTTGTTCTTGGACAATCGAAACCAGTTGATGATTTAACAAAGTATGTAAATCCCTTGATTGGTACAGATTCAAGATTTGATTTATCGAATGGTAACACATACCCGGCTATAGCTTTGCCCTGGGGAATGAACTTCTGGACTCCGCAAACCAATAAAATGGGTGACGGATGGGGTTATCAATACCCAAGCAATAAAATAAGAGGCTTTAAACAAACTCACCAGCCATCCCCCTGGATAAACGACTATGGTGTTTTTTCCATTTTTGCTACTACTGAGAAACTGGTTTTTGATGAAAACAAAAGGGAATCGTGGTATTCCCATAAAGCTGAAATCTCAAAACCTCATTATTACAGAGCATATCTGGCCGATTACAATACTACTGTTGAAATTACGCCCACAGAAAGAGCTGCCTGTTTTAGAATAACCTACCCTGAAACCCAAAAGGCATTTTTAATTGTAGATGGGTTCTTTAAGAATTCATATATCAAAGTAATCCCGGAGGAAAGAAAAATAATTGGTTATGCCAGGAATGCTTCAGGAGGAGTACCAGATAATTTTAAGAACTATTTTGTGATATATGTTGATAAAGACTTTGAGGAAGTTTTTGGGGTACAGGAAGGAGTTATTTATGCCGACAAGCACGAAATAGAAAGCAAACATTCCGGTACAATAATCCGGTTTAAAACCAAAACTGATGAACAGGTACATCTAAAAATCGCCTCATCGTTTATAAGCCTTGAGCAAGCTGAAATAAATCTGCAAAGAGAAATTGGTGATGATTCATTTGATCAGGTGAAGGTGAAAGCCCGGAAAAGCTGGAATGCCAAATTAAACAGGATAAAAGTCGAAGGAGGAACCCATGCTCAGTTTACCACTTTCTACACTGCCTTGTATCGTACCATGTTGTTTCCCAGGAAGTTTTACGAATATGATAAAGACAATAAGGTAATTCATTATAGCCCATACAATGGTGAGGTTCTCGATGGTTATATGTTTACTGACAATGGTTTCTGGGATACTTTCAGAGCTGTATTTCCCTTTTTTAATGTAATGTTTCGTGAGCTTAACAGCCAAATAATGGAAGGTTTGGTTAATACTTACAAGGAGAGTGGCTGGTTACCGGAATGGGCAAGTCCCGGCCACAGGAATGTAATGATTGGCTCTAACTCTGCTACCTTAATTGCAGATGCCTACCTGAAAGGTATAAACATAAATGACATCAATACATTGTACGAGGCAATCATTAAGAATTCTAACAATGAAGGCCCCATGCATTCTGTGGGACGCTATGGTGTTGATTATTACAATGACCTTGGCTACATACCCTATGATGTAAAAATACATGAAAATACCGCCAGAACGCTTGAATATGCCTTTGCTGATTATACCATTTGGAAGTTGGCAAAAGCATTGAAAAAACCTCAGTCAGAGATTGATGTTTTTGCCAAAAGAGCTTTAAACTACAAAAATGTTTTTGACCCGTCGGTAAACTTCATGCGAGGTAAAAACAAAGATGGAACATTCCAAGCTCCTTTTCGACCCGATAAATGGGGAGATGCCTTTACTGAGGGATGTTCATGGCATTGGACCTGGTGTGTTTTTCATGATGTTCAGGGACTGATTGATTTAATGGGTGGTAATAAAATTTTTACACAAAAATTGGACTCTGTCTTTTATGCTCCACCAACATTCGATTACTCATATTATGGTTTTCAGATTCATGAAATTACAGAAATGCTAATTGTAAATATGGGACAATACGCACATGGAAACCAACCCATTCAACACATGCCATACCTATATAATTATGCTGGTGAACCATGGAAAAGTCAATTTCATGTACGCAATATTATGGATAAACTGTACACTCCTAACCCCGATGGATTGTGCGGGGATGAAGACAATGGGCAAACTTCTGCCTGGTATGTGTTTTCAGCCATGGGTATGTACCCGGTAGCACCCGGAACCGATCAATATGTATTGGGCTCACCCATATTTAACAAAATTACCCTGCAGCTGGAAAATGGAAATACGTTTAGCATCAATGCCTCAAACAACAGCAGTGAAAACGTATATATTTCAAAGGCCTTACTAAACAATAAAAAATACTCAAAGAATTACCTGAATCATTCCGACTTAATGAAGGGAGGAAAACTGACTTTTGAAATGTCAGAAATTCCGAATAAAAAGAGAGGAATAAATCCTGATGATTTTCCATACTCTTTTACATAATGAATTTAAATAAGAAATTTCTTGCATATAAACTTTTCTTAATCATTGACTTTAACTATGACAATTAAAATTCTCCTCGTTTCAATCTTTTTTTGATAGTATCTATCCAGTCAAATAGTCAGAGCTTTCTGAAAACAAATGGAAAGGCCATCGTCAATGAAAATAATGAAAATATATTATTAAGAGGAATGGGGCTCGGTGGCTGGATGTTGCAGGAAGGTTATATGATGCAAACTTCTGATTTTGCCAATGCTCAATATCAAATCAAGGGATAAAATTGAACAGTTAATCGGATCTACGGATACCGATTTATTTTACGATAACTGGCTGGAAAATCATTTACAGAAAGATAGACATCGACTCCCTGAAATCCTGGGGATTCAATTCTGTACGGCTACCCATGCATTACAATCTATTTACATTGCCCATTGAAGAGGAGCCTGTTGCAGGGCATAACACATGGCTGGAAAAGGGATTTGTACTTACTGATAGCCTGGTCTCATGGTGCGAACAAAACAACATGTATGTAATTCTTGATTTGCATGCAGCTCCTGGAGGGCAAGGTAAAGATCAGGGAATATCTGATTACGATCCTTCAAAACCTTCACTTTGGGAAAGCAAAGAAAACAGAGATAAAACCGTTGCACTATGGAAAAAATTAGCTGAAAAATATGCTGATAATCCTTGGATTGCCGGATATGATCTTATAAATGAAACCAATTGGGAAATGTCAGGGAACCTTGCTCTAAGCAATCTATTAAAGGAAATTACTGATAGTATTCGGACAGTAGATACAACGCACATAATTTTTATAGAAGGAAATTGGTTCGCCAATGACTTTAACGGATTAACACCTCCCTGGGATGACAATATGGTATATAGCCCCCATAAATACTGGAGTACCAATGATCAGGCCTCAATCCAATGGGTACTTAATATTCGGGAGACATACAATGTCCCCATTTATTTAGGTGAGTCTGGAGAAAATTCAAATACCTGGTTCAGGGATGCTATCAGGCTACTTGAGGACTATAATATTGGATGGGCATGGTGGCCCATGAAGAAAATTGAGTCCATTTCAGGTCCTTTATCTGTAATTAAAACCCCTGAATATCAAGCCTTATTGGATTACTGGAATGGGATAGGAAGCTCACCAGGTTCCGCTTATGCAAAATCAGCTTTAATGGAAATTGCAGACAATCTTAAGATGGAAAATTGTGTGTATCAAAAAGATGTAATTGATGCTATGTTCCGGCAAGTTAATTCTGATGAAGCAATTCCTTATCGCACTCAGGCTATTCCCGGGATTGTCTATCCAACTGATTTCGACATGGGAGTGGTTGGATCGGCATATTATGATAAGGATGTGGCCAATTATCATATTTCAACAGGAAATTATACAGCATGGAATAGGGGCTGGATTTATAGGAATGATGGTGTGGATATTGAAAAATCAGAGGATAATGTAAATTCAAATGGGTACAATGTTGGATTTGTATCAAAAGGTGAATGGATGCAGTATGATGTAGATGTGGCTGCCAGTGCTGTTTATGATATTAATATAAGGGTAGCATCAGAGGAAACAAATGGTAAGTTTCATTTTGCCACCAGTTCTGCTGATATATCCAATGTTATGAATGTGCCAAATACCGGAGGTTGGCAAACCTGGCAAACTGTAACTCTTACAGATGTAATTTTAACTCCTTCAGATAAAAAATTACGGCTCTTCATCGATGAGGCAGAATTTAACCTGGGAAGTTTTGAATTTATTCAAAAAGCAGCCACCACTACTATAGAGACAGAATATTTATCTGCCTCCACAATGGATGAAAATACAATACAATTAAATCTAAACAAACCGCTTACATAGCCCTATTCCTGATTCTCCGGCTAGTTTTGAAATTTTCGTAAATGGAAGTCCGATTCAGATTACTGATGCTGTATTGAATTCGAATACACGTGGTATTTTATTCACTGTAAGTCATACCATCAAATCAGAGGAAGTGATAAAAATCTCCTATACTGGAAATCAGATTCTGGCAATGGATGGGACATCATTAGATGCATTTACCCAAAAAGACGTTAGAAATTCGGTTGCCATAGTTTCTGCAATACCTGGAAAAGTAGAGGCAGAAGATTATTTTTATCAGACTGGTATTGAAACTGAAAATACAACTGATGCTGGGGGCGGCTTGAATATTGGATATCTTGATGCAGGTGATTATCTGGATTACTATATAAATGTTTCTGATGATGGAGATTATATTGTTAATTACCGTACTGCTGCACTCAGTGAAACCGGTCAGGTTCAATTACATTTAATCGATGAAAGTGGAAATGCCACACTTCTTCAAACTGTTAATTTTCCTTCTACCGGGGGTTGGCAAACCTGGGCCACTACAACAACCCAAAGCATTACTCTTCCAGCAGGTCAACATCATATCAGGGTAACCATTACCAAGCCTCTGTTTAATATGAACTGGTTTGAATTTACCCGGGTAACATCCATTGATATCTCTGAGGAATTTGAGGAACTGAAACTTTTTCCAAATCCAGGATCTGGCTTATTCACTTTGCAATGCACTTTAAAAGAAAGACAAAATTTAAAAATCAAGGTGTTTAATTTAGCCGGAAAAGCAGTCTATTCACAAGTATTTCATAATGCATGGCAATTGAATGAAAACATTGATCTGGAGGGTTTTCCAAATGGGAATTATTCCTTGAGATTTGAACTGGAAAATGGCAATGTATTTGGTAAAAATATTATGATAATAGCCAATTAAGTGTTGAGCTTTGTCTAATACCACTGCGATTTGTAATGCACTAACTGTTTAGATTAAAATGAAATACATTATATTTACAAATAGGGTTATTTATACTAATCCTCACTATTATTCTTAGCCTCTTGCACCATGGAATAATAAAAAGAACATTGAAAAAATGGAAGGTAAAACAATGAGCGATTTTGGCATTCGGGCCAGTAATCTGTTTTTGTATTATAAAGATTTGGATAAAGCTGCTGACTTTTACTCAAAAACTCTGGGTTAGAGATGGTAGCAGATTACGAAATGGCCAGAATATTTCGAATGTCTGCTGATTCATACCTGATCCTTGTTGACGCCACAAAAGGAATGCATACAGCAGAGGAACCTAAAACTGTTGCCCTTGCTTTATTAACCGATCAACTGGATGAATGGTATTCGTATTTAAAGGAAAAGAATGTAAATATAAAGTATGATTATAAACCCAAAGAAGGTAGTCCACATGATGGATTTGTTATTTATGATACCGAAGGTTATTTACTGGAATTTGAGCGATTCAACAAACATCCTGAAAACAAAAAATTCATTCCACTTTTAGATCAGAATAGTACTTTAAAGGCACCTCCCAATCAGGAGAATACCGTTCCGGAGGGATTAGGTTTTAAATCTACTATCACCTGGTTATATTATAAAGATATAGAGGCTATGCAGAAATTTTTTGAGGATGTTCTTGGCCTTGAATTTATTGTTGACCAGGGATGGACAAAAATATATCAGGTTTCAAAATCAGGTTTTATTGGCCTCGTTGATGAAAAAAAGGGTATGCATGCCTTTACTCAGGAAAAAGCCGTAAATGTCTCATTTATACTTGATGATCTGGAGGCGTGGTTTGACTATGTAAAAAAAAATAAGGTTTTTGAACTTCGGTCAAATGAACTAGAAGTGGGACCAGAAATGAAGTACAAAGCTTTTGTTGGCTTTGATCCAGAAGGCTATTATTTGGAATTTGATAAATTTTATCCGCATGAGGATAATTTAAGGCTGATGAAATTTTTATATTCCAATTAGATACCTGGAATAATTTATCTGTCTATAAAAGTACACAGAGGAATTTGTGGGATATACTGGATTCGAACCAGTGACTTCTACCCTGTCAAGGTAGCGCTCTAAACCAACTGAGCTAATACCCCAAAGAAAATGCTTAGCACTTTAAACACGATCTTAAAATCTTGCCAAATTTATTGACTTCCTTTTCGACAACCTCAGAACTGAGTTCCGAAATTAACGAAATTTTCAATTTCGATATAATTTCGAGAATCCTCGAATTTTTGTCAGATCTCAGATCTGTAAAATTCGGGACTAATACCCCATTTTCACGACAAATTTAACTTTTCAATACTAGCCTTGCAAATAAATTGTTAGCACATCGGATTAAACCTTTAATCTTGGAAAGTATCAAAGGATTATAGAATTTAATTCCAAAGTGACTGAAAAACAAAACATACAACATTTATTGAGTCGTGCCGGATTTGGCCCTAGACTTAAGGAATTTACTGAGTTAGAAAACAATTCCCTGTCCAATGTCCTTAATACTATTTTCAGGAATTCCGATCAAACTGAATATCTTAATGTTGTACAACCTGATATTATATCACCTTTAAAATTCCAGTCATTAACAGAATCAAAAAAACAAGAGCAAATTCAAAAATCAAGGGAATTAATTGTAAAACTAAATTCTGCCTGGATTCATAAAATGATTAATGATAAATCGGTTTTACGAGAAAAGTTAACTTTTTTCTGGCACGATCATTTTGCCTGCCGTACCCCAAATCCGTGGTTTGCACAACAATTAAACAATGTAATGAGAAATCTGGCATTGGATAAATTTGGAAATCTATTACTGGCTGTAACAAAAAGTCCGGCCATGCTCCAATTTCTAAACAATCAGCAGAACAGGAAATCAAGTCCGAATGAAAATTTTGCTCGTGAACTGCTTGAACTTTTTACTATTGGCCAGGGAAATTACACCGAATACGATATAAAAAGTGCTGCCCGGGCATTTACAGGATGGGGATTTAATCAACAGGGTAAATATATTTTCCGAACCAATTTACATGACCATTCAAGGAAAGATTTCATGGGAAAATCAGGATCATTTAATGGTGAAAACATATTGAAAATTATTCTTGATAGGAGGGAAACTGCTACATTTTTAACACGAAAAATATATAAATACTTTGTTAATGAAGATGTTAATGAAACTCATTTAACAAGTTTATCAGAAAGCTTCTACAACTCGGGATATGATATTAAAAAATTAATGTTTGACATTTTTTCTTCAAAATGGTTTTACTCATATGAAAATCATAAATGTCTTATTAAGTCACCTGTAGAACTGCTGGTAGGCTTGCAAGGAGTTTTCCCGATTCACTTTAGAAATAACAAATCACAGGTTTTTCTTCAAAAAGCTCTGGGTCAGGTTCTCTTTAATCCTCCCAATGTTGGAGGATGGCCTTATGGAACAGAATGGATAGACAGTACAAGCCTCGCATTTCGAATACAGCTTCCTTTTGCTCTGGGAAGTTCTCTAAACTCTAATCATAAGAAGTTTGGAAACTTGGAAATAGTGATAAACTGGGAAGATTTTATTAAGAAAACAAGCCCATATGATTACAATTCAATGGCAGTTTGGATGCTGGGCATGATTCCTGACTCAAAGGAATCAGAAGTATTATTTTCCGTAATAAAAAAAGGTGCTACAGAACAACCAAACAAAGCATTAATGATTCTAGCCCTGGCCAGCCTGCCTGAGTACCAATTATGCTAATAAATCTATAATGAAAAAAATAAGAAGACGATCATTTATTAAAAGATCTTTACTTGTCTCAGCCGGAAGTATTATGCTGCCAAATTTTATAGAAGCTGTTGAAAAAAGTGCAAATGATATTACAAATAACAAAATACTGGTAATTGTTCAACTTTCCGGAGGTAATGATGGTTTAAATATGATTGTACCCTATTCAAATAGTAGATATTATAAAGCCCGACCTCAATTGGCTATTCCGGAAAAAGATGTCATTAAGCTTAGCGATGAGCTGGGCTTACATCCAAATATGACAGGACTTAAAAACCTGTACGATGACGGATTGCTTTGCATATTGAATAATGTGGGATATCCGGATCCGGTTCGTTCACATTTTCGCTCCATGGATATCTGGCAATCAGCAAGTAGTTCAACTGAATATTTGCAATCTGGTTGGATTGGAAGATTTATTGAATCGAATCTAAATGGAAAATCTTATCCCTATTCCGCCATTGAAATAGGCGATACATTAAGTCTGGCTTTGAAAGGGAAATTAATAAAAGGCCTGGCCATGCAGAATCCTCAGCGCCTATATAATAGTATTCAGAAAGGATTATTTCAACCCCTGGCAAAACAATATTCAGCACACAAAGACTACTCGAAAAATCTGAAATACATTTACAACACTATGAATGAGACGATCTCTTCTGTAAATTATATTTATAAGAAAGTAAATGGCTCATCTTCAGCAGGAAACTATCCTCCCTCCGCTCTGGGACAAAATTTAAAAACAATCTCAGAAATGATTCAATCCGGAATAAATACAAAATTTTACTATACATCTCTGGATGGATTTGACACGCATGTGCATCAAAGACCAAAACAAGATAAATTGTTAAAAGTGTATTCAGAGGCTATTTCATTTTTTGTGAATGATTTAAAACAGAAAGACATTTTGAAAAATGTCCTTATTCTTACTTTCTCTGAGTTTGGCAGAAGAGTATCACAAAATGCAAGTGGCGGAACCGACCACGGAGGTGCAAATAACCTTTTGTTTATGGGAGGGCAACTAAAAAAATCTGGATTTTATAATGAATCACCTGATTTACAAGACCTCAATAATGGTGATTTGAAGTATTCTATCGACTTCCGATCGGTATATAATACAATAATTAAAAGCTTTTTTAATGAAAACCCATTTCCAATCATAGGAAAAACCTTTCCGGAGCTTCATTTTATTTAATACGAATGGCTTCGGCATTGACAATTGTTAAGCTTATTCGCTTTTAGCCAATCGAAGATTTCTGAAGTAGGTTAGGATCTTTCGAAGAAGATCCAATACAAGAGCGAAGTATAAAATTATTGTTCCCATCCAAATTACTACCAAATTATACCAGGTTGTTTCAACAATCTGACGATTCAGTTTCTTATAAGGAGCAAAAAATTGTGTTCGTCCGAGTTTGTTTGTAGGCATAATATAAATGGGGCCATATTTCTGAATGAGTTCATCCTTTGTTTCATGGATCTTCCTAATCCCGGTTCGATTAGTAACAATATCACCTAGTTTGTTGTTATAATAACTTTCCTGAAAGTCAATAAGCTCTTCTGCTCCCATGGCTCTCTGTAATGAATCATAAATATGATCTTTACGTATTTCCGCTTCAGATCCCATTTCAGTAAAATGTAGTCTAAGGAACATTAAATATCCTAAAGATTCTTCAAGAATTTCAACCGAAATAGAATCTCTATTCATCTTTGATACCAGTTCAAAAGGCGGGACATTTTGGTTTTTCTCAAGTTTAATGAACTCATTACGAACTATTAGAAGATCTTTTTTTATCACATCTTCATCAAAATCCTCTTCCTCAAACATCCTCTGGCAATCTTCAAGTTTAACTTGCAAATCAGGAATTAAAAACGAATTGTGGTAAATTGCGGTATTTGATCTCTGTTCATAATCGTAAAAATATTTTTCAAACTCATTTCCCTTGAACTGGGCTACTGATATCGCTTCATAGGCCCACCGTGTAATCATTATATCACCAATGATAGGAACATATTTCTTCTTTGTCAATCCTTTGTTAAGGTCGTCAAATGTTATCATGGCTCCACCAAGCAATAGATGGGGCACTAAAATAAGAGGAACTAGAATATATATTGCCACTACTGAATCGAGTCCTGATGAAATGTTTAATCCTATCATATTGGCAAAGGCAGATGTGGAAAACAGTATCAGCCAATATATTAGGAACATTCCTTTTATATCAAGGATTAAACTACTAATAAGTACAAAAGTAAAGGTCTGGAATGCTGAAAATGCAAACAGATAAACAATTTTGGAGGTCAGGTAGGCTGGCCAGCTTAGGTTTAAAAATGATTCTCTTTCAAGAATTTTACGGTCTCTGACAATCTCCTCTGCACTAACAGTTAGGCCCATAAACATTGCAACAACCACTGCCATGAATAAAAACACGGGAAAGTTAATGTTGTCTTGAAAAGTATAATCACTGCCTTTTGAGTATTTGGTAATGTACCCAAGAATAAATGCAAGAATTGGTGCTTCCAGAATGTTTATTACCAGATATTGGGTATTTGCCAGCTTGGCCAAAAGATTTCTTATACTAAATGTACCAAATTGCCGATTTGCCGATGGTACTTTAAAGTTACTTTCAGGGATTTCTTTTGGAGGTTTTTTAATTTCAATTAATGGCTCAATTTTTTCCTTATAGTACTTAAACCATTTATCGGGTTGTATTTTTCTTTGCCGTGTTGGAATTCCCTCTTCACTCAGAGTTTTGGTTTCAATAATCTCAAGAATCTGCTCTGTTCTAATATTTCCACAGGTTGTACATTCGCTTTCGGCTGCATCAACCTGGGCATTAATTTTTTTAAAATACTCTACAGCATCAACCGGATTTCCTGAATATATTGGGTATCCTCCCTTATCCAGAATCCATAGCTTATCCATCATTTTGAATATGGTGGATGATGGCTGATGGATTGTTGCAATAATTAACCGGCCCTTTTTGGTCTGAGCTTTTAACAGCTGCATTATATTTTCAGAATCGGAGGAAGAAAGACCTGAAGTGGGTTCGTCAAGAATCAGGATATATGGTTCCCTCATTAATTCCAGACCAATATTTAATCGCTTTCTCTGGCCTCCGCTAATAAACTTATTCAAGGGATCACCAACCTGTAAATGAGCAATTTCGGTTAGGTCAAGATCAGACATGATTTTTTCAACAGATTCTATTATCTGTTCTGTAGAATAATCGGCAAAACACAACCGGGCATTGTAATACAAATTCTGATAAATAGACAGTTCTTCAATCAACAAATCATCCTGGGGAACATACCCTATCATTCCCTGCAACTTAAACCTTGCTTTATAGGTATCGTATCCATTAATTGTTATTTGACCCTTATTGGGTTGAAGCTTCCCATTTATCAAGCTTAACAGAGTTGTTTTTCCAACACCACTTCCTCCAAGTACTCCAACTATATTTCCCGATTCCTCACAAAAATTAAAATTTTGAATTCCATTGTTACTATTATTAAACCTAAATTCAATGTTCTTTCCTGTAAAAATTATATTCGGATGACCCTGGTCAATAAAAAATCTTTGTGTGATTTCATTGTAATAAATTGGCTTAATATTAGGCCCCTTAATTATTGCACCGAAATTAAGAAAATAGATTCGTCCTGTCAGGATCTTATGACCATCTTTATACAGGTTTTGGGCACCTGAATATTTAAATATAAACTCCTGTATACTAGGTATATATAAGAATATTATGGCTCCATAAAGATTCTCCTTATAAAGGTATTTCTTTTTGTCAGCGTTCTTCGATTTCTTTTTCATGAACCATGACATAGTACCGGACCATTCTCTAATCTGGTTATCGGTGACCAGTAGGTTTTCCGGATTGATCTTGTCAATAGTATCTGACAATACAAATTCTTTCAGGTCAGATAGTTCATTTTCCGAAATGTTAAAAGATGAAGCTACTTCTTTAATTATTTCAGATTCCCAGGAGGTAATTATTGCATCTTCATTAACAAACTCAAGAAGGAGAATAAATACAATGAAACGATCTTCTCGTTTCAGCCCTACCTTAATCTGTCGACATACATTTAGAGTCTGGATGTTTATTAATGAAGAAGACTCTTTTGATTTGGATTTCTTATCTAATATATTTTCGCTGTGATAGAATTCATAATAATTTTCAAAAAGGCGAAGATATTCATGTGAAAGCTCGTCATTTAGGAAGCGGTTCAGATATGAGGATACAATTTCTTTCCCCTTTTTTGTTAAGCGATTTTCATTAACTGAAGCAACCAGTGCAAATAAGTGAACTAATGCATTTAATATAATATCGCTCATTTCATTTATCTATAGTGTAAAATTACGATAAATTGATAATATATTTTAATACCTCAGAAGTTAAAGTATATTAAAAAAATAAGAGTAGAAATAATACGGGATTAATTATAAAAAAACCCGTACCTGAAAAGTACGGGTTAAATATTTTTATAATGTGTTTTTTACGAAATTAATTTCGCCCGCAATTTGTCTATTGCTATGGAAAGTGCTTTAACTTGTTCCGCTGTCATGTTCTCACTTGTTGCAGCATTAAAAGCTTCCTTAATTGGCTGCAAGTCATCAAGTAATTCCTTTACATCCGGATTGTCTTTTCTAGCCTCAACAATTTCGATAAGCTTATCTAAGCCTGGCTTCTGATTATAAATGATTTTAATTATTTCAGGGTTGTTGTGAACATTGGCTGATACATTGGTTGTCAAATACATAGCCTCAACCCAACCTCCGGCAACCATAAGAATTGATAAATCGCCTTTACCATTTTTATTGAGATAATCATAAGTCTCATAAATTGTTGTGGAAATAATTTCAATAAGAGAGTCTTTTTGATTTACATTCTGATCTATACGGTTTAGCAGATCTTCATTATATATTGAAGAAATACCCAGGTCGCTACCTAGTTGGTTAACAGCCTCCAGATATAACATGGTTTCTTGTGTCATCTGATAGGTACTGGCATAACTAAGATCTGAGCCATAAACACCTATATTATATGCTTTGCTTTTTGCAGTAAAATACCTGTTTACATTCTCAACTGTATTTGAAGTGCCAAGCATATAGGGAATTCCTATCCTGTTTAACATTTCAGTTACTTCATGTGAATCTGGAAGGGGATAAATAAATTCTGATACTTCTTTGTCCAGATCAGATTTTGCAGAATCCTGATATTCAAGGCCATTTTGTTCATCTCCTTCTTTTGTAGATAATTTACAAGAAGCAAAAGCAAGTGCAAAAACTACCAGGCCAAGAATTAAACCTGACACCGAAAAAAATCTTTTATTTTTCATTTTTAATGGATTTTATTCAAAATATTTTCGAGTTCAAATATAATAAAAGCAATATTTAATTGGGAAAAAAGTTTAGATTCTTTCAAAATTATTTTTTGACCATATATCATATTTAACCAACAGATATGATTATCCTCCAAATTATTAAGGGTTTGACATGTCTTCACGAATTCCGGTAACAATCCATTTAATTATATCCAATTCGCTTTTCGAATAGCTTAGTTGTTGCCAATCCGAAGTAATATAATTGTTATCAGAATCAATCGTAACCTGGTCCTTTTTGTAACTAATTGATAGATTATCAAAATGATTTTGTAGAACTTTTAGCAATCGATAATAATGAGCAATTACCGGATCCTGGTAATCATTTTTGAGCATCGACATCAATATATTTAATGAGTATTTCTGCTCTATTATCTTTTCAATTATTTTTTTATCAACTTCACCGATCTCTTCCATATAGCTAACGGCAAAATATAGACCTTCTATCCAGCCTCCTAAAAGAATCAAACTCATTGCTTCCTCTCGGTCACTATCAATTAAATAACTAGAAACTTGATTAAAAGTTTCGAAGGCAATTGAAGACAATGAATCAATATTTGAGAGGTTTTTTTCAACTCGGGCTGAAAACACTTTTAACAATTCTGAGGGTACTCCAAGCTTTTCTGAAAGAATTGAGATGACCTCCATATATCTTATTGCATCTTCAGCATTTGAAAATAATTTTATCATGCTAAAATCAGTGCCATACAAACCAAGTCCAAGCGCTAACTTTGAACTGGAAGTATACTCATTGGCCCACTCCGTTGGTAAAAAGAGTTCTGGTCTGTACTTTAAATCTACATCCGATAGAACACTAGATACCTCAACCGGAGAATACAATCCGTAAAAAACAGATTTTTCTGATTCATTGATGAAGGAAATTTCTTTATTCTGATTGTTTACTATAATTTTTTTCTCCCTCAAACCGCCTGATTCATCATTTTCATCATTTGAACATGAATAAATAATTGCAGTAAAAAAGATAAACATTAAAAGTCGCAAAATGGAAGTTTTGTATTCAGAAGAATATTTTCTGCTCAAATGGGATATTTTGGTTAAAGTAAAATTCATTTTTTCCCGTGAAAATTTATACGTAAAGGTGAGAAAAAAGATGCTAATAGTCAATAGTAGTTATGGCAGTGATTAGATGATTGTTCGATGACCCAAATTTTTTGACAACTCTTGTTTTAGGCCATTTAAATATACGATGCGTTCCTGAATTGCTTCGATTTTTTCTAAATCATTATTTTTCTGAGCTTCCTCCAGGCTCTTATGAAGTTCATTTGTTGCTTCAATAACTTTCTTATTTTTGAAAGCATACAATGTTTCAGGTACTATTTCTTTTAAGATCATGTCCTCTGTTTCGACATAATTATCATGCTTCCTCCATATTTTACTCAAATCGTAAGAGGGAGCCAGCAATTGTGCACAGACTTTACTAATGTCTTTATTTTCATGTTGGGTAAAATATTTTTGATCTGGGACAATATTTTTTTCAAAATGAGAGGCAAAATCATCCATAATTTGCTGATAAACAGAATTATCAAACCTCAACTCGTCATTTGCAATATCAGTTATTATAAACTCACAGACAGTAATAGTATATTCGTTTTCATCCTCATCTGTGACTACCATTAATTCCTTATTGCCGTAATTCAATAGTAAACGAATTATTTCCCTTTCCTGAGCATCAGTATCGCCATGGAAATCAGATTTCGGAATAGGTTTGTGAGGTTGTGGAGCAGGAAAATCATTCCGTATTGATGTACGTCTTAAATTTTGGTCCGCCTTTTTCCTTCGAATTTTATTCGTTTCGTAATACAATACTTTCTCATCAACCTTAAGTAAATTGCTACATTCCTTCAAATAAACACTACGGTTAATGCTATCTGGAATAACAGCAATTGAACCCACAATATCTCTTATCAAGCTAGCTTTTTTTATCGGGTCGCTCTGAGCATCTTTAACTAATAATTCTGTTTTGAATTTTATAAAATCCATTTCATTGCCCTCAATGAATTTTAAAAACTCAGTACTGCTTAACTTTTTTGAGTAAGAATCAGGATCCTCACCATCTGGAAGCATAAGGATTTTTACAAATAGTCCTTCCTCAAGAACAAGGTCTAAACCTCTCAAGGAAGCTTTAATACCTGCCTCATCCCCATCAAAAATAATAGTTATGAAAGATGTAAATCGTTTTATAAGTCGAATTTGCTCAATGGTTAAAGCTGTGCCTGAAGAAGCAACTACATTTTCAATACCTGCCTGGTGTAAAGCAAGTACATCGGTATAGCCTTCAACCAGGAAGCATTTGTCCTGGGCTATTATTTCTTTTTTAGCATGATACAGACCATACAATACCTTGCTTTTATGATATGTGTCTGATTCAGGTGAATTTAAATACTTTGCAGCCTTTGCATCTGATTTTAAGATTCGACCCCCAAAGCCAATAACCTGACCTGATAGGCTATGTATGGGAAAGATAATGCGGCCATGGAAACGATCCATTTTGTAGCTTTCCTTCACAATAGTCATACCCGTCTTGGTAAGGTATTCTATCTTATAGCCCGCATTAAGTGCATTTTTTGTAAAAGCATCTTTTTGCTCAGGAGAATAACCCACTTCAAATTTTCTTAGGATATCTTGTCTAAATCCCCTTTCTTTAAAATAACTTAATCCAATGCTTATCCCCTCATCTGTATTAAACAAGGTTTCTGAATAAAAACGCTGTGCAAATGAAAGCACCACCAGAAGGCTTTCCCGTTCATTCTGCTGCTTGACCTCATCCTCACTTAATTCTCTTTCTACAACTTCAATATTATATTTTCGGGCCAGGTATTTTAGAGCCTCCGGGTAGTTTACATGCTCATGCTCCATTATGAAATTGACCGAATTTCCACCCCGGCCACATCCAAAGCATTTATAAATGCCTTTTGCCGGTGATACAGTAAAAGAGGGTGTTTTTTCATTATGGAATGGACACAAGCCCAGGAAATTAACTCCTCTTTTCTTTAATACAACAAAATCTTGTACTACCTCTGTTATTTCAGCGGCATCCAAAATTCTCCCGATTGTAAGATTGTCAATCACTAATAAATTACTTAAACGCTGTTTGCCAGCATGTTAACAAAACATTCATGTTTTGCTAAGTTATGAATTATTATAGGATAAATCAAAGAAGAGGGATCTGAAGTATCTAGACGTCCTGAGCCCTGAAAAAATCAAATTGGTTGACTCTGCTCTTCAGGTATGTAGTTTTTTTTGTATCTTACTATTCTCTTCTTTGATTTGAAAAGACTGCTTTATTTTGAAATTTAGATCAGTAAATAATAAATTTTGATAATATGAAAAAACTAGTTGTCCTTACAGGTGCCGGAATGAGTAAAGAAAGTGGTTTAATGACTTTTCGGGATATGGGTGGCCTCTGGGAGCAATATGATGTTACCGAGGTGGCAAGCCCAATTGCCTGGGAGAATGACCAGGAACTAGTATTGCGGTTTTATAACGAAAGAAGGAAGCAATTGCTGGAAGTAGAACCCAATGCCGGACATACAGGATTAGCCGAGTTCGAAAACTATTTTAATGTTGAAATTATTACTCAAAATGTTGATGATCTGCATGAAAGAGCCGGAAGCTCAAATATTTTACATTTGCACGGGGAACTCAGAAAGGCCCGTAGCACAGCTGATCCATCATTAATCACTGAAATAGAGGGCTGGGAACTCAAAACTGGAGATGTATGTGCTAAAGGATCACAACTCAGGCCTCATATTGTTTGGTTTGGGGAATCAGTACCCGCCATTGAAGATGCAATTTCCATAGTGCAAAATGCCGATATTTTTGTTATAATTGGAACCTCTTTAAATGTATACCCGGCTGCAGGTTTGATTGATTATGCTCCACGTGATGTTCCAATTTATCTGATTGATCCAAATGAAGTGGCTCCAACTCGCAGGAATGTTGAGTTTATTAAGGAGGGAGCAGTGAAGGGGGTTGAGGTGCTAAAGGGTATTCTCCTCAGGGAGAATTGAAAAAAAAATTAACTATGAAGGAAAACAAAATAATTGTTGCAGTATCAGGAGCAAGTGGTGCAATCTATCCAAAAATTCTATTAGAGAAGCTTAAAAAAATTGAACAGCAAATTTCAACTGTGGGTGTGGTATTCTCAAAAATTGCTCGTGAGGTTTGGGAGTACGAATTGAAAAATGATGACTATAAAAATCTGGCTTTTAGGGTATATGACGAAAATGATTTTTATGCTCCATTCGCTTCCGGATCTTCTGGTTTTAATACAATGATTATATGTCCCTGCTCAATGGGAACTCTTGGAAGAATTGCCTCAGGAGTAAGCTCGGATTTGATAAGCAGGGCTGCAGATGTTATCCTCAAAGAAAGGCAAAAACTCATACTTGTTCCGCGGGAAGCTCCGTACAGCTTAATTCATATTAGAAATATGGAATTAATTACCCAGGCGGGAGGAATAATTTGTCCCGCTTCTCCATCTTTTTATAGTCTCCCAAAAACCATTGAACAGGCTGCAGAAACCATAGTTGACAGGATTTTAGACCTTGCCGGACTGGATGTTCAAACATATCGATGGGCTCAAAACTCATAGCACCATTTTTCACTTCTCTATTGAGAAAGTAGTCATAAAACTAAATCTAAATTACAATCCTATACCATTTCTTCCATCCTTAGAGTATTCAACCGTAAATACTATATTGATTCTAATTCAATTATAAAAAAGTCTTGAATTACAATTAATAATTGTAATATCTTGCTTTTGCAAGAAAGTTTTGAAATCTAGATATGAGTGTCTTCCGGCTATAAATCCTGGAATAACCTTGAACAAATCTTTCTTCATATTGTTTTGCTTATTATAGTATTTAATTAAAAATTATACACAATGTCACATAAAAAAATAATAACTGTTTTTGGTGCAACTGGGGCACAGGGAGGAGGCCTGGTCGCGCCATTCTTCAGGATAAGAATTCTGAATTTTCAGTTCGTGCTGTAACCAGAGATATTAATTCAGATAAGGCCAAAGAACTTAAAGCAATGGGTGCTGAGTTGGTGGTTGCTGATATTGATGATATCGAGAGTATTAAGAGCGCTTTGCAGGGTTCATATGGAGCTTATTTTGTAACCTTTTACTGGGCTCATTTTTCTCCGGAAAAAGAATTTGAACAGATAAAAAATATGGCCAAGGCGGCAAAAGAACAAAATGTAAAACATGTTATCTGGTCTACCCTTGAGGACACCCGAAAATTCATACCGCTTGATGATGATCGGATGCCAACACTTATGGGAAAATATAAAGTCCCGCACTTTGATGCTAAAGGTGCCGCAAATCAGCATTTCATTGATTTAAGCGTACCAACCACCTTTCTTCATACAAGCTTCTATTGGGAAAACCTTATCTATTTTGGAATGGGACCAAAAAGAGGAGCCGATGGAAAACTGGCAATCACTTTTCCTATGGGAGATAAAAAACTTACAGGAATAGCCTCAGAAGATATTGGAAAGTGTGCTTACGGTATATTTAAAAATGATTCAAAATACATTGGCAAAACAGTTGGAATAGCCGGCGAGCATCCTACTTGCCAGGAAATGGCCAATAGCCTGACCAATGCTCTCGGAGAAGAAGTAGTTTACAATGAGATATCACCAGAAACATTTAGGAGTTTTGGTTTTGAAGGAGCTGATGATCTTGGCAATATGTTTCAGTTTTATCGTGATTTTAACGATTCGTTTTCTTCTCTACGTGATGTTGAAAATGCAAGAGAATTAAATCCTTCACTGAAATCATTTGAGATGTGGCTGGAGGAAAATAAGAATAGTTTACCAATAGAATAATAATTATTGAATCACAAAGCGTAGGCTAAAACAGCAATACTAACTTTTATACCAGGAATTTCTGAAAATGCATTTACGCAGGCTTCCAGGGTTGAACCAGTTGTAAGAACGTCGTCAACCAGCAGAATATGTTTGTTGTGCATGTTTTCAGGGTTTTTAACTTCAAATATCCCTGAAACGTTTTGCCATCGTTCAATTCGATTTTTACGGGTTTGTGTCGGATTGGCAACTATCCGGGTCAGACTTTGAATATCTATGGGTTTATTCATGCTATCTCCCAGGCCATTTGCAATCAGTTCTGCCTGGTTGAATCCTCTTTTTTTCAATTTTTTAAGATGTAAAGGAACAGGTATTATATTGTCAACAGATTGAAAACCTGTTTTTTTCAAATCCTCTCCAAACATTTTACCCAATTCGGTTCCGATTTCTTTCTGCCCTTTATATTTCATTTTATGAATTAATTTCTGGTATTTGCTTCCTTTCTCAAAAACATAAAAAGCAGTTGCAAAGCCTAATTGTACTCTGCCCCAAAATACTTTTGCCACAGGGTTGTCTTCAAAGTTGTGATAATTAGATTTTGGAAGATGAATTAGGCATTCTGTACAAATTACCTTTTCGCCATACATCAATGACATACCACATGCAGGGCAAATGCGTGGATAAAACAAATCAACAAAATTTTCTAAAAATCTCATTTTCATATACAAAACAAAAGTCGGGAATTGAATCGAAAACTATAATTTATACCCCATATTAGAAAAAAAGTTACCTGCAGATTTGTAGATTCATTTAAGCTCAATATTCTGTATATTTGATTTCCCCAATAAATTTTATTTCATGCTATCATTCAACAAGTATATTTTTTTTGAAATCTATAGGTTTTACTGCTGCTTATTATTCATTTTTATTCCTTTTAAATTAAATGCACAATCGGATTCGTTAAAAATTTTTAAGCTGGATACGGACGAATTCTATATTAAACTAAACTCTACCACAGAAAAGCTAATTCTGGATGTTAGAGAGCTTAGAGATTTTGAAAAAGAAAGAATTCCTAATTCTATTTCTGCTTCCAATCAACAGATTTTACTTGGCTTTACTGACACAGTGGATTATGAAACTCCTTTATTCCTTTATTGCGATTTTATCTCCAGAAGTATTGATGTCAGCGAGATATTAGAAAAGAAAGGATTTAAAATAATTTATATACTTGAAGATGGCTTTACAGGTTGGAAAAAGAAAAAGCTGCCAATTGAAAAGAAAAAACCAAAGGGAAATTATTCTCCCTGAGAAATCATAACAGTTATTAATTGATTGTTATCAATCATTTGAAATTTTTCGAGCTCAATTTTTGGCGATTGAGAATCCATTATACCATTTAACAACTTCATCACATTCACCGGTTCCGATTTAACATGTGTATTCAGCCTGGTATAACACTCTGATACCTCCTCATCAGGCACAAGCCAACCAATTATCAGCTCCCGTTTATCATTTTTAATTTCAAACTGAAGCAACATGTGTCGGATCTGGAAATTTTGGTTGCTCAAAACAGATGTTTGCCATATGTACCAATAGGCCATGGAAAGACTCAGCAGATTTCTGTTTTTCAAAAAATGGCGGAGAACCAATCTGGTTGATATAATTTACCATTGATTCAACTTCGGAAAGGCTATTATTTGCACACATCCCCATAATTGTTAATCCGAAGCTGTAGTCTTTAAATACTTTATTTAAAATATTCAAGTTTTCAATTCCTTTAAACTCCGGAGTAGTAAGGCTTGGTTCTCTTTTTTTAATGGTTGTTTCCATCGCAAAGAAAGAGGATTTCTCACTTAATTTCTGAAACTTAAATCGAATTTTATTACTTGATTTACGGACTATTTCAATCAGGCCCAGTCCCGCACCACCTTTACTTGTAAGTACGGTTTCCTTCAATACAGTTTTATAATGAGCATTTAAAGCCTCAGGGGAAAGGCTGTTCAATTTCATTATTTTTGATCTTAAATAGGGAACATCTTCAGATTTCATTACATTTCCAGAGACAATATTAAATTGATCATCAATACCTTCGACCCAAAAAATCTCCTTTGGTAAATTAGATTCTTTTGTTGAGTTAAAGTGATGTCGATTAACGTTTTGAATACATTCAATTAATATATAAAACGTTCTCTTTTTTGAAACTGCTGAAACTTCTGCTTTGTCTATCAGATTTTCCGCCAAAGGGATAAGAGCGTCATTAATAGAATCGTTGAAATTCCCATAATAAAAGAACAATGAATCCTTCTCCATAAATTGCTTCAACAACTGGATTCTTGTAGTATTTTCAATGGTAACTTCCGATGCCATTCGATTGTGGTAATTCTTAAAAAGTTAAAATTATGTTTTTTTTTCGGTTTGAACTGTTTACGAATAACAATTACATGAATCAATATAAATTGTTGATAAACGCATTTCTGACTTTAATCTTATGTTCCTTTACGACAAACAACTATAAATTCTTTTGAATCGGAATTTAGTCCATTTCCCTTAAAGTCGCCATATATTTGAATCAATTCAAGATTTGATCTTTTTATTAAATGTTCCAGTTCAAATCGAAAGAAATATCTCATTTTGAAGTTCCAATCTTTTTGAACTTCTTCATTGTTTTCGTCCCAGATAAGTTTCATATTCACATGGCTGATTTGATTTATTAAATCGGCATGCATATTGACAATACGTTTTAATTTTTTGCCTTTTTCATATTCGCTATCAAAATCGGTCAGATTATTTATGCCCTTCAGCAACATACTCAGATTTGGCACATACAAGTCAAATATAAAAATCCCATCCGGGTTTAAATGTTTATTCACCTGGTTTAATAAACTAAGCTGATCTGAGGTCTCAATCACATGAGAAAGTACACGAAAGGGGCCAAGTATCAGGTCGAATTTCATGTCTAATTCCAAAACCCTGGCATCTTGAACCTGAACTCTATGATGATGCTTTTTCTTCAGCTTCTTTTTCAACACATGAATCATTTCAGGACTTACATCAATCCCATATATATCGGCACCTGAATTCAATGCATCAATAAAAAAACGACCTGTTCCAACGCCTAATTCCAAAACCGGCCCTTTGGATTCTGCGATTTTTCGCAAGTAAAAATGATCATCTTCACCCCCACGCAATTTTGCATACAGGACATCATAAAACCTGGCAAAAAACTCAGGATATGTGACTTCATCTTTCATGCTGACTGAATAATCATTATCCTATTTAATACATATCTAAAATTATGACAACTAAATATAACAAAAGGTTGCATCATCTATTTTTTAAGGGCAATAGAGATTTATCTAAATAGTAAACTCCGTTTTGTTTCGTTGTGAACTTTACTTTATTTTCTCCATATCGAACCATACAATTGTTTCCCAGCTTCGATAAAATCTTTACAGCTTTTAAGTTTCCATCCTGCCATTCAATATCAAGCTCAAAACCGCCCCGGGCTAGTAATCCAGATATGTTCCCATCTTGCCATTTATCCGGAAGGGCAGGAAGCAATACAATCTCATCTGTGTGACTTTGTAATAGCATTTCAGCGATACCAGCTGTGCCACCGAAATTCCCGTCAATCTGAAAGGGTGGGTGATTATCAAATAAATTGGGAAGTGTTGATTTTTTAAGAAGGGCCTGAATATGTTTGTATGCTTCATTGCCATTATAAAGTCGGGCATAAAAATTTATTATCCATGCCCGGCTCCAGCCGGTATGTCCTCCCCCTTTTGCAAGTCGGTTTTCAAGAGTCTTTTCCGATGCAATCATAAATTCAGGTGTATCAGAGAAATTAAATTGTTTCCCTGGATGCAGTGCGAATAAATGTGACATATGGCGATGCCCCGGTTCTGCTTCTTTATAGTCTTTTCTCCATTCCATTACACTGCCATTGGGAGCAATTTTTGGAGGAGCCAGTTTCCTTTTCATATTTTCCAATGTTGCCCGAAACTCAGCATCTTCATTTAATATTTCTGAAGCTTCTATGCAATTGGTGAACAAATCATAAATTATTTCCTGATCCATTGCAGGCCCCATATCCATACTAACAACATCACCGTTGGCAGTAAAATAGGTGTTTTCAGGAGACATAGAGGGTCCAGAAACAAGTTTGCCCGATTCCGGATCCTCCACCAAAAAATCAACAAAAAATTCAGCTGATTCTTTCATGGTGGGCCAGGCTGATTCTCTGAGAAAAGTTAGATCACCGGTATACAAATAATGCTCCCAGGGGTGCTGGGCCAGCCAGGCTCCTCCCATTGGCCACATGCCCCATCGGGGCGATCCAATTGGTGATGTTGGGAACCATGCGTCAGAAGTATGGTGCACTACAAAACCATTACAGTTATACAATGTCTGGGCTGTTTTCCGGCCGTTGGGTTTAAGCTTATCGATGTAATCAAAAAGAGGAAGATGACATTCAGACAGGTTGGTTACTTCCGCCGGCCAATAGTTCATTTGTATGTTGATATTGGTATGATAATCGGAATTCCAGGGTGGAGTTAATCCATCACACCAAATCCCCTGTAAGTTGGCAGGCAAAGAACCGGGCCTTGAACTTGAAATTAAAAGGTAGCGACCATATTGAAAATATAATTCAATAAGATCAGGATCCTCAAGTCCCTTATTTAAAGCATCCAGTCGGTCTGCTGTTGAAAAGTATGTTGCCTGAGAATTACCAAGATCAAGCTTTACCCGGTTAAAAAGATTTTGATAGTCTTTTGTGTGATTTGAATATAGAGTTTTGAAATCTTTGGTACTTAACTTTTCCAATTTCTTTTTGCACATTGCAAGTGGCTCATCCCCCCAATAATCGGTTGCAGCAACCAGGGTAATTAATACCTCACTGGCATTTTCAACCTCAATTGAATTATTTGTGGATTTTAATTCCCCATCAACAGCTATTAGTTTTAACAGAGCCTCCATTTTCACTCCCACTTCCCTCTCCAATGTGCTCAGACATTCTAATTATATTTTCGTTCTCCACCTTGATGGAAGCTTTATCGCCCGGCCGATTTAATCTTACACTTAAATTTAATTTCTCCGGTTTATCAGCTGTTATTCTAAGAATAATTGCATCATCAGGAGCACTTGAAAATATTTCTCGGGTAAAGTGAGTTTCATCAACTTTATAACTCACTTTTGCTAGAGCATTTTCGAGATTTAATTCGCGCTGGTAGTCTGTTATCCTTCCATCGTGGTTAAAATCGATATGCAAATCACCTAAGGTTTGATAAGTATTCGTTCCCGATGGAAGCCGGGGAGACAAGATATGTTCTTTGGTCAGGTTCTCTGCTTCAACTATCTCCCCTGCAAAAAGCTTCTGCCGTATTTCAGGAATATATTTCTTTGCATTGGGCATATCCTGAATTGTATCTCTGCGAGTCCAAACACTTTCTTCATTCAGTTGAATACGCTCATGGTAGATGTTGCCAAAAACCATTGCTCCAAGGCGCCCATTTCCAACAGGGAGAGCCTCATTCCAGTTTTCAGCCGGTTTTTTATACCAGAGTGTTAGTGTTGACTTTTCTTCCTTTTGGCCAAACAGAGCAATAGAATAGCAAAAAAAAATAAGTATAAGAATATTTGATCTCATGGATATAGGATATGTGTTACCGGGTGTCGAAATTTACTAAAATTTAATGAGACTAATTCTAATATCCCCTAAGAAAAAGAGGATAAAAAAAGCTGCTTGTATTGATTACAAGCAGCTTAATGATTATTCAATTATGCATTTTTTTACCCAGCCTTTGGTTTTGTCCAATTAATGACAGTCTTCTGAGCTCTTACCGACAAACGATACATTACCGGAACAAGAATTAGCGTTAAAAATGTTGCAAAGCTTAATCCAAAAATAACCGTCCAGGAAATTGGTCCCCAAAAGGCCACCATATCTCCTCCAATATAAAAATCGGGCTGAAAATTACTGAGCATGCTGCCAAAATTAATATTCAGACCAACTGCAAGGGAAATCAATCCCATAACCGTTGTAATAGCTGTTAATAATACTGGTCTTAATCTGGTTTTACCACCTTGTATTACACATTCAGTAGCCACATCAACCGGGAGGAAAGCTCCCTCTTCCAATCCCAATTCTATTCTTTTCCGATCTTTAAGCAATTCAATATAATCGATAAGGACTATGCCATTATTCACAACAATTCCGGCAAGTGATACAATTCCAATACCCATCATTACCACAACGAAATCAAAACCAAAGGTAGCCAGCCCGCCAAATACTCCAATTGTACTGAATAATACTGTCATTCCGATAATAGCTGGTTTAATTAGTGAATTGAACTGGGTTACAAGGATCATAAGAATTAATGTAACAGCAATTAACATTGCCTGGGCCAGGAAGGCCATTGATTCCTCCTGTTCTTGCTGTTCTCCTGTAAATTCCCATGAGTATCCCTCTGGTATTTCAAAACCTACCATTCGTTCAGCAATTGCTTCATTCACCGATGTAGCATTAAAACCTTCAATTACATTTGAAAATAAGGTAATTACTCGTTTTCGGTCCTTTCTGTTAACTGTACCATAGGTAGAACTATATTGAATGTCAGCTACTGCAGACAAAGGAATTTTTATGGTCTTTCCTTCCTCCTCAAATGAAATATCCTGGTTCATCAATGAAGAAACATTATACCTGTATTCATCTTTCAATCGCAATACAATAGGGTATTCATCTTCACCAACCTTAAAATCAGATATTTCCTTACCATACAAGGATGTTCTTAAATTCATGGCAATCTGACTCGTACTAAGTCCATATCTCCTTGCTTTTTCCCTGTCAATCAGCACCACCAATTCAGGTTTTCCTACATCCAGGTCAATTTTTAAACCTTCAATCCCCGGAATTTTTGCATTTTCAATATGCGCTTTAATATTATCTGTTATATCAATAAGATTTTGAAATTTATTACCGCTAACTTCAATATTAATGGGTTTTCCGGTTGGTGGCCCCATATCGCTTTTCTCAATTGAAATTATAACTCCTGGATACCTTCCAATAAAAATACCGCTTAGCCTTGCCATAATTTCCGATGTATTCTTTCTCTCCCTGTACTGAAAATCAACAAAGTCAATAGTAGTTATTGATTTGTGGGCCTCATCTCCAATACTAAACTCATCAGGAGAACCTTTTCCTACAGTAGTTAAAATAGATTTTACAATACTCTTATCCTGTTCTAATGCCTCATACAAATCACTTTCCAGTTTCATAGCAAATGTATCTGAGGCATAAATACTGGTCCCAATTGGATGTTCGGCAATAACATTTATAAAACTTGGATCGGAATCCGGAAAAAAGTTGACTTTTGGATTCTGCATAAAAAAGAACATCATGGTTCCAATAAGCAATACTATAGTTCCTAAAAATGCCAGCAATGGATTTTTCCCTTTTAAAACAAATTTTAAAACTATTAGGTAAACATTTTCCAACCAGGGTAAAAATTTATTTTGAAACCACTGCCCAATTTTATAAAATATTAGAATATTCATTAGCATTATAAATGCAAAAAGCGTGGCCAGGTTGGCGATTGTATAAACTTTACCCAGATAGCCAAGGGCTCCTATTATAACCAAAACCGCAATGGCAATTAGATTTCTTTTCCTGCTTTTCTTCTGGTCAATTTCCACCTCTTTTTTAATGTATAGAGATGATAAAACCGGAATTATAACCAGAGCCACAAATAAAGACGATGTCAATACAATAATAAGTGTTATGGGCATGGTCTTCATAAATTCCCCTGCCATACTTTTCCAGAAAATGAGAGGAAAGAAAGCGGCCAATGTTGTTATTGTTGAAGCAATAATTGGACCCGCAATTTCACCAACTGCCAAACGGGCTGCCTGAAGAGGTTTGGAGCCGAGTGAAATATATCTGTAAATATTTTCTACCACCACAATTGCATTATCCACGAGCATCCCAAGTGCCAGAATAAGCGCAAAAAGTATCATCATATTGATTGTATAACCCAAAAAGCTAAGAATAATAAAGCTAGTAAACATCGAAAGTGGAATTGCCATACCAACAATTAGTGCATTTCTTGATCCGAGAAAAAAGAACAATACAAATACTACAAATATGACTCCCATGACCATATTGTTGACCAGGTTGCTCAATTGTTTTCTGACCATATCAGACTGGTCATTGGTATAATCAATGATAAGATTTTCCGGAAGAAGACTTGTTGTTTCAGGATCGTTCATCATCTCAAAGATCTGATCTGTCGCCTCCAGGAGGTTTTCACCACCCTTTTTAATAACCTGTAATGATACAACCGGATTTTTATTTAATCGGGTAAAGTTGGTTGGATCCTCAAAACCATAAATGATATCAGCTACATCTTTCAGATATATTATTTTGCCAGCATCCCGCTTAACAATGACATCACCTATTTCAGAAATTTCAACAAATTCACCAAATATTCTGATTGATCGTTGAAAATTTCCCTGAATTAATTCACCTCCGGACATTGAGATATTCTCGGCTGTAATAGCTGCTTCAATATCAAAAAAGGAAAGATTATAGGCCTGAAGTTTATATAGATCAACATTTATCTTTACCTCTTTTTCATTTACACCTTTTATATCAACTCGAGAGATTTCTGAAATAGTTTCAACCTTATCCTGCAATATTTCAGCATAATCACGTAATTCTTCATTACTGAAGTCCCCAGACATGTTAATGTAAATGATAGGGAATTCGGCAAGATCAATATCCAAAACACTAGGATCATCAATAAGATCGTTGGGTAATTCATTTTTAGCAATATCAACTGCATCCTTTACATCTCTCAGAGCCTGATCAATATCCGTATCAAATGTAAACTCTACCGTAATAAAGGAAATATCCTGCAGCGAATTGGAACTCAATGTCTTTATATTGTCGACTGTTTCAATTTCTTTTTCCAGGGGTCTGGTAATGAGATTTTCAATGTCGGCTGGAGCATTTCCTGGATAAATTGTCTGTACCATAATAGTCGGAAAGGCAACTTCAGGATACAATTCTTTTGGCAAATTATTAAAGGAAATAATTCCAAATATGGCAATTATCAGTGCTAATAGAATAACCGTATTCCGATTACTCAATGCTAAATTGGTGATCTTAAATTGCCTGACTTTTTTTTCTTCCATCAATATTTATTCTAAATGGTGTTTATAAAAATCTTAACTGGGCTGGTCTGCAATAGATATCTCCGCCCCGGATGAAATAAGGTTATATCCTACTACAATTACATTTTCATTTTCTGTTAATCCATCCAACACCATAGTCTGGTTGTTAAATGTAATTCCTGGAGTAATATATGTTTTTCTTGCAACCAGTTTATTATCAGTGGTTTCTGCAACATATAAGAATGATCCGGTAAAGTCTTGTTTAATAATATAGGAAGGTACAACCAAGGCATTGTCGTCTGAAAAATCATTTAACCTGATTTTTGTAATCATGTTTGGCCTCAGTTTTTCTTCTAAATTTTCAAGCTTTATTTCAATACGAAATGTCCGGCTCTTTTCATCTATTACCTGACCAATTCTGTGGATGTTTGCCTCAACTTTCATATCATCATAAATAGGAAAAGTCACTTCAGCAAAATCTCCTTTATGTATATTTGGAAGGTAAGATTCCGAAACATCTCCATATACTTTCATTTCAGACAAATTTACAATATGGAGAATTTCCCGGCCTACTGATGCAAGCTCTCCAGCTTTCATTGAAATGTTGTCAATAACACCATCAAAAGGAGCTCGTAACAAGGTCATATTTTTCTGGGCTTCAAGCGTTTTGAGTCTGCTTTCCAGAGATTCCCTTTGGTTTTTTGCCTGTAAATATTGCATCTCCGTTCCAATGTTCTGCTCCCATAATTCTTTTTGCTTGCTATAGGTTTCAGTGGCAAGTTCCAGGCTTGTTTTTACTTCCTGAATGGTACTTTCAGTAACACTGGAGTTAAGAGAAACCAATAGTTGTCCTTTTCTTACCTTATCTCCTTCTTTAACATAAATGTTCTTGATTTGCCCCATTGTTTCCGGGCTTACCATAGCATCTTTTTCAGCCCTGATAGAACCGTTGATTTCAATAAAATGCTGAAATTTAATCGGCATAACATTCTGTACTTCAACAACTGTATTTCCAGAATTTGAATTGCTCTCAACTTCAGTAGCTGGATTACCAGAGTCACCTGGATTTTGCGCAGGTTGGCTGCAAGAAGCGATTAAAACAACTGCCAAAAAATAAATTGATTTTTTCATAATTTAAATACTTAATATTCTATAAACGGTTCATTGCTTTATCAAGCCTGATCTTTGCATTTAAAAGCTCAAGCATGGCTGTTATATAATTTGATTCTGTTTGTAAATATTGCTCATTGATTACTGTAAAGTCGAGACTGGAGGATATACCCTCTCTCACCTTTATTCTGGTTCTGTCAAGAATCTTTCCAGAAATTTGTACATTCTCCTTTTCGCTCAGGTACTTTTGATAGGCCGAGATAAAATCTGATCGTGCTTGCTGATTTTCGAGAATTAAACCATCTGCTACTAGTTTCTTAGTATTTGATGCTTTTTGATACTCGATCTTTAACTGACTCACCTTGGCCTGCCTGTTACCACTGGTAAAAATTGGAAAGTTCAAAGTAAATCCAAGGATGGAAGAATAATACCATTTTTGGTTGGGATCAAAAAAATTGAACTCATCTCTCATAGCCGACCAGTTGTTACTATATACTGCACTTAAGCTGGGTAAATATTCGGCTTTTTGTCTTTTCATATTTAACTCCATTAAATATTCCTGTGTTTCGGAAAGCTGATAATCAATGTGGTTGAGAACGTTGAAAGGATCTTTTAATGTTTGATCGAGATTTAGTTTTTCAATAATATCTACCAACTTTTCTTCCAGTCTGATCTCTACATTCAGATCAATTCCCATCTGGTATTTTAAAAGTTTATATGAGACCTCTATTTGTGATAAAGCTGTTCTTTTGGAATTCTCCAATGAAATTAAAGACACTCGTATCTGGTCAACATCTGTTTCTTCAACAAAACCTTGCTCATACATTTTTCGGGTCTCAAACAAAGTTTGTTGTAGGTTTTGAACATTGCTGTCAATAATTATATAGGTTTCTTCTGCCAATAAAGCCAGATAGTAATTTTGAGCTATTAATTCTTTGGTATCAATTTCTGTTTTCTGCAATGATTGTTCCTGAGATTTTTTATAAATTTTTGCTGCCTGCAGACCAACAATATAAGGTCCACTAAAAACAAGCTGATTGGCTGATATATTTCCCATTGCATTGTGCTGGGTACCAAATTGAACTTCCACTAATTCTCCTGGCTGTCCAATAATTTCACCGGGAAGTAAAGTGGTTTGAAGATTCAGGTTGTTATTATAATTAAACGAGGAAGTAAGCTGTGGCAATCCTGTAGCAGTATTTTCCCATATTAGTTTTTGTGCTTGTTCAACGCTCAAATATGCATTTTTAATGTTTAAATTATTTTCCAGGGCAAAGTCTTGCGCCTCCTTTAAGGTAAAGGTTTGAACTTGAAGTGTATCCTGCCCAATAGATGGAAATGAAATAAATATACTTACAATTAAAAACAATAGTAGACTGTGATTATTTTTCATTTGAATTGTATTTATTATTCATGCATTAACTTATCAATATTATTATCAAGGAATTCAATCCCTTTTTGAGTAGCCATTCCTCTTATATGATAAATGAACATTTCTAAAATGAATTTGGAAGAAGTATATTCCTTAATTGCTTCGGCATCATCCATTACAATTTGATTCATTCTAAGAAGGTACATTTTTGAAATAATTGTTTCATTTAACTCTTTGCGGTACAAACCCTCCTTCTTGCCTTTCTTAATGTTATACATCATTGCCCTCATCGTTATATCCCGTTTAATATCAACAATCTTTTTGTTGATTTCCGGGTAATACTTCTGCAAATCATATTCTTTAGAAGGGTTTGTTTCCCTTATAACCCTATTTATCATGCCATGAACTTCAAAAAGATCCTCAATAGCATTTCGCGATTTTTTTCCATTATCCAATGGCGGTCGATTGCCTATCTCATACATTAGAACTTTTTCGACAAGGTCCTCTTTATCAGATACAAACTGATATAATGTTTTCTTTGATATACAAAGCTCCCTGGCTACATCATCCATCGTTATACTGCGGATTCCATAGCGATTGTATAAGCTACTGACCTTCTTAAGTATACCATTTAATTCTAAACCCATGCCGCAAATATAAACAGAAAAAACAAAGGAAACAAATTCTACACAAAACGTTTCCAAAGTTTAAAGTTATTTAACTTAAAACATTTAAGAGTAAAAATTGTTCAAGAATATTAATTAGTTTTTAGGCCTGGAAATAATAGCTTCAGCCAGCAAAAGGTCAGTTTTTGTGGTAATTTTTATGTTATTGGTTTCTCCACTAACCAACTTTATAGGCATGCCCATTTTTTCGAGCATAGAAGCCTCATCGGTAAATGATTCTTCATAGGGCAGACAAAATGCTTCTTTTAAAACAGGAGTTTGAAACACCTGGGGAGTTTGTATTAGAACATATTTTGAACGATCAACCTGATGGTTCCCAACAGGAGTAATCTCTCTCATCGATTCGGATACCGATATAATGGGTATTGCATTTCCTTCAATTTCTGCAGCGTTGTAGCATCTTTCAAACAAATCCTTCGTAATTAAAGGCCGAACACCATCGTGAACAGCAACAAGGCCCTCGTTAGGAATTGTATCCAAGGCATTTTTAACGGAATGAAATCGGGTTTTTCCTCCATGAACAACTTGTATTTTATGGCTAAAGGAATGCTGATTACAAAGTTTTTCCCATGTTCCAATCTGGTTGGCCGGGAGAGCAAGTACAATTATTATTTTTGAATCAAATTCCTTTATGGCCGATAATGTTCGTATCAAAACAGGCTTTCCATTAAGCAATAAAAATTGCTTGGGAATTTCTTCACCCATTCTTATACCTCTTCCTCCAGCTACAACTATGCAGTATCTTTTTAACATTTAGAATATCTGGTCTCTATTCATCTCTTTTCAACTTGTAAAGATAATTGAAATCATCTTACTTTGTTAAGCTCCTTGCACACTCAGAGAAAAAGGTTTATTTTAGGCTTAAACTTTTATATTATGGCTTTTGATACAATTTTAAATTTTCTGGAAGAATTGAAGGAAAATAATAACCGTGATTGGTTTACGAAAAACAAAAATCAATTTATTACTGTCAAGCAGGAATTTGAGATTCAGGTTGAGATTTTAATTCGTGAAATTGCAAAATTTGATAAGGATATTGGGGCATTGCAAGCCAAAGATTGTATTTTCAGAATCTATAGGGATGTCCGTTTTTCTAAAGATAAATCACCCTATAAAACAAATTTTGGAGCATTTATGGTTCCTGGAGGTAAAAAAAGTGGTCATGCCGGCTATTACATTCATATTGATCCGGTTACTTCTTTTCTAGCCGGAGGTGTTCATCTTCCTCCCTCCGACATTCTTAAAAAAATTCGTTTGAGCATTTTTGAGCACACCGATGAATTTAAAAGTATTTTGAACTCATCCGGTTTTAAACAGACCTATGGTAACATCAATGGTGATAAGTTAAAAACTGCTCCTAAGGGATTTCCCAAAGAGTTTCCCGATATTGATTTAATCCAATTTAAGAGCTATACTGTTGTAAAAGAGGTCAGCAAATCCGAACTTCTAAAAGATAATTTTCTCGCTCAGGCAGCTAAGACATTTAAAATTCTTTCCCCATATAATCAATTTCTGAATCATGCAATTAATGAATAGAGTATCCTTATATTTTAATCACCATTCATTTGTTTTTATTATAAGTCTTGTTGGAATATTGTTCATTCAGTCATGCACAACAGAAGAAGTAAGCAATACACCAAACGTTGTAATTATATTCACTGACGATCAGGGGTACGGAGATGTTGGCAGTTATGGTGCTTACCAATTTACCACCCCACATTTAGATAAAATGGCGAATGAGGGTATGCGATTTACACATTTTTATTCAGCACAGGGTGTATGTAGTGCCTCCAGAGCCGGCCTTTTAACCGGCTGCTATCCAAACCGCATAGGTATTTCAGGAGCTCTCATGCCTTGGTCACAACATGGCCTTCATGAGGATGAAACTACAATTGCAGAAATGCTTAAGGATGAGGGCTATGCCACCTGTATTGTGGGGAAATGGCATCTTGGTTGGCAAAAAGAGTTTCTTCCTTTACAACATGGATTTGACGAGTATTTTGGATTACCCTATTCAAATGACATGTGGCCTGTTGATTTTGATGGTACACCAGTGGATGAGAATTCCATGAAACCACAGAAAGCTAAATACCCTGTTTTACCACTAATCAAAGGGAATGAAAAAATTGACGAAATAAAAACGCTCGACGATCAGGCACAATTAACAACCAGGTATGCAGAATACGCAGTTGATTTTATTAATCGAAATAAAGACAAACCCTTCTTTCTTTATTTAGCTCATTCTATGCCTCATGTTCCATTGGGTGTATCTGACAAGTTTAAGGGAAAAAGTGAGCAGGGTATGTATGGTGATGTAATAATGGAAATTGATTGGTCTGTCGGGCAGGTTATTGAGGCCTTAAAGAACAACGGACTCGAAGAAAATACATTAATTATTTATACCAGTGATAATGGACCCTGGTTGAATTTTGGAAACCATGCAGGGTCTACCGGAGGTTTAAGAGAGGGCAAGGGAACCAGCTGGGAAGGAGGACAAAGAGAGCCCTGTATTATGAAATGGCCTGGCAAGATCCCTGCCGGGATAAGTAGTAATAAATTATCCTCAACTATTGATTTACTACCCACTATTGCCGCTGTTACTGGAGCTAAATTACCTCAAAAGAAAATTGATGGAGTTGATCTTGGCCCTATATTAAAGGGTGTAGAGGATGCAAATCCTCGCGACCATTTTTACTACTATTACCATCGCAACAATCTGGAAGCAGTAAGAAAAGGGCAATGGAAACTTGTACTTCCGCATGGTTTTCGCTCATATGAAGGTGTTTTGCCAGCCAACGATGGATTTCCCGGACAATATGCACAGGGAAAAACTGAACAAGCCCTTTATAATCTGGTTCGAGATCCTGGCGAACGGTATGATGTGCAGGAAATGTATCCTGAAGTTGTTGAAGATTTACTTAAACTTGTGGAAGAAGCCCGTGCTGACCTGGGAGATGATTTAACCAACCGGGCAGGCGAAAATGTCCGAGAACACGGAAAACTGAAACAATAAAATACCCATCTAGTTTAGAAACTTTATACAAACGGGAGAAGGAATATTCAGAATATGATTTGTGAAATTTAAGGTTCCCGATTTAGAATCTATCTTGAAACTAACGATGGTATTTGTATTTTGGTTTGCAACTAAAAGATAGTTCCCTGAAGGATCAAGGGAGAAGTTTCTGGGTGTCTCACCTCGAGTTGATTCAAAGCTATTCAGTGTTAATTTTCCGGTGGATTTATCAATGGAATAACAAACTATGCTATTATGACCTCGATTTGATCCATACAAATAATCTCCTGAAGGAGTAATATGAATATCAGCACATGAATTCATCCCATCAAAATCATCTGGCAATGTCGAAATTGTTTGAATTTCAGTCAAACTACCATCCATGTTATTATATCTGAAACTTGTGATGGTCGAGTTAAGCTCATTTATACCATAAGCATATTCACCATCTGGATGAAAGGTAAAATGTCTTGGTCCTGCTCCAGGTTCAAGTTTTGCCCATGGAATAATAGCTGGTGTTAATAAACCTTTTTCCTTATCCAGCCTATATATCATAATCTTATCTATGCCTAAATCGGATACATAAACATACTTATCCTCCGGGCCAAGGATTACTGAATGGGCATGAGCAGCTTCCTGCCTGTCCAAATTTTTTCCCGATCCCTTGTGCTGAATTATGCTACTGTATTCTGCTAAACTTCCATCCTTTGCAAGAGGATAAACTGCAACATTCCCTCCCATATAATTGGCTGCCAATAAGAATTTACCTGAATTATCGGTAATTATGTGACATGGTGCACCACCCATTGAGGGTTGTTCATTAATGAAATGAAGGCTATAATTCTCAGGGTTAATTTTAAAAGCGCTCACCGATCCGCCTGGTTTGTCATTATAAGTCATTGTTTCATTTACACAAAAGAGTGTTTTTTTATCAGGAGAAATGGCTAAAAAAGATGGATTTGTTTTTTTGGCTACTAATTTTAGTTCAGATAATTTACCAGTATTGATGTCGAATGAGCACTTGTAAATTCCTTCACTTTCGCCAGAAGTATAGGTGCCAATGTAGATGGTTTGGGTCTTGTCATTATGTGTCATGTTTTCACGATTTCCGGAACAACCCGAAAGTACAAATAGTATGAGCAGGATTTTCCAATAACTTTTATAAATAAATTTCATATCAGCTGCTTTTATGAATCATCAAAATTAGATGAAAAATCTAATTACAATATTTCTTAATGACATAATACGACTCCTTAAGGCCAAGCTCACCGGCTTTGCTTATGTCCTCACATCCCCTGTCTTTATCATCCAGGTAAATATGAATTAGCCCCCTGTTAAAAAAAGCTTCAGCCAGTTCCGGGTTTACTGAAATTGCAAATCTATAATCAGAAATGGCACCCGGTAGATCGTTGTTCAGACTCTTTATATAGGCACGGTTAAAGTAAGCCAATGCAAAATTCGGATTCAGAACCAATACCCTGTCATAAATTCTAATAATCTCCTCGTATGCTTTGGTATTTTCATTTACACTGGTTTTCTTTAACTCTGACTTCCTATCCTCAACCATAAGAAAATCATCTTTCATATCAATTGAATTGAGCACCTCTGTAAGCTGATACTTAAATGCTGCTATATTAAAATAAACCAGATAATTGTCAGTATCTTCTTTTAAAGCTTTCTCCAAATGTTCAAAGGCATTGTTAAAGTCCTGTGTTAAACCATAAATTGTACCTTTTATGAATAAATCCAAAAATGAATCTTCTTTATAATTAAATTCTGATTCAGCATTTGCAAATTCCAGGCTACCACCAGGTGATTTATAACCAGTTGGAACAAAATCAAACAAAAAACTCCCATTTGATGATCTGTTTACTTTTTTAAGTTCCTGATTCAATGAGGCAGGTTCTTCTGATTCTTTTATAAATGAAATCATATAACCCGGTTTCATTTTAACCGATGCATTTAACGAAGCAATGCCTTCTGAGGCTATGTTGCCATTATCAAAATTTGCTTTGAGCTCAATTATTTTATTAAAATATGAAGAATCTATCTGGGCCATAATATTTTGCAAGGCATTGTCATTTGATATTCTATTTGCCATTTCCTGGTCTTCCATGGCTCCAACATAATCATTCATTCTGTTCTTAACCACAGCCCGGTTTTGATATGCCTGGGTAAACCCCGGATAGAGCTCAATTACTCTGGAAAAATCATCATTTGCCCCATAGAGATCTCCCACCTCCAGCTTCACACCGCCACGATTATAGTAGGCAAAAATATTATTCGGATTTAGTTCAATTACCTCATCATAATCGTCTATTGCCCCCTGCTCATCGCCAACCTGAGTTTTCAAAATGGCGCGGTTGTAATAGGTTAATGCATTGAACGGATCAAGTTCAATTACCTTATTATAATCAGACATGGCCCCGGAGATATCATCCTTTTTATATTTTGCCAGAGCCCGGTAGTAAAATGCCCTGGAATTGGTAGAATCCACCCTGATCATAAAATCAAAATCTTTCAGAGCCAGATCCATATCCCCTTTGTTATAATAAATAATACCACGCCGAAAAAAAGCTTCAATATTGTATTTATTAATGCTGATGGCCTTGCTACAATCTTTAAGGGCCTTTTCAAAATCTTTCTTCATGGAATAAACCAAACTACGATTCAGGTATGCTCCATAATTGAACGGATCAAGCATAATGGCCTCATTGTAATCCTGTAATGATCCTATTGTATCATTCATTAGCATACGAGTAAATCCCCTGCTGGAATATATATCAGGATTTACCGGGTCAATTTCAAGTGCTGAATTGTAATCCTTTAAAGCAGAATTGTAATTATTGAGCCGCTCTTGCGTAATTCCACGATAATGAAAAGCATGTGTAAAATATGGATGTAAGCTAATTGCTTTTGAGAAGTCGGAGCGTGCACCAACATAGTCACCAAGGTTAAACTTGGCAACTCCTCTAAAGAAATAGGGCTGAAAAAGTTCTGGATTAATGTTGATTACCGTGTTGAATTTTCTAATCGCATCAGAATTTTCATTTCTAAAAAGGCTCCTTTTCCCCTGCTCTATATAATTCTGAATATGTAATTGACCAAAAGAACTCTGACTACTAATAAAAAATAGTAAGAACAGAAGCAAAAAGCTATTAATGAAAATTTTTATCGATTTATTCTTTTTAGGCATCCCCAGACCGCTACAAAAATCGTGCGCAATTTATTGAATCTATTTTATAAACGAATTTGAAATTGCAAATATCATTAAATAATAATTGTTTATTATTGTAATTCAGTGTTATAAAAATTCATTTTTACCTGATTTGCCCTGACAAAGGTAAAAGCAGTTCTTGAATTTAAATTAATAAATACAGGGTTTTGGTTTATTTAAATATGTGATATTATGAAAATAGCACCTATTATTTTCTTAATTATATTAATAAATTCTATTCTATTATCGACCAATGCACAGGTTATTAATATGAATGATGTTACTCAGGAATGGAACACCGACTTAAATAATCGAAATGTTGAACTAAATGAATTAAGGACCCTGCTAAAGCGAGATGCAATTCCCCCTATTGATAATCCAGAATTCTGGAAATCAGACAAGGCTTTTAAAACCTATTTTAAGAATGAACCTGTTACTGTAGTGGAATTTAATGGAGAAGCAAAAGCATATCCTCATTCCATTTTAATGTTTCATGAAATAGTGAATGATGTGGTTGGTGGCACTTATGTTTCAATTACATATTGCCCCTTATGCAATTCAGCTTTGGTTTTCAACAGGAATGTGAGATTTGATGGAAATGACTATTTTCTGGATTTTGGCACAAGCGGGATGTTGAGAAAAAGCAACCTTGTGATGTGGGACCGACAAACAGAGACCTGGTGGCAGCAACTAAGCGGAACTGGCATTGTTGGTAAACTTGCCGGTGCTGAGTTAGAGTTTTTATCATCAAAAGTATTGTCATTAACTGAGTACTTTGATAACAACCCGGATGGCCAGGTTCTTTCAACCAAAACCAGCACAAGTGCTAATAAAAGCAGGTATGGTAGCAATCCTTATGTTAAATACGATGATCTGGAAAATAATGCACCTCGACTATTTTTTGAAGAAGTTGACCCAAGGTTGCCAGCCATGGAGAGAGTTGTACATGTGCCAGCAGGAGATATTGACAAAGTTTTTGCATATTCCCTATTACAGGAAAAGCATGTTATAAATGACGAATCCGGGTCAGAAGTTTTTGTGTTGTTTCATGAATTTGGAAGTGTCTCGGTTTTGGATGAGAAGGATATACGTGAAGGAAAAGATCTGGGATCAGTTACTGTCTTTAACAGAAATGTGGAGGATAAAGCTTTAACATTTAAATTTGTTAAGGGTAAGTTCATAGATGATCAAACTGGCTCAAGCTGGAATATAAATGGGAAATGTATCAAGGGCAAGCTAATGGGCAAACAGCTTATGCCGAGATATTATGGTGTGCATTTTGCATTTGCATGGTTTTCATTCTATCCTGAATCGGTATTGTATACAGAATAAAGGTTCATTGCTTGATGAAAAATAAGGTAATAGGTATTTATTCAATATTTATTGGCATTGCAGTTACTGGAAGCTGGGTTCTGATTCTTTCCAGTGGAGAAGTTGAAGAGGGTCAAACGGAAATAACATTCCACCTGATTTCTGAATTTATTATGGCAATTTTTTGTTTTGTAAGTGGTATTCTAATACTCAAAAAACATCCACTGGGAAACATCCTGAATATAATTGGATTATCAATGATCCTATACTCTGTTTTAAATGCTGCAGGATATTATGGTGAAAGAAACGAACTGGCTTTTACTGTTCTATTTATTCTCTTATTTTTAGTTTCCGGAATAGCATTAGCTGTTCAGTTATGGGAATTTAAAAGGGACCTGAACCAATCAAGATTTTATTCGTCTTAAATTTTACTTTCCGAAATTTTCTTGATATTTAAATCTTTTTAAACTTCTCTTGGGTGTTTTTTCAAACTCTTCTTCATGAAGAACATACTTAGCAATACTAACGTGAGATGGAAGGCGGCTATTTATTTTTACTCTATAATCTTCCAACTTTTTCTCAAACTTTTCAGGCGTCATTTTCTTTGCCTTTAGCCGCTCCTGGTCAGGACAAATAAGAGCAACTAACTTATCTTCTTTTTCAATTACCAGCGATTCAAGAATATAATACCTTGAATTAATAACCGATTCAATTTCTTCAGGGTATATATTTTTACCTGAAGGACCCAGTATCATACTTTTGCTTCGACCCTTTATATAAATGAATCCCTCCTTATCTATAACTCCCAGATCTCCAGTATGAAGCCAACCTTCTTTATCCAAAACGGCTTCTGTGGCTTCCAAATTTTTGTAATAACCATCCATTACATTTTCCCCTCTGACCATGATTTCTCCAACAATATTCTCCTGGTCAGGGGAATCAATTTTGACCTCAAGTGTATCAACTACTTTACCACATGTTTCGAGTTGCCTTCCATTCCATGGGGCATAACTTATTAGAGGTCCACATTCAGTCATTCCATAACCAATAGTAAACTGGAAGCTTGCTTTTGTGAAAAAATTCTCTGCCTCATGGCTAAAAGCTGCTCCTCCCAGAACCAGCTCCCTGAAGCTGCCCCCAAAAACACCTGCTATTTTCTTTCCAATACTTTTATAAATTACTTTATCTAAACCTGGGATTTTTGTAAGAACCTTTATCAATGGTTTATTTAAAGCCGGAACGATTTTTTTCTTAAATATTTTCTCCGGGATAAGGGGTACCAGCAAAATTAAATTTGGCTTTATTTCATTGAATGCCTGGGTTAATATTGGAATGGATGGGATTTTAGTAAATAAAGTAATATGACAACCCAACGTAATAGGGAAGAGAAAATCAAATACCATTCCAAAAGCATGGGCAATTGTTAATAAGGAAATAATTTTATCCCCCGGGTCAAGTGGCATATTGTTCTGGGCATACCGAACATTTGCTGCCAGGCTATTATGAGAAATCATAACCCCTTTTGAAAAACCTGTTGTGCCAGATGTATAGCTTATTAATGCCAATTTAGCGTTATCAATTTCTTTATATTTAATATCCTCAGGTATTAACCCATCAGGAAATCTTTTTTCGAACAATTCAATGTGTTGTGAATGTGCATTCTTATATTCCTCTGATTTGTTAAATAATAAGCCATAATTATCAACTGAGATAGTTGCCTCAATATTCTCCATTTCTCCGATCTTCAAATTTGACCAAACCGCCTCAGATGTAAATAAAAGTCTCGCATCAGAGTGAGTTACAATTTGATGTACATCCTTTGGTCCAAAATCTGATAAAATCGGGACTATTACTGCTCCATAGGTTACTGTTGCAAGGTATATTACACACCAGTTTGCCGAATTATTTCCAATAAGAGCGACCTTATCCCCCTCTTTTATTCCGGCCTCTTTAAATAATATATGAAATTTAAAAATCTGGTTCGCTGCCTCCTTATAGTAAATTGTTTTGCCCTTATAGTCAGTTAGGGCTGGCAGTTCCCAGTTTTTCATAAAACTGCTTTCGAGATATTTTACTAAATTTTCTTTTATCATCTTATTTGAATTATGGGGTTTTTAGCGAGATAAGTCAGATTTTGGATGGTTCATCCATAAATTACAATATGATAGAAAAACCTGGCTAAAAGAACCAGGATTGAAACATTTAAGATACTAAACAAATAGTTATAGGCTGTTCTTCCGTTGTGTATTTTCCTTCTAAGAAAGATTGCAGCAGTTGGAATAATTGCTCCAAAAATAACCAGGAAATAGTTCTTTTCATGAAAGTATTCCTGGAGGTTCTTTCCTGTAAACATTAAAAAATAAAGGAATGCCAGATAAGAGGCCAGATAAAGCAGATATGTATACTTTAAGATTGATGTTGAAGATTTCCTGCGCTTATGCAGTTTGGCAGGCTTTAAAAAAACTATAGCTGAAACGAAGACAAGGCTCAGGCCACCAATAGCCAATACACGCAGTAGAAACTGAAAGAAATTGTTCATACAAGCCCGTTTCCCGATTCAATAGACTTCTAAAATACACAATTTGAATCAGAATGTCAACTGGCTACTCAGTTGTTATTTATATTGATGTAGGCTTGACAACCTTAGAAAGGAGTGAAGGTTCTTTTACTACCTAAACTTATAAATACCTAAATCGCTATTTACCGTTTTCTTTTTGGTTCCAAACGAGGGCACTTGCTCCAAGAATGGCCGCTTTTTGGGAATTAATTTTCGAAGGTAAAAGATCTACTTTTCCTTTATAATGATGCATTAAATTATCTTCAAGTGATTTCTTGGTAGGCTCAAAAATAAACTCCTTTGCCAGAGATAATCCTCCAAACAAAAATATAGCTTCCGGATTGAAGCTTGCCACAAAATCGGCCAATTTAAACCCCAGCATATTACCTGTATGATCAAAGGCCTTTTTAGCAATCAGATCTCCTTTTTTGGCAGCCTCATAAATCATAGTACCTGTAAGATTCATGAAATTTATGTTCCGCAATTCACTGGGAGCTATTGAGTCGGCCAGAATCTTAAAAAATGTTCTTTTTATTCCGCTAACCGATACGTATGTTTCAAGACAGCCTTTGCGCCCGCATGCGCACTCCCTGTTGCTTGGGCCCGGCCGAATCATCGTATGTCCAAATTCACCAGCCATTCCAGCTGCTCCGGTCAACAATTTTCCATCCACAACTATACCACTACCAAGTCCGGTTCCGAGGGTGATTACAATGAAATTTTTCATTTCTTTTGCACCCCCATATACCATTTCACCTACAGCAGTTGCATTGGCATCATTTGTAACTATTACTGGAAGATCAGTATACTGTTTAAATAATTCTGTAAGGGGAATTACTCCAGTCCAGGGAAGGTTTACAGCATTTTCAATGGTTCCTTTTATGATGTTTCCCATTGGAGAGCCAACTCCAATTCCGGCAACAGTCACCTTGCTATTAAGTTTTCGCAGGCAAAGGCGTATTTTCTCGTTGAGAGCAGCCAGGAAAACCTCAACCTCATCATAATCCCGTGTTGAAATCATTCCGTCGGCAAGGGATTTTCCTTTCCTGTCAATTACTCCAAATACTGTATTTGTTCCACCAATATCAATGCCAATGGCTACTTCCATTCTTGAATTGTTATTGTTATTCGTTTTCTGCGATGTATTCATTTCCAACTTTTCGGGCTCGGGTTGGCTTGTCCAGGTTAATTCCCAGGGCAATACCAATTTCTACCAGCACATTCCAACCTGCGGCCAGTTCAACATATTCTTTGTATTCACCTCCATCGGGTATACGAATAGTTGGAAAACTTGTTTCATGAGTAGATATAGCAATTACATTCATATTAACACCGTCGACCAAACATTCTCTAAATTTCTCTTCTTCCCTTTCAAAAGGCTCTACGATAATAACCAATTCGTTTTTATCCATCACCTCTTCTATTCCATGCACAGCATAAGTACCCTCGAGGAAGTCAGATTTTTTTCTGGTAATTTCATTTGTTTTCAGGGTCAATTCTTCAACAACCCCATTGTTCCTCCCTGCAAAATAAATCATATCAGCATTTTTCATTGCATCAATGAGATTTTCATCTATTTTCATGGTCAGGGCCCTTTCAATTAGATCAGCCAGCTCATTCAAACCATTCATTGCCTCACCTTCCATGTTTCTTAGCAAGCTATCGTAAAACAAACCTTGTTCAATTACTGACATGGTTGCAGCTACTGCATCTTCTTTTCCACAATTGAGAATATGTGTATCATCAGTTATTTCTTCCAGTTTAGTATTTTTATTTGCAGTAAGTCCAAAAATTGCAGTATGGCCAGCCTCTTTAAGCTTAGTGAATAGCCTGACAACCTCCTTGGTTTGACCGGAGTTGGAAGCTCCAAATACTGCAAAATCTTTCAAATCATATTCAAGTGCCTGTGTAGCTCCTTCAGTAGAAATTGGGGGCTGTCCCCCTCCTTTTAAGACTGAAACCATTGAGCGCTTTGCAGGAAATATCCGACTACTACCTTCACCGGTAAAAAATATTCCTTTTTTTGATTTTGCTACTTGTGCAAACGATATTGATGCCTTGTGTTCAAATTTGCGGACAACTTCCGAGGTTTCCAACATTTCTTTTACCAACGCATATTTTGAATATTTCTCTTCTGATAAATTCATGACTCTTTATTTTTTTGATTCTGCAATTATTATTAATTTTCTATTTTACTAAAACAAATTCTTTCAAATCATCCTGAATCTGTGGTTCTCTCTGAAATCCACCACCCAAATGTTGCCAGAAAACCTCGGCATAATCCATTCCCGCCATTTTACCATAATCAACATTTGCCTGTTTCATTACATCGAAAAAATTATCCATTTTATGCATAACCCGCATAAGCTCCATTTGAGATTGGTGATAAGCCAGCATTTCCATTTTTGTGTCCATAACTGAACTTATATCAACAAAAAAGTGAGGCGGTACTATTTCAGATCCAATCGGGTCACTAAGGGTCAATGGAGCAGAGTGATATAACAAAGGCGTAACCTCAAGGGGTTTCTCATCAACAGGAACATTTGGCAAGGATGAAATCATGGCTGCTGACTCAACGATATTACATGTTGTCCTATGGTCACTATGATAATCCATTGGAAGATGAGTGATAACTATTCCGGCCTGTACTTTACGCATTAACGAAATGGCTGCCAACCGAAGTTCTTCCGTATCAAAAAGAAATCCATCGTATCCACACATACAATAATACTCAGCTCCCAGAACACTGGCTGCTTTACGGGCTTCTTCCTTGCGGGCTTCCATTGTATCCTTTTGGGTAGAGTTTATTCCTCCCATCCCACCAGCTGTCATTGTGGCGATTACTATTTCATATCCTTTGTCCTTAAGCAATTTTAAAGTTCCGGCACAAAACGCCTCTGCATCATCAGGATGAGCAGCAAATGAAAGGGCTACTTTATTAAATCTTCTTTTCACAATAAATTATTTTTTAATCATTAATTTTTCTAATCTTACAAATTCTGGCAAATCTCCAACAAGCGGTTTAATATAATCTATAAAAGCAGGCGAAACAAAATTTCCTTCTGCATTAAAATACTCATCGGGCATAGGCTTTGCCTTCACAGCTACATCATTTAGCAACGCTTTTCCATACTCAACAGCATATGGATTATTGCTTAATCGGTTTATGGAGACCATATAACCTGTCTCTCCTTTTTCTGCCAGGGCTACTGCTTCTTTTCCACACACAAATGCCTCCTCCAAATCTACAGGTACAGCTCTATCCATGGCACTCATTATTAAAGACTCTGTAATCTGAAATTCTCCCCGAAATCCAAATTCTTCAGAAATCATTTTATGCAGATTGAGACCTACGCTTGCACCACCCATTGCACCAAACTCAATATTTTTAAATTTGTCTTCGGTTTGGGAAGCACTTACAGGTGTACCATCAGCATATTTTAAGCCCTCTCCACACACAACTGAAACCCAACCATAGTTTTTTATACAGGATTCCACATCGCGCAGATAATTAGATTTGTCAAAAACATGTTCCGGGGTATAAATTAAATGTGGTGCGTCGTCTTCATTTTTCTTTGCAATTGCTGTACTAGCTCCCAGCCATCCTGCATCACGGCCAATAGTCTGATAAACAACATACTGATCGACTTTCTGCATATCTCTTGCCAATACTCCAGCCTGCATTACATTCAAAATATTCGATCGGGCTGCTGAAGCAAAACCAGGAGTATGATCCGTTCCAAACAAGTCGTTGTCAACCGTTTTTGGAATTCCAACGCCTATGAGTTCATAGTTCTGCTCTCTGCAATATGATTCTACCCTGTTAATAGTATCCATAGTGTCGTTGCCACCTATCAGAAAGAAATACCGGATATTGTATTTTTCAAGGACTTCAATTATCCGAGGAAAATCCTCATCTTTAACCTTATGTCTTGAAGAGCCAAGTGCAGAAGATGGAGTTGTTCTGAGACCTTTGAGTACTTGGACAGACTGGCTGCTAAGATCTATGATCTGCTCATTCATAAATCCTTCAATCCCATAATTCATTCCATAAACCTGGTCTATTTTCTCTGATTTCATCGCACCATCGATAACACCGGCGAGACTTGAATTAATAACCGAAGTTGGTCCTCCTGATTGTCCAATAATTGCATTTCCTTTAAGCATGATTCTACTAATTAAATCGTTATAATTATTTTGTATTAAATTTTAAATGAAATAAATGTCCCCAAAAAAATCTGGTCGGTGAAAATCAGGTTCTTTTATTTTTATTTGATTCCAGGTCAAAAAATGTGGATCTGTTAATCTATCTCCACATTTGTAAAAATTTGCCTTCATTATATTGCCTTTTAAATCCTTAATGTCATCAATAAATGATGCCAGGGGAATTTTAATTGTCAGGTCCCAGGAATAATCTCCTACCTGCTCTTCAAATGTGTCCTTTCCAAGGCTTGAAAATGTTTTAATGCTTTGAATTACTTCCGCATCAAAATATGATCTGTTGTTCCTGGAGATTCCTTTTTGCACCAAACAGGTTCCAATACAATTAAATTCAAAGTTATAATAAACATCTTCAGAAGAAGGTGAAATAAACAATTCAACGCAACTATCTTCCCATACATTATCATTTATGTTGCTATTTACTGCCCGAATAGATTTTTCCTTAACGTAAAACTTCAGGTAAATATCTGATTTTAAGTACGCAATTTTAAATTTCACTTCAGGCTTATAAGGATATTTGGACCAGGGAGTTATGTCAATTTTTTGTTCATGACCCAATTTATTAAGCTGTTGTGATATTTCTTCCCAATCAGTCGAAGAAGAGCTAAAAACTAAAGAGCTTATCTCAAGTGTTTTCATTTAAAGTTTACTATGCTGTCTTTTCAATCTCTTTCCAGGCTAAAGCACTAGCTCCCAGTATAGCAGCGTTGTCTTCTTCAAGGGCAGAGAATAATACTTTAAATGTATCCTTATAAAAAACCAGTACATATTTATCCAGCCATTTTTGCAAAGGCTTCATAAGTAAATCGCCTGATTTTGCCAGTCCGCCAAACAAAACTATTGCTTCCGGACTTGTATATGCCAATGAGTTGGCGATGGCAATTGCCAAAATCTCTGCAGTTCTATCAAATGTTTTCAGAGCAATAGTATCATTTTCCAAGGCAGCATCGGATATTTTTTTTGAGGTTAACTCATCTACATTATATTTCCGTAAAGGACTATCTGCTCTCCATTTTGCCATTAATTCAGTTGCTGTTTTACATACCCCGGTTGCCGAAACATAGGTCTCGAGACACCCCAGTTGACCGCAACCACATTCTCTTCCGCCCGGATACACCACTACATGTCCCATTTCACCTGCAAAGCCTGAATATCCGTACACAATATCGCCATTTACAACGATTCCGCTTCCCAGGCCAGTACCCAGTGTCAAAACAATAATATTTTCCATTCCTTTAGCAACCCCAAAGATGGTTTCTCCAATAGCAGCTGCATTTGCATCATTGGTCAGTGCAAAAGGAACATTCCTAAGTTTAAGAAACATTTCTTTAAAGGGTATAATTCCCTTCCATGGTAAGTTTGGTGCATTCTCTATGGTTCCCCGATAATAATTTGCGTTGGGAGCACCAATTCCAATTCCTTTTAAATCATATTCTTCGTCTCCAGCATTTAACAGGTCTGTAATGGCATCATTACATGCTTTAATATAGGGTTCAACAGTGTCAAACTTTTTTGTTTCCAGGATGGTACTTTGAACAACTTTTCCTTGTTTATCAACCAGGCCTATTGAACTATTTGTTCCTCCAATATCGATTCCTGCGGTTACTTCTTTCATAATTTTTTGTTAATTTCTGAATGCTAAAATGGTGATATAAATAAAACAGATTATCGGAACAATAAAGCCGTACATAATATTGCCTGTAAGATCGGCGACACCACTAAACAATAATGGAATAAAGGCTCCTCCCAGAATTGCAGTAATCATTAAGCCGGAAAGTTCATTTGTTCTTTCAGGCATTTTATCAATGGCCATTGAAAAAATAAGAGGGAAAATATTGGCGAATCCTAAACCTGTAATGAAAATTGATGCAATGGCAATACTTTGCTGAGGAATGTACAAACCCAAGATACCTACAAGTGAAAGGACAGAGGAAATAACTAAAAATTGTTTAGGCGAAATCCAATTAAGAATAATTGATCCAGAAAGCCTTCCAACAAGCACAGCCAGTACTATGAATGCAGATCCTAAAAGACCCCAGGTTTTCAAATCAAAATCATGAATGTCTTTAAGATAAACCGGTATTTTTGAAAACAAACTCACTTCTGCTCCCACATAAAAGAATATTCCAAGCACCATTGACAATACATAATTATTCTTTAGCAGGGACAAGCAGGACTTGAAGGTTGGATACTGTCCGGAAGATTCTGATTTTTCATCAATTCTGGTAGCCATTAAATATATAATGGCAGCAAACATTATTATACTATAGATTGGAAATAAAATCTGCCAATCAGATCCCCACCATTTTACAGCAGCAAATGGCAATAGCATTCCTGATAATGTACCAATTGCTTTAATAAATTGTCCGAATAATAAGTTCCTTGAATATTTACCTTCGGGTGATACATCACGCATTATAGGATTTCCGGCAACCTGCATTATTGCTGCACCGGCACCAAGAAATAATACTGAAAACAAAAGCAGTGCAAAACTTTCAAAGCCAAAAATTGTTGGGAGCAATAATCCGAAAAGGGCAATTATTAACCCTAGTTGAAGCATATACTTTTTGCCCTTCCTGCCCTGCAAAAGCCCCATTGGAATGGAGAGTAGTCCAAACATAATTAAGCCCATAAAGGTTACCAGCTGAGAAACTGTATTTGAAAGCACAAATTCTTCCTTTAAAAGAGCAGAAAGAGGACTTACCACATCGCCAAAACCCATAGCCAGGAAAGCAAGGAAAATTGGTAATGATTTTAAACTATTACTTTGTGTACTTGTCATACATTTTAATTTAGTTGAAGCAGAATATGTGATAATGGGTTCTACAAAAGTAAAAAAATCAAGCAAACTTATATACTATAAATTATCCTTGCGGAAGTGCTTGGAAATTTACTTTTTTTTCTTTTTTTGTTGTTTGGTTTTATCTGATGATGAACCTTCCTGATTCAATATCTCTACTTTAACTTCGGTTAAACCTTTATCTAAAAAATTAAGTTGTTTTGCAGCAGATTTTGAAAGATCAATAATCCGACCTTTAACAAAAGGGCCTCTATCATTAATTTTTACAACAACACTTTTTTTGTTTGCCAGGTTCGTAACCCGAACCTTTGTTCCAAAAGCCAGGGTTAAATGTGCTGCTGTTTTTTTTGAATGATCATAAATTTCCCCGCTGGCTGTTTTTCTTCCATTAAACTTATCAGCATAGTAGGATGCCTTTCCAACTTGTACAAATTCTTTTTGACCACTTGCTTCTATTGAAAATAATAAAATGATTAGAAAGAAAAATTGTCGTGGCTTCATTGATATGCTTACTTCACGAATTTATTAATTTCATCTTTCCATGCCAGATAGCCTTTGGCTGTTAAATGAAGTCCATCATTGGTATATTCTCCATTTAGCCTCCCAAAACTATCTGTAAAAGCCTCAGTAAGGTCAATGAAAGTACAGCCAAAATTTCTTGCAAGCCGGACTAATCCTTTGTTTACCTGATTAATTTCTTCTGTTTTGTTTGTATGGTTACCGAACTTCCCAAATTGATCATTTACCGGTAGAATGCTTTGAATATAGATATATGTATCAGGTGTATTTTCCTTAATTGTTTGAAGTATTTTACTATAATTTGTCAGAATGTAATCGGGGCTTTTGTTTCGTGATAAATCATTCACTCCAATCATAATAAATATTTTATCCGGCTTGGACCTGGTTACTTCATCAAGTCTGAATAATACACCATCAGTAATATCTCCTGAAATCCCGCGGTTCTTAATGTCCTTATTTTTAAATAGTTCTCCCCATTCACATCCGTCAGTGATGCTGTTCCCTAAAAAAATAATTTCATTTTTTGTGTCAGGAAGCATTTCAAACAGTTCCTTTTTTTGGTAATAATAGGTTGAGAATTTGGGTTGGGTTGAGGTGGGTTCCTGGGCGAATATCAAATTTGAAAATAGAATTGAAATGGTAATTGCAAACAACTTTTTCATTTGATTTGGCATTTTATTTATTCTTAAAATGAGGAGACCAGTTTTTCTTAAATTCCCAATTTGATCTTAATTTAATTGCTTCAATATAATAAATGACTTTTTCAGCCTGGATGCGTTTTATCAAGTTCCCTGTGTCCCACTTGCCATTATCATTTTTATCCCAAATAGCCTTTATTAAATATGTTTTTGGAGGAAGAAAATCATACACTAAGCTAGTATCTCTGTATACACGCGTTTGTTTAACTACCTCTTCCTTATCAGTAAGTAATTGAACTATAAGCGATTTATCAATATTTGTTAGATCCATAATGATATTGCCATAAAATTCCTGTTCCCTGGGCCGAAATCTTATTTCAATACTATCATTGGCTAGGCCATAAATATCAGTAACAGCACCCGGGAGGTATTGAATTTTGTAACTTGTTTCTGGTTCAAGTTTTAAATCAAAAAACAATCGGTTAAGCTCAGTTGAATCACGGTAAGGATTTATTTCCACAGCCGTTTCCACAGAGTCCTTTATTGAGTAAAACTCCATTTTACTATTATCAAAATCAGAAATTGGGGTCGTTGAAGAGATAGTAGGTCGCTCATTCAGATCAAGAGGATTTCCGGGCCCGGCATTCATTAACAAAGCCAGAGAGGGTTTTTTCTCAGTTGTGACAGCCGCCCGCCTGCGTGTTTTCGTTGAGGGTGCTTTATACCTGAAAAAAACAGTATCAGAAACCTGCTTAATACTATCTGATTGTGATTTAACCTGGTAACTGTAAGCTACTTTCAAGGACTCCTCCTTAACCAGCGTAGTATCTGTAATCCAATAAGCAATGGTGTCTCCTATTGTATACTTATCCTGTAAAAACCAATTGTTCACATCAGGAAACTCTGGAAGGTTGATTTCCAACTCTCCAAACAATGGTTTATTGAATACAAAAAGCAGGTTTTCTTTTCTGGTTCGCTCAGAATTAAGTAAATATTGCTCCTTAAACGCCTCCTGAAACATGGATAATACCAATTTCTTGCTAGTAACATTCTGAGTTAGGTTTAAGCTGTCTGGTATTATTTCTATCATGTCTTCAGGTATGGGTATTTCCAGGCTGTCAGATAATAGATTCAGACTATCTTCAATAAAGTAATCTTGCTGTGTTTCGGCTGAAAGAAAGACCAGGGAGTCAGAAAAACCCACATATTCTTCAAGGTCGTAAAGGAAATCCAAATTTGCATCTTGAAGTGCAAATATCTGAAAGGTGTCTGCTTTTAGATTTTGTATTAAGAAATTTCCGTTTTCATCGGCTTTTGAAACATATAGTGGTTTATGCTTATAAATGGCTGAATCAGAAAGGTCATCATACAATAAAACATGCACCTCTTCCGGAACACTTAAATTGAAAGCATTAACTATTTCTCCTCCAAATTTTAACGAATCAAGCTCATCACCAGTTGAAAAAACATATTGAAAGTTTACAAACGGATTTGATTCATTAAGGTCCACAATGGCATCATTGAAATTAAAAGTATAGGTGGTATTTTCATATAACTCTTCCTCTATTTCAATTATAAGGCTTTTACCCTTCATTCGAATTTCAGGGTTTTCCAAAAGAGGGGGTGAAATAATCAGCTTCTGGTTTACTTCCTTGAGAACAACATGCTCATCAAAATCAATTTTTATTGTTTTCTGATCAAAATTGGTAGAGTAATTTTCAGGTACGCTTTTTTTGATTTTTGGTGGTTCTTCATCTTTAGGTCCACCTGGTGGTGCTGCAATTTTTGCACAACCCGATATTAAAAGTATCGAAATGAATAATAATAAATATGATATTCTTGTAGCTTTCAAATTAATTGGAATAGCGTCTTTAAATAATAACTTAAAATGTACAAATATAATATATTGCTTCTCAGAAATTCTCAGGCAGACAAGTTTAAACCATTATATTTTGTAGTTTTGAAATCTAAAATTTAGTAAAAGCATGGAAGAACTTGCTCAGGTTGGTATTCACTGGAATATGAATCCGGAAATATTCAGAATTGGAAATTTTGCTGTTCGCTGGTATGGATTATTGTTTGCGTCTGGCTTTTTCTTTGGGTACATCATAATGAATAAGTTCTTTAAGTATGAGGGTGTCTCTCAGGAAACTCTTGATAAACTTACCATTTATATGGCTGTTGCTACCATTGTTGGTGCCAGGTTGGGTCATTGTTTTTTTTATGAGCCATCATACTATTTGAGTAATCCATCAGAAATTTTTAAAATCTGGCACGGTGGATTGGCCAGTCACGGAGCCGCTGTTGGGATAATTATAGCACTATTGTTGTTTGGAAGGAATACGAAAATGCGTTTTTTATGGGTAATGGACCGAATTGTGATTGTAGTTGCCCTGACAGGATTTTTTATTCGAATGGGAAACCTTATGAATTCCGAAATTTATGGTATCCAAACCTCCCTTCCCTGGGGATTTATTTTTGAAAGAAATGGAGAAACTGTACCAAAACACCCAACTCAGATATACGAAGCTCTTGCATATTTATTAATATTTGTATTGCTGTATTACATATATATGCAGAAGAAGGGTGAGACACAAAATGGATTATTGTTTAGCTTATTTCTTATACTTGTTTTCACTTCCCGCTTCTTTATTGAATTCATAAAGGAAGACCAGGTTTCTTTTGAAGCTGGAATGAGCTTGAACATGGGACAGATTTTAAGCATTCCTTTGGTATTGACCGGTATTATAATATTGATAATAAATTCCCGTCAAAAAGTAAAAATCTCCGGATATAAACGTTGAGCGTATTCTGTTTTCTTATCCAAATAAACATTAATTTTTTATAAAACATACGGGGAAAAGCCATTTCCCGTTTCTAATACAGGACTTTTTTACCCAAGTTTATCTTTGTATTATCTTTGATAATTAGTATTTACTTGCTTTTTTGATGGGAATAACTGATCATTACATCACTAAAACCTTTAAAATTAAGAACCTCTTTTGTACAAGTACAGTTCTTTTTCTAAAGGAAAAATTTGAAGAAACCGGATTTATCGTACATGAAATAAATCTGGGATCAGCCACCATGTCATTTAATCCTTCTTTGCTTTCAGAACTTAATGTCTCTGCTATTCTTGAAAAATACGGTCTGGGTCTTGTTGTTGATAAAGATAAAAAACTGGTTGAGGACATTAAATTGGCTGTTATTGAATTGATTCATCAGTTGAACAATGTAAATTCAGTTATTCAACGATCAGATTACCTTGTCGAAAAATTGGGTAAAAGTTATCAGCATCTGTCAAAGGTTTTTTCTGCAAATGAGTTCCTGACTCTTGAAAAATATATAATTCTGCAAAAGATTGAACGCATTAAAGAACTAATCAATCAGGACGAGTATACACTCAGTGAAATTGCCTATATGATGGAGTACAGTAGCGTTCAATACCTATCAAACCAATTCAAAAAAATTACCGGCCTGTCAGTTTCAGAATACCGCCAAAACAAGTTTAGCGTAAGGAAATCTATCGGTGAAATATAATATATATTTTGCCTGACTTTCCAATCATTTTCAACTCCTTTTATACATTAACAACACAATTTCATAACATTTTAACAGAATTTCGTAACAGCTGAAAGTGTTGTTTGATATAATTTTGTTCCATAGATTAGGAATATAACCACTTATTAAATAAATTTCATTATGATACGAAATACAGTTCTTACAAGAATAATCTTATCCGTAGTTTTGGCCGTGGCTGGAAATGGCATCATTGCTTGTGATACCCAGGATAATATTGATGAGGAAGCCAATGAAAAATCATTGGTTTGTGATGAGTTTGAAATTTCAGACCAGGATTTCCCATGTTTAACAAACCTGCCTCTTGAAGCATTAAGCCAGGCTGAAATAAATGGTTTACTTTATATGAGAGAAGAAGAAAAGCTGGCTAGAGATGTATATATTTTTATGTATACCTTATATCCTCAGCCTATTTTTAATAATATTTCAAAGAGTGAGCAAAGACATACCGATGCCATCAAAACCTTATTAGAAAGGTATGAGCTGAATGATCCTGTAGCTGAAGATATAAAAGGCTCATTTAAAAATCAAACGCTACAAAATTTATATGACAACTTAATTGAAAAAGGAAAAGTGGATAGAATCGAGGCACTAAAAGTTGGTGCCCTGATTGAAGAAACAGATATACAGGATATTGAAAATGAGTTAGAAAAAAATGTTGATAACCAGGACATATCAACTGTTTACGGCAACTTGCTAAGGGGATCTAAAAATCATCTCAAAGCATTTGTAAATGTTTTAAAAGCTAGTGGTGTTGAATATGAGCCTGTGCTTTTAGATCTTGAAATCTTTAATGAAATAGTTGAATAAAAAATATTCATGTCGTAAATACCATTAATTCAGCCTATTTTGGTATAGGATTTGCGCCATTTAAAACACTTTAATTAAAAATTTATCGGATGAAGCTTAAAAAAAATATTGCAGTAAGTGAATCTGGTTTCGTTTTTGACCCTTCCAGCGGAGAATCATTTACGCTCAACCAGGTTGGAACCGATATACTTGATCTGTTAAAACAGGAAAAAGATTTTGATGAGGTCAAGCAGGGAATTCTTGAAAAATATGATGTTGATTCCATCACTTTTGAGAAATATTATTACGATTTTATCAACAGCCTGAGGCAATTCAAACTAATTGAGGAGGAAGACCAACACCTGTTAACATCAGAAAATGAGTAAAATAAAAATCACTCTTGCCGTTACAGGCCTTAATAATACAGATAATCCCGGGCCTGGCATTCCAGTAATTAGGGGTATTCGTGAATCAGGCGCTTTCGACCTAAGGATTATTGGCCTTTCGTATGAAACACTAGAGCCGGGAATTTACATGGAAGACATGGTTGATAAGGTATATATGGTTCCATATCCATCTGAAGGTTCAGATGCTCTCATTCAAAGACTTGAATACATCAACTCAATTGAGCACATAGATGTTCTTATACCAAACTTTGATGCCGAGTTATATACATTTATGAAATCAGAAGGTAAACTGAGAGAAATGGGGATAAATACATTTCTTCCAACCCTGGAGCAGTTTGAAGAGCGCCATAAGTCAAACCTCTACGATTTTGGTAAAAAATACAACATAAATGTTCCCGAAAGCAAACCACTTCTTAACCATAAGGATATAGCTGACATTAGAAAAGACTTTGAATATCCGGTAATGGTAAAAGGAAAATTTTATGATGCATGGATTGCTTATAATGAGGAGCAGGTAAAAATGTATTTTAATAAAATAAGTGCAAAGTGGGGCTTACCAGTGATTATCCAGGAGTTTGTTAAGGGCACAGAAGTAAATGTAATCGCACTTGGCGATGGAAAAGGAAATACAATTGGTGCAGTACCCATGCGTAAGCAATATATTACCGATAAAGGAAAAGCATGGGGAGGAATAACTCTCGATGCTCCTGATATGCTCGATTTAACACGCCATATTATTAAAGCAACCAGTTGGAAAGGTGGTATGGAGCTGGAGCTCATTCGTGACTCAAAGGAGAATTATATGTTATAGAGATAAATCCCCGGATTCCGGCCTGGGTATATCTGGCGGTAGGTGCCGGTCAAAATTTACCTGAAGCCCTGGTTAAACTAGCCCTTGGACAAGAAGTTAAACCATATTCGACTTATGATGTTGGGAAAATGTTTGTACGATACTCTTCTGATATGATTGTTGATCTAAAGAAATTTGAAAAAATATCAACCCAGGGAGAAATTTGAAAAAATTGATAACATGGAAAAATTAGCATTTGAACGCCCGTTTATAAAAAAATTAGGTTCCGGAATGCCCAGTAAATTTGGGATGAAAACCAGAATGGAACCTGTAACTGAAATTGATAACAACCTGGTAAAAAGCCTTATTGAAGAATATGGATCTCCCCTGTTTGTTATTTCAGAAAAAACAATCAGGAAATCATTTCAGGCAGCAAAAAGATCATTTTCTACCAGATACCCAAAAATTCAATTTGCCTGGTCATATAAAACGAACTACCTGGACGCTGTTTGTAGGGTATTCCATCAGGAAGGTGCATGGGCCGAAGTAGTATCTGGTTTTGAATACAACAAAGCTTTAAAGAATAATATTTCAGGTGACCACATTATATTTAATGGCCCCGATAAGTCAGATACTGACCTTGAGCTGGCAATACAAAATGATTCCTTGATTCATATTGACCATTTTGATGAGTTATACAGCCTGATTGATCTGGCAGAAAGAATGAAGAAAACACCAAAGGTCGCTATTCGAGTGAATATGGATACGGGTATATATCCAATGTGGGACCGCTTTGGATTTAACTATGACAATGGAGAAGCATGGGAAGCACTGAATCGCATAATGTTAAGCAAAAAGCTTGACCTGGTTGGCTTACACACTCACATCGGAACCTTTATTCTTTCTGCAGATGCTTATAAAAAGGCTGCAGCTAAACTTGCCGACCTGGCAGTTGGCCTGGAAAGGAAATATGGCCATATCGTTAAATATATTGATATGGGTGGTGGCTTTGCTTCAAAAAGCACATTAAAAGGGGCTTATCTCCCCGGCACAGATACAGCACCTAGTTTTGATGAATATGCAGATGCCATTACTTCCGCGTTGATTAATTCAGCTATTAAACCTGAAAACCTTCCATTGTTGGTTTTGGAAACAGGAAGGGCTCTTATAGATGATGCCGGCTATTTACTGGGTACAGTGCTGGCCAATAAACGACTTGCTGATGGTCGTAGATCAACAATTGTTGATGTAGGTGTAAATATTTTATTTACTTCTTTCTGGTATGAGCATAACATAATTCCGGCTCAGCCATTCTCTGAACACACTGAAGAAACAGCAATATATGGCCCACTATGTATGAATATTGATGTTTTGCGTGAAGCAATTGATTTTCCCCCTTTGAAAAAAGGAGACCATATAGTAATAAATCGGGTAGGAGCTTACAATATGACCCAGTGGATGCAATTTATCACAATGAGACCCAACGTAGTTATGATTGATAAAGATGGTAATCCTCATATAATAAGAAAGAAAGAAACCATAGAAACAATAATATCACAGGAAGTGATGCCCTCACATCTTAAATAAACCATATTTTGATTAACATGGTAATGAAACCATCCAGAGATCAAATAAAACAATACCTGTCTGGAATTACTAACAGTTATTCTCAGGTCTTTTTTTCAGACAGCAGGTTTTTCGCTGTTATACTGATACTGGTAACTTTTATTGATTTTTTTGCCGGAATATCAGGGTTGTTTTCAGTCTTAGTTACCAGTTCAGCAGCCTATTGGCTTGGTTTTGATAAGGAAAGGATTAACAAAGGAATATATGGTTTCAATAGTCTGCTGGTAGGGTTGGGTCTTGGAATATATTTTTCACCCGGAATACTCCTGTTTTTTATTTTATTTATTGCAGCACTTTTTACTCTCTTCATTTCTGTTTCTCTTGAAGGAGTAATAGGAAAATATGCCCTTCCATATCTAAGTGTTTCATTTATTCTTTCAATATGGATAGTAACACTTGCCACACAGGAATTTACTGCTCTGGGAATCAGTGAAAGAGGTATCTATTCTCTAAATGATTTATACATCATAGGAGGAAATACGCTTGTGAAAATGTATGAATGGGGAAATAATATCGCCCTGCCTCATTCTTTAAAAACATATTTCATTTCACTGGGTGCTATTTTTTTTCAATTCAATGTTATTTCAGGTATTTTAATTGCGATTGGCTTATTGTATTATTCCAGGATTGCTTTTTCATTAAGCTCTAATTGGGTTTTATACGGCTTTCATATTTTATCAGATTATCGGAGCCGATATCACTGAAATTAGCTACAGCTATATCGGATTTAACTTTATTCTTACGGCCATTGCCCTTGGCGGATTTTTTATTATCCCTTCACGTTTATCGTATTTATGGACTGTTCTATTAATTCCACTGGTTGTTATTCTGGTGGTAAGCCTGAATAAAATATTTGCCCTATTCTTTTCACTGCCTGTTTATTCCCTTCCTTTTAATCTGATTGTTCTTTTATTTCTCTATATTCTAAAGTTTCGTGTCAGGACAAATGAATTGTTGTCTGAAGTAATTATTCAACAAAATTCCCCTGAAAAAAACCTGTATTCATACCAGAACTATTTAACCCGATTCAAATACAAAGCGCCTATATCTCTGGGCTTGCCCTTTTTTGGTGAATGGTCTGTGACCCAGGCACACGATGGAGAACATACTCACCAGGGTGCATGGAAACATGCATGGGATTTTATGATATTAGATGAGGATGGATCAAGCTATGGTAAGGATGGAGATTATGCAAAGGATTACTACTGCTATGGAAAGGCCATTGCTGCACCTGCTGATGGAATTGTTGAGGAAATTATCGATGGAGTTCCTGACAACATTGTTGGGGAAGCGAATACAAAACAAAATTGGGGAAACACAATAATAATTCGTCATACTGATTTCTTATTTTCAAAATTGTCACACCTGATGCCTGACTCTTTTACAGTAAAAAAAGGTGAAAAGGTAACTTCCGGTCAAATTATCGGAAAATGTGGAAATTCAGGCCGTTCCCCATACCCGCATTTGCATTTTCAGGTTCAATCTACTCCATTTATTGGCTCTGCTACACTTGATTATCCAATAGGTCATTATATGGTCGAGAAGTCAAATGAAACAGAACTGAAGTTTTATGCCAAACCGGAGATGAATGATCGTGTTTCAAATATTACCAGGACACCATTGCTACAAAAGGCTTTTAATTTTGTTCCTGGAAAAAGGTTCAGATGGCATTTAGAAGGTAAGAATTCATTCCAGGAATGGGAGATAAGGACGACTGCTTATAATCAATCCTATTTTGAATGTAAAACTACGGGTCAAAAGCATTTTTTGAAGAGGATGAGGATCTCGTCATCTTTACTCATTTTGAAGGAAGCAGATCTTCGGTATTGTATTTCTTTTATCTGGCCGCATTTAAGGTACAAAAGGGATACTACCAGGGTCTTACACTGGAAGATAGATATCCTGTAAACCATGTTTTTTCAAAGAAAGCACTGTTTTTACATGATTTCATAGCTCCCTTCTATAAATACCTGAAGGCATCTTTTACAATTGATTATTCAACTATTGATAATGAACTTTCTCCCTCTACCATTATTTTAAAATCAGCTACAAAAAAATACCTGGGCGAAAAATTAATCAGCTCAATTAATTTCGAAATTCAGGTTAATGAAAATAGTAATATGGCTCTCTCAGTATCAGGAGAAGGTAATGAAATGTTATTTATATGCGAAAAGTAGTTCTCATATTATACGTTTTGATTTTAATTTCATTCTGCTCAACTGGACAGGAAAATCAACAGGTAATAAACTATGAGAAAAAGACTTTTGAACTGTACAACCAAAAAAACTGGCCGGAACTAATAAAATGGGGGAAGAAGGCAATAGAAAATGGAAGTGATTATTTTTATATGAGAATGCGCCTTGGAATTGCTTTTTATGAAAAACAAAATTTCCACAGAGCTCTTATTCATTTCCGAAAAGCGGCTGAATTTAACCCAAATGACCAATACCTTCTTGAATATATCTATTATGCCAACATATTTATAAACAGAGAAAAAGCTGCTCTGGATGTTACAAAACAATTTTCATCTACCATGATGGCAAATTGGACAGGCATTAAAGTACCTAAATTTAAACTTGGAAATCTGGCTTTACAATATAGTTTTAGTGATTTTCAAGCAGGACTGGAGAATATTGATGAGATTCCCTCTGAACAAAATGGATATCAGGTATTTGAAAACAGCATCTTTAAAGCAAACCTGGGTTTTAACCATCTTATTTCAAAAAAATTCAGTTTATTTTATCAGTATGGTTTTTTGATGGGAAACCGGTTTACCTTTTATCAGAATGATTCGGTAGGTTTTTATGATCCAAACCAGAAGCTTTACCAAAATCAATTTTATATACTTGGAAATATATATTTAGGAAGTGGGTTTAATCTTAACCTGGCAATTCATTATCTCCCGGGAAAAGTACCAGATTTTTATGTGGGTTCAGGAAACGGAATGGGGCCAGGTGGTTCATATACCTATGTTCCCGCTTATAAATACAATGATTTTACAGGACACCTGTCTCTTATTAAAGATTTTCCTTATATAAGTCTGGGGGTAGCAGGTTCTTATTCATATCTGAATTATGGTACTTATTTACAGGAGGGATTATTAATTCGATTTTATCCACTGGGTAATCTGAATCTGTATCTCACTTCAGGCTTTCATATTCAACAAGTATTAAGTGGTGGAGGCTTTATTCAAAAGGGTCAATTTGCAGAACTAAGTCTGGGATTTAAGATTTTTAATCCGGTTTGGCTTGAAATTGCTGGTGCTTATGGAGATATGCATTATGTAACTACACAAATGGGCTGGTTGGTGTATAACGGACCAAACCCTGTAGATAAACAATTTAGTGCGTCCCTATTAATACCTGTTGGAAAGAAAAATACTTTGCTGTCGTTTAACTACAGTTATTACAGTACTACAAGTAATTTTACTTCAACAGATACAGGAGAGACAACAATCAATTCAACAAATTATAACATGAATTCAATATATGGAGGTGTATCATGGACATTTTAAAAATCAACACATTATTTCTTGTATTTTTTCTGTGCTTAAGTTCTACTACTTTTTCACAGGATTTTAAAGACGAAGTTGCGGCATTTCAGGAAAGTTACTTACAGGAAGCTGCCGGTGAAGTTCAAAAAGCAGCTGAAGCGCTCAAAAAAGTATATCGTGAAGATTCCTATGAACAAAACCTGAGGCTTGGATGGTTAACTTACCAGGCTGGTCTTTTTAGTGAATCCCTGGCTTTTTATAATAAAGCCGTTAGTTTAAAACCTATGGCTATTGAGGCTAAGTTCGGATATGTCTATCCGGCATCAGCAATGGGCAATTGGGAGCAGGTGATTACTCAGTACAAGAAAATTCTGGAAATATGCCCCAATAATTCAATAGCAAACCACCGACTTGGATTGATCTATTATGGAAGGGAACAATATGATGTTGCCTACAAGTATTTTGAAAAGGTCGTGAATCTATATCCTTTTGATCTGGATGCGCTTTTAATGTTTGGTTGGACAAATCTAAAAATGCACAAAACCCGTGAAGCAAAGGTATTATTTCAAAAAGCTCTTTTACACACGCCAGGTGGTTCATCGGCTTTAGATGGTTTAGAGCTGGTAAAATAAACCAGATTTTAAAAAGTAGCGTAAAAAATTTAATCTCCTATAAACGAGTTAACCCTGCTGAAAGTTTTCTTTAATTTTTGTTTGAAAATCAATTCAGCAGGGTAAATCTAATAAAGGAACCGTTAAGCCAATATTAAATGATAAAATTATATGTTTAGAAAGCACGAACTGCTCTAAATGGGTAATTAAAGTTTGCTTTACCCACTTGGTTGGTATTGCCATTTGGCCAATATATGGCAAATGCATAAGCGCCTGTTGACTCAGAAGAACTATAATAATAATGCCCAATAAAGTCTTCACCTCCATTTGCCAATGCATATTCAGTTATTATATTTCTTTGTTGATGCATTGCTTTCAATTCGTCTATACTTGGTAAATACCAATCCTCATATCCATTTAATGTCAGACTTGCGCAAATTTCTGCAGCTATTCCAATAGTAGGGCATGCTGCAATTATATCTAGGGTATTTTGCAGGCCTATACCTATTGCTGTAGCATCTGCTCCATCGATGTTGACACCGTTTGCACAACCCCATCCTCCATGAACCTCCGGACTAGGTGGACTTTGATTAGTAATTGGACAGATCAACCCATGATTCCCTGTTCCGTCCAAATAGAATACAATACCACCCTGATAGAAGTCACCAATTTGAATTATGGCTGTAAAACTCCATACCACGCTTTCACTCATGGCACCATATGGATCCTTGGCAACTACTTTCCAATAGTAAGTTGTTCCAGGAGCAAGTGTTGGAGTGTAGGTTGTACCTTCCTGATCTGTGCTTGCTACAGTTATGGGAGTAGCATCAGTGCCAAAATAAACATCATAAACCACATCATCGCCATCTGGGTCAGTTACTGCCTGCCATGATAGTATAGAACTTAAAGCAATCCCGCCTGCTTCATTTGCAGGAGCGGTTAAGCTAACTGAGCCTGGAGCATTGTTGAGAGTAGAGAAACTCCAAATTGTACTCTCTGCTGCCCCTCCTTTGTCATCTTTGGCAACTACCTTCCAATAATATGTTGTATTTGCTGCCAGTGTCGCAGTGTATGTTGTACCAGACTGGTCGGTGCTCGCCACAGTTATGGGATTAGCATCAGTACCAAAATAAACATCATAAACCACTGCATCGCCATCCGGATCAGTTGCTGCCTGCCAAGTTAATGCTGCATCCAATGCAACATTCGCAGCTGCATCAGCGGGGGAAGTTAAAGCAACAGTCCCCGGTCCGTTGTTAAGGGTTGAAAAACTCCATACAGCGCTTTCGCTTATACCATCTTTTGGATCTTTTGCAACAACTTTCCAGTAGTAGGTGTTATTGGCCATTAAAGCGGGCGTGTAGGTAGTGCTTGTCTGACCAGAACTAGCAATTGCTACAGGCGTGGCATCGGTTCCAAAATAAACATCGTAAACCACTGCATCACCATCCGGATCAATTGCTGTCTGCCATGATAATGTTGAATTTAAAGCAACATCAGTGGCACTATGTAAAGGTGAAGTTAGAGTGGCTTTACCTGGTGCAACATTGGGATCCTCTTTCTTGCAACTTGCTGTTAAAACAGATACTAATAGAAAGATAAATAATGGTAAATACAAAATTTGAGTCTTTTTCATATTGTTCGGTTTTGATTGTTTCATTTCTATTTTATTTACTGGTTTTTTAAATTCTAAATTAAATCTCATCTTCCTTAAAATTGATTAGTCATATCATTGTAGATGAACCAACCAGATACTATTAATCTTTAACACAACGAACGGAATAGGCTCCTGATTTTGGAAGACTAAAAGCTCCTATATCCTCTTTAAGGTATGTTATATTGATAACTTTAACATCAGTCGCACTAGTATGATATGTAGTAAGCCAAGCACCACCATCTCCCAGGTTTCTAAAAGTGCCATTGTCAGGGCGACGGTCTCCTCCTGGGAGTGCTGAGAAGCCACTTTCGTTAGTTGCTCCAGTATTTGGAGTATTCCATAGTCCAGTTCCATCCTGAAGTGTACCGGTCGTTTTTATTTGGCCAGCTGCAGTGGCAATTCCTAAATAACTTCGTAATTCCCACCATTCCAAATCACTTGGTAAGTGCCAGTTATCTGGACAAACACCCTGTATTCCACTTGGGTTTTCTCTACTGCTGGCATTACCATTCATAGCGGCAGCGCTTGTGTATAAAGCACCATATGAACTATTTTCATCATTGTTATAAAAGCAATATGCCTTTTGAGTATCGTTATCCCCTAAATTCGCCCAAGAAGTGTTATTGGTAACTAATGGGATTTCTGCTCCGTCTGGGAAGTGGGTTACTTTTAGATTCTCTGCCATCCAGGTTTGATTTCCTATTTGTACTGTTTGATACACATTGCCGTCATAATCAGTCACTTCTCCTGTTGTGCCAGGCAATGTTCCTGTTGCATTAACTTGAAGTGGTGATCCTGTTAAAGGAGTTGTTCCATCTGCTTGGAACGCTGTAATTGTAAGTGTTTGTGTCCCTTCAGTAGCACCAAGTGTCCATGTTATGGATGTCGTGCCATTTGCATCCGTAATTTCTGAGGCAGAGGAAACAGATCCTTCAGTTACTTCAAAATTTACTGTTGTGCCTTGGAAAGAATTCCCATCCTGGTCTTTGACCAAAACTTCTATTGGATTTCCCACAATACTATTTACATATCCCGTTTGATCTCCTCCTGACGCAAGCATGATACTAGTAGCTTCAGGAATAGCATTTGCAGTGGCATTAACTAAAAGCGGAGATCCTGTCAAAGAAGTTGTCCCATCCGCTTTGAAGGCTGTAATTGTAAGTGTTTGTGTTCCTTCAGTAGCACCAAGCGTCCACGCTACGGATGCAGTTCCATTTACAACTGTAGTTTCTGAGGCAGATGATACAGCTCCTTCTGATACTGCATAGTTTACTGTAGCTCCAATAAGCGCATCCCCATTTTGGTCTTTTACGAGAACCACTACATGATTTACAAGTTCAGTTCCTCCGTACCCTGATTGGTCACCACCTGAAACAAGCTCAATACTTGTAGCTTCCAAAAGGGGATTGGTAGTTGCTGTAACAGTAAGTGGTGAGCCTGTTAATGCTGTAGTGCCGTCAGCTTTAAAGGCTGAAACAGTAAGACTTTGCGTTCCTGCAGTAGACCCCAGGGTCCATGATACAGATGCATTTCCATTAGCATCTGTTATCTCTGATGCTGAGGATACAGCACCTTCAGTTACAGAAAATTTAACTGTCGCGCCCTGAAATGTATTGCCATTCTGATCCTTTACCAATACTTTAATGGGATCTCCTAACATACTTTCAACGTCTCCTGACTGATCTCCTCCTGAAACCAATTCGATGCTTGTAGCCTCAATAAGTTCATTTGCTGTCGCAGATACTGCTATGGGAGAGCCTGATAAAGATGTTGTACCATTGGCTTTATAGGCCGTCACGGTCACGGTTTGTGTTCCTGCAGTTGAGCCCAGAGTCCAGGTGGTCCTGGCTTTCCCGCTGGCATCAGTAGTGGCCGTTCCTGAGGATACTGAACCTTCGGTAACAGCAAAATTTACCTTTGCTCCTTGAAAGGCATTGCCTTCCTGGTCCTTTACCAATACCTCAACCGGACTGGCCAGCGTGCTTTCTGCATCTGAAGTTTGATTTCCTCCGGAAACCAGCTGCATGCTTGTAGCCTCCATTACCGGGGGATCTTCTTTCTGACAGGAGGATATAAAAATATTAAAACCAAGTACTAATATAAATCCAACTGTAAATAATCCAATATCTCTTTCCATAGCTTTTTAGATTTAGTTTAAAATAGACTTCTTTAATATTTGAAATAATTTCATTCCTTTAAATGTTATCAGGGAATTCCATACAATTAACTTTGTATATCGTAATGAATACATAACTTAATACCGGGAATTGAAAAAGGTAAACAGTTCTCAAGAAAAAAGTTGGGAAAGATTGGAATCTTTTGTTCTGTAATTTTCTATGCAAATACAGGTTTTTCTTCCTGGTGATCTGGATTTTATAATTAATCCTATTAGAAACCTATTATTTCACCTTTTTTTAAGGCGCATTCAGCAGATAAGTAAATTATTGCGATATTTAGGAAAATTAATACTGATGCTGAATTCTCATTATATCTCTAAAATTTATTTTATAAACAAAAGGGTTAATGTCGGTGTTCAAAATTATGGGTTTTGCACTCTGGTAATAAAAGCATCTGTTATCTTAAACAATTGATCACAAATTTTTGATGCCAGGTATGTTTAGAATAATTCTTCTGTTTTCAATTTCACTGCATTCAACGATAGTCACCTCAACATCACTTCAGAGACCAGATCCCAACACATTGAAAGGGATAGCTGACAATTATTTCACAGCACGCAGATATGATAGTGCTGTCGTTTATTACAATAAAGCTGCCAATGCATTTCATGAAGCATCTGAAATACGGCAATATCTATACTGCAAGAACCAGGAAGCATTCTCCCTGGGTATTCAAAACCGAAATAAAGAAGCTTTGGCCATTTGCGAAAAAGTAATACGTGAATACCCTGATTCACTGAGAACCAGCAAGTACGATGTTTATTTTTTCTGGAAATTAGCCCTTTTTAATAACCGTTTGCAAAATTATAATAAGGCATATAGCTATGGAATAAATACAATGGAAATTGCTAAATCCTATTCAATTTTTGAGGGTTATATGAAAAATGATATTTTGGAAATTCTGACTTCTTCAGCTAGGTATCTTGGCCTGTATGACCTTGGTTTGGGTCATGCTTTTGAAAAAATGAAATACAACGAGAGTCGGAATGACTATCTCAACCTTTCCCATGCATATAATAGCATGGCATTAATTTACAAAAGGTTTCATGATCCTAAAAAGGCCATCGAATATTTTAAGAAAAGCATGAAAACCAGAGAAAAATATGCCCCTCAATGGACACCATACGTTATGTGTAAATATTGGGGAAATGTATCTTGAATATGGAATTATCGATTCTGCTTTAATATGGTTTCAAAATACATTAACTATTTTGAAAGAGCAGGGGGTTAAAGAAAACTTGTTGTATAGTGCAATATATAGCAGTATTTCCGTAATTCTGGCTAAACAGGATGATTTTGAGCAGGCTATTTGGTATATAGATAAATGTCTTGATATAAGATCACGTTATTTCAAATCCAATGATATTAAAAATACAAATTTTCTGAGAACCAAAGCTGAAATTCTTATTAGTTCCGGGGATTTCTCTGCTGCATATATCATACTTGAAAAATTGAAGGAAATCATTTATGAAAAAGAGAATTCCCCCCAAATGATATCCCGATATCATGAAGCTATGGCATTTCTTTTAACGAAGGAGAATCAGAAATTTAGAGCAATTCAGGAGCATCAAAAATCTATTATCATGCTCAGCAGAGATTTTAATGAGATGGATATGTTTCATTTGCCAGGTCAAAATGATTTTTTCTATGGTAAGGATATGCTTCTTAAAGCAATTATTAAAAAAACCAACCTGATAAATGAATTGTATTTGGAAACCGGTGATCCAAAATATTTAAAATCAGTTACTGATCATTATATATTTTCACTGGGATTGATTAATATGATGATAGAGGATCAAAGTAGTATGCTTTCTGTTTCAAGCCTTTTCAAGGACTATAGACATTTATACGAAACCGCTATAAAAGCGGCCGTTTCATTAAATGAACTATACCCTGATGAAAAAAATTATAAGGATATTAGCAGTTATATGGAGGCAAGCAGAATGAACCATGCGAAAATTCTGTTTAAACTTAACCAGGTGATTAATTATGGTGGTATTCCTGATTCTGTTATTTATAGAAAAAAAGAGCTTGAAAGAATGATTGCTTCCAACAGGATAGATTCCACAGAAAATTCTGAGAATCTTTCAGAAAAGTTCAAAATGGAGCAAGAGCTGGACTACATTCAATTTCTTTTAAAAAATGAAAATAGAAATACTGATCTTATACAAAATATCGATTTTGATTTATTGAAGCAAAGCCAAAGAAAACTGGACAGGAACGGAATGATCCTTCAGTATTATTTCGGGGAAGAGAAGCTCTACCTGCTTGCAACCACAAAACGCTCAAACAAGTTTATAAGTTTAGCCTGGTCTCAAAAGGAAAAACAGGATCTTGATGATTTTATAAAACAACTAAAGATGCCCGGATACGATAGCAGTATGGCGGTTCTGAATAACAGGGTATATCGCTCACTCGGATTGGATTCTGTTTTGACACCTGATATTCAAGAAATTGTTGTGATACCTGACAGGGCGCTATATTTTATTCCCTTTGATGCCCTAAGGGATTCCGATAATAATTTCCTTATATCAAAGTATACCATTTATACTGAGAATAGCCTCTTTTTTATGAATGCCAACAGAAAAAATGTTGACAATAGTATTTCATTTCTAGGATTGGCACCTTTTGCTGATATTGATATTGGATCTGTAGCGATGGATACATTGAAAAGATATCGTAGTGCTGATCTTTTTCCTTTGCCGGGATCAAAAAATGAAATTGAATCGATTCAAAAACAGCTTGGTGGCATAATAAGAATTGGTCAGTCAGCAACTGAAAAATTTTTCATGGAAAATGCCGAGAGTTCTGAGATAATTCACCTCTCAAGTCATTCATTTCTTGATGATTCCGATCCCTTTTTCAATAGTATTGTTCTTGGCTCTGAATCAGGCATAGACGATGGCTACCTGCATACTCATGAGCTTTATGGTTTAAACTTGGCAGCTGAGCTTGTAACCCTTAGCGCCTGTAATACGGGTGTTGGTAAGTATCTTGATGGAGAAGGGATGATTAGTCTGGCGACAGGCTTCCGTTCAGCAGGGGTAGAAAATATTGTTATGAGCCTATGGAACCTGCCCGATGATGCCACATCTGAAGTTATGATAAACTTCTACAGCTATTTAAAGGCCGGAGAAAAGAAGGCGGATGCATTGAGATTGGCCAAGCTTGACTATCTTCAAAGTGCAGATCAAAATACCTCCTCTGCTTATTTCTGGGGAGCCTCAGTACTTATAGGCACAAACTCACCGATAACATTGAAAAATAATTACCTCACTGTATTTATAGGTCTGCTATCTATTTCAATTCTTATGATGGTTTTATATTGGTACCGGAAAAAGAGGAATCCAAAATTGGTAAAGGATTAGGTCAATCAATTTTTTTCAAAATCTTTTTTGCGTTTTTCCCATATACATCATTACCTTCTGCCAGTATGGTCAAGTATACAGTAGCTAAATCGGGATTGTTTGATATGGATATATGCCAGGGATAAATACCAGGTTGCAGGTTGGGTAAATTTGCTCTGGTTTTTGGTTGTAACTTTTTTGAGATATTCTATCGCGTTGTTAAATTCAGATAATTCCATATAACTGAGTGCAGCATAAAAAAGAGCAGATTCGTCATCAGAATTGTCTTTAATTAATGCTTGAAATCCAATAAGAGCAGTTTGAAAGTCTCCTTTTTCATATTGGTAATACGGACTATTCCCATTTTCATCCGAACGGGAAAGGGGAGTACTGATGTTGGGATATGGCTGATAGTATTCTTCATAAATTTTAATCGGATTTTGATTTATACTATTTAGGAAAAAGGTAGAGAATATACCGATTACAAGAATCGCTGCAATTCCTGAAATGAATCTAATTCTTCTGATTTTCACCATATGTTTTCGGCGCTGATCTTCAATCTTTAATTTTGATTTGAATTCTGAGTTAAAACCTGCTCTAATTCCATTGATAAGGAGTTGTTTTTTTTCAAATAGCTTTTTCAACTCCGGATCAGAATTCAATTCATCTTCAAAAGCTTGCCTTTCAATATCTCCCATGTTATTTAAAAGATATTGTTCTATTCTTTCGTCTAATTCTATATTTGCCATCTCCAGTTTAATATTATGTTATTTCTTTTTCCAACAACTCTTCCAGGTATTTAATACATCGAAGTTTCTGAGATTTTACTGTATCGGCATTTTTGTATTTCATTTCTTCAGCTATTTTACCCATGCTTAGATTCTCATAATAGTAATATTTCAATATTGATCTGCATGGTTCCTTCATTTTAACAGTTAGTTCTGCAACTTTGTCGATAAGTTTATTTTTATAATCAAATAGTTCATCGTAATCATGCAATTCAGGAGAATTATTTTCATCATTTATTTCTTCAAAAGAGACCTCCTTCTTTTTCAGGTTGTATTTTTTTAGCAAAACATTTTTCCCGACTGAAAATAAATAGGTTTTAAGGCCTGAATCCAATTGAATCAACTTCCCTGATCTCGCATTATTCATAAGAACTATCACGGCATCCTGAAAACAATCTGAGGCTGTATCTCTATCACAGGAATAACGCTTTGCTGTCCATGCGACAAAACTATCCTTGTACTTCCGGTATATTTCAATAAAAAACTCTTCCCGGGCTTCCCGTAAATTATTCAGAATATTTTCGTCCCTATTCAATGTACTATCCTTAATACGCTAAAAGAAATAAAGTAAACACCAAAGTAATAATAAATAGCTCAAATAATGGATTTGTGTTCCTTCAATTTTTTTGAAAAATCAGCGCTGTATATAAACATTTGTTGATTTGTACTTTTTAAATTTTGATATCCATTCTGAAAACAATTTCTTTCAGTATCTGAATGTTTTGTTTTATCTTTGTATTTCGTTTTTATAAACGAATGACTTTCAATAATTAGCACAACCTAAAAATATTTTCAGCATGTATAAAATTGTATTACTTCGTCACGGAGAAAGTGTATGGAACAAAGAAAATCGGTTCACTGGCTGGACAGATGTAGATTTGACAGAAAAAGGCGTTCAGGAAGGAATTGATGCTGGAAGAACATTCATAAAAGAAGGATTTAGCTTTGATCAGGCATTCACCTCTGTTTTGTTAAGAGCCAATAAAACACTGGCTCTTACCCTTAAGGAAATGAATCTGGAGGGCATCCCTATTGAAAAGTCATGGAGATTAAATGAGCGTCATTATGGTGCCCTGCAAGGACTAAATAAATCTGAAACAGCTGAAAAACATGGTGAGGACCAGGTCTTAATCTGGAGAAGAAGTTATGATATTCAACCTCCTGCCCTTGAAAAGTCAGATGACAGATACCCGGGAAATGATCCTTTATACAAAGATGTTGATGAAAAAGACCTTCCTTTAACTGAATGCTTAAAAGATACGGTTGAGCGTTTCCTTCCTTACTGGGAAAATGAAATTGTTCCTGCCATAAAAGACAATAAAAAAATCATTATTGCTGCTCACGGAAATAGTTTGAGAGCACTCGTTAAGCATCTTGACAATGTTACCGATCAGGAAATTCTAAAAGTTAATATTCCAACAGGTTTACCATTGGTATATGAACTTGATGAAGATCTAAAGCCAATTGACAGATATTATCTTGGTGATCCAGAGAAGGTTAAAAAGGCCATGGAGGCCGTTGCCAATCAGGGTAAAGCCAAATAGCTAAACTAACTAATGCGGATAATAAATACAATTTCTGATAATTATTCGTTCATGTATAAAATTCAATTTTAATTATGGAATCAAACGAAAAAAAAGAAATACAAACCGCGAATGACCCAAAAAGGAAATATCTATCATTATTTATCGGGATAACTGTGGTATTAAGTCTTGTTTTAGGGTACTTAATTTATCTTCATTTTGATCAAAAATCAAAAATGATCGAAATGGAAACTATACTTACTTCAGAAAAAGATTCTCTTGCCAGCGAACTTTCAAACCTTGTTTATCAATATGATACTCTTAAAACAAACAATGATAGTTTGAACTTTGAAATGGGGATTCAACAGGAAAAAATTAAAAAGTTGCTTGCGGTTCAGACTTCTAATGCTCAAAAAATTCGTTTATATAAAAAAGAGCTTTCAACGCTTCGTGATGTAATGAAAAGCTATATAAAGCAGATTGATTCTCTAAACACAAAGAATATAATTCTGACAGCAGAAAACCAGGAGGTTAAATCACAATTGACCAATACTCAAAAAGAAAAAGAAGAGCTGGAGAAGATTAAAGAATCACTTACTTCCAAAGTTGATATGGCTTCTGTTCTTCAGGCAAAAGACGTTTCTGCTGTTGCAATAAACAATAAAGGAAAAGAAAAAGAAAAAATAGATAAGATTGATAAAATCAGAATCTGTTTTTCACTTCGGGAAAATCCAATTGTAGAAGCTGGCGAAAAACAGGTTTATATGAGAATTATGCGACCCGATGAGCTTGTGCTTGCAGAGGCACCTGATAATTTATTTGAAGTGGATGGGGAACCCCTGGTGTATTCTGCTCACAGAGCTGTTGAGTATTTAAACCAGGATGTGGAAATGTGTATTTTTTGGACCAATGATGGACAATTGATCCCTGGTACATATTACGTAACTTTATACGCTGATGGCAATCTGATTGGAACAACAAGCTTCTTACTAAAGTAAACCTTTAATCGATGTTCATTAAATCAATCGGCATCTACAAACAATAATTCGGAAATAACATTATCTGACACAAATTTTCCCTGGTCTGTTAAGATCAGGGAATTGTTTTTTATAGCAAGTAGTCCGTAATTAATATATTTCTCTGCCATGCTCAGACAATAATCCTTCATTTCCTTTGAATGTTGTTCCTCTAATATCGAAAGACTAATTCCCCACATTGTTCTAAGTGAACTTAAGATAAAGTCGTTGTATTGGGTTTTACTATCCAGGTATTCTCTTTCAAAGGGAATTCTTTCCTTTCCCAATTTCAGTTATATAGGCTTTATTATTATTTATGTTCCATTGTCTTGATGAGGTATTGTATGAATGTGCTGATGGCCCTATGCCCAGGTATTTTATCTGTTTCCAATAATTTGTATTGTGCACCGCATAATTTCCCTTTCTGCAAAAATTTGAAATCTCATATTGTTCAAATTCTTTGTCTGCCAATTCCTGAATTAAAACCTGAAATTGTTTAGAGCTCTCTTTCTCTGAAATTTCCTTGAGCTGTCCTTTTTGTTTTCGTTTATAGAAAACGGTTTTTTCTTCAATGGTAAGATGATATGCAGAAATATGCTGAACATTAAGCTCAACAGTTTTTTGAATATTCTTTTTTAAATCAGAAACTGACATGTTGGGAATTCCATAAATCAGATCAACGCTAATATTGCTAAATCCTGCGGCAATGGCTCTTTTAACCGAATCCTGTGCTTGTTGAGCAGTGTGTCTTCTGTTAAGAAAAACAAGGTCTCGGTCAATAAATGACTGGCAGCCAATACTTAATCGATTAACTGGTGTTTTGGCAAGCCTCAACAGATATTCATCATCCAGATCATCCGGGTTGGCTTCCAGGGTAATTTCCGCGTCCTGATTAACCCCGAAATATAATTTGACCTGATCAATCAAGGATAATATTTCTTCAGGACTAAAAATTGAGGGTGTTCCTCCACCAAAGTATATGGTATTAATTATTTCATTATCAAGATAGTTTTTTTGCAGCTCTATTTCCTTTAGCATTGCCGAAATCAACTCGTCTTTTAGCTGCATTGAAGCCGATTTATGAAAATCGCAATAGTAGCATATTTGCCTGCAAAAAGGGATATGAATGTAAATGCCTGCCATCTAATTGAATTCAAATTTTTGTTGGAATCAAAGACTTTCCGCGCATTATTTTCTGAATATACCAATTATTTATTGTTTTTGCTTTATGTAATTTATATGAAAGATCTTTATATGTTTGTAATTCTTAGAAACATAATTAATTGTCCGGGTGCAAAATTTCCTTAAATCATTTATATTCTCATTCATTTGGATGGTAGTGATCATTATTCTAAGTCTGCTGCCTGTAAGCAATATGAATATTCCAAAAGTAATAAGCATTCCACACCTTGATAAATTAGCACACATGTTTATGTACTTTGTCTTTACCATCTTACTTATTTTTGGGTATAGAATTTACAATCAGGGCAATTTTAAAAAAAGTTATTACCTGATTTCTTTCGTGCTGGCTATAATTCTTGGTGGTATTACCGAGGTAGTACAGGGAATTTTGTTTTCGTCCTTTAGCAGGCAAAAGGATTTAATGGATTTTCTAGCAAATTCACTTGGTGCAACATTGGCTTTAATTATTTGTTACCTGAAATTAGATGTAGTTGTTTGGAATTGGTTTTTCAGGCTATTTAGGACAAAACTACAGTTGAGTTAATTCTTAATATTTCATCAAGCAGGTTTTGAACTAAAATTCCAGATAAAAAAAGAAGCCATCCCGAAAGATGGCTCCCCTAACCCAACTTATTATGTAAATCTAAAATTTACTTCATTGGTGGTAATATAACCTGATCAATTACATGTACAATACCATTTGACGCTTCGATGTCCGCTGATGTAACATTTGCCTGATTGATTTTAACACCCATACCAGAAATGTGTACAGTTACATTACTGCCTTGTAAAGTTTGTGCCGTCATTCCATCTTTCAAATCGGTGGATTTAACCTTGCCTGCAACCACATGGTAAGTAAGAATCTGAACCAACTGATCTTTGTTCTCTGGCTTCAACAGAGTCTCTAGTGTTCCTTTAGGAAGTGCAGCAAAAGCTTCATTGGTTGGAGCAAATACGGTGAATGGGCCATCTCCCTTTAGAGTCTCCACCAAATCACCAGCTTTCACGGCAGCAACAAGTGTGTTTAGAAAATCTGTAGAAACAGCCAGGTCAACAATGTCTGAAGATTTTTTCTCATCAGAATCAGATTGTGCATTTACATTAACTGTAAATACAAATGCTCCTAGTAAAATTGCAGCAAATACGTTCTTTAATGTTTTCATGATTTTTGTTTTAAAGTTTTTATTTAATTGTTTATAAGAGGTAAACAGATAAGATGTAAATTTGTTCAATATATTATAAATAATATTAAACAAATTGTGATTTGAGATATATTTTTTTGGGAATTTGCACTCTTTTGGTGCAAGAATAATACACCTATGAACTATGCAGGTTTTAACATATTCTAATAATAAAAAATGGAGCCTGCTAATACAGACTCCATAAACCTAATTAACTATCTAAATATAAAACTATTCAATTGGGGGAAGAATTACCTGATCTATTACATGTACGATTCCATTGGAAGCTTTAATATCTGCTTTCATTACTTTCGCACCATTAATTTTAATTGTATTATCAGATATATTGATCTTAATCTCATTACCCTGAACTGTTTTAACTATTTTCCCTTCCATAAGGTCTGATGAAGTATATTCTCCTGAAATAACATGATTTGCCAAAAGTTTAATCAGTCTTTCTTTGTTTTCAGGTTGAACCAGTGAAAATAAAATACCATCAGGTAACTGAGCAAATGCTTCATTCGTTGGTGCCAAAATTGTAAAGGGGCCATCCGCCTGAAGAATCTCTGTCAGATTACTTACCTGGACTGCAGCCAGTAAAGTTTTTAGAATGTCGTTTGAATTTGCCGTATCGACAATATTCATTGAGGTGTTTTCATTATTACTAGGAGAAGCATAAATCTTTCCAGTAATCATAAATGTTCCAATTATTAATAAAGCAAGTAATTTCTTTGTTGTTTTCATGACAATTAGTTTTAAGGTTATTTGTTCAATCAATAGGTAAACAAAATAGTTTTAATATTGTTCACTCTTTTGTTCATTTTGTTAAACAAATGTCGTTTTTACTTGCTTTATAATATTTAAAGAAACCATTTGATCGGGATAGGAGGTGTTTTATGTACCTGTATAAGAGCACTATGATCAAAATATGCGAAAAAATATTATGATTTTAAAGTTTACTCAGAAAATACAGCTGCATTGCTATCAATCTGCATCCACAATTTAACCGACTCCATCCATAATTTTTTTCCCTCCTCTTCATCATACACCTTTTCGTCCATGTTTTTTGGAATAAACATATGGAGGTATTTATTAGTCTTACCTTGAAAATCATCCGAACTGGCCAAGTATATAACAGGCTGGGAGGCCTTGGTAGGTGAACGAAAAATTACTGAAAATATAGCCCTTAAAGCTATTCTTACTAAGAATGGAGTTTCCCTTATAATATTGGTATTAACTGGTCCGGGGCAAATTATATTTACCTGCAACAGGGTTTTATCTTTATTTAGCCTCTTTGAAAGTTCAGTGGCAAATGTATTCAGCACCAACTTAAAATAGCTGTAATTCGATATAGCTTTGGAAACCCCATACTCAAAATATTTTCCGAACTCCTGGTAATCAATATTTGAAGATCCCCTGTGTGAATCAGATGATATGAAAATTAGACGTTGTTGACTTTTCTCATCAAGTTTAATTACCGATTTTGAGAGCATAAGGTTTACCAGAATGAAATTAGAGAAATAATTCACAAGAAACAGCTCATCCTGACCCGATTCAGTTTTTCGTGAACGGGGCGCTGCTGATGCAGCATTTAAAATAATTACATCTAGGGTTTATATTTTCTTCTTTCAATTGATTCACAAAGGCATGAATAGTGTCAATTTTACTAAGATCGAGATACCTCATTTCAACTGTGTCAGAACCACTCAATCTTTTCACCTTCTCTCCTGCTTCAGGAATGGCCCTTCGGCAGGCCATAATTACTTTTGCTCCTCTCTTTGCTGATTCTGTGGCCAGGGCAAAACCAAGACCGGAATTTGCTCCTGTAATTAAAACTGTTTTGCCATTAAAATTATCCTCTTCTGTAAACCTGTATTCCAGTTCCTGTTTTCTAAAACGATCGTAGAAGCCTGTTAAAGCAGCTACTACTGGATTGTCAAATCTGCCTTCTGCCATATTCTCAACTTTTCAATAAGTCGGTAAAAATAAATAAGATTGAATTCTTAGCAATAATAAGACTATCTTATTTGCATCAATGAGCCTAAAGTCATTAAATTTAGATTTTCTTTTTTGTCCATTTGTTGGCTACTGTGAATTAAGATATTTATTGACCTATAAAATCTGTTTAACCTAAATACCTATTAATCAAATGAAAAGTTCATTTACAAGCCTCATATTATTGATTATGTTGTTTTTTGGCTGCAATCAGGAGAAAAAACCGTCAAGTTTCGATTCAGAAGCACTTTATTCAAGTGAAATCCAAATTGATAAAAATACCCTCCAGGATAAAATAAAGGGAGGCTGGGCCGGACAGGTAATTGGGTGCACTTATGGTGGACCCACCGAATTTCGCTATTGCGGGACAATGATACAGGACTATACTCCTATTCCCTGGGATGAGAACCGCATGAAATGGTATTTTGATAATGCTCCTGGATTGTATGATGATGTTTATATGGATTTAACTTTTGTTGAGGTTTTTGAAAGAGAGGGATTGGATGCACCGGCAATTGCTCACGCCAATGCATTTGCAAATGCTGAATACAAGCTCTGGCATGCAAACCAGGCTGCACGTTATAATATTTTAAATGGTATTAAACCTCCTGAATCAGGATACTGGGAAAACAATCCGCACTCAGAAGATCTTGATTTTCAGATAGAAGCAGATTTTGCTGGCTTAATGTCACCTGGGATGATCAATACGGCAAGTGAAATCTGTGACAGCATTGGTCATATCATGAATTATGGTGATGGCTGGTATGGTGGAGTTTACGTAGCTGCCATGTATTCTCTGGCATTTATTTCTGATGACATAGAGTTTGTGGTAACCGAAGCCTTAAAAAGTATACCTGAGCAGAGTGAGTTTTATAAATGTATTTCAGATGTTGTAATGTGGTATCATAAATATCCTGACGACTGGAAAATGACCTGGTTTGAATGTGAAAAAAAATGGTCTTCTGATATTGGCTGCCCTGATGGTGTTTTTGTTCCATTTAATATAGATGCTAAAATTAATGCTGCCTATATTGCAATTGGATTGCTATATGGCAATGCTGATTATGGAAAAACCATTGATATAAGCACACGCTGTGGTCAGGATTCTGATTGTAATCCTGCCAGTGCCGCAGGCATATTAGGTACAATGTTGGGTTACTCAAATATTCCAGATTATTGGAAAAAGGGTTTACAACATGTCGAAGATGTGGATTTTAAATATACATCTATCTCTCTACTGGATGTATATGAGATGGGTAACAAGCAAGCTATACAAAATATAGAAAGAAATGGGGGTTCTGTCACTCAGGACAATATAATTATTAAGCCACAAAGGCCAGTAGCTGTTAAATTTGAAAAAGGGTTTAAAAATCATGTTCCAGCCGGGTTTTTACACATTGATCAGAGCCATAAATTATTAAATAATAAAAACACTTCTTACTTATTTGAATTTCAGGGGGTTGGGTTTGTTGTCAAGGGAAGGTCTGAAGCCACCAAAAACATTTCGTTAAATTCAACCGATGCTCCTGAAATTGCTGTTTATGTGGATAATGTTCTTATTGAAACAGTTATTTTACCAATCGATTTTACTACCAGGCGGCATGAGATAAGCTGGAAATATAATTTAAATAATGAGGGTCATAAGGTGGAAATTAAGTTGCTAAATCCATCTATGAATTCTCAAGTTATTCTTGACAATATTTTATTCTATATAAATTAAAAATTCTGTATTGGCTCAAAAAATAAATCTTGATAAAATTTTATTCTGGAAATTTTCACTTATTGCTCTTGGGCTAATAAGTTTATCCATCGGGATTTTACATTTTGGAGATTTTTGGACAAGCTATGTACTAGACATTACCGGACCCAGTATGGGTTATATACTAATCCGGGGTCAATATAATTCTAAAAATTCAACTTTCCTTTCCTTTAAATTTTCTCCTGATCTTGCTGCATTAATAATAATTAGTATTTGTATCATAATTGAAACCAGTCAATACTTTAATTTATATGATGCTTATTTCGACCCCAATGATTATCTGGCATATTGTTCTGGTATATTATTTTTTTTCACTATTGATAAGTGGATTTTAAAATAAGCTTTTTTCTGTTAGGCCATAAGCCATGAAGTTAAAACTTCAGAAAAATAGCTTTTGAACTTTTCTATACGTTTTTTGTTCAATAAATAGAACTAACTTTAATTTTTTGTTAATTCAACCACCACAATCAAATAAATGAAAATTCTATTAACAGGTGCGACGGGGTATATAGGTAAAAGATTACTTCCTGTTCTTGTAAGCAAGGGATATAATGTAGTATGCTGCGTGCGTGACGCAAATCGTTTTGACCCGCCAAAAATTTTAAAAGACAAGATAGAAGTGATTGAGGTAGATTTTCTAGACAAATCAACCCTTGAAAATATTCCCAATGATATTGATGCAGCATATTATTTGATTCATTCAATGTCAACATCAAAGAATTTTCAGGATCTTGAATTATTATCTGCCATAAACTTTAATAAAGCTATTCAAAGAACCAGGGTCAAACATGTGGTGTTCTTGAGTGGAATCATCAATGAAAAAACTTTATCAAAACATTTAAGCTCTCGAAAGGCCGTTGAAGATGAACTTGGTAAGAGTAAATTTAACTTTACTACTATACGAGCAGGTATTATTATTGGCTCCGGAAGTGCTTCTTTCGAAATAATCCGAGATCTGGTAGAAAAGTTACCTGTTATGATCACCCCAAAATGGTTGAATACAAAATCCCAACCAATTGGTATTAACGACGTTATCCGTTTTTTGGATAAGGCTCTATTTAACGAAAAAACGTATAACAAAAGTTTTGATATCGGGGGGCCTGATATTCTCTCTTACAAACAATTATTGCTGGGATATGCCAAGGTAAGAAAATTGAAACGGTTGATATTTACAGTGCCTGTTATGACACCTAAGCTTTCTTCATATTGGTTATATTTTATTACCGCAACTTCGTATAAACTTGCCTCAGCTCTAGTAAATAGCATGAAGGTGGAGGTGATTTGTAAAAATGATGACCTGAACAATATTTTAAACATTCATCCGGAAAAATATGATATCTCCCTTCAAAGAACTATTACTGACCTGGATGATGGACACATAACTTCAAGTTGGAAAGATTCTTTAATAAGCGGCCGGTTTAACCAGAGTTTATCAGATTTTATAAATGTTCCTACCCATGGCTGTTTTATCGACAAGAGAGAGAAAACGATGGAAAATCGCACTGAAAGCATAGAAAAAATTTGGCGAATAGGTGGTGAAACGGGCTGGTATTCTGCCAATATGCTTTGGAAAATAAGAGGCTTTATGGATAGATTGTCAGGCGGTATAGGTTTACGAAGAGGCCGGACGAATAATGATACCATCTCAAATGGAGATGTTATTGATTTCTGGCGAGTATTATATGCAAACAAAGAAGAAGGTCGACTTTTACTTTTTGCAGAAATGAAACTGCCAGGTGAAGCATGGCTTGAATTCAAAACAAATGAAAATACTCTCATTCAAACTGCAACCTTCAGACCAAAAGGGCTCTGGGGTCGAATATATTGGTACGCAGTTTATCCTTTTCACGGGATTGTTTTTAAAGGCCTGGTTCGACAAATTGCACAATAATTTAAGTATGGCTATATATCAATTTTACCGTGAACAAAAATTAAAAGGAAGTATGGATGAAGTGTGGAATTTTATTTCTTCTCCTGAGAATCTGCAAAAAATTACCCCCAAATACATGGGTTTTCAAATTACATCAAAGCATATATCAAAAAAAGTTTATCCGGGAATGTTAATCGAGTATAAAGTTAGGCCTGTATTAAATATCCCCTTAACCTGGCTTACTGAAATTACACAGGTAAAAGAAAAAGAATATTTTGTTGATGAACAACGTGTTGGGCCTTATAAAATGTGGCATCATGAGCATAAAATTATTCCAACTGATGAAGGTGTATTAATGATTGACTTGGTAACATATCAGCCTCCGTTTGGATTTTTAGGACGAATTGCAAATAACTTAATCATCAGGAAGAAGCTGGAAGCAATATTTGATTATAGAAAAATTGTTCTGGATAAAACCCTTGACCGTTAATACTATAATTTTCTTAATTAAACTGGCTATCTTTCTCAGTGGAATATCCCTCAAATTCATAAGGTCCAGTTATAAATGAAACCTCCATCGTTTATTCATTTAATATTGAATCCTTAGGACTCATAGGGTAGCTACCTTTGCTGCTGAAAGGAAATAAAAGGAAATGGGCATTCGCAAGGCTATGGGCCCTGCTTCAAACGGAATTTTAAAACTAATTTCTATCTGCCTTTACAAAGTATCCGGACCGACAAATTGTAGAATTAGAAAAGAAAATACAGCCAGACTTAATCCGATAAGAAATACAAGATATGCATGGCGTAGCATCCGAAATTTTCGCTGAACTGTTTGACCATATAAATACAAATCTATTGTCAAACTATCGTAAATCTTATTCGGGGATTCGAGAATTTGGCTTATGTCCTTTTTAAAATCATCCAGGGTGCAATGTTGATAGTCCCTAAAAGACAATCTACTGGCATTATTTTTAGTCCATAAGCTTGATGCCGGCCTAACAACAAAAAAAGCAAGTATTCCTGATGAAAAACTTGTTAAAACCATAATAGTAAGCGGCAGGCTTAAATTCAGATTAGAGATAAAACTCAATTGAGTAACATTCGAAACCAATCCAATTACAGCTATGAATATTGATATGAGTATGGTATTTATACCAATAATTATGTTTGCTTTTTGATCGGCAATGGAAATGCTACGCAGTTGATTTTGAATTGTCACTCTAAACAATGTCTCACGAGAGGATCCTTTTGTTGTCTTTTTTAAATTCTGAATTTTATCTGTTTCTTGCTCAGCCATAAGTTGTAATTGTTTATTACAAAACTAAAAATATTTACGGTATAATTTTTATACTTTAGTGTTTAGTAAAATCCGAATATTCGTTTTTCTTTAATTCTAAAGTGAATTTTCAAAAATTAGAATAAGAATTAAAATTTGATTCTTATTCTTTTTTACTTTTTAATAACCAAAAAATGAAATTACTTTTTGCACTTTTTGCGTTTATGTTGGGCATGCTCTTTTCTTGCTCAAATGTTGTTAATCAATCTGAATCCGTTTATTCCGGTAATCCTTTATTCCCTGGATGGTATGCCGATCCGGAAGGCATAATTTTCGGTAATGAATATTGGATTTATCCTACTTATTCCGATGATTTTGGTGAACCCGATAGATCTTCTGGATTTACTGATCAGCAAATTGAAGCTCAAAAAAATACAATTAACAAACAGTATCTTAAGCAAACCTTTTTCAATGCATTTTCATCAATAAATTTAATTGAATGGACAAAGCATTCTCATGTTTTAGATATTCAGGATGTTCACTGGGCTTCGTATTCTTTGTGGGCCCCATCAATAATCAGTGCCAATAGTAAATATTACCTTTTCTTTTCTGCAAACGACATCCAAAGCAATAATGAATTAGGTGGAATTGGTGTGGCTGTTTCAGATAATCCTGGTGGGCCCTTTGTTGATGCTATTGGAAGACCTTTAATTGATAAATTTCACAATAGCGCTCAACCCATTGATCAGTTTGTTTTTCTTGATGATGATGGACAATATTATATGAATTACGGTGGCTGGAGACATTGCAATATTGTGAAACTGAGCAATGATTTGAAAAGTCTAATTCCTTTTGCCGATGGCGAAGTATTCAAGGAGATTACACCAGAAAATTATGTGGAAGGACCATTTGTATTCAAACGAAATGAAAAATATTATTTAATGTGGTCTGAGGGAAACTGACCGGTCCGGACTATAGCGTTGCTTATGCGATTTCTGATTCAAACGGAGCCTTTTCAGCGTATTGATAAAGTACTTGAACAGGATACGGGAATTGCTACAGGATCTGGACATCATTCCCTGATCAACATTCCTAATTCTGATGATTGGTATATAATATATCACCGACGTCCACTCAATACCGATAACGGAAATCACCGGGAGGTATGCATCGACAGGTTATTTTTTGATGACAATGGATACATAAAACCGGTGGTAATAACCAAAGAGGGTGTACGAAAACGTGAATTAAAAAGTATCGATTAATTCTCTATTCTTTTAATCATTTGACATATTTACCAATTTTACTTTTAGAAGCAATTAAATCTTCTAAATTTTTTATACATTCGCTAGCAGCTTATAGTTTGCTGGGTTTTAATTGTCGTTACAGCAAATATTTTATAGTGCTCCAATTCAGGCAAATGTTTAAATATCTCCTCTTTCTGGTATTAAGCTTTTCTATCTCTGGTAACAATAGTTATGCCTGTTCGGTATTATATTATATTGATAAAATCACCGGGAAAATTTATGTAGCAAACAATGAAGATTACTGGTACGATGTAAAATCTTATATACAGATTGAACCAGGCTCAAAAAACAAGCTGGCAAGGTTGTGGTATGGTTGGGATAATTTTGCCCAGGGTGGAATAAATGAAGCTGGATTGTTTTTTGATGGTGCTGTCACTCCCAATCAAAAAATTCCTGAAAATTACAATAAACCTGAAGGAAATTTAGGTGATGAAATATTATCCAAATGTAAAACTGTTAAAGAAGCTATTGCTCTTTTAGAAGTAAAAAAAATAGTTCTTTCAAATGCCCATATGATGCTTGGTGATAGCACCGGATATGCTGTTGTACTGGAATGGATTGACGGGGAAAGAAAAATCCATCCTATTCAAGATAATATGTTGATTATGACAAATTTTCTGTTATCCGATCCGTCTGCCGGAAACTACCCTTGTCCTCGTTTTAATGCAATTGAATCTTCGTTAAAAAAACAAACAGAAGAAAATGATACTTTAAATCTTTTAATGGTAGGAAATACCCTAGCAAAGGCTGTTCAACCGCCAATTAAAAATGGGGAAGGTAGAACAGGAGGAACATTATATTCCACATTTATTGATGTTTCAGAAATGGAATTTGTTTTAGTATATAAACTTGATAATTTAAATATAACAAAGCTAAACCTGAAGGAAGAATTTGCAGAAAAATCTAAAAGAAAAATAAAACTTAAATCAAAAACATAGCATGCAATCCGATTAGCGGTAGTGAAAAAGAGAAAAATGTTGGCCTGGGAATAGACCTGGGTGGGACCAAAATAGCTGCCGCATTGTTTAGTTCCAATGGAATGATCTCGCCAAAAGAAGTGGTTGTATCTCGAAAACAAGGTTGGGAATCAGGTTGCTGAACAAATAATTGAAATAATACATTTCTTTTGGAAATGGGCTGATAAAAATGAACTTCGAATAAGTGCTATTGGAATTGCGGTCCCGGGTATTTATTATTCAAAAACAGGAAGGGTATGGGCACCGAATGTTCCGGGGTGGGAAGATTATCCATTGTTAGAAGAGTTAAGTAATATATTTAATGATATAACTATTAAAATCGACAGCGATAGGGCCTGTTATATTTTAGGAGAAACCTGGAAGGGCTCTTCAATGGGTTGCAAGGATGCTATTTTTCTTGCCGTGGGTACTGGTATTGGTGCTGGAATACTTACTGATGGACAAGTATTGCGAGGGGCTAACGACATAGCCGGTGCTATTGGGTGGATGGCCTTAACATCACCTTATTTGTCTGAATATAAGCATTATGGCTGCTTTGAATATCATGCATCTGGTGAGGGATTAAGTAGAATGGCAGAAAAAAACTCTGAGAACAATACAGACTTATTTAAAGATGCCGATCAGCTAACAGGCGATCAAATTACATCTATGAATATATTTGATGCATACAGAAAAGATCATCCCACTGCAATAAAGGTTATCCGACAATCTATTGAATTCTGGGGTAAGGCTAGTGCCAATCTGGTTAGTCTGTTTAATCCAGAAAAAATAATATTTGGGGGTGGGGTTTTTGGCCCGGCTATTCAATTTCTTAATGAAATATACCTGGAGGCTAAAAAGTGGGCTCAGCCCATAAGTATTAACAAGGTTAAATTTGAACCATCTAAATTTGGCGGCGAGGCAGGGCTTTATGGTGCAGGCTATCTTTCCCTTTATCAAAATAATATATGACAACAAGGTATAATTTTCGGTCTGTATTTATTGCTGCATGCCTGGGTATGTTATTGTTTGGAGTAGCAATTGTAAGCCTGGGTTCAATTCTACCCTCTGTAATAGAAAAATTTAATTTGACTAAGATCCAGGCAGGGTCATTGGCCTCCATTTTACCTGCTGGAATTTTAGTTGGGTCGCTTGTTTTTGGACCCATTGTCGATAGGTATAGTTATCGAAATCTTTTAATTATTTGTACAATTCTAATTATTCTGGGAATTGAGGGTGTTGCATTTTCAACAGGATTATTTTCACTGCAGGCGTCCTTTCTTTTAATTGGTCTGGGTGGTGGAGTTCTCAATGGAGGCACCAATGCCCTGGTAGCAGATATAAGCGATGAAAACCCTGAAAAACGAAGTGCTAATTTAAGTTTCCTTGGTGTTTTTTATGGCATTGGTGCTCTAGGCATGCCTACTTTAATTGCGTTATTATCTTCTTCCTTTTCATTCCAAAAAATATTACAATTTACCGGCCTGGTTATTTTACTTCCGGTGATATATTTTGCAGTTCTTTCTTATCCGGCAGCAAAACAAAAACAAGGAATTCCTATTAAAGCCGGTTTGGCAATGATTAAGGATAAGCATCTTGTAATGCTGGGTTTATTTTTGTTTTTTGAAAGTGCTTTTGAAGGTATAATTACCAATTGGACCACAACTTTTCTTCAAAATAAAAGCACAATTGCATCTACTGATGCACTTCTTATTTTAAGTATTTACATTTTAAGCCTAACGCTTACCCGGTTGATATTATCATCTCTGCTCAGGCGTACAAGTCCAATCAATGTATTATTAATCTCAATTGGAATTATTTTTATTGGTATGCTCCTACTTCTAATATCCAATTCATGGATAATGTTCATACTCTGCTTTATAATTCTGGGTATTGGTACGGCATCAGGATTTCCAATTATCCTGGGGTACGTTGGTGAATTATATAAAAGCCTGCGCGGTACTGCGTTTAGTTTAGTCTTTTTTATTGCCCTTATTGGCAATACATTTATGAATTATCAAATGGGTATTATTGCTGAGAAATTCGGAATAAATAAGTACCCACTTGTTTTGTTGTTTTGTGCCTTATTTATCGCATTTATTGCAGTAGTAAAACTCCCGAAAATTGCCCGAAAAAATCCATGAATTTTATAACCTTAAATTTTAAATTATGTTAGCAAAAAAATGGCTGAAAAATGCCAGAAGTATTATGGACAAAATTGAAGAAACCCAGCTGGAAAATATTAAAAAAGCAGCAATTGTAATGGCTGATTCCATTGAGGCAGGCAGGTGGGTCCATACTTTTGGCTGTGGTCATTCTACTTTACCCGTTGAAGAAATGTATCCCAGAATTGGTGGCTTTGTTGGATTTCATCCGATAATTGAATTGCCCCTTTCATTTTTTACCCACATAGTTGGCGACATGGGTGTGCATCAATTTATTTTCCTTGAACGTGTTGAAGGGTATGGAAATCAGATTATGAAAGGATATAATTTTGACAAACGAGATACCATGTGGCTTTTTTCTCATACCGGGATCAATAATGTAAACATTGATGTAGCCCTAAGATCAAAAGAACTAGGAATGAAGGTTGTTGTTTTTGGTTCAGCTGAGGAATCCAAAGGAAAAAAATCAAGACATTCATGCAGGAAAGAATATTTTTGAAATTGCTGACATAGTTGTTGACTCTTGCGTGCCACTTCAGGATGCCAGCGTTGATCTTAAAAACCACCAGGATAAAATCGGGCCTCTATCCACGCATGCTTATGTTAGCATAGTATGGATGACTATCACCACAGTTGCTGAAATTCTTGCCGACAGAAATGTAAAACTATACATACATCCTTCACACAATGTTCCTGGTGATACAACTGCCCACGAACGACTGGATGAAGCACTGGCTGAATACAAAAGAAGAGTAGCAGGAGTATAAAACATGAAAAGCTATTTTGGAGTAGTATATTGTCTTCTCATTTGCCTTTCAGGATTGGTAGCTTCAGCTCAGGACTCCGTCAGATCAAAGCCTCTTAATCATGCAATTTGGCGATATGGAGGACTTGAACGGGCTGATACTACTGAAAAAAAGATCTATCTTGCCTTTACTGGGGGAGATTATAACGATGGTGGCAAATATATAAGTCATACTTTAAATAAAAACAAAGTCTATGGTCATTTTTTTTTACTGGAGATTTTTATCGAAACCCAGAGAATAAGAAATTAATAAAAGGGCTTAGAAAAAGTGGTCACTATCTTGGTCCCCATTCCGATAAACATTTGCTATATGCTTCATGGGAAAATAGAGATTCTCTTTTAGTTAGTGAAGATGAATTTACCGCAGATCTTGAAAATAACTTCAAGGCAATGGCAGCTTTAGGAATATATAAAAGAAATGCATTCCTGTTTATGCCTCCCTATGAATGGTATAACCAGCAAATTAGCACCTGGGCAGCCGGGCAGGGGTTGGTTCTTATAAATTATACTCCGGGAACCCGGTCTAACGCAGATTATACTACTCCTGATATGGGTAAATCAATATATCAGTAGCGAGGAGATCTATCAGAATATCCTAAATTATGAAAGCAATTCTTCCAATGGACTCAATGGTTTCATTCTATTAATCCATATTGGAACGGCTCCGGAACGTACAGAAAAATTTTATTTTTACCTTGAGGATTTAATTACCGAACTAAGCAATAGGGGGTATCAATTCGAAAAATTAACTTATTTTTTTAATTAACAACATAGATTAAGACATGTTTTTAATTCTACTAAATTTCCTGCTAATCTTTTTTCAAACTCTAAATTCAGATTCTCCTGAAAATTCTGAAGAAATTTATATTAGAGTCAATCAACTTGGCTATTTTCCAGAGGAAAGCAAAATTGCTGTTGCATTTTCTCATAAGGTTATAAAAGAAAAATTTCTTCTGATCTCAGAGGTTGATAATTCAATAATTGCTACAATCAAACCAACCAAATCAAAAGCAAAGGGCTGGGGAACTTTTAAATATTATTATGAAATTGACTTTTCACAGGTAATAATGCCTGGTAATTACCATATTGAGGGAAAGAAATCAAAAAGTAAGTCCCAGGCTTTTAACATCTCGCTAAATGCATATCAAAACCAAACCGATAATTTGTTGGAATTTATGCGCCAGCAACGGTGTGGATACAATCCCTCCCTGGATATAGTCTGTCATCAGAAAGATGGGCGATCAATGTTTGGCCCAATGCCTGATTCAACTTTTATTGATGTAAGTGGAGGATGGCATGATGCTGGAGATCAGCTAAAATATCTGATAACCAGCAGCTATGCAACTGCCCACATGTTATTGGCTTTTGAGTTATACCCAGATAGATTTGCAGATAATGTTAATGCACTGGGTCAACCATTTCCAAATAACATTCCTGATGTTTTAGATGAAGCGAAGTGGGGTCTTGACTGGATTCACAAACTTCACCCTACACCTACCCAGCTTTTTCACCAGGTAGCCGATGACCGTGACCACATTGGATGGAAGATGCCAGATAATGATCCCTCAGATTATGGGTGGGGATCAAATAGTTATCGTGTTGCATATTTTGCAACAGGAGAACCCCAGGGTCTTAGGGAATATAAAAGTGAAGCCACAGGTATTGCGAATTTGGCTGGAAGATCTGCGGCAGCAATGGCACTGGCAGCGCGCATTTGGAAGGAATATTTAAATGATGAAAGTTACTCTGAAAAATGCCTTGATGCAGCTCAATCTTTGTATAAATTAGCTATAGAAAATGAAGGCTTTCAACAGGGAAACTCTTATGGTGCACCTTATAGATATACTGAAGAAACCTGGGCAGATGATATGGAATGGGGAGCAGCAGAACTTTTTAAAACTACTGGTAAAAAATCCTATCTGGAAGATGCCAAAAAATACGCCCTTAAAGCCAACACAGTATCCTGGATGAATTTAGATTCTGCAGCTCATTATCAATATTATCCTTTTGTTAACCTCGGCCATTTTGTTTTGTATAATCTGGTAGATGAAACATTTAAAGAGACTTTGGCTGCTTATTATTTAAATGGTATTGAATATACTTTTAAAAAGTCACTGAACAATCCATATGCAATAGGGATACCATTTATCTGGTGCTCAAATAATTTACTTACCAGTCTTATTACACAACTAATCCTGTATGAAAAAATGACAGGAGATAATCAGTATCAAAAATTTATGCTCAGTCAAAGAGACTGGCTATTTGGAAAAAATCCCTGGGGAACATCAATGTTTACAGGCATTCCGGAAGGTGGTGAATATCCTGTTGATGTTCATACAAGTATCTGGGCATTAAAAAAACTGGAAGTACCAGGGGGATTGATTGACGGTCCGGTATTTTCTTCTATTTTTAATTCTTTGAAGGGCTTGACTCTTTTTAATCCCGACGAATTTGAACATTTGCAAAATAAATATGTTGTTTACCACGATGATATTGGTGATTATTCAACCAACGAACCAACGATGGATGGCACTGCCGGATCAATTATAATGATGGCACATTGGTCACAAAATCTAAAATAAGTATCTCAATAGAAGCAATTACATAATCCAATCAAACTATGAAAAAAATACTAATTATTTCGGCTATTATTTCTTTAATAATAACTTCAGCTTTTTCTCAGGGCACCCGGTTGCTTCGACAACCAACTATCAGTTCAACGCATATTGCTTTCGTTTATGGTGGCGATCTCTGGGTTTCGGATTTTACATCCCAAACAACTTTGCGGCTTACAAGTACTGCAGCCGTAGAAAGTGATCCTCATTTTTCTCCCGATGGGAAAATGATTGCATTTACTTCTAACCGGTCAGGATCAAGTGCTGTTTATACAGTTTCCATTAAAGGAGGAGATCCAACCAGGCTTACCTGGCATCCAAGTCCTTGCAAATCACGCGGCTGGACACCAGATGGTCAAAAAGTACTTTTTTCATCTACAAGAAATACTGCACCCACCTCTTATGATCGTTTGTGGACAATTTCTTACAAGGGTGGCCCTGCAACTCTTCTCTCGTCACAGTGGGGTACAAATGGCTCTTTCGCACCGGATGGTAAAAAAATTATCATTGATAGGGTTCGTCGCTGGGACGTAGAATGGAGAGCATATAGAGGGGGGCAAAATACTCCACTTATAATACTGGATCTTAATGATTTTAGCGAAATTTTGCTGCCCAATGAACGAACTACTGATATACAGCCTTTGTGGATTGGTGATAACATATATTTCCTCTCAGACAGAGATTGGACAATGAATATCTGGTCTTATTCTCCTAAAACAGGTGATTTAAAGCAGGTTACAAAATATGTTGGAACAGATGTAAAATGGTTATCTGGCAGAGATAACAATCTTGCTTTTGAACAAAATGGTTACCTGCATATGATTGATATGTCAGCAGAGGCTAGCGATCAATTAAGTATTTCTCTTTCAGGCGATTTTCCATGGGCTGAAACAAAATGGAAAGATGTTAGTAATAACGCTGGTAACGCTTCTTTATCACCATCAGGGAAAAGGGCAATTATGCAATCCAGGGGTGAGATTTTTACCATTCCTGTTGAGCATGGTGATGCCAGAAATATTACTCAGAGTTCTGATGCTGCCGACCGGTCTCCAGTCTGGTCTCCAAAAGGAAGTCAGGTTGCATGGTTCTCCGATGCAGGTGGAGAAGGCTATTCATTAATGATAGCTGAACAGGATGGTTTATCAAAGCCAAGGAGTATTTCTATCGGTGAATCCAAAATGGCATGGGAACCAACCTGGTCGCCTGACGGGAAGTATATTGCATTTGTTGATGATGATGTGAGAATTAGAATTGTAGAAGTTGAATCAGGCAACGTTCAAACTGCAGATGTTGGAGGAAATAATCTTGAAAGAGGGTCTCTTGGGCTTACGTGGTCAACTGATTCCAAATGGCTTGCATATTCTAAAGCCGGAACCAACAACTTTAGGCGTATTATGCTCTGGTCACAAAAAGATAGTAAGGTAAGTGCATTAACAAATTCTTTTGCTGATGCTTTTTCTCCCGCCTGGGATATGGACACAAAACATCTATATTTTTTGGCCAGTACAGATGTGGCTCTGGGTTCCGGTTGGGCGAATACTACATCAATGACCTCCGATCCTGTTTACGCTGCTTATGTTATCAATCTTGTAAAAGAAGATCCGTCTCCTTTTAAACCCAGAAGTGATGAGGAGGAAGCTCCTAAAAAGGAGGAAAATGATACTACAATTGCTAAAGACGATAAGGAAGGCAAAAAGTCAAAAAATAAAAAAGATGAAAAGGATTCTAAAAAATCTGATGTAAAAGAGACCAAAAAAATTAAAATTGATTTTGATGGCATTGAGCGCAGAACTATACCCCTACCCATTCCAAAGCGTAACTATAGATTTACAATAGCTGGTCCTGCGGGATCAATATTTATTGGAGAATCAAAACCAAATAGCAGGGGCCTGACTTTGCAGAAATTTACCCTTAAGGAACGGGAAGCCAAAGAATTTATTGATGGAGCAAGCCAGGTTTCTGTTTCAACTGATGGCAAACAAATGCTGGCAAAAGTAAATGGAGCATGGAAAGTGATGGCTACATCAAAACCTAATGGGAAGGACGGAAAAACTCTCAAGGTGAATCTGCAGATGAAACTTAACAGGATGGATGAATGGCAGCAAATCTTTAAAGAAGCCTGGCGCTACGAACGAGATTATTTTTATGATCCTAATATGCATGGCCGCGATTGGATGAAAGTTTATGATCGTTATTCTCCACTAATTCCTTATGTTAAACATCGTACCGACCTTTCCTATATTTTAGATCAGGTAAATGGTGAACTCTCAGTTGGACACAGCTTTGTTTTTGGTGGTGATTTTCCTAAAGTTGATAATTCTTTGGTGGGTTTACTTGGTGCTGATCTTGTTGCAGAAAATAATCGTTGGAAAATTACCAGAATATTTACTACGGAAAGTTGGAATCCAGAGTTAACAGGTCCTCTTGATCAGCCGGGTTTGGATATTCAGGAAGGTTATTATCTGGTAGGAATAAATGGCAATGAGCTTACAGATAAAGATAATCCATATCAGTATTTAGATGGAACTTCCGGACGCCAGACAGTACTTCACATTAATAAAAAGCCTGAATTTGAAGGGGCAAAGAAAGAAATAGTTAAACCAATTCGAAGTGAGAATTCTTTAAGGCAAAGAGCATGGGTTGAGGATAACCGGCGCCTGGTTGACAAACTATCAGATGGCAAATTAGCGTATGTCTGGGTCCCCAATACAGGTGGACCAGGGTTTGTTTCCTTTAACCGGTATTTCTTTGCTCAGCAGGATAAGCAGGGTGCTGTAATCGATGAACGGTTTAATGGCGGTGGATTGTTAGATGATTATATGGTGGATTTAATGACCAGGAGCTTGCGTGCTTCACTCACAAATGAGGTTCCTTATGGTATTCCAATGAGGCTTCCGGCTGGAATTCTAGGTCCCAAAGTTTTACTTATAAATGAAATGGCCGGATCAGGTGGTGATTTTTTCCCATGGGTATTCCGGCAACAAAAGGTTGGACCACTAATTGGTAGCAGAACATGGGGTGGACTGGTTAAATCTTCTGTACATTATAGTTTAGTTGATGGAGGAGCACTCACGGCACCTGATAATGCTGTTTTTGATCCCATTAATAATAAGTGGGTTGCTGAAAACGAGGGCGTGTCCCCAGATATTGAGGTCCGTCAGGATGCAGTATCTCTCACAAAGGGTATTGATCCTCAGCTTGAAAGGGCGGTAAAAGAGGCATTATTATTGCTTGAGAAACAGGGTGAAATTAAAGTGACTCCACCACCTTTTCCAATACCAGCTATTCAAAAATAAAAACTGGGTAAAAGAAAAAAAGTTTTTTAAACAAATATTGCCATATCCACAAGTTGAAAAATTGACTTGCGGTAAGAATTGGTGAGATAATTCAAACGAATGGTATAATTAAGAGTTTATAAATACTTCTTAAATAGATAAAATCATGAAAAAATTAATCATCATAGTTTTTCTTTTTTCTATATTCTTTAATGCTTTACCGCAAGAAGATAAAAAAGATTATTCCGAAGCCTTTCACTTAATTGAAGTCTGGTTAGAGGCTCAAAAAGATTTTGAACAACTCCCCGGAATTACAGCTATTGTTGTTGAGGATCAGGAAGTATTATGGAAGGGTGGTTTTGGAATGGCCAATAAAGAGGAGAATGTTAAGGCAGAACCGTCAACATTATTTAGTATTTGTTCCATCTCAAAGCTATTTACCTCTGTTGCAATTATGAAATTATTTGATGAGGGCAAACTAAGGCTTGATGATTCGGTGAATGAGCTACTGCCCTGGTATAATCTTGAACAGAAGTATCCTGAAAGTGGATCTATTACTGTTAGATCCTTATTGACACACTCCTCTGGCTTACCAAGGGAAGCAGCTTACCCCTATTGGACCGGACCGGATTTTCCATTTCCAACCGAGGAACAGGTTAAATCAAAATTGGGGGAGCAAAAAACCCTGTATCCTTCTTCAACCTATTTTCAATACAGTAACCTTGGACTTACTTTATTGGGAGAAATTGTTGAGGAAATATCAGGACAAACATTCGATGAATATGTTACTCAAAATATTCTGAATCCACTGAAATTAAAGAATACCCGACCTGAATTGCCCGAGTCTCTGTATGGAAATCAACTGGCAATTGGTTATAGCTCTATTAATCGCAAATTGGAACGCGAGAAGGTAAATTTATTCCACGCCAAAGGAATCAAGCCTGCTGCTGGATTTTCATCAAATGTTGTAGACCTTGGAAAATTTGCATCCTGGCAGTTTCGATTGCTGGATTCGACTCTCACCGAAATATTAAAACCTTCCACTCTTAAGAACATGCAGAGAGTTCATTGGACAAACCCGGATTGGAAATTAACATGGGGACTTGGGTTCTCAGTCAGAAAAGATGGGGATGGAAATACTGTTGTTGGGCATGGTGGAAGCTGCCCTGGTTATAGATCCGTATTAAATATTTATCCGAAAAGTAAACGAGCTTATGCGGTAATGATAAATGCAAGTGGTGCAAACCCCGGAAAATATTCTCAGGGGATTTTAGAAATTATGGAAAAAGTAAAATCTTCCGAAAAAGTAGATGAGAAGATTCAAGTAGATTTAAATGAATACCTTGGATATTACAGCCAACAGCCATGGTGGAGTGAGGTTTACGTTCATCCCTGGCAGGGAAAATTAGTAACTATGACTTTACCCTCAAATTCTCCTGACGAATCAATGACTATTTATAAACATATTGAAAAGGATACTTTTCAAAGAGTAAGGGAGGATGGAGAGTTGGGTGAAAAACTAATATTTGAACGGGATGAAAATGGTTATGTTTATCGATTTAAAAGTCATGGAAATTATTCTCCCAAGATAAATAGGTAGATATTAATCCTTTTTGAAAATATTTTTATGTCAATGAAATTATATATAATGAAATTCTTGAGACAAAAAGATTTCATCATAGTAGCTTTCGTATTTTTCAATATAATAAGTACAAAAGCACAGTTAGCAGGTGACAGTTATTATCAGGAAATAAAAATCGATATTCTTTTGCCCGAAAAAGCCGGTAAAGATGTAATTAGTTTATTCCACGAGCATAATAAAATTGTTGCAGTTACTTCCAATGGGGTTTACAGGTTTAGTCACGGGAAATGGAGTGGCAAACCCTGTGGTACAGGATTTGTAATAGCAACCCTCGATTCAAATGGAAAGGTATGGCTGGCAAGCGTTAATTCAATACAGAATGAAGAGGGATCTGTAAAATTCACCTTGCCTTCAACTGCAGAAAACGATACGATTTTATGCCTGTTTTGGGAAGATAAAACATTGCATATTGGCACTTCAAATGGGATGTTTTCATATAACGGCAAATGGCGCACAGAAGCGATTACCCGAGGAAAGCGGATAAATTCAATTGCCCTAAACAAAAGTGATAATCTTTGGTTAGCATCAAATAAAGGATTATTAAAAAGAACATCAAAGGAGTGGTTAAACCTGGATGATTTTTTAATGGCAAAGGGGACTAAAGAAGTATATTTCAGTCTACATATTCCCAATAATACCAACGACTTATTATTTTCCGGGCTATTTTCGGTGGGTTGTATTGCAGAAAACGGGCAACACTGGATGTGGAGCGGTACTGACGGGCTTCCTTATGGTCCGGCAACTGAAATAAAGTCTTTTCAGAAAACTCTTTGGTTTGCCACAGATAAGGGAGCTATAAAAAAAGATGAAAATTGGCACTATTACCATGGAAAACGTTGGTTACCTGATAATAAAATCAACGATATTCTTCCAATCGATGAGTATACTGTATGGATTGCTACTCCGGGCGGCATTAGTCAGATACAAAAAGTGGAAATGACCCTGGAAGAAAAAGCCGCCGATTATGAAAAGATTATTGATTTGCGTCATAACAGGCGTGGGCTGGTAAATTTGTCGCGCCTGGATGTTCCAGGAGATATATCTTCAAGCAAAATGGTCAATGAAGATAACGACGGCTTATGGACATCCACTTATCTTGCAGCCGAATGTTTCAGGTATGGTGTAACAAAATCTCCCGAGGCAAAGAAAAATGCTATAAGAACTTATGAAGCCTTAGAACGATTGGAAACGGTAACTGGTATTTCGGGCTTACCAGCAAGGTCATATGCCCTGGCCACTGACAGTGTGGAGCAATCACGGTCACCACATCCAAAAATTTGGCGTCTTTCGCCCAATAAAAAATGGCAATGGCTGGACGATACCAGTTCCGATGAAATAGTGGGCCACATGTTTGCCATCCCTATATTTTATGACTTGGTGGCTGACGATAATATGAAAATTAGGGTAAAAAACCTGGTACAAAGAATAATGGATCACATTATTGACAATGATTATTGTTTAATTGATTACGATGGTAAACCTACAAGATGGGGAATTTGGCATCCTGACTCTTTGAATTATTCAAAAAACTGGGCTTATGAAAAAGGGCTATACTCTCTGGAAATCCTTTCATTCCTTAAAGCAGCCGTTTATATCACCGGAAATCAAAAATACGAACAAACTTATCGGTATTTAATTGAAAAACACCATTATGCAGAAAATACTTTACAGGCAAAGATTTATGCGCCTTTTGAGAATAGCCATTCCGATGATATCCTAACCTATTTTCCTTATTATAGTCTTTCGTGTTATGCTACCGATGATGAATACTGGCCTATTTACAAAAAAAGCATTGAGCGCACATGGGCTGTTTCGCAACCCGAAAGAATACCGGCGTGGAACATTATTGCTAGTATTGCACTCCAGAAAAATTGCAATCTGGAAATTGCCCGGGAGGAACTTCAGTTATATCCTTTGGATTTAATCGACTGGAGAATGGAAAACAGCCATCGCTGGGATTTACCAATAGATGAAATGGTTGACCGGGGAGGAAACAAACAAGCTACCGTTCCAATTCCAACCCCGGAAGGACAAATTTCGAAATGGAATACCAACCCGCGTAAACTAGACTCAGGATCAAGCGCGGCCAGAGAAGAAACCGGAACTTATTTTCTGCTTCCATATTGGATGGCGAGACACCATAAATTATTCAATTAACCCCGAATTAACGAATGAAGCCTTTCCCTTTTATTTATGTTATTCTTCTCTTTCTTGCTGCTGCTTGCAGTAGCAGACAAAAAGATAATATTGAGGTTGTAGGAAAAGAAATCGATTTATCACCTGCACCTTCTGGCGAAAATCCAGAAACTCAAAATACACACAATGAGGATCCGCTCTCAAATTTAAACATTGATGAAATCTCGCTGGTTGTTCTTGGTACTATCCAGGATGCTGGTTCTCCCCACATCGCCTGTACAAAAGACTGTTGCAAGGATTTATTTTTAAATCCAGATTTCAGTAGAAAAGTGGTTTCTCTGGGGCTTATTGATCCAATTCATGGGAAAAATTTTATTATTGATGCAACACCAGACTTTACTGAACAAGTAAAAATCCTTAAAAAACTATCATCCTTTAGTGAAAAAGAAACTCCGGATGGAATTATATTAACACATGCACACATTGGTCACTATACCGGTCTAATGTACCTTGGAAAGGAAGCTATGAATGCAAAGAAAGTTCCGGTATTTGCAATGCATAGAATGAAATCATTCCTGGAGCAAAATGGGCCGTGGGATCAACTCGTGACAAACAACAATATTTCAATCCAGGAATTAAATAATCAGCAGGAAATTGCATTGACGCCAAACTTAAAGCTCATACCTTTTGAAGTACCGCACAGGGACGAATATTCCGAAACAGTTGGATTTCATAATTGTAGGACCAAATAAAAAAGTTCTTTTTATCCCAGATATTGATAAATGGGAACAATGGGAACTAGACATCATTAAGGAAATTTCAAAAGTTGATTATGCATTTATTGACGGAACTTTTTTTGATGCCGAAGAAGTAAATAATCGCAATATTTCGGAGATTCCACATCCTTTCATTAGCGAAAGCATGAAAAAATTTAACACTTTGAGCTTCGAAGAAAAGAAGAAAATCTACTTTATTCATTTTAACCATACGAATCCGGTTATAAATTCTCAAAGTCCTCAGGCTCAAGAAGTCCAGAAAAATGGGTTTAATGTCTCGAGTATATATACATGCATTAAACTTTGAATTTTGTATTAATTATTGAAATATTGATTGATGAAAATTTTAATTGTTGGTGGTAATGGAACAATAGGAAAAAAAGTAAGTGAATACTTTTCGCAAAATAACGAAGTATTAATAGCCGGGCGAAAGAGTGGAGATCTCTTAGTAGATATTTCCAATAGCGAATCTATTATAGAAATGTTTAAAAACGCGGGTAAAATAGATGCTATTATCTGTACTGCGGGCATAGCTAAATGGGCCCCATTTAATGAAATGACTGAAGAGGATTATTATATTGGTTTAAATAATAAATTAATGGGTCAGGTTAACCTTGTAAGAATTGGAAAAGATTATTTAAATCCAGGTGGCTCAGTTACTCTAACCACTGGCATACTTGCTGATGACCCGGTACCCATGACTACTGCGGCAGCTATGGTTAATGGGGCTATTCACAGTTTTGTTAAAGCAGTCGTTCTGGAAATAGAAAAGGGCATAAGAATAAATGTTGTTGCCCCGGGGCTGGTAGAAGATTCTGCTATTAAGTTTAAAGACTATTTTCCAGGGTATAGTGCAATTCCTATGAACCGTGTGGTTAATGGTTATATTCGCAGTGTTGAAGGAAAAGGAACCGGAGAGGTTATAAGAATATATTCTTGATATAGACAAAAAAAAGTGTCCGTAAAGACACTTTTACATAAACAATTGATTCTAAATATTATTTCTTTACTTCCTGTTTTTCTCCGACGATTGGTGCTTCACCCATATATGAAGTAGGCTGTTCCATTAAACGCATCACCCTCTATTTTTACCGAAATGGTTATTACATCGCTATCTGTGGTTAATTCCATATATAGAGTATCATCTTCTTTAATCTCAACTTTTGTAAAAGGCAATGTATATCCATCATCTGTTACTACCTCTCCTCCCAGTTTTCCTTCTTCTTTAATAATATTAAATACTCCTGCCATTTGGCCCTGGTCCGTTTCAACAGTATATTTCCATTTACCAATAACTTGTTTCTCCTTTAACTTACCAAAAACCTGGGTCGATACGCCCAAAACAAGTAAAACAATAAGCAATTTTTTCATAATTTGAAGTTTGATTAAATAGTTGGAATTAAAAAATTTCTATAAATATACTAATTCTGCAAATAATGCAAGTTCTTTTAATTATTGCTTTAAAAGAAAGGAATATACTATATTCGTAAACGACAATATGTAAATAGTTACTTTAATTGGGTTGAGAACCTAAACGAATGAATTATGAAAATAATTTTGTGGTCATTTGTCGCTGTCTTCCTTCTAACAGGTTTTCAGGATAATGATAAAAATTCTATCTCACAAAATTTTGATTTAATAGAGCTTTCCGATGGTGTTTATGCTTGTATAAACAAATTTGGTGGTAAGGCTATATGTAATGCCGGAATAATAGATCTGGGTAATGAAACACTAATTTTTGATACTTTTCTTTCGCCTGATGCAGCAAAAGAGCTTATTTCAACTGTTGAAAAATACAAATTATCACCTATAAAATATATAGTAAACAGTCATTACCACAATGATCATATAAGGGGAAATCAAATTTTTTCAAAGAACATTGATATCATAAGTACAGCCAGAACAGCTCAACTTATTAAAGAAAAAGAACCAATTGAAATAGAAGCTGAAAAGTCCTATGCACCTGTTAGATTCGCCTATTATGATTCTTTGCTAAATAATTACTCTGGTAGTTTTTCTGATCGTGAATATAAAAGTATTATAATGTGGCAGGCATACTACCAGGTCCTTACTGAAACGAATAGTTTCCTTAAAACTCGAATTCCAAATGTTTTCGTTATCAAACAGAAAGAAATTAAGGGCACAAAGAGAAATGTTCAATTAATATCGAAGGGGAAGGGCCATACAGAAAGTGATCTTATACTTTACCTGCCTGGTGAAAAAATTCTTTTTACTGGAGACCTTGTTTTTATTGGTATGCATCCCTATTTGGCGGATGGATATAAAAATGAATGGCATGATTACTTAAGTTATTTGCAGGGCTTAGAAATAAATAAATTAGTTCCAGGCCATGGCAAAGTTGGTACAAGAGAGGATATATTAATAATGAAAAAGTATCTTAAAATGATTGATGGTATTTCAAATAATATAATCAAAAACAAAATTTCTGTTGATCAGATTGAACAAATAAAAATCCCTAAACCTTACACCAGCTGGTGGTTTGAAAGCTTTTTCTACATAAATTTAAAATTCACTACCAGTGAATTATTGGAAAACTGAAAGTAACGATAAATCCACGTTTGATATAGTCCCTTTCTTTTTCGATCTTTAAAACTTATTATAACATTTAAAGTATTCTTAGGTATTAGATTCTACTCTGCTTTAAAACTTCCTTAAAGTTATGGATCAAAGTGATTACATTCTAAGGGAAATTCAGAAAATTGGAGAAATGTTGTTAAAAATCCGCAAAAAAATTGACGGAGCAGAAATTACAAATTCTCAGCCTTTTGATTTCCAGTTAGAGGAAGTAAAAAGCCTCTTAAAAGATACACTTGGATTAAATCTGGATGAGTTTCTATTGCTTTCCGAAAGAGACACCAAGATGTATATTGCAGGAAATAAGAGTTTTAACATTAATAATACTGAATTATTGGGAGATTTCTGTAAAACGATGGGGGAAAAAACAGTCAATATAAAATCACAATTGTATTTGAAAAAAGCCCTTGAATTATTTGAGCTGTGTAATTCTCTGGATAGAACATATTCCATTGATCGGGAGTATAAAATTTCGGCATTAAAAAATATATTAAATAATTGATTTTATTTCCTTAAAAATGCGTGTTTCGATTCTAACAATTTGCTTTACATTAACCATTATTCTGTCCTGCCAAAATCTTGATAAAAATATTCTAGTTACTCAAACGCAATTTGAATATCCTGTCTTAAAATCAAAACAGTTTAATAAAGTATTATTAATAAAAATTACATGTACTGATACCCTATCAGAAACCATCATCAAAGAAATAAATATTAATACCGAAGGAATAACAAACTTAAAAGATCTTGAAGAAGTCTCTCTTTATTACTGTGGAAGTGATCCGAATATATTAAATGAAAAGCAGGTATTATTTTCAAAAACAAGCAATATCTCATCAAAAATTAAATGCATAGGAAATATTAAACTTGAGGGTTCAGAAAATTACTTCTGGCTCTCATATAAAATAAAGAATGATGCTGAATTACTTCATTTTGTTAATGGCAAATGCGAAAAAGTAACAACAAATGCTGGAAAAGTTATTGCAACACCATTACAAAACCATGAAAAATTGCGCCTGGGAATTGCTTTAAGGAAACATTTAGACGACGATGTTCATACTTATCGAATACCCGGATTGACGACTACAAATAATGGGAGTCTGTTAGCTATTTATGATGCAAGGCATGAAAGCAGTCGTGATTTACAAGGAGATATTGATATAGGGGTCAACCGAAGTACCGATGGTGGTAATTCCTGGAGCCCTATGAATATTGCAATGGACATGAATGAGTGGGGAAATTTACCTGAAAAATTTAACGGGGTTAGCGATGCCTGTATTCTGGTAGATAAGAATAGTGAAAATATATTTATTGCCGGACTTTGGATGTACGGAGTAATAAATGAAGATGGAAAATGGATTGAAAACCTGAGTGATAAAAGTGAAGACTGGAATCATCAGTGGAGAAATAAAGGATCCCAACCAGGATTTGATGTGAAAGAAACTTCACAATTTTTACTTGTGAAAAGTACTGATGATGGTCAATCATGGAGCCAGCCCGTGAATTTAACCACCATGTGTAAACAAAAAGAGTGGTGGCTCTGGGCACCTGCTCCGGGAAATGGTATAACTATGGATGATGGAACACTGGTTTTTCCCACCCAGGGTAGAGATAAAAATGGATTGCCTTTTTCAAATATTACCTGCAGTAAGGATGGTGGAATAACCTGGAAAACAAGTAATCCTGCTTATACAAATACCACCGAAGCCGCTGTCGTTCAACTAGATGATGGTTCATTAATGATAAATATGCGTGACAATAGAAATAGAACTGTTAAGGGTGCAAAAAATGGCCGTGCAATTGCCACTACAACTAATTTAGGTGAATCCTGGCAAGAACATCCTTCATCACATAATTCCCTGCAGGAATCAGTCTGTATGGCATCCCTACTTAAACATGAATACACAGAAAAAGGAGAAAATAAATCTGTATTATTATTTTCTAATCCAAATATTCAGGATGGTCCCAGAAGAAAAACAACAATAAAAGTTAGTTTCGACAATGGCCTTACCTGGCCTGAAAAATATTGGATGCTATTGGATGAGGGAAACAGCCGGGGATATTCATGTCTAACCTCAATAGATGAAAAAACAATAGGAATTTTATACGAAAGCAGCCAGTCTGATTTAGTTTTTCAGAAAATTATTCTGGACGATCTTATTGGCAATTAATTATTTAATAAACTTTCATTTGACATTATGAAAGATAAAAGACTTCTAAAAAAGTTTTTAATTGGAATATCGGTTATTGGTCCAGGATTATTTTTAATCGGATACAATATTGGTACCGGAAGTGTCACAACCATGGCAAAGGTTGGAGCTGAACATGGTATGACATTAACCTGGGCCCTGGTATTATCCTGTATTTTTACCTATGTATTAATGGTAGCCTATGGACAGACCACTCTTGTTTCTGGAAATACAGCCCTATCAACAATAAAACATGAATTATCATATGGTAAGATTCTGGCTATTTATATTTTAATTGCACTAATAATTGGTGAAATACTTGCTCTAATTGGTATTTTCGGAATAGTAACAGACTTATTACAAGAGGGATCAAAAATTATTTTTGGGGGTTCTGGTTTCAGTACCCTATCCATTACAATTGTTCTGGTAGTTTTTCTTTATGTCTTATTGTGGGTTGGTAAGTATAGAACATTTGAGAAATTCTTGATTTTCCTGGTAATATTAATGGGGCTTTCCTTTATTGTGGTCTTCTTCATGGTGAAGCCAAGTATGTCTTCTATTATTCATGGTCTGGTACCCAGTATACCTAAAAGTTCAGGGTCTTTTCGACTAATTGCTGCCATTGCAGGAACAACCTGCTCTGCGGCTGTTTTTATTATGAGAAGTACGGTTATAATGGAAAAAGGGTGGACAATAAAAGATTTAAAAACAGAAAAGAGGGATTCTGCAGTATCGGCTTCTATGATGTTCTTTCTCAGCTTAATAATTATGGCTGTTTCAGCGGGGACTTTACACGTAATGGGAATGAAACTAAATAATACGGTTGAAATGATCAGTTTGTTTGAACCCTTAGGGGGCAAAATTGCTGTATTTATTCTTATCCTTGGAATTGTGGGAGCTGGAATTTCATCTATTTTTCCAATTATATTAATTGCCCCCTGGTTAATATCAGATTATATGGGTAAAAAGAGAAACATACGTTCTCCTATGTTCCGAATTTTAGGACTTATTGGAATACTCTTTGGCTTTGGCATGCAATTTATTGATACAACCCCTCCCCTTTTAATGGTTTTTTCTCAGGCATTCCAGGCTTTGATTTTACCGGCCGTAGCAATACCAGTATTCATCCTGATTAATCGAAAAAATCTTATGAATGAGCATGTTGCAAGTATAAAAATGAATATCGGCTTGGTAGGGGTTATTTTGTTTAGTTTAGTAACAAGTTATTTTGCCATTGTTGATTTCTTTTAAATTAAAATATTACTGAATATGGAAGTAATTATCTCAAAAACCAAAACAGAACTTGGAGAAAAAGCAGCTGCTCAAGGTGCTCAATTAATATGTAAAGCTATAGAAGATAATACAGAGGCAAATATTATTGTGGCTACTGGAGCTTCGCAGTTTGAAATGTTAGATGCACTTATACAGCAGGATGTTGATTGGTCAAAAGTTACCGCTTTCCATTTAGATGAGTATATAGGACTTTCAGAAAATCACCCGGCATCTTTTCGCAAATATCTTAAAGAACGATTTGCAAGTAAAATCCATTTGAACGATTTCATTTATGTAAATGGAGATATTGATCCTCAGGCTGAGTGCAATCGTTTGGATGAGCTAATTACGAAATTACAGATTGATGTAGCATTTATTGGAATTGGAGAAAATGGACACCTGGCATTTAATGATCCTCCGGCTGATTTCGATACAGAAGTTGCATACCTTGTTGTAAATTTGGATGAAAAATGTCGCCAGCAACAAATGGGAGAAGGTTGGTTTAAAACCCTGGAAGATGTTCCCCGTAAAGCTATTAGTATGTCTGTTAAACAAATAATGAAGTCTAAGGCAATTATTTGTTCAGTCCCGGATGAACGAAAAGCTGAAGCTGTTAAAAATACTTTAGAAGGAAAAATTACACCAATGGTCCCGGCATCTATTTTGCAGCACCATGAGTTAGTATGGTTATACTTAGATAATGGTTCTGCATTCCTCTTGGATTAGGACACAATCAATTTGCCTATAAATAATCTGCTTGAAAAGTTTTGTTTAATAGGTCAGACCAAATCCAAATCTCCCTGGTGAAATGATTATCAAAAAAACTCCAATCTTTTTTTACCTTGCTTTTGAATTTATAATTCCAAAACTAAGTTGGATGTATAAAAACGCAAGTAGGTTTATTCCAAAAAAACAACAATACATACAATAGAATCTTAACTAGACTCTTTAGTCTTTTCTTAAAATGACTAATTAAATATGTATAATTCAAATAATTACCTGACCTGAGATAGCCTATAACTGAATTTTCTTATTATCCTCAATATCTTTGGCAAGATCGGCTATTGTCTCATTTTCAAATAAATTAACTATTTGTTCCCGAATTGGATGGAATTTCTTGTGAATTGGACAGGGTGCATTTATATGTTCAGTTGATTTACAAGATTTAAGACTCAGTACACAAATATCAAAAATCTCATCCCCGTCAATAATCTGAACTACATCAAGCATGGTAATTTCTTCAGGCGGTCGGGCCAGTCCAAATCCACCATGAGGACCTTTTGTAGAATTTAAAATTTTCTTTTTAGCTAAAACCTGTAGTATTTTCCCAAGGAAAGGTGTTGGTATATCTAAGTCTCCTGAGATTTTCTTAATTCCGATTTTTTCGCCTTCTTCTGCATTAATTGCTAAATAAATAACTGCTCGTAAACCATATTTACATGTATTTGATAAAATCATAAAAAATTAAATTTAGGCTGTAAATTAGTTAATTAGATCTATTTTTTTTATTCTTCTTTCATGTCTTCCGCCATCAAATCCAGTTTCAAGAAATGTTTCAATAATAACCACAGCAGTTTCAAAGTTAATGAATCTTCCGGGCAATGCACATATATTTGCATCGTTGTGTGTTCTTGCCAATCTTGATATTTCCTCATTCCAGCACAATGCTGCACGAATACCCAGGTGTTTATTAACAACCATATTTATACCATTTCCACTCCCACATATACTAATTCCAAAATCGCATTTTTTTTCTTTAACCAGTTTTGCAAGCGCATGTCCAAATTCAGGATAATCAATACTTTGATCTGAATCTGTTCCAAGATCTATGATTGAATAAGATTTTTTATGTGAAATATTTTATAAGTTTTGTTTTTAACAAATACCCGGCATGATCACTGGTAATAGCGATTTTTATAGAATTCATGAACAAATAATAAAGTTTAAACTTTCTCAGTTATAAGATTGATCAAAAATATTAAAAACAGAATTGTAATAACTATGTTTTACAATATATGATCAAATATTTTTGGAATAAAGTTTGAGGGGTAAAATTTGTTAACTAAATGTTAAGCATTATCAATAAGTTCTAATAAAACATGGTATTCTTTTGATTGCATAAAAAAAACTTATAATTATGCCAATTAAATTATTAATTAAAATGTTACAACTATTAACAATCATTTAACAATTGTTTCAGCTATTTTGATTAACAGTAAAATAAATTACAGTATTAACAAGTTGTTAATTATAATACAAATTAACTCATATTAAGCCTATTCACTTCAAATCTATATGTGAATAAACTGTTATTTAATATTTAAAAAATACTTATTTAAAAAACTGTAATTTTATCAACTGTATTAACAGCATAACATTATTATATTTACTATTTATAATTCTACTTTAATATATTAATGAAAGAGATAGAAATTGTTAATAATATAAAAAAGAATGGTTTCATAGATTTGGAAATTGAAACTGATTTAGACATTGTTTCTGAAATTAATAAAATGAGGAATGAAAAAAATGCAGTTATTCTTGCTCATTATTATCAGGAAGGAGAAGTTCAGGAAATTTCAGATTTTGTAGGCGATAGTCTGGCACTTTCTCAGGAAGCTGCTAAAACCAAAGCGGATATTATAGTATTTGCAGGCGTACATTTTATGGCTGAAACTGCAAAAATATTATCACCGCAAAAAAAGGTGTTATTACCAGATTTAAATGCTGGTTGTTCATTGGCAGATTCGTGTCCTGCTGATAAATTTGAAGATTTCATAAAGGAAAATCCTGGTCATACAGTTATTTCATATGTAAATACTACGGCAGCAATAAAATCTCTTACCGATATTGTTTGTACTTCATCAAACGCATTGGAAATTATTGAATCACTTCCAAAAGATGAAAAAATTATATTCGCACCAGACAAAAATCTTGGAAATTATATAAGAAGTATATCAGGGAGAGATATGCTCATTTGGGATGGAGCCTGCCATGTTCACGAGCAATTTTCAGTAGAAAGAATTTTAGAATTAAAGAAAGAACATCCTAAAGCGAAAATAATTGCACATCCTGAGTGTGAAAAACCTGTATTAATTATTTCTGATCATATAGGATCTACCTCATCCTTGCTAAAATTCACAATAAGTGATGATTCTGAAGAATATATTGTTGCAACGGAATCAGGAATTATTCATCAAATGAAAAAGAATAATCCAAATAAATTGTTTATTCCTGCCCCACCTAAAGACTCTACCTGCGCCTGCAATGATTGTGAATTCATGAAATTGATATCTTTAAAAAAGATTTATAACTCTCTGAAATTTGAAAAACCTGAAATTGAACTGGATGACGAAACAATAAAAAGAGCTGTTAAACCCATTCAAAGAATGTTAGATATTTCTGAAAAACTTGGACTTTAGGAACATGAGATATATATTTTTTATAGCTATCCTATTATTTTCATTTAGTGTATTTAGCCAGGAAGTAAATCCAAATGGTTATAATAAATTTTTCTATCCAAACGGACAAGTTTCGAGCGAAGGTTTAATGAAAAATGGAAAACCTGAAGGTTTTTGGAGAACCTATTACGTAACCGGCGTTGTCAAGTCTGAAGGAAAAAGAACCAATCATTTACTGGATAGTATCTGGGTATTTTACAATCAGGTAGGTGATACAATTGAAAAAATAGATTATCAGATTGGTAAGAAAAGTGGGTTTTCCTATAAGTATAATTATGAAAATAAGAATAGGCCAGATGGATATATCATAAGCAAAGAACTTTATGTAAATGATAAGCGTGAAGGAACTGCTTACACATACTATGATAACAATAATATAAAATCAACTATAAATTATGTTGAAGGTAAAAAACAGGGACTATCATTTGAATATTCAAAAACAGGGGAAATTATAACTATTTTAGAATATAGAAATAATTATTTGACGAGCCGGGAAAGAGTAAATCGTGTTGATAAAAACAAATTAAAACAGGGAATCTGGAAAGAATTTTATCCAAATGGGAAATTGCATTTCGAACGAATGTATGTTGATGATCAGTTGAATGGTTACTACAAAGAATATGAGGAAAATGGAAACTTACGTTTTGCCATTCGATACGAGAATGGGAAAGTAATAAATGATGCTCCTAATGAATCAGAAAGTATTGATATTCGCAATGTATTTGATGAAAATGGAGTGCTAATTTCCAGTGGCCCTTATAAGGATAATATTCCGGTAGGTATTCATCGAGCATATGCCTCTGATGGGTCTGTTTCTAGTGCTAAAATTTATGACAATAGTGGAAATATTATTTCAACAGGAATTATAAACGATAAAGGTGAAAAATCCGGAGATTGGAAGGATTATTATTCATCTGGCGAACTTAGGGATGAGGGGAAATATGAGAACAACATGCGGACAGGGTCCTGGAATTTTTATAGAAAAGATGGAAAAGTAGAGCAAACCGGAACATTTAGAAACGACAAGATTCATGGAATATGGACCTGGTATTATCCAAGTGGATTAATTTTGCGGGAGGAAGAATATTTCATAGGCAATGAAGATGGGTCTTCTGTTCAATATTCAGAATTAGGTGATATTGTTGCTGAAGGAAATTATTTAAGTGGTGAAAAAGATGGAAAATGGATTTATAGAGTAGGTGATCAAATTGAAGAAGGAAATTACATTGGAGGATTAAAGGACGGGATTTGGAAATATTATTATCTCGATAATACTTTGAAATTTACAGGTAATTTCATTCAGGATTTGCCCGATGGAAAACACAAATATTATTACAACAATAAAGCTCTGAAAGAAGACAGATATTACAGAATGGGAATTAAGCATAAAAGTTGGAAAAAATATGATGAGGAAGGAAATGTAATTCTAAATATTGTTTACAAAGACGACCTTGAAAAAAGCATAAATGGAGTAAAAGTTGAGTTGGAAGAGAAAATAAAAAGAATACAAGGGCTTGATGGAAAATAATTTTGATATAAGGATTGAAGATTTATCAGACCAGGAAAAGGATTTTGAAATAAAATTAAGACCGCTGAGTTTTAGTGATTTTAAGGGACAATTTAAAGTTGTTGATAATTTGAAAGTCTTTGTTCAGGCTGCTTCCCAAAGAAAAGAAGCCCTAGACCATACCCTTTTACATGGCCCACCAGGTTTGGGAAAAACCACACTGGCAAATATTATTTCCAACGAATTAAATGTAGGAATTAAAGTAAGTTCCGGGCCAGTTCTTGACAAACCTGGAGACCTTGCTGGCTTACTTACCAGTCTTGAGCCAAATGATATTCTTTTCATTGATGAAATACACAGATTAAGTCCGGTTGTTGAGGAATATCTTTATTCTGCAATGGAAGATTTCCGGATTGATATCATGATTGATAAAGGCCCAAGTGCCAGAAGTGTCCAGCTAAAACTAAATCCATTTACTTTGATAGGTGCAACTACTCGATCCGGCTTATTAACAAGTCCACTGCGTGCCCGATTTGGTATAACTCTTCATCTTGAATATTATGATGCTCAGGTTTTAAAAAAGATTGTGGACAGATCATCGCAGATTATGAGTGTAGAAATCAATAAAAGGGCATCAGAAGAAATTGCTTCTCGAAGCCGAGGTACTCCCCGAATTGCAAATGCATTGTTACGCAGGGTTCGCGATTTTGCGCAGGTTAAAGGAAATGGAACGATAGATTTAGATATTACAGCTTACTCATTGAAGGCTTTGAATATTGACCAGCATGGTTTGGATGAGATGGATAATAAAATTCTAAGTACTATAATCAATAAATTTAAAGGTGGTCCAGTCGGAATTTCTACCATAGCCACTGCTGTGGGCGAGGAAGGTGGTACAATTGAAGAAGTGTATGAGCCTTTTTTAATTAAAGAGGGATATATAAAAAGAACATCCAGAGGAAGAGAGGCAACAGAGCTGGCATTTAAACACCTGGGTAAAGATTTTTTTTCAAGCGATAGATTGTTATTCTAAAATGCGTAAATATTTGATAGAAATTTTTATGTATATTTGAACTTAATTAATTTTAATTTAACTAAAATAATTCTTGATCATGAAAGCGTTTTTAAAAAGATTCGGCTTAATTATCATCATATTGGGTATTTTAATTCTTACCTATGCTGAGTTTTCAAAAATTGATAATAACACACTTTTATTGGTCAGTGGTGGTATGATATTGGGAGGCTTCCTATTTTATGTTGTATTGAATAATATACTCGATTAGGAAGAGATTTTCAGGCAGGTAAGAAATTAATTGGGGATCTAAAACCTAAAGGTTTCCAAGTTTTGTTAATCCTTGAATATCAAGGATTTTTATTTTCCTGCCATTTAAATCTATTAGTTTATCAGTTTTAAATTCTGATAACAATCGTATTACCGATTCTGTGGCAGTTCCAACTATATTAGCAAGTTCTTCGCGGGTTAGTGAAATTTGAAGAGTTCCGTCGCTGTCCAAACCAAATTTTTCTTTTAGTAAAACCAATATTTCAGCAAGACGTTCTCTAACTGTTTTTTGCGCCAGGTCAGTGATATATGAATTAGCCTCACCTAGTTCCTGACAGGTAAGTTTCATTATGGCAAAAGAAAACTCAGGATTTTTCTTTACCAATTCTAATAAAAGATGCGCAGGAATGAAACATAAAACAGCATCTTCAATTACTTTTGATGTAGTACAGGCATTTTCATTGCTTAAAATTGATCGATACCCCAGTATATCTCCTTTTTGAGCAAATGCTATAATTTGTTCTTTGCCATCAATGCCCGTCTTAAAAATTTTAACAATTCCTTTGTTCACACAATAAAAACCTGTCATACGTCGACCTTCGTGATACAAAATTTCACCTCTTTTGAAATAATTGCATTCTTTCTCATAGTTTACAAGCTCCATCTCCTCCTTCGGATAATTGAAGAAAAATAGGATGAAGTTGCAATGAAGCCTCCTCTAGTGTTGGTGTATTTTTCTTTCTTTTCATTAAGGAACAATAGACGAATAGTGGTTAATATTGCAATATTATAATTTTTGCAATATACAATTTAAAAGTATATTTGCGAAAAATTTGAATATTTAAAGAGAGATATTATGAAAGAAGTAGTAAATCTAAATTGGCTTGATAATATGGGTTTTGAGGCTGATGTTAAGGGAATGAAAATAACACTGGATGCTACTGAGGCAGTAGGTGGTAAAAACCGTGGACCTCAGCCTAAACCATTAATGCTTGTTTCGCTGGCAGGATGCACTGGTATGGATGTAATTTCAATACTTAAAAAGATGAGAGTTGAAGTAGATAAATTTAATGTTCGTGTCGAGGGAGATCTTACAGAAGAACACCCCAAGCACTTTACTAAAATGCATATTGTTTATGAATTTACAGGGAAAGATTTGCCAATGAGTAAACTTGAAAAAGCAGTGGACTTATCACAGAATCGATATTGTGGGGTTTCTTTCAATTATAGAAATGCTTTTGAAGTTACCCACGAAATTAAAGTGCTTGAAGAATAAAAATATTGTGAAAAAACAAATTTTTTGAAACTAAAAAGCCGAAGTGAATTGTTCCAGAAAACGAATATCATTTTCAAAGTAAAGACGCAAATCGTTAATTTGATATTTTAACATAGCAATTCGTTCAACTCCCATTCCGAAAGCAAAACCGGTATATTTTTGTGAATCAATATTACAACTTTCCAAAACATTAGGATCTACCATGCCGCATCCCAACACCTCAAGCCAACCGGTATATTTACATACATTGCAGCCTTTTCCGTTGCATATTTTACAACTTACATCCATTTCAGCTGAAGGTTCTGTAAAAGGGAAATAAGATGGGCGCAGACGTATTTCAGTATCTTCACCAAACATTTCCCGAGAAAAATACAATAAAGTTTGTTTGAGATCGGCAAAAGATACATTTGTATCAATATATAAACCTTCAACCTGGTGAAAAATACAGTGTGCCCTTGCCGATATAGCCTCATTTCTGAAAACACGACCCGGAGAAATTGTTCTAATTGGCGGATCACTATTTTCCATTACCCGAACCTGAACTGATGAGGTATGGGTTCTTAATAAAACATCCTTATTGCGATTATTCCTGTCTGTATTTTTTTCGATAAAGAAGGTATCCTGCATATCCCTGGCCGGATGTTCTGGGGGGAAATTCAACTTTGAAAATACATGATCATCATCTTCTATCTCAGGTCCTTCAGAAACTGTAAAACCAAGATGAGAAAAAATAGTAATTATTTCATTTCGTACTATTGACACCGGATGCCTGGATCCAGGCTTAAAAATATCCCCTGGTAAACTCAAATCTGTATCAGATGAAGATTGAACCGGACCTTGATCTAATTTTGATTTAAATTCTTCAATCCTAGACTGAACAACATTTTTTAGATCATTTAATTTTTGTCCGAATTCTTTTCTTTTCGAAGCCTCAATATTCTTGAATTCCTGGAAAAGGCCGGGTATAATTCCTTTTTTTGATAGGTATTTAATTCTAAATTGTTCTATATCTTCCTTTGAATGAACAACATGATTCTGAACCTCCTTAAGTAATGCATCAATATTTTCAATCATATCAGAGCAATTTAAAACATATACAATTTTAGTAAATTATTTTCTTACTGTTTTCATCGAAATAATTCTAACATCTTCTACCGGTCTGTCGTCTTCATCAGTTTTAACAGAGGAAATTTTTTCTACAACCTCAAGTCCTTCCACTACTTCACCAAAAATTGTATAATTCTGATCGAGATGAGGAGTTCCACCAATTGTTTTATATACTTCCCTATTTTCAGGAGATATTTTATAAGGTTCGGTATTTGCAAAAAACTCCTCGGTTCTTAGCGCCGCCGCCTGTTGAATTTTAGAATAATCAAAAACACTATCATTATCCATAGCGTTGTTTTTTTCTTCTTCAACAAATTTAAAAAATGTAGCTTGCTTGGTCATGCTATTAATCCTGTTTTCAATTTGATCAAAATCCTCATCAGTAAGTGTTTTACCTTCAACAATATAAAATTGTGACCCGGATGATCTTTTTTCTGGATTAACCTCATCTCCCTGTCTGGCTGCAGCAAGAGCTCCTTTTTTGTGGAATAATTCTGTATTAATTTCCGCAGGGATGGTATAATCCACATCCCCTATTCCAAGTTTTTCTCCTTCTGTGGCGTTTCGTGAACCAGGATCTCCAGCCTGAATCATAAAATTATCAATTACCCTGTGAAACAATACTCCATTATAATTTTTCTCCTTCACCAATTTTAAAAAGTTATCTCGATGCAGAGGAGTTTGGTTATACAATTTAACCTTAATGTTTCCCTGGGTTGTTTCAATAAGTACAAGCTGTTCTCCATTTTCTATCTTCGTACTGCTACAAGAAGTAAAAACAATTAAAATTACAGTAAGTAATAATAGTATTGCATTATTTTTATTAGTCATTTTCTTAAAAATTTAATTAGAGATTTTTTGTTCGTTAAAGTAATCAAGTATAAGTGTTTTAAGTAATTTTTCCAATACTGCTTCTGAAGGAACAGGCATATTGGGATTTTCGATCCAGCTGGACTCTTTCAGCTTGTCAAAACTCAAAGGAATATAGAAATTTTCACGGGCCAGTAATTTTATTTGTGCTTGTTTAATAATTTCAGTTTTTTCTTGTTGATCATATGCTTTAAAACCCTGTCCGGATTCTTGTAAACCTATCAGAAAAAGAACAGAGGGAAGATTCTCATCAATTCCAAAATTATCCTTTAAAAACAGGGTTAAATTATCCCAGCTATTAAAATGTTCCATATTTGCTGCAAAAGTAATCTTATTTGAAAAATATATAACATAGATTATCAAGTAATTATTGTTTTCAACATGAATTGAAATTAAGTAATAAAATCACTATTTTCGCTGAACTTATTCCAAAAATAGAATATGGTCCCCATAAACAATCCAAACAATTCAAATGGAAAGCTATACAAAATGGGTATGGTTGAAGGGATTGTCACCGGTCTGGGGAATATTGTTCTGTTTGTAATCAAATTATGGGCGGGAATGGTTTCCGGATCAGTGGCCCTCATAGCTGATGCCTGGCACACATTAACAGATTCAATTTCATCCCTTATAGTTGTTATCGGGATGAAGATAGCCTCCAAACCACCGGACAGTGAACATCCCTTTGGGCATGGAAGAGCAGAATTTATCTCCTCATTAATAATTGGGATTTTGTTGATTCTAATTGGCGTACACTTCATTGACGTTTCAATTGAAAAGCTACAAAACAAAGAGGAAGCCAGTTTTGGATTAATTGCCATTGTTGTAACAATAATTTCAATGGTTCTGAAAGAAGTAATGGCACAATATGCTTTCTGGGTATCACGAAGAATTGATGCAGAAAGTATTAAAGCTGATGGCTGGCATCACAGATCTGATGCTATTTCTTCTGCATTAATTTTAGTGGGAATATTTTTAGAGCAATTTGCCTGGTGGATTGATGCTGTACTGGGAATTTTAGTTTCACTTATTATTTTTTATTCAGCCTGGGTTATTTTAAAGAATACCATTAATACATTATTGGGCAAAAAACCTGAACAAGACACGATAGAAAAAATTAAAATTATCGTTTCAGATATTTATCCTGGCGATTTGCGACTACATCATTTCCATCTTCATAATTATGGCTTTCACAACGAAATGACTTTTCATATTGTGTTACCCAAGGAAATGAAATTAACCGATGCATCTCAAATTACCAGACAGATATTTGAAGAAATCAAGCAACAAATGAATATTTTAGCCACCATTCATATTGATACTGAGAGTAAATATTAATTTTGCACATCAAAACATCTCATATCTGACTGATTGAATTCAATTAAGCAATTAGCAAGTCAAACTCTGGTTTATGGAATGGGCACCATTGTACCCAGGGTGTTAAATTATGCCTTGTTAACACCATTTTATACATATATTTTTCCGATTGAGGGGGGTGAATATGGCGTGGTTACTGAGATTTACGCATATATGGCTATATTGCTAATTTTGTTGACCTATGGAATGGAAACGGCATTTTTTAGGTTTTCAACCTCTAAGAAGTACGATTCCAAAAAAGTCTACAACACCGCTACACTTTCCCTGTTAGCAACGTCAATATTATTTGTCGTTATTATGTTGTTAAATGCTGATGGCATAGCCAATATTCTTGAGTATTCCGGTCATAGTGAATACATAAAAATGTTCTCAGTAATTGTGGCAATTGATGCTTTTACTGCCATACCATTTGCGCGATTACGCATTGAAAATAAGGCATTTAAATTTGCATTTATAAAATTGATTAACGTGCTGGTTATTGTTGTAGTTGCCTTTGGTTTTTTGTACTGGATACCTCAACAGCTTAAAAATAATCCCGACAGCATTTTAAAGTCTGTTTATTCTCCCGACATTAGGGTGGGCTATGTCTTTATTGCGAATTTGTGTGGTAGCATTGTTAGTCTTTTGTTGTTGCTGCCAAGGATTGTATCTGTTCGGCTTAAGTTAGATTTTGCATTGCTCAAAAAACTTCTTGTTTATGCACTTCCTTTATTAGTAGCTGGATTGGCAGGAGTTTTAAATGATAATTTTGATAAAGCAGCCATGAAATTTTTGTTATCTGATAAATCAACTGCTATTCAGGAATTAGCTATTTATGGGGCGAACTATAAAATAGCTGTACTAATGGCCTTATTTATACAAATGTTCCGATATGCGGCCGAACCTTTTTTCTTTTCAAAATCAAAGGACAAAAATGCAAAGCAGTTGTATGCCCGGGTAATGGATTATTTTGTTTTATTCTGTCTGGTTATTTTCCTGGCACTTTCATTAAATCTGGAAATATTAAAATATCTTATTCATCCCGATTACTGGAATGCTTTAAATGTTGTTCCCATCATATTAATTGCTTTTGTCTTTTTTGGAATTTTTGTAAATCTGTCGGTGTGGTATAAACTAAATGACATTACTAAATATGCTGTATATTTAACTCTTGCCGGTACCGCAGTGACGTTGTTCATAAATCTCAAATTTGTCCCGGTTTATGGCTATATTGCTTCTGCCTGGGGTCATTTTGCTGCCTACCTGGTTATGATTATTCTTTCCTACTTTTTGGGAAGGAAGCACTATCCTGTTCCGTATAATGTATTAAAAATCGGAACCTATTTTTTAGCTGCCCTGGTGATTTTTGCAACTTTGCACTATTCTTCCCATTCAAAGTAAAATTTTGCATCTTGTCGTAAATAATATTCTGATAATTATCTTTGCTGCCTTTATTTACATGAAAGAATTAAAAACAGGGTTTACAGAATAATGAAATTAAAATAATATTGGTAAATCTTTTTTTCATTTTAGGAGCGAAATAAGGAATTAAGAGGAATAATTGACTAATAACATACTTGATTGTTATGAAGCTCGTTAAATAGAGTTAGAATAGGCGAGAGGGGAATAATAAAATTAATATATTGATAGACTTGAAAGACAATAAAAGCTTATATTTTAAAAGAGATACCTGGTTTCTTTTGATAATTATTTTCTTAAGTATTACTTCCTGTAATAAGCAGGTTGTACCTGAGAAAACGGAAGTAAATCCCAAAGTCCTTAGTGGCAAAGATTACCAGAACTACACTTATTTATTCAGTGAAGCATTAAAGCAGAAGTTGCTAGGAAATATTCAAAAGTCTGTTTCTTATTATGATCAGTGTCTTAAAATTAATCCTGCAAGTGATGCTGCAATGTTTGAGTTAAGCAATTTATATTCGCTGGCAGGAGAATATGAGACAGGACTGAAGTATGCTATTATGGCAACAAATACTGATGCCGAAAATGTTTGGTATAAACTTCATCTGGCGAATTTATATCGAGCTGTCAATATGAATGATAGTACAATTGTCATTTATGAAGATATTTTATCTAAACATCCTGAAAAATCGGATCTGTATTTTAATCTTGGCAACATATATAAAGAAAATGGATATAATAAAAAGGCGTTAAAAGTATTTGATGATATCGAAGAACAGTATGGATTTCAACCAAATATATCTGTTTTAAAGGCTGAAGTGTTTGAATCTGAGCGCAAATTTGATAAAGCAGAAGAAGAATATAAAAGAATAATTCTGGCCTATCCTGATGAGCCAAAATATTATATTTTACTTGCAGAATTATATTACACGCAGGATAAAAATGATGAAGCCCTGGAAGCTTATAAGAAAGTAGATGCGCTGGATAATAAAAATGATTTTGCCTTACTTTCGAAGATTGGATATTACCGTAAGAATGGAGAATATGACCAGGCTTTTTCTCTTGTGGATACTGTAATTGTGAGGAACACGATTAATTTGGATACAAAAGTTCAGTTAATGTTCTCATTTCTTACAAATCCAAAGGAAATTGCAAGCAACACCGACCAATTATTGTCGCGATTCGTAAATCTTCAGGAATTTTATCCGAATGAAATAAGAATAAATGCACTGATAGCCGATTATTATGTTAAAGTTGAAAATTATCAGAAAGCATCTGAAGAGCTAAAAAATTATCTTTCAAAAGATAAATCCAATTATGTAATATGGGAGCAATTATTGTTTGTAGAAAACATACTACGAAACTCCCAGGAATTATATGATATTAGTAAAGAGGCGCTTACACTGTATAGATCAGCGCCAATTCTATACTTTTTCAATGGAGTAGCCTGTACAGAACTTAATAAATATGAAGAGGCTAAAAGGGTTTTAGAAAAAGGTATTGAATTTGTTGGAGACAACAAACCTCTATTAATCCAATATTATTCCATGTTGGGGGAGACCTACAGAAATCTTAAAGATGATAGTTCATCGGACAAAGCCTTTGAGGCAGCTCTAAAACTTGATCCCAATAATTTACTGGTTTTAAACAATTATAGTTATTATTTGTCATTGCGTGAGGAGGATTTGAAAAGAGCCCTGGAAATGAGTTCTATAACGGTGAAAGCAGAGCCCGAGAATGCAACATATCTTGATACCTATGGTTGGATTTTACACAAACTGGGACGCAACCAGGAGGCATTAAAATACCTTAAAAAGGCAATAGATAATGATGAAGCTCCGAGCGGAGAAATTTTAAATCACTATGGTGATGTTTTATCTCTATTGGGAAAAAGTGAGGAAGCGATTGAATATTATAATGAGGCACTAAAGTATAGTTTAGATAAAGAAGAAATTGAAAAAAAAATAAAACGAATTGAAAAGAAGTAAAGTATATAATTTTGTAATCTATTTTTTTCAGATTTTAAGTATTGTTTTAATTCTTTCACAATCAGGATGTAAGGCGAAGAAAATAACTACTGAAGAATACATTAAACCTGTTAAACCTGCAAAGACAGATCCCTCCGACAATAGCAATTACATGGCGGTAGAGAGAGTGTGGTTTAAAAAAATATCAGGAGAATATATTGTGGATGAATCCTCAAAGAAGTTTAAAGCAAACATTCGCCTGGTAAAGGATAGTCTTATTATAGTGAGCATATCTTCTAATTCTGGTATCGAAGGATTGCGTGTTGTAATAATGCCAGATTCGGTTTTAATTCAAAACAGGCTTAAAGCTCGATATTATTTTGATAAAATTGCTAATCTACCAGAAGGGAGAGTGAAATTGTGGAATTTTTCTCTGATACAGGACATCCTATTAATGAATGCGGATGGAATATTTTCTGTTGATAATACTAGCCCAAAATATACTTCAACAGAAATTGAAAATAAGCTTTGCTATGTAAATAGCGATGCTGACCTGGAAACATTTAAATTTAATGACAGGTTTGTTCATCGTGAAACTTGTTTCGATAGGGAAACTGGGCTTATAAAAACTGCTACTGCAAGTTATTCTGAATGGAAGGAAGATATATTCGTGGAGTATTTGAATTATATTGTTTTAAAGTCAGTATATCTTCCCGAATCTGTAGAACTTAAAAGCAAATTCCGGGATTCTGTTACAATTTTGAAAATCGAGATGCAGAAAATCGATCTGAATAATTATTTTCCTACAAGAGTAAACATTAGTTCTAAATATAAAAGGGTTTTTTCTCCTGATGAGATTTAATAGTTTAAAAATCTTAATTGTTTGTTTTCTTTTATTACTGTTGGCCGGTCCAATTTGGGGTCAAGATCGTTCAGAGCTTGAGAAAAGAAGAAGTCAAACGAACAAAGAGATTCAGAAAACTACTAAAATTCTAAATGAAGTTTCCAAGGGGAAGAAGTTATCAATAAACAGAATTAATATTATAAATCGGCAGATTAGAAATCTTCAAAAACTTATTGGTGATTTGAATGAAGAAATTGTTGATATAACTTCTCGAATTGATGACAATCAAACAGTTATTGAGTTGATGGAGGAAGATATCAGGCAGATTAAATCTGATTATGCCAGATTAATTCAGGAAGCAAATAAGCAACGCTCACAATATTATGAACTAATATATGTTTTTGCGTCAAAGGATATAAATCAGGCATATAAAAGGCTAAAATATTTAAAGCAATACGCTGAGTATCGTAAAAAGCAGGTAATCAAAATTGATCGATTGCAGGATATTCTTGAAAAAAAAATTGATGAATTATTACTTCAAAAGCAAGAAATAAATGATTTAATGGCACAATATGATATAGCGAGATCTGATCTAAGTGTTGCCATTGCAAAACAACAAAATCAGGTTGCCATACTTCAGAAAAGGGAGCGTGACATGAAAAAGGAGCTGGCACGACAGAAAAAGCTTTCTGCAAGGCTTGATAAGGAGATTACAAGTCTTATAGAGAAAGAAATGAAATCAAAATCAGGAACCGGAAAATTAACACCGGAACAAAATGTTGTTTCTGAAAATTTTGAGAAAAGTAAAGGTAAGCTTCCATGGCCCACGCAAAGTGGTATTGTTACACAAAGTTTTGGAGTACATTCCCATCCAGTTTTGAAAAATGTTAAAGTTAGAAACGACGGAATAGGCATAACCACGCTGGAAGGTACAAAAGCAAGAGCTGTTTTTAGCGGTGAAGTGATGAAGATTTTTGCTATACCCGGTGCAAATCAAACAGTAATTGTTAGACACGGAAACTATCTTTCTGTATATAAAAACCTTATTAAAGTTAAAGTTTCGGTAGGAGATATTGTTGCGATTAAGCAAGAATTGGGTACTGTTTTTACTAACAAAAATGAAGGAAATGATACTACTTTAAATTTTATGATATGGAAGGAAATGGAAAAATTAGATCCTGAAATTTGGTTGAGTAAATAAATATATATTTGTAAATTTGAAGTGTAACCTTTTTACGAATTGTTAGTATATATATTTAAATGCAGAAACGCATTAGGGTAAAGAGTTAAAAAATGGAAAGAAAATTACAAATTTCGTCACAGCCTGAGAACTTGAGAAAGATTGAAAAGTTAATAGACGAAATATCTGAAAAGCATGAGTTTGAATCTGATATGTACGGAAAAGTATTGGTGGCTTGTGTCGAAGCTGTAAATAACTCAATAATACATGGAAATAAGTCAAATCCTGATAAATTGGTAAAAGTCGAAGTAACTTGTACAGCTAATAAATTAATGATTGTAGTTGAAGACGAGGGGCCCGGATTTGATTATGAAAAAATACCTGATCCTACAGCACCGGAAAACATTGAAAACATTGATGGTAGAGGTGTTTTTCTTATGAACCACCTGTCAGATGATGTTAAATTTATGAAAAATGGAGCGAAAGTAGAATTAACCTTCCAACTTGCATAAAGTGCCTGTATATCTACACTCTGAGGTACCAACATATTCATTTAAAAATAAGAAAGTAATTAAAGATTGGCTTAAGACTGTTATTCAACTTGAGAATAAAGTTCTTGGCGATATAAATGTTATTGTTGTTAGTGATGGGGAATTGCTGGACATCAATAAGAAATTCCTGAAGCACAATTATTTTACCGATGTAATTACCTTTAATTACAATGACAATGATGTTGTATCCGGTGATATTTATATAAGTCTTGACAGAATTAATGAAAACGCTAAGAAGTTAAAAGATACTCCAGAAACCGAGCTTAATCGGGTTATTGTTCATGGAGTTTTGCACCTTCTTGGATACGATGATAAAACTTCCAATCAAAAAGTGGAGATCAGGTCAAAAGAAGATGTCTATCTTAGAATTCTAACCTAAATCTAAAAGGCTGTTATATAGGCTAATAGGTTGTTTTCCAATCTACATTAAATATCTTAGTTGTATATTTGCATTCTAATTTTGAAAAAGGATGCAAGAATATGATGTAATAGTAGTAGGAGCAGGGCATGCGGGCAGTGAGGCTGCAGCAGCAGCTGCAAACTTGGGATCGCGGGTATTGCTCATTACTATGGATATGAATAAAATTGCTCAAATGTCATGTAATCCGGCAATGGGTGGAATAGCTAAGGGGCAGATAATTAGGGAGATAGATGCGTTGGGAGGATATTCAGGATTGGTGACGGATGAGAGCATGATTCAGTTTAGAATGCTGAACAGATCTAAGGGTCCTGCAATGTGGAGTCCAAGGGCACAATGCGACAGGGTACTTTTTTCTCTTGCGTGGAGGAAAAGATTAGAATTAATTCCTAATCTGGAATTTTGGCAGGACATGGTAGAAGAAATTGAAGTTTCTGAAAATAGAATAGTTGGCGTTCGAACAAAGCTGGGTGGTCTTATATATGGGAAATCAGTAATACTTACAAGTGGCACTTTCATGAATGGTTTAATTCATGTGGGCAAGAATCAATTGCAAGGTGGAAGAGCAGCCGATCCTCCTTCTAGAGGGCTATCTGATAAACTGAAAGAATTAGGCTTTCGGGTGGGTAGGATGAAAACAGGAACACCTGCAAGAATAGATGGTAGAACAATTGATTTTGGAAAGTTAATTGAACAGAAAGGTGATGAAGGAGGAGGATATTTTTCATTTTTGAATCATAACACCAAGGAATCGGAACAACTGAGTTGTTTCATTGCACATACTGATACAGATGTTCATTCTGTTCTCGAAAAAGGCATTCCTGAATCTCCATTATTTAATGGCACAATTTCGAGTGTTGGACCCAGATATTGCCCAAGTATTGAAGACAAAATAGTTACATTTTCTGAAAAGGATTCGCATCAGTTATTTCTTGAACCTGAAGGAAAAGACACAATAGAGTATTATTTAAATGGTTTTTCTTCTTCACTTCCCCTTGCCGTACAATTAGAAGCAATGAGGAAGATCAAGGGCTTTGAAAAGGTTAAAATATTTAGGCCTGGATATGCCATTGAATACGATTATTTTGATCCAACTCAGATAAATCATACAATGGAAACTAAATTGGTAGAAGGTCTTTATTTTGCTGGGCAAGTAAATGGCACTACTGGATATGAAGAGGCTGGTGCACAGGGTCTTATGGCCGGAATAAATGCCCATCTAAAAATTAAAGGTGCAGATGAATTCGTATTGAAAAGAGATGAAGCATATATTGGGGTTTTAATAGATGATTTGGTTAATAAGGGTGTTGATGAACCTTACCGAATGTTTACGTCCCGTGCTGAGTATCGAATTTTATTGCGGCAGGATGATGCGGATAAAAGACTTACTGAAAAATCATTTAATATTGGCTTGGCAAGTAAGGAGCGATATGAGCTTGTAAAAAAGAAGTATGCTTTACGGGATGAGATGGTAAGTTATATTACGAATCTTTCAATTAAACCGGAACAGATAAATTCCAGATTGCAGGAATGGGATACAAGTACTATTAAGCAATCAGTGAAAGCCATCGAAATTTTGAAACGTCCCCAGGTAACTTTAAATAAGTTAGTAGATGAGATTCAGGATTTGAAAAAATTTGAGGAGAAAACTGAGGACTTAAAGGAAGAAATCTTTGAGTCAGTAGAAATATTGATAAAGTATTCAGGATATATTGAGCGAGAAAAACTAATGGCAGATAAAATAAACCGTTTGGAGAAAGTTAAGCTCAACGAAGATATAGATTATTCTAAGATTCATTCACTTTCTACAGAAGCGCGCCAAAAGCTGAAAAAAATAAAACCAAAAAGTTTAGGCCAGGCCAGTCGAATAAATGGAGTTTCTCCAGCAGATATTTCAGTTTTATTGGTTTACTTAAAAAGGTAATGTTCCACGTGGAACACAAATTTTTTTAAAATGGAAAATAAAATATCTGGAAAAATTGTTGATGTAGTAAATAAGAAAATTTTTCCGGGAATTATTTACTTCGAGAAAAATAAAATAACAAAAATTCTCGAAACAAATAATGCTGTTCCCGATCAATACATACTACCAGGTCTGGTCGATGCGCACATACATATTGAAAGTTCAATGTTGTCTCCGGGTGGATTTGCAAAATTAGCCGTTAGGCAAGGCACCGTAGCCAGTGTTTCTGATCCACATGAAATTGCAAATGTTTTGGGAATGGAGGGAGTAGAATACATGATCCGGGATGGAAATAAAGTACCTTTTAAATTCTTTTTTGGAGCCCCATCCTGCGTTCCTGCAACTCCGTTTGAGACATCTGGAGCTGTCATTGGATCAAAAGAAATTGAGAGTTTGCTTGCCCGGGATGAGATTAAATATTTATCTGAAATGATGAATTTTCCGGGTGTTGTTGGTAATGACGCTGAAGTTTCATTAAAGCTAAAGTTTGCAAAAGATGCAAACAAGCCAGTTGATGGTCATGCACCGGGCCTAAGAGGAAAAGATCTTAAAAAATATATTAATGCAGGTATTTCAACCGACCATGAGTGTTTTTCTATTGAAGAAGCAAGAGAAAAAATTAAAAATGGAATGATAGTACAAATTCGAGAAGGCAGTGCAGCTCGAAATTTTGATACTCTTTATCCGTTGATTTCAGAATATCCTGGTAGAGTTATGCTTTGTTCTGATGATCTGCATCCCGATGACTTATTAAATGGGCATATTAACAAATTAATGAAAAAAGGGCTTAAAAAAGGATTGGATATTTTTGATTTGTTAACTGCAGCAATTGTTATACCCAATAATCATTATAACCTTAAGCTAGGATTATTGCAGGAAAACGATCCTGCAGACATGGTAGTAATCGATAAGCTTGATAATTTTATTGTCAGGCAAACCTATATTGATGGAGAATTGGTTTATGATCAAGGGAAGGTTTTATTTGATTATAAAAATGAAGAGGCAATAAATTATTTTTGTTGCTTCTCCAGTACATGAAAGCGAACTTAGAGTAGCGGCAAAGGGGGATAAAATTCGGGTAATTAAAGCTTTCGATGGCGAATTAATAACAGAAGAAAAAATCGTTAATGCCTGCATAAGTGGTAGTGAGGTAGTTCCTGATCCTGAAAATGATATTCAAAAAATTGTTGTAGTTAACCGATATAAAAAGTCAAAACCAGTTGTTGGATTTATTACAGGTTTTGGTTTAACTACTGGAGCCATAGCCAGCAGTATTGCGCATGATAGCCACAATGTTATTGCTATCGGATCAAGCGACTCTGCAATTGTTAGGGTCCTGAATGAGGTAATTGAATCAAAAGGTGGAATTGCCATATTCAACGAAGGGAAACTCGACTCTATGCAATTGCGGATTGCAGGTTTGATGTCAGATGATAATCCTGAAAAGGTAGCCAATGACTATGAAAGAATTAATAATATTGCATCTGAAATCTGTACGAAGGTGCAGTCACCCTTTATGACACTTGCCTTTATGGCCTTATTGGTTATTCCTGAGCTTAAAATAGGAGACAGGGGATTGTTTAATGTAAACGCATTTGAGGAAACCTCTCTATTTGTGTAAAACAATTGGTTTAATGTATTATATTTCAATTATTTAGCTGAGATTTATACGTGTCAGTATCGGAAACATATAAAGAGAAGCTCAGATCTCAAATTAGTTTAATTCCCTCTGAACCAGGCGTATATATATATTCCGATGGCCAGGATGAAGTCATATACGTTGGTAAAGCCAAAAACCTTAAAAAACGAGTTTCATCTTATTTTTTAAAAACCAATATTGGGAAAACCAAAATTCTGGTTAGCAAAATCAGGGATATAAACTATATTGTAGTTGAGTCTGAATCTGATGCCCTTCTGCTTGAAAATAACCTAATTAAGAAGTATAAGCCCAGGTACAATATATTGCTAAAAGACGATAAATCCTTTCCGTGGATATGTATTAAAAAGGAACCCTTTCCCCGTGTTTTTCATACCCGAAATAAAATAAAAGATGGTTCGGAATACTTCGGGCCATATACCTCAATGGTAATGGTTCGTACCTTAATGGATTTGATCAGGCAGTTATACACCATACGCACCTGTAGATTAAATCTAAACCAGGAAAAGATAAAGCAGGGAAAATACAATGTGTGCCTGGAATATCACATTGGCAAATGTTTAGGACCCTGTGTTGGCAAGCAAACAGAAGAAGATTATCTGTTAGCGATAAAAGATATCAGGCATATTTTGCGGGGAAATATTCATAATGTACTTGATCATTTAAAATCGCTAATGTTGCAGTATTCCTCTGATTATAAGTATGAAGAAGCGGAATATATTAAGGAAAAAATTGAAATAATTAAATCCTATCAGAGTAAATCAACAATTGTTAGCCCACGGATTTCAAACGTAGATGTGTTTTCAATAGTAGAAAGTGAAAAATCGGCATTTATTAACTATTTAAGAGTAATTAATGGGGCCATTATACAGTCACATTCTGTTGAAATTAAGAAGAAGCTTGACGAAGATAAAGTTGAATTGTTGTCACATGCAATTATTGAATTAAGACAACAGTTTGATTCGGATTCAAAAGAAACTCTTTTACCCTTTAAGCTCGATTATAATATTCCAGATGTGAGAATAGTGGTTCCACGAAAAGGGGAGAAAAAACAACTATTAGATCTTTCGGAAAGGAATGCCAGGTACTTCTTGCTGGAAAGTAAAAAAAGACAACAAAAATATGTTGAAAAATCTTCTCAGAATCGGATCCTATTGGACTTACAAAACGATTTAAGATTGAAGTTTCTACCGGTTCATATGGAATGCTTCGATAACTCAAACATCCAGGGCAAGCATCCGGTAGCATCCTGTGTTGTTTTTTTAAATGGAAAACCAGCGAAAAAGGAATACCGCCATTATAATATTAAAACAGTTGAAGGAGCTGATGACTTTTCTTCAATGAAGGAAATAGTATATCGTAGGTATAGGAGATTATTGGATGAAAAAAAATCTCTACCACAGGCAATAATTGTTGACGGTGGAAAAGGTCAGTTGAACGCAGCTGTAAAAAGTTTAGAGGAATTAAATCTTAGAGGCGAGATTCCTGTTTTTGGAATTGCAAAAAAATTAGAAGAAATTTTTATCCCTGGAGATCCTGTTCCTTTATATCTTAATAAAAATTCCTCGAGCTTAAAAGTTATTCAGAACATGAGAAATGAAGCTCATCGATTTGGGATTACCTTTCATCGGCAAAAACGTTCCGGCGATTTTTTAAATTCCGAATTTGATCAAATTAAGGGAATAGGTCAAAAATCAATTGACAAATTATTGAAGAAATACAAAAGTATTGAGCGTATAAAAATTTTGAAGTTTGAGGAGTTAAAATCCGAACTCGGAGAGGCAAAAGCTAAAATATTATTCCAATACTTCAAAAACTCTCCTAGATGAGTAAAATTCAGGAAAGATTTATTTATAATCTATATCCCTATATATTAGCACTTTATATAACTTTTCCTGTTCTTTTAACTTCTTATGCCTGAAATATATTCTCTTAACATATACTCCGGGCTTGATTTTTATTCTCTTTAAGGACTATATTGAGGAAAAAAACTTTGTTGGCATCATTTCGAAGTTAATAAGATTTCTCACCCTCGTACCTTAGGTTTCGAAATTACAATTATTATTTGCCCTTTCAGTTTCCGTTTTGTCATTTCGAACGAAGAAAGAAATCTAATTGGAAATCAAAATCTCAAAACTCAATCTCTAATTCCCAAATAATATCCAGGCTCCAAAACCCAATTTTCAAAATTTATTACTACCCATTTCAACCTTTGTTATCTGGATATTGAAATTCGTAATTTATTTGAAGTTTGTTTTTTGGGATTTGAGATTAATCAGATTTCTCACCCTCGTACCTCGGGTATCGAAATGACAGTTATTATATTGTCTGCATTTTTCCATTTGTCATTTCGAACGAAGAGAGAAATCTCAGCCCGGCAGGCAGTTGTTATTTGATAATTGATAACTGTAACTGTAACTGATTTTTGTATATTACCAATTACTTCTTCCTGTTAATAGAATAATTAACAAGAGCAGTGAGAGATTCTTTAGCCTCTGAGTTTGGAAACTCTGTTAAAATTTCAAGAGCCTTTTCTTTGTACTCATTCATTTTTTTTGTGGAATATTCAATCCCTCCCTGGTCTATCACAAATTGAATAATTAAATCCAAATTTTTAGAATTTTTGCCTTGAGCTGAAATCATCCTGAGTATTTTTTTTCTCTGTGATCTGTCACTTTGCTCAAGTGCATAAATAATGGGAAGAGTCAACTTTTTTTCTTTAATGTCATTTCCCATCGGTTTTCCAACAAGGCCATTTTTCTGGTAGTCAAAAAGATCATCCCGAATTTGAAAAGCTATACCAACCAGTTCACCAAACGACCACATTTTCTCAAGAGTCTCATCATCTACCTTTACAGATTTAGCACCGCAGGCAGTGCAGGCAGCAATTAGTGAGGCGGTTTTTCTTCGGATAATTTCAAAATACTCTTCTTCACTGATATCAAGTTTGCGGGATTTTTGTATTTGGTGCAGCTCACCTTCACTAATTTCTTTTACAGCATTTGATACAATTTCAAGCAATTCAAATTCTTTGTTTTCAAGAGCGACCAGAAGGCCTTTTGATAATAAATAATCACCTACTAAAACGGCAGCTTTTGATTTCCACAAAGCATTGATTGAGAAGAACCCCCTACGTTCATAAGATTCATCTACCACATCATCATGTACAAGGGATGCGGTATGCAATAATTCTATAAGGGAGGCAGCCGTATAGCTGGAGTCATTTATTTCTCCAAACATTTTTGCTGTGAGAAAAACAAATAACGGTCGCATTTGTTTCCCCTTACGACGAAGTATATAATTTGTGATAATATCTACCAGCGGAACCTTGCTTTTAATTGATGACTTAAAAAAGTCATTAAAATCTATCATTTCCTGCCTGATAGGGGCTTTTATCTTATCAATCTCAGACATGTACAGGACTGCTTGGTTCCAAATATAGCAATTTATAACGTTCTGTAACCACGATAAATTTTGTTACTGGATTAATTTAAACCAATACTGAAGGATTCAGTAGAACCATTTTAAATAGAATTTAATCATTGTGTTAATGTTTGTTTTTCCTTTTTTGAAAGCAAGGTATTCATATATTTGCATTTGTAAAAGAATAAATATTTTGAAAATGAAAGTTCAAGACTTAAGTTCTGAGCAGCTTGATATGGCTGCCAACATGCTTAAAGCTATTGCTCACCCAAAGCGCTTATCTATTTTAAAATTTCTTGATAATGGTAAAAAATTATCTGTGACAGAAATTCATACCCTTTTAGAGCTGGAGCAATCAACTACTTCCCATCACTTAGGCATTTTAAAAGATAAAGGCGTTTTAGGATCAATAAGAGATGGGAAGAACACGTATTATTACCTCAAGCACGAGAATTTATCAAAAATTATTGCCTGTGTAAGTCAGTGTGTTTAATATACTATTAAACCTCCATATTTCGATTACCTTACATTTTTGATATTATTTATTTTGGACAATTTTAGTTTCTAAAAATGTCATTTTGAGTTCATATTTACTCAAAATCAATCACCCTGAATTACTCCAACTGCTTTCAAGAAGTTTCAGATTGGGAACTAGCTGTATACCAATCTGAAATCAATTAATATTTTTAAATAAATACACCATAATACTTTAGTATATTTGTGACTTGAACAAGTAAATGCAATTCTTCTTATGACTAAAATTCGGGTAACAAAGGAATTTACTTTTGAAATGGCCCATGCTTTATGGAATTACGATGGCCCATGTAAAAATATTCATGGCCACTCATATAAACTTTGGACAACAGTTATCGGAGACCCCATTACAGAAAAGTCAAATAAAAAATATGGAATGGTAATTGATTTTGGTGATCTCAAACGAATCGTAAAAGAAAAAATAGTTGATCGTTTTGATCATTCTCTGGTAGTTAGTAAAGATGCACCACATCATCTCCTTGGAAATATTGAACAGATGTTTGAAAAATACGAAGTAACTCCCTATCAACCTACATGTGAAAACCTGGTCGCCGATTTTGCAGCTATTTTAATTCCTGAACTGCCTGCAGATGTAAAACTATATAGTTTGAAACTTTTCGAAACAGAAACGTCATTTGCCGAATGGTTTGCCTCCGATAATTATTAAGAAATAACTACTAATTCCTTCAGATCTTATGTGTGCCTCCCCAACTGAAACAATAGATAAAAAGCTTTATTTATTAGATGCTTACGCTCTTATTTTTCGTGCATATTTTGCTTTTATTCGAAATCCAAGAATTAATTCGAAAGGACTAAATACATCTGCTATTTTTGGATTTACAAATTCCCTGGAAGATATACTAAACAACTATAAACCATCTCATATTGCAGTTGTTTTTGACCCACCTGGCCCAAACTTCAGGCACGACATGTATCCTGAATACAAAGCAAACAGAGATGCAACTCCCGAGGATATAAAAAAATCAGTTCCTTATATTAAACAAATTATAGAAAACTTTAATATTCCAATTGTTGAAGTACAGGGGTTTGAGGCCGATGATGTTATTGGAACACTGGCAAAAAAAGCCGAAAAAGATGGATTCCAGGTTTATATGGTTACACCTGATAAAGATTTTACCCAGCTAATTTCTGATAATATTTATATGCTTAAACCCGCAAAAAGTGGTAACAAACCAGAAGTTTGGGGGGTGGACCATGTAAAAGAAAATTTTCACGTGGAACAACCAGAGCAGGTTAAGGATGTGCTTGCTTTATGGGGAGATTCAGCCGACAACATACCTGGGGCCCCTGGAATTGGTGAGAAGACCTCTAAAAAGCTGATAAGTGAGTTTGGCTCCATTGAGACGCTTTTTGAAAACCTGGATTCGCTTAAGGGCAAACAAAGGGAAAACATTGAAAATAATATCGACCTGATTAAATTATCAAAAGAGCTGGTAACCATCAATCAGAATGTTGATGTTCCCTTTGACTGGAAGAATTTTATAATGCAATCTCCAAATATGTCAGGCTTAAAAGAGGTATTTGATGAATTGGAGTTTAGAACCATAGGGCAACGAATATTTGCCAGGCATGAGCAGGGTAGAAAGATTAAAGAGCCGGTTCAGGCATCATTATTTGATACAGAGGTACCGTTACAAACTTTTTCCTCTGAAAATTATGGGCTAAAAGATATTTCGGAAGTAAAACACAAATATATACTGGCCGATACTCCTTACGAAAGAAAGAGTCTGATACAAACTCTGTCGGAATTAAATAGTTTTTGTTTTGATACCGAAACTACTGGTTTGAATGTTTTGGTTGCTAAGCTGGTGGGAATTGCATTTTCATTTGATGCTCATAAAGGATATTATGTCCCATTTCCTGAGGATGATGAAAAAGCCAAAGGCGTATTGAATGAATTTTTAGAAATATTTGGGAATAAAAACACCTTAAAAATCGGGCAGAATATAAAATACGATATTCATATTCTGGCGAATTATGGAATGAAGGTAGAAGGGCCAGTTTTTGATACCATGATTGGGCATTATCTGGTTGAGCCCGACCAGAGACATAACCTGAATTATCTTTCGGAGACTTATTTAAAGTATAGCCCGGTTCAGATTGAGGAGTTGATTGGGAAAAAGGGTAAAGCACAGAAAAGTATGCGCACGGTGCCTTTGGAAGAAATTAAAGAATATGCGACTGAAGATGCAGATCTGACATGGCAATTGAAAACGATTATAAAAAAGGAATTAAAGGAAAGAAATTTATTGGAATTGGCTGAAAATCTTGAGATGCCTTTAATACCGGTATTGATTTCTATGGAAAGAGCCGGAGTAAAGCTGGATGTTTCAGCATTGAATCAATATGCAGAGGTCTTAAAAAATGAAATCAGCCATCTTGAAAATGAAATATTTGATTTAGCAGGAGTGGAGTTTAATATTTCATCGCCGAAACAGCTGGGTGAAATATTGTTTGATAGACTTAAAATAGTGGATGGTGCTAAAAGAACAAAAACAAAACAATATTCAACTAGTGAGGATGTTCTGATAAAACTAACCGGCAAACATGAAATTGTATCCAAAGTGCTGGAATACAGATCACTAAAAAAACTGTTAAGCACTTATGTAGAAGCGCTTCCAGCACTTATAAACCCTAAAACAGGACACATTCATACCTCTTTTAATCAAGCAATAGCTTCAACAGGAAGACTCAGTTCTGTAAATCCAAACTTGCAAAACATTCCTATTAGAGATGAAAAAGGACGGGAAGTAAGAAAAGCATTTATTCCATCAGGCGAAGATTATCTATTGCTATCTGCGGACTATTCGCAAATAGAACTTCGGTTGATGGCCCACATGAGCGAGGATGAAGATATGATCCAGGCTTTTCAAAACAATGAAGATATTCATACGGCAACGGCTGCAAAGATTTATAATATTCCTAACCAGGATGTTACCAGAGAGATGAGGGGGCGGGCCAAAACAGCAAATTTTGGAATAATTTATGGAATTTCTTCTTTTGGTTTATCACAAAGATTGGGAATTTCAAGAACTGATGCCAAAGAACTGATAGATGGATATTTTGCGTCTTACCCGGGTGTAAAAATATATATGGATAAAAGTATTTCAATGGCACGCGAGAAAGGCTATGTAGAAACGCTAATGGGAAGGAGACGGGTCTTGAATGATATTCATTCAAATAATGCTGTTGTAAGAGGTATGGCTGAGAGAAATGCCATTAATGCGCCCATACAGGGCTCTGCAGCCGATGTTATAAAGTTAGCCATGGTTCGCATTCATCAAAAAATTAAAGCCGGTAAACTCAAAACAAATATGATTTTGCAGGTACATGATGAATTGGTATTTGATGTATATAAACCCGAACTGGAAGAAATTAAAGAAATTGTGATTAATGAAATGGAGAATGTGGTATCTTTAAAAGTTCCCTTAAATGTAGATTATGGTGTAGGTAATAACTGGCTTGAGGCACATTAATCGAATATTTTCCGTATATTTTTAAGGAAATTTACAATACTAACCTATTTAAAAATTATCCTTGTGAAAGTTAAAGTCTTACTTTTCGGAGTTTTAATGTCGGAATCAGGTAAACAAATTATAGAAATAGAGGGTGTTAAAACTATTCCTGATTTAAAAGAAAAACTTGTAAATAAATTCCCGGGTTTTTCTGGATATCAGTATCAGATATTTGTGAATCATGAACAGGCAGAGGAAGGCAAAGTGCTTAAACCAAATGATGAAATAGCCTTAGTACCTCCTTTTGCCGGAGGTTAAAATTAAGTTTTAGAATCGAAATCCAACTTGCAAGACATATCTAAAACCAAAACCCATAGTAAGAATAGTTCCACCCGCACTTAGAAAACCTATCTCAAATAGTGTTTCATAAATCAAATCGAAAGGAAATACTTCTTTTTCATTATAGTAGGATTAGGCATCTATAGAGTAAGTTATAAATTTTCTCTTACAAATGTCTAGGAGGGTAATCAATATGATTGCCCCCATACTATAAAAATGGGAAAGGACTAAATAAAATATCTATTTATTTAAAGCAAAAACTTCAGCAGGCTGGTTAATGTTTAAAATTGACAAATACTCATCTGGGTTGGCAAGGATTTTTTCCGCTTCTTTGACATCATCATCCCAGGTCAGAGTGCTTTTTATACTCCCAGCCTGGTAATAATATCTTCCAACAATCTCACTGCCAAGGAACTGTATAATCTCTTCCTTGTTTTTATCTAATTCCTTATCAATATTATGAGCCAGTTTATCTTCCAATTGCTGAAAATCTTCAGAATAATCTTCGTACTTATTGTCTCTTTTCGCCTCATTAATCAGATTGTTTAGAGCACGCTCTGTGCGAGTTTCATAACTAAAGTCTTTTTCCTTAACAAAGCTTTTAAAATCCTCAAAATCCTCATCTGTTAATTGAAACTCTTCAATGGAAGATATTGATTCATGTGTGGATGCATATTTGGTTCCATAATCGAAGAAAAGAAATCTGGCATATAAATTTGCAGTGAGTAAGCTTGCATCTCCAGGTTTAACATCAATATCAGGAACAATACCTCCTCCATCAAGTACAGTTCTACCATGTTGGGTTTTAAATTCTGAAATAAGTGAGTCTGGAACATGTCCAACACTTCCATCTTCATTTCGGTTTGAATAATCCATCGCCTGAATACATCGCCCACTAGGGATGTAGTATTTAGCTGTGGTTACCTTCAACTGGTTGTTATAGCCGAGTGGCCGGGTCGTTTGAACAAGGCCTTTTCCATAGGTTTTTTCTCCGAGAATAACTCCACGATCAAGATCCTGAATGGTGCCCGCAATAATTTCTGAAGCAGAAGCAGAACCACGATCAACCAGGACAGCCAAAGAAATTTTAGTATCAACGGGCTGATTGGGGGCAAGGTATTTGTGATCATATTCTTTTATTTTACCACGAGTACTTACAATTTCCTGGCCTTTATCAACAAATAAATTTGTAACATTTACAGCCTCAATTAATAAACCTCCGGGGTTTCCACGTAAATCAAGAATAATTGATTCAGCATTGTACTTATTTTTAAGTTCAAGCAAGGCTGTTTTTACTTCTTCACTGGCGCCCTGTGTAAAATTAGAAAGCCTGATATAGCCGGTTTTATCATTTACCAGACCATAATAAGGTACACTTGGAATGCTTATTTCCTTTCGGGTAATGGTTATTGTAATCGGCTCTTCAACATTGTATCGCCGAATGGTTATCTGAACATCTGAATCAGGCGCCCCCTTCATTAATTCACTAACCTTTGAAGAAATTAATCCTTTTATAGATGTATCATCTATCTGAATAATTAAATCACCTGCTTTAAGTCCGGCCAGGTCGGCAGGGAAACCTTTGTATACTTCAGAAATAACAATATATTCTCCACTAGGACGAATCAACGAACCAACGCCACCATATTGTCCTGTTGTAACAAAATTGAAATCTTCAAGCTCTGACTCGGGAATAAAAACTGTATAGGGATCAAGTGTTTTGAGCATTGCATCAATACCGGTCTGAATCATCTTTTCAGGATCCGGATTGTCCACATAGAAGTAATTTAGTTCACGGAATAAATTTGAGAATACTTCAATATTTTTAACCAGTTTAAAATCTCTGCTTTCATTGAAGGAAAGAAAACCTACTGATATAACCAGGAGTACTATTGCTGCCCCAGAGAGCTTTATTTTTTTACTTATATTGTTCATTTTCATTATCACCTTTAAATTTAATTGTAGAAATAACCACCAGAAACATAGGCAACTAATGCAAACGAAACAGGTAGTCAAAAAAGTGTCGAAAAATAGGATTTTTTATTAAGAAACTCATTATTTATCTGTGAATTAACATTATTTAACTTAATAATATACGCAAGCAAAACACTTAAGTTTTTAATTTTTCAACTCGAATAATTCTAACCGGACAAACTACTGCTGACTTCTGAAACAACTTTTCATCAAATTCCTCTGTTTGTAAAACACATAATCCATTTTTTTGTTCAGAACCAATTAGTCTGGCCAGGCCATCATTTTGGTCCATTACCCAATAATGAGGAGCAACATCCATACAATTTCCGCATCCAATACATTCTATTCTTTTAAGTGAAATTCTTAACACATCATTTAATTTTCCAAATGATTATAAATATTTAGGGAACCGGGTCATATCCATGCCCACCCCAGGGGTTACATGAAAGGAATCTTTTCAAAGACAACCATCCTCCTTTAAATGGACCGTGCTTTTTTAAAGCTTCAATACTGTATGAAGAGCAAGTTGGCGTATATCTGCATGTGGATGGAAAAAGCGGAGAGATTGCACGCTGATAAACCCTTACCAACCCAATCATCATTATGCCTAATATCTTCTTCACCTGATTATTCTAAATGTTCTTAAGAGTTCATATCGTTGTTTAATTTTTGAAGAACTTGCAACATTTGTTTTTCAAGGAAAGAAAATTCAACAATTGTATCATTTATATAAACAAGGAAAACTGAAAGCTTTAACTGATTTAATTGAAGAGTTTCTGTGAGTTCGTCCTTCTGTGTTCGAAATGCTTCTCTGGTTCTTCTTTTTAAGAGGTTGCGATCTACAGCCTTTTTAAATCTCTTTTTTGGAACACTGATAGCAATTTTTAAACAATTTTCCTGATCTTCATTTCTTAACCAGAAGACCCTATATGGATGTATAACAAATACATTGCCTTCGGTGAACAGTTTTTCAATTGTTTTAAGGCTGGTAAGCCTTTCCTGTTTTCTAAACGTGTTTTTTTTCACCAGTCCGGTTGAAAATGAAAACCTGAAGAAAATGATACAGAGTCAAATTTTGTAATAGAACGAATAGTTACTTATTGTTCTTATTGTGTTCGGTAATGAATTGATCCAAAGCCATCGTCATTGAAGGTGCCTTTGGATTTGGAGCCTGAATATCAATTCTTAAACCTGCTTCTTTAACTGCATTGGCAGTAGTTGGTCCAAAACATGCAATTTTAGTACTGTTCTGTTCAAATTCGGGAAAATTATGCATAAGTGATTTAATACCAGTCGGGCTAAAAAATACAAGAATATCGTATTTGACAGCAGAAAGGTGTGAAAGATCACTGCAGACAGTTTTATATAATATCGCTTTGGAATAATTGATCTTGTGCTTTTTTAATAGCTCAGGAATTTCTGCTTTATGCACATCTGAAAGAGGGCACAAAAAAGTCTCTCCACTATTTTTAACAATTAATTCCATAAGATCCTCGAAAGTTCCTTTACCATAGAAAATTTTTCTTTTTCTATATACAATATATTTCTGCAGGTAATGGGCATTTGCCTCGGTTACACAAAAATATTTCATTGTATCCGGAATCTGAATCCTCATCTCCTCAGCGATTCGAAAGTAGTGATCAATAGCAGTTTTACTGGTAAAAATAACAGCAGAATGATCAAGAATGCTAATTCTTTTTTGCCTGAATTCTTTTACAGGAATTCCTTCAACATGGATAAATGGCTGAAAGTCTATTTTTAAATTATTCTTCTCAGCAAGATCATGATATGGGGACTTCCCGTTTGAAGGAGCTGGCTGTGATACTAGTACTTTTTTAATTTTCAAGGCCCGTAAATTTAAGTTAAACGAATCTTTACTGGTTATAGATACAAAATCCTGATCAAGATCAGGATAGGTAAAATTTCCAAGGCGCAAAGATACAAAATTCCATATAATACAGAAAGTCTTTTAATAAGAAATAAATAAAATAATCTGAAAATCCTTAAAACATAGACCAATCCAACCAATACAACTCCGAGATAAATAAATAAATGATTTACTCCGACATCAATATATGCTTCAAAAACGGATATCGGAATTAGAAATAACGTAATATTTTTTACAGACAGAGAAAAACTAAAAAAGTATTCGTTGAATAATTTTTCAGAATGTGAAATATAACCAATAAGCCCTAAGAGTTATAAATTTTATTAAATACCAGCCAATGAAAACACCTACCAGAATGAGATAATTTACCATTGGGGAATATGGCAGAATGTTGAACCCGTAAAAATTGGAAACTTGATAAAAAAACAAAGGGGCAATTAGAAAAAAGATGGTATTCATACCAAAACTATACCGTATGAAGGGGGTGTTCTTATTTCGATATAAATTGTTTTCAGTTTTATAGCTGATAAGCGAGTAAAAAACGGGCACAAAAAACTTACCGTAATACAATCTTACCCGGGCCAACTGTGCCAAAGCCAGCAAGAAAATAATTAAATACCAGGCATGATTAATATTTTCATATGAACCAGGTTGTGGTTGAGTAGAAGTGGATTTTTTTGGCTCAACCAAAATAACCTCAGTGGTATCATTTATACTTTCTTGATTTTCATAAATAAAAAAATCAGTTTCCCGGGTCACTGTTTCAAATGGCTCAATCTGAATGTTATCCAGAAAAAATGGATTCGGCCAATTGTGTAGTGAATCATATAAGAAAATTATGTTATTTGATTCAAAATCAGCTTTTTGGCGGGTAAGCTCAAGTTCTTTTCTTGCTTCCTCTTGCTGTCTTTGTTCCCTGGCTCTGCGAAGAGATTCAATTTTCTTTAACCTCAGCTCATTCTGGATCAAAATACTATCAGCCTCACTTGTGGAGTATTTCTTAATGAATTGCGTGGAGGTATCTGTTTTTGTACTATCCTGTTTTTGGATTGGAATGGGGGGAATTGTATCGGACTTTGCCAGTGTATCTTGTTGTAAAGCGGGACCTATTTCATGGGGATGAATGAATATGTCTTTGGTTTTTCCGCTCATATATGAAAAAATTTGCACAAAGATACAGAAAATTCAAAGTTCACAGAAAGCTAGGAATAGAATTAAAAATAAGGCTGATTTAAATTCTCTTCTCCTGAGAGTTCATGAATTTTATCAAGTAGATTATTTGTAAGTCTGCTGGCACCTATCCGGAAAAGTTTATTGTTAAGCCAATTATTACCCAACACATTTTTTACAATGTTAAAATATATCAAGGCATCCTCTACAACAGAAATACCACCGGCCGGCTTGATACCAACATGATTTCCCGGTTTCCTTATAAAAATCAGAAATAGCATTTACCATTACCAAAAAAGCCTCCGGAGTAGCTGCCGGATTAATTTTCCCTGTTGAGGTTTTGATAAAGTCAGCCCCGGCCGCCATAGCAAGAACGGAAGCTTTTCTAACCGCATCATAATCTGGAAGAGCCCCGGTTTCTAATATTACTTTAAGTTTTGCAGCACCCGCAGCATTCTTTAATCCTACAATTTCGTCATAAACATCGTCAAATTTACCGGCAAGGAATTTTCCTACGCTTAAAACAATATCAATTTCATTGGCGCCATTCTCAACAGCAAGTTGAACCTCCCGGATTTTAATCTCGGGAAATGTTTGTGAGGCCGGAAATCCTGCACCAACAGACGCAATTCCAAAATTAGGTTTTGAAATAGCAGAATGAACAACGGAAATCAATGAAGGATAAACACAAATAGCCGCTACATTTGGTATTTTTGGAAATACATCCTGAAAATCTTCAACCTTATTACACATTTCTGATACAACTTCCTCGTTGTCGGTAACATTTAGAGTAGTCAGGTCAATCAGACTCATGATTAATTTGAGGTTTTCAACAGACAATTCCTTCTTGCTGTTTTCAATCATTTTCTGGCTATTCTGTCTTATCTCCTCTTGATTTACAGGGGTGTCGAGCTTCGTTACTATAGGATTCATGGATACTATTTAGATTTTATTTTCGATTTGAAAGTTTTGAATTATTCTGGTGTCTTTCCTTATCCCTTGCAGTCTTTTTGGAAAGGGACTTTTCAAAAGCATCGGTTAAATCAACACCTGTTTGATTGGCAAGGCAAATGAGTACAAAAAGTACATCGGCCATTTCTTCACCCAGACTTATTTTTTCTTCCTTCTTTTTAAAGGATTGTTCTCCGTACTTCCTGGCAATTATTCGGGCCAGTTCACCTACCTCCTCTGTAAGAAGAGCCATATTGGTAAGCTCGTTAAAATACCTGACACCATATTCTTTAATCCATTTATCAACCTGGTTTTGTGCTTCTACTATTGTCATTCTTTATTCTTTGTGTCTATAAATATTGTTACAGGACCATCATTCACCAAAGATATTTGCATATATGCTCCAAATTCACCAGTTTGAATTTCTTTGGAAATAAGTTGATTCAGAGCACCTACAAACTGATTGTAAAGAGGAATTGCAATATCGGGCTTTGCAGCCTTTATGTATGAAGGACGGTTTCCCTTTTTTACCTTGGCATGTAGTGTAAACTGGCTGATTACAAGAGCCTCCCCGTCAATATCCTGAATGGACAGATTCATCACCCCATTTTCATCATCAAATATTCGTAACTGGGAGATTTTTTTGCATAGCCAATCTATATCTTCCAGATTATCATCGTCTTCAATACCCAATAAAATCAATAAACCCTTATCAATTTTTGATTTAATGGAGTTTTCAATGTTTACTGACGCACTTGAAACTTTCTGAATTAGGGCTCTCACTGTTCAAAATGATTTGTTGTGGGGTCGAAATAAAACGGCAATTATAATTTTAGTGCATTTACAAAAATAGAAATTAAAACAGGCAACTATAATTTTAAGTGAATTGAAATCATGGATTCCATTCGTTAGCGCGGATTTTTAATCCGTGCTATTATATCATCTATTTAATAACAATTATATCCAACAAGCCTTTTTCCCCAACATAATTCGTTGCACTACTATACACATAATCTTCAGCCCTGAAAACCAAACCTTCCTCAACCGGATTTCGATGTATATAATTAAGCTTTTGACTAATTACCGCATTGCTCCAAAGTTCTATCGGCTTGTTGTCTGACCGCCAGAATCGATATCCTTTTGATGTCCTGAACTGTTCCAGCAACCATTCTTTACGGCTTTCTCTATAATTTTCTACAATAGCTTTAATTATCGCCTTACTAGTAAACTTTTTATAATCCCTTAGAATATCGGATAGTAAAAAACCATCTTCAGACCGAATAATCAGGTGTACATGGTTGGACATGATGCACCATGCAAATATCACAAGGCCTTTGTGCTTTTGGCAATAGGCAAGGTTATCAATAAGAATATTCTTATATTCATTACGGGTAAGAACATCAACCCAACCCTGAACTGCAAAAGTAACAAAATACACTCCTTCTGGATTATGAAATTTGTATTTTCTGCTCACGACTTATTTTTTGAAAAGCAAATATATTGAAAAGACACGGATTAGAAATCCGCGCCAGCGATGGGGAAACAAGGAAGAGATTTCTCCCTGCGGTCGAAATGACATTGATAAATGGATGGATTGCCTCTAATGTCATTTCGTGTTTAGAAAAAAATCCACCTGCTTGAAAGTCCAATACTACAAATAACAAACACATTGAATTTAGAATTTGGTTCTTGTGATTTATTTATTATTTGGAGCTTGACTTTTGGATATTAGAGATTAGTCCTTTTTTCTTTTCTTCATCAGGCAAACCCAATTTGGAGCGGGATTTGGCTGATCGGTTTCAAAGTGATTTTTAGTAAGAGAAATAATTTCAAAATATTTCTCAACTGCATCAACAATATTTTTAGCAGATAGCATTGGAGGTCCAATTTCCCTCGGTGGGGCATCAGCAGAACCTATTAATGACAGCCACAAACCGTTTTCATTCAGATGAGAGGATACATTTTTGGCAATTCTTAATCTTTTTTTAGCTGTTCTAAAGCTATGAAAACAACCTCGGTCGAAAACAAAATCGAAAAGCCCCCCTGATATTGATTCATTAAGAAAATCAGCTACCATAAAATTACAACCCACTTTGTTTTTTTGTGCTTTTTCCTGGGCTAATTTAATGGCTGTTGCTGAAACATCGCAGGCCGTTACTTCAAATTTTTGTTGTGCAAGCCAAATCGAATTGTCACCCGTTCCACAACCAATTTCTAACACCCTTCCCTGTGGAATGGTTTTATCTTCAACCAGAATTGTAAGGCTGCTATCTGCTCTTTTAACATCCCATGGAAGATCTCCATTTATATACCTGGCCTCAAAACGAGATTCCTTTTTCATAATAAATTGAGAGTTATTTATTTTATGAAAGATACAGTCAAGTTAGGTAAAAAACAAAAAAGCCCAATTAAAAGAAATTGGGCCTTGTATGCATTTTCAAATAAATATTATCAACTATCAGCCGCCATTAAAAACAATGGTTTCATTTCAAATCGGTGATAATGAGGCCTTAAGCGCTTAATGTTGTAGTATTTTTCAACATTAACTACCTTTTTTGAACTGGTAACTACGTCGATGGGAACATCGTCATATCTACCATTTTTCAAAACAACCAGACGACCATGGAATCCACCCAGGATTAAATCAAGAGCCAGGTTTCCAAATGCCATTGGAACAATAGAATCAACAGCGTCAGGATCTCCACCCCGAACAAGATATCCAAGTTTTTGATTGATTACATTAATGGGCGCCCCATGGTTATACTTTGCTGAGATACTCTTTATTTCAGAAGAAACCAGATCACCAACTCCACCCAACTTTGCGTGACCAAACATATCTTTTTCAGCATGTTGGAATACCATTTCACCTCCCTTAAACATAGCTCCCTCAGAAACCAGTACTACTGAATATTTACTTGGGTTTTTATTTCTATCGTATACCAACAGGTCTGTAAGGTGGTCAATATCAAACCGATACTCTGGAATAACACATCTGTTTGCCGCCCCTGCCATAGTAGGTAACATAGCTGTAAAGCCGGCATAACGACCGAAAACCTCCATTACTAAAATTCTTTCATGTGAACCAGCTGATGTACGTAAATTGTTGGTCATCATAATTGTTCTGGTTACACAGGTGCTAAAACCAATGCAATAATCAGTACCAGGAACGTCGTTATCCATTGTTTTTGGAATGGCAACCACTTTCACACCTTCCTTGTAAAGTCTGACACCATAGCTCAATGTATCATCTCCCCCTATTGGAATAAGATAATCAACATTTAACCATTCCAGATTTTTAATAATTTCAGGCGTAAGGTCGTTGACCTCTTCATTATAGATTGATTTTAAGTGCTCGGGTACTTTCTCTTTTGGCATATGACTTGGTCGTGTTCTTGAGGAGTGTAAGAAAGTTCCTCCCGTACGACCAGCCTTATCAACGATATCATCAGTCAAAGTAATATAATTCCCGCTGTTGTCAAACTTTTTATCTCTGATAAGTTCAGTTATACCAGCCCACCCGCGTCTTAAACCGATTACTTTATATCCTTCACGATTCGCTCTGATTGTTACCGCCCGAATAGCAGGATTCAGACCTGGAACATCGCCACCACCGGTTAAAATTGCGATTATGCCTTTGATTTTTTTTGTATTAGCCATGTAGAAAAGAGTTTTTAATAAATATTATATTCTTAAAAAGATTATTTCGTGAATTAAATTTTGTGAGGCCAAATTTAGTGAAATCTGTCTTTGAAAGGGAAAGAATGGATCAAAAAATGGATTAAAGCATGTGATTTTATTATTTTTCACAATAAGAATAGGCATCTATTAGTGATTGATTTATTGATTCTTCATTGCCAATCCTTTGATGAGTAGTACAACTCCAAGTAAAAACAATAATATTGATAAAACAATATTTGTAAATACGATAATTTTTGAAGCAAAAACAGACTTTTCCATACCCTCTACCTTAAAAGTTCTTAATTTAATTTCCTCATCACGTTTATTATATTTTTCCATCATAGCTATGAGCATACCAGAGTTTGCTTCAAACTCCTGGTTTAAGGAGTCAACCAACCGTTCATTGTGTCTGATTGTTTCATCTAATACTGTGAGTGAGTCAGCCAGATTGGAAATACTTCCAGGGTCATTCATTATTTGGAGAATAGAATCGCCTAAGGCTCCGGCCTCAAAAATCAAACTACTAATTTCATTTGCTTCCTGATCTACAATATTATTCAAATCTTCAATTTGCTTTTTTAAAGAATTGTATTCGGTCAACAAAAAATCACTTTTGGCTTTTTCTCCATGCCATTCTGCCTGCGATTTATAATATCTTCGAATTTGCTTATCAATTGCATTAAATGGTGCAAGTGCACAGTACAGGAAAATGATTAGACCTGCGCTTATAAAGAAATACCGTGCAAAATTTTGATGTCTTTCCATAGAAACTTGAATTAGTTATCTTAAATCATCAGCAATAGCCAGTATAACATCGAGAACTGATTCTCCAAAGATTGCCGATCTTTCGGGGGACCAGCCTGTAGCCGGATTGGGCAAGTTCTTATTGTCTTTAAAAGGCATTTCTATTGTTAGAGAAAGACAGTTAAATCGCTGAGCAATTTGTTTTGAACAAATATTCAGGTTGGCCTTCCCCGGTTTATCTTTTTTGTAGCCATGCTCTGTTTGAAAATCAGGATTTATACCTTCCCAGGCAGATAAAAATTTGTCCTGAAGAGTTTTAAGTCTTTTGTCAAAAGCCGGAATACCATCAATAGAAGAAGCAAAATTGTATGGTAAAGCTTCATCTCCATGAATATCGAGATTCAAATCCACTCCGTTTTTCTCCATTCTGTTTAACACATGATATACTTCGGGGCTTTCTGATTGGCTGGGATTGGCCCATTCACGATTAAGGTTTTTCCCGGCAGCATTTACACGAAGGTTGCCCAAAACAGATCCGTCTACATTTATATTTGGAACAATGTAAAAAACAGCTTTCTGAAGTACTTTTCTCGATACTGCATCATTTTCATCCAGCAAGCGATCAATAAGTCCTTCCATAAACCACGATGCCATTGTCTCACCTGGATGCTGGCGGGCAATAAACCAGATTTTCTTCTTATCCTCTCCCGGATCTCCAATCGTTAAGAGATCAATATCTCTCCCCTGAACAGTATTTCCAAGTGACTCAAGTACGCATAGTGGGGAAATCTGAGCTGTATGAATCATATCAAGATGTTGCTCATAGGAAAAGGGAACAAAATAGGCGTAAAAAACAGAATTAAACTGCGGTGTATGGTCAAAAGAAAGAATTTTTCCATCAAAAGATGTGGGAACGCGAAACCAGTTCATCCTGTCATATGAGGCTACAACATTGTAATCTTTCCATCCATCAGGCTCAAAAGTATCACCGGCATTCATAATTTTTACTGAACATGGATACCCGGCAGCACCCTGCATTCTAAAATAAAACCACTGAGAAAACTCAGACAAGGTATCTTTTCTTATTTCAAGTTGAATATCATCCATGGAATCAATAGACAACACCGAAATATTTCCACCATCAAAATTGGATGAAATCTTCATAAATTTTAATTTACAATTTTATAATACTTGAGCTTTAACAACATGGGGCCCATTTAGTCTATGGTCGAACACCTTAAAGGTAAGAAAATAATTAAATTGCTTTTCCTTTGGTCTGGTAGGATAAAGCTAAAAGTTCCATTTAAAACGGAGGAATCCAAAGGTTGTTTTGTTCATTTCATTGGTTCCGAACTTGCCTTGAAAATATTGGAAAACAAAAGAAAGAGAAAGGTTTTCAAGAATGGAATATTCTATGGATGGACCCAGGTAAAAACCATCCTCTGATGGATAATAAATTACAGCAAAAGATCCACTTAATAAGGGAGTAATGGGGTAAGAAACCTGCGCGAGCAGGTTAAAATCAGTAAAAGCTATATTTTTAACATTTAGTGAAGAGATTAAGTAATCACCAAATCCATCGAAATCGTAGTCAATATTTGAATAAAGAAAGTCAAGGCCTAGAAAAAGGGAATTAGGGAAGGTATAATCCCCGGAAATCGAAAACATAAATTGTTCATTATGAGAATTATTTAATGAGTGAAACCAGGTAAACTCACCTCTGAAACCAGCCCCTTTTATATTTCCTGCCCATCCGGCGCCCAATACATAATCATTGTTCTCAAACACTCCCGTAAGAAATTGTATGTCGTAGTTGAAGGCTGAGAAGATAAATCGTCCTGCGGCAGTTACTTGATTGGCGCTATCAATTTTGGCGGCCAGATCGATGGATGATGAACTCCCTGTATAATACTGTAACCTTACAGCATCACTTCCGGGACGTTCAATATAATCAAAATCGAAATAGGAATAAGCATTAAAAATATCGTTTGGATTCCATACCAGTGTTTGTGACCAGTTAATTCTTTGTCGACCCACCCGCATCTGGAAATTCCCTGAATTATAATCAATCCAAACCCTGTCAATTGTCGAGTACAGAAAAAAAGTAGGCTCGTTTAGTATCAGCCAGGATAAATTTAACCACCCACCATCATCAGTAACAATTTTGGAATAATCAGGGATAAATCTAACCAGATCACCATATATGAGTCGATTTCTTAATTCCAGATCAAAAGTCCACTTTTCATTTGCATAATATCTAAAATTCAGCCTGTTATGAAATTGACTTTCAATTAGCCAATCTTCATTCCATTTCTCATACATGACCGTTTGCATATTACTCAAATAGCCGTTGAAAACGAATTTTTTATCCTGTCCAAAAGTGGAATGATTTATGATAAAGAGCAATACTACAAATAGAATATATCTTGAAAATCTCATTGAAATAGAGTTATGAAATCAAAAATGGTAAGTTCTAAATTTTTACCGTACTTCATCAGAATCAACTTTGCCATCAACAAGGGTAATAACCCGACGGGCTTTAGCCACCACCCTTGCATCGTGGGTTGAAAAGATAAAGGTGACATTTTCGTTTTTATTCAATTCCTCCATAATGTCCAGCAAGGTTTCAGTTGATTTTGAGTCAAGGTTTGCAGTTGGTTCATCTGCCAGTATAAAAGTAGGCTTAGAAGCCAATGCCCTGGCAACGGCAACTCTTTGTTGTTGTCCCCCGCTTAACTTGTTTGGCCGACTTTTGCCTCGGTCACCTATTCCAACTGCTTCCAATAATTCCTTTGTTCTATTGCTCCGCTCAGATTTTGATTTTCCCTGTAGGTGCATGATAAATTCAGTATTCTCACTAGCTGTAAGCACAGGAATCAGGTTGTATGATTGGAAAACGAAACCAATCTTATTTAGGCGAAAATTGGTTAACTTTCTGGGGCTTAATTCCCAAATATTCTGACCATCGATTACAACTTCACCTGAAGTTGGCCTGTCAAGGCCGCCCAGCATATTTAGCAAGGTGGTCTTTCCGGAACCCGAAGGTCCAACAATAGCAGCAAATTCACCTTTTTCAAATTTCAGATCAATGTTATCTACGGCTTTAACTTTAATTCCAGCACCGTCGTAAATCTTTGTTAAATTAGTAATGTTAATAACGCTCATTTTATGTGATTTAGATTTTTCTAATTAGTGTGTAATTTCATTTATTAATAACCTATTATTCTATTCGCAATGCTTCTGCCGGATCGTATCGAAGTGCTTTATAAGCCGGATACAGGGCAGCTATTATTCCTGTAAATATTACCATTATGGTTACTACAATGAATTGAGATGGCTCTATAGTGGTATACACAATGGTATCATAACCCAATTGTGCATAGCCTTCCCCCCACCTGGACAGATTTATAGGGTTCTTTCCAAAATAACCCGAGACAGCCCATCCCATTAAAATACCAAGTATTCCTCCGGTGAGCGACAATAAAACCGTTTCAAGCATGATCATGGAAAAAACCCGGCCTTTACTCATTCCAATGGCAAGCAACATCCCCAACTCTTTTCTCCTTTCTAGAACAACCATCAGCATGGTATTTATTATTCCGAATAATAATGCGAAAAGGATAATTACAATGAAGATGTAATTATAAAGACCCATTACTTCAGTCATATAGCTCATTTCCGGGCTGATTTCTTTCCAATTCTCGACCTGTAAATCAGGTAGTTGACTTTTAAGTTGATCATCCACCACCATGGACATTTCATTGCTCACTGGTCAGGATGGCTATTTCGTGACAAACACCTTCGGGCAGAGCGGTTAAGCGGATAAGGTCGGTGTCTCTTACATAAATGTTGTTCTCATCAAAACCTGTATTTGCCGATTCATAGATACCAGCTATCCTAAAAGCACCTCCAGTTATATTTTTCTCCATATCCTGAAGGGTAATCACCACTTTCGACCTGACTTTCACTTTTAATTTATCGGCAAGTTTTTTTCCGATTACGACCGGATTTCTGCTCACCCCTTCAAAATATTCACCATCGATCATTTTTGTACTTATTCCGGAAACCATCTTCTCATCATCAGGGTTTATACCGGTAATTTTTACACCTGCAGCGGTTTCAGCAGATGCGACCATAGAATAAATTACAATTCGCTTGCTTACCCCTATTATTTCGGGATTGGCTTTTACAAGGTCATATACTTCACTGGTTTTCTGAATGTAGTTTGCCAGATCGGTAGTTTCTTTAAAATCGGGATTATGAATCTGGATATGCGAAATCTCATTAGAGATAGCCTGATTAACTCTTTGATTAACCATCCCGGTAAAAAATGCTGACGAAAAAATTCCGGCAGTAAGACCAAGAGCAATAGCTGTAATTACTACAATGCTTCTAACTTTACTTCTCCAGATATTTTTCCATGAAATTGACCAAATCATTGTGTATATATTTAAATTTTTATTTTGCTATTCATCTATGTTAAATATTTATATATCAATGTAATATAAAATTTAATTCTAAGCACGTAAAGCCTGTGATACATTAAGCCTGAATGTCCGAATCAATGGAAGAATTCCAATTAATGCAGTTATTATGAACACTGTTATCACCTGATTGTAGAAAACACTTGGAAGCCATGAGAAATACATATAAGGTTCAATACCCATGTCAATCATAGTCTTTGCTGCGTCGCCGGTAAGCTCAACAGGATTTTTGAATAAATATGAAATTACCGGAATACTTGCAACGAATCCAGAAATTACACCCACAAAACCAATAAGTATTGTTTCATAGAAAAGGATTATTCCCAACTTTACCCTTTGCATACCAATGGCAACCATTACACCCATTTCACGAAGTCGTTCGGATAGCATCATTGTTATGGTGCCAAGAATTCCAAAACCAATAATGATATAGAGAACCCCTTTCATAACAACTGCCCCCGATCTATCGGCTTCTATCATTTGAACAATTTCAGGTTGCATCTCATCCCAGGTCATAACTGTATAAGGAGAAGAGATTTCTTTTTTAAGTACCCTGTTGGCATGTGGCAAATCATATGGATCTTCAACCATAATTACCAGTGATGTAATTAAATTATCTGCCGTAAAAAATTCCTGGGCATTATTTAGTTCCATATAAATTACCTGACGATTCAAATCCGGATTGGGCAGACTAATAAGCCCTCTTACCGGATATTTACCGGCAGCACTTACACCATGATATCCTTGCCCCAGTAATACCAGGGTATCATTCACGTTTATCTTCATATAACTAGCAAGTCCCGAAGCCAATAAAATGCCCTTGTCGTTACTTTTAAGATATTCCCCCTCAGACAACCACTTACTTACACCGGTTACATTTTCTTCCTCTTCAGGCACGATTCCAAATAGAATACTTCCCCGGGTTATTTCATTGGATGAGGCAAGTGCAAAAGATTCGAGGCGGGGAGCAAAATTCGTTACACCCTTGGTTCCTTCAATTTTTTTATACAGCTCCATAGTGGGTGTGAAAGTATTGTTTATGGTTTTTTCGTCCCAATATTCTTCATTTTGAACCTGGAGATACCCGGAGTAAAATTTGACCACATTATCTACCATTGAGCTATAGGAACCTTCCTGCATAGAAGACATCAATGTGGACAATAACACACCAAAAAAGATTGAGGCTACCGTAATGAGAGTCCTTTTTTTATTTCTCCAAAGATTTCTCCAGGCTATTTTTAAATTTTCCATTTTACTTTTTGATATTCTTTGAAATTCATATATAGTTTAAGATCGCAATGCCTTTACTACTTTAAAATTGAAAATAGATGATATTGGATAAATTGAAATTAGTAATGCAATTACAAAAATTGTTATTGCAGGGCCAGAGAATATCTGCCAGTCGTTATTAAATATAATTACCGGTTCGAAGCCCATGTCAGAAAAAGTTTCAGCCGTATCCCCAGTAATTGGGATTGGGCTCTTTGCAAAATAGCTTATTACAGGCATTAATATTGCTATGCTAGACAATACACCAATTGCGGCGATAAATATTGATTCAAGGAAAAGAATAACGGATAGCTTTGCCCGCTGCATGCCAATCGCTACCATTATCCCTAGTTCTCTTTTTCTTTCTGCCATCATCATTATGAATGTACCTAAAATGCCAAATGCTATTAACATAAAAAGTATACCCTTGAAGATTTTGCCACTGCTCTTTTTCCCATCGATAAACTGTACCAGTTGTGGCTGCAATTCTTCCCAGGTAAAAATTGCTAATTCAGACAGATCATTCTTCCTTAATTCTTTCATAGCATGATTAACCTCCTTTGGCCCAGGGGCCATAACTATCATAGAGGTAATTAAATTTGGTGCTTCATAAAATTCCTGAGCCATAGGAAGGTTCATATAAAGAATCTGGCGGTTTAAATCAGGCACTGGGAATTTCAACAAACCTCTTACAGGAAAAAGACCTGCGGACTGAACACCATGATAACCCTGGCCAATCAGTGCGATCGTATCTCCAACTTTAAGTTCCAGGTTTTTGGCAAGGATTTCTCCAATTATAACACCTTTTTTATCCGCAGATAAATACTCTCCTTCAACCACCCATTTTGAAAGTTCTGAAATCTGGTTTTCAACTTCCGGATTAATCCCAATTACAGCAGTACCATAGCTTTTATTATCGGAGGCTGCCAGAGCAAATGATTCCAGACGCGGAGTGTAAATAGTAATTTTCTCCTGTGAATCTAACAAATCAGTAAGTTCAGAACTTGACTCAAAACTGTTGTTAATGGTTTTATTATCGAAATAATCAACGTGTTGAACCTGAATATAGCCCGTAGTAAACTTGACCATGTTGTCAACCATGTTTTGAAAAGATCCTTCCTGCAGAGAAGTAAGTAAGGCTGACCAGATAACTCCAAAAAATATGGAAGCAATTGTGATCAGGGTTCTTTTCCTGTTTCTCCAAAGATTTCTCCATGCTAGTTTTAGAAGTTCCATAGTTCACTCACTCCTTTCAGTCGTGTTATAGATTCGGGCTGTGCCCTCATGTAAATAATTCCCTGTCGCTCATGTAATTAACTCCCTGTGGTCGTGTTATATATTCGGACTTTGTCCTCATGTCATTAAATTGCACTGCAATCGACGTTCATTGTTTATGCCTCTTGAATCTTGTCTCTTGATCTTATCTTTCTTAACAGTCCGTTTTATCCCTTACCGTATTCGTTTCATGTTCTGAATAGAAAAGAAATCACTTTCTAGATTTACATTAAACTCAATTTCATTGAATTCCATGGTTGTTTTCTGACCTTCTTTGTCTACCGGTACAATTTCAAAATAGGTTGGCATTACCCTGTCACCAACATTTTTGATCTTTGAAAGGGTCTCCCTGTTTACAAGGTATCCATCTTCATCGTAATATTCATTTTTCATGGTGAAATATTCTTCTTTTGAGACCCAGCTAACAATTTTACCCCATACTACTGCTGCATCCTCATGCGGAATGAGTTCTATTATATGGCAATCATATCCTTCAATAGTTTCGCTGCCGGTAATCTGGTGATCATAGTCCTCAACAATTGAAGATTCTTTTACCAGGTCGTCATTGGTCATATCAGAACCCATCCATGATTGCATCATCATTGAAGGTGGAATTTTAATCATTCGCTCAATAGTAGGAACCCAGTTCCACATTTCCTTTTCTCTTTTAAGAAATACCTGACCTTTTTCTTTAGCAGGGGCTGTTACATATATCAGGGAATATTCAGTTCCTTTTGACCAGGTTTTAAAGGATAGAGTTCTTTCCCACTTTGGCCGGATAATTTTCATTGTCATTACTCCCTGGCTGGATTTACCACGCATCAGCTCATTGGCTTTGTCAATTACTTCTTTTGCTGTAATATCCTGGGCTTTAGCGGGGATGTTTAATGCTAAAATTAGAATTGCAAAACCTATAGATGATAATAAGTATTTTTTCATTTTTCTGATTTTTTATTGTTTGGGTAAAGTGAGAATATTTTCTTTTTTAGTTTGTCAAGATGAAAGAATTCCGGGGCATTCAGGTACTTAATTGCGATACCACTTAAGGCGGCACTAAAAAATTCCATTTCTGCCATTGGATCTGAATAATCATTGCTTTTAAAGTAATTGTACAAGATCTTTGCCATAGGAGCTCCGATTTCTTGCATTTCTTTCTCCAGTATTTTTAAAACAGGGGGTTGAATAACAATAGCAAAATATAATTTCCAGAATTCTCGGTTGTTGTCCAGTAAGTTGAAATATTCATCAATATATGTTTCAAATTCCGAATGGGTGAGAACACCATCGTGATTCGCATCAAAATGTTTATCGAATTGGTTTAGGCCATCCAGTACCAGGGACTTTAGTAATTGTTCCTTGCTTTCAAAGTAGTTATAAATTGATCCTTTTGAAATACCGGCAGCTTTGGTGATCATACTTATGGATGTATCATAAAATCCGTGATGGGCAAATAGGGTACATGCTGTGTCAAGTATTAGCCTTCTTTTGCTTTCCTTGATTTCTACATATTGCTCGCTGGTTCGAGGAGACATTTTTTAAATCATTTTTGACTGACTGCCCAGTCATTGTTCTGTGCTTTAAAAAGACGCGGATTGCGTCTTAAAATGACTGAACGGTCAGTCAAAGATACAGCGGAATTTTTATTTTCCAAATTATTTTTGATTTATTTTTAATGTATAATGTCTATTTAATTGAAAATCAGCACGAAAAAATTATCATTTTAAACTCTCAGAGAATTTTATTTCTTTAAAATTCCTGGATTAACATAGAAGATTTCTCGTCTTGCTGCTCACCGAAATGACAACAAAGGAAGCTGAATTACTCTATTTCTTTTGTATTCTTCTCAAACTCTTTTAATATATCTGTGAGTTTATTATTTAGAGCAATTAAGTAGTTCCTTTCGCTCTTCCAAATCGTATTTTCTGTTTAAGGAGATTTCAATGCGCCGCGGCTTTAGAACCAAAGAGAATAGTTTTTCCTTATCAGCATTTCTTTCCCTTGTGATGTTTAATACATCCTTGCGTGTAAGGCCCTCGTACAAGAATTGACGATATAACTCCCATTGCTTTTTCGAGTATCCATTTTCATTTGTATCCTCAATTCGGCGAATTGCCCTGAGCAGGCGGACATCATTTGTACTTTTGTTTTTAAGCAGGTCGTCAATAATCCGTTTGTCCAGTTTCAAAGTGCTTAAAAGATCTCCCACATAGGTTTCATCTTTCCCAATTGCTTTAGAAAGTTCTCTCTTGTCTTTAAATATTCCAGTCTCCAGTATCTTATTGAATGCGATAGCTTTTTCAATATTGAATAAATCTTTTCTTTGCAGGTTTCCAACTACTGTCATTACCTGTGCTTCACGCTCGCTCATTTCTTTAACAATACCATCTATTGTCTTATAGCCCAATAATTTTGTGGCCTCCGCTCTTCGATGACCATCAATTAATTGATAAGCTTCATTTGCTTTTCTAACAATTACAGGATTTAACAGGCCATTCTCTTTGATATTTTGGGCAAGCATTTCGATATTCTTTTCCTCACTTGTCTTATTTCCCTTGTCAATGAAAATCATTCGTCCCTGGTAAGGAGAATCGTGCAATTTATCCAGTTTTATTTTAGTAATAATATCTCTCATGACATAATATTAATAAATTACGTAAAATTATTCAGCCCAATTCTTACAATCAAGTGCCATCTGACAATACAAATAAGTCAATAGCTAAAATTAGTATAAATATTATTACGTATAAAAATATTTTATATAATAAATGTATAACTAACTTTAATAATTAGTATATATTCGGTCATGACCGAACAATTTAGAAAGGAAAGGAACAGTAAAACCATAGAATTATTTACATAAGTGTTCAAAATATTACGTAAAATAGTAGTATTTGTATTAATTTAAGTGGAGATATTTTAAGAAATCAATGTGCCGATAAAAACTAAGGTATCTGATAATAATTCCACATTAATCTACTGAAAATAAGATGATAGATGTGAAGATTGCTGAGCTGGTGATCTTTATCCGGAAGGTGAAAGCCGTCTATTATTATGAACTTAACTTTCTGAAGTTTTCTTTTATAAGCTGAATTTCTTTAAAACTCAATCCTTCCATGGTTAGTTTTCTTGTAGATGAGTCTTTTAACTTAATTATAATATCAGTAAAATTAATTTTTACGGATTCAATATTTGCTACATGAATAATTTCGACTTTATCCTTACCAGGGAATCCTAAACGGATAATTTCATTATCCCATTCAATGAATTTTCTCTTATTTCTCATTATGGAATAGTAAGTAGCTAAATAAGAACTACCGATTAAAAGATATAGTAATGATATTCCACTTTCCAAAATTATCATTTAACCATCTTATTGAAAATATTGCTCCTAAAAGTCCAATAATACCTATTAACAATGTTAAAACACCAAGACTTAAAAGAAATATATTTTTAGCCCTGGTTCCTTTGTAGTAGGTGACTCTTTTCATGATGAGTAAAATTTTTGTCAAAATTAATAATTAAGACACATGTTTCCTATATTAACATTTTCTTTTTGGAATGGAAATGGATGAAGTTTACTACGATTTTGTTATAGGTTATGGATTTGGAGGAAGTGTTTGGCTACCCAAACATGTATGTTGTTGATGGATTTATATTACAGGCAAATCCGGGCGTTAATCCTAGTTTTTCAATTTCAGCTCTTTCCGAATATGCCATGGATCAGATCCCGGAGAAAAGTAACAATAAGAACATTTCCCTTAAGAAACAGCTAAAAACACTTGTAGAAGTTTGAATCAGAACAAATATTGTATATCCTTCTGAACCTGTCCGATTTATTAAGGAGTGGACCTAGGATGACAATATTTAAGTTTTTACGGAGATATTGGTTTTCCAATTCTCATAACTTTTAAGAAATTCATACCTGCCCGCCTCTATCATTTCATTGGCCTTATAAAATTCAAAAGTTTTACAAGCAGTTTTTGGAATTTTTACCAGAATATCCGGCACATGCTTTTCAAGGATTAGTTCAGATAACCTTTCTTGCATCATGTTCAATGAGGCATTTAAAACTTCATAGTAACCAAGTCGTTTTGATTTCAAATCTTTGTCATTGCGAACTATTCCTAGCCTTTCCCGTACTTTTTTTAACAACAGATCATATTGCTGTTCGTTCTTCTTCTGAGTTTCTTGATCAAATTTTGGCTTATGGTAATGTGTGGAAGAATTTAAATCTACGGCTACCAATAAATCACCCTTAGATCGTTTAACATGGTTTATTGGAAGCGGATTTACTACCCCGCCATCTACCAGATCAACTCCATCTACATAACTTGGCACTATAATGCCGGGAATGGCCACAGTGGCCCTGAAAGCTTTGTATAAAGACCCTTTATTGAATACAATTTCTTTATGGTTTTTTGCGTCACCGGCAATGGCAGTAAACGGAATCCTCAATTCTTCAATTAACTGATCAGGGACAAACTTTTGAATCTCACTGAATACTTTATTTCCTTTGATGAACCCATTGCCAGCAACACTAAAGTCCATTAAATTATAAACATCCAGCCGATGCAAATTTTTGGCCCATTCTGTAAACTCATTCAATTTCCCGGTGGCATAAATACCACCTACCACAGCCCCCATAGAACTTCCTGAAACAGCTGAGATCTCAAAGCCTAATTTTTCAAGTTCCTCAATCACACCAATATGAGCCATACCCCTTGCTCCTCCACTTGACAATACCAGCGCTACTTTTCTTTTCATACAGGCAAATTATTGTAATTAGATTACACTTAACTGAGGATAATTATTTAATATTTTTAATTTTCTTTTTCTGAATCGGAATATATTTTAACTAATTCATTATGAATAGTTTCAGCCAATTCTTTGTAGGACTTTTCCTTCTTTACAGGATCACTGTGACTGACTGCGTTAAAAAAAGCAATACACTTTCTTTGATCTTTTATACTCCATGTTGAAGTAAAACCTGTTTTTTCAGGGAGCTGACTTCCATTTTTACCAGCCTCTGAAATATCCCGCCGGCCATGAGCCCAGTTAATGATGTGGGAGTAAAAAATTAGTGACCGATCAATTAAAATATAGAGAAATTGAATATTTTCATTGGGTCCTATCTGAATCATCTCACCACCCAGTTTAATACCACCAACTTTTGATCCTGCTAGTTGCCGACCACCTCCCAAAGCTGCCCAACCGGCTCCGATTGCCCCCCCAATTGCAGTGAATATGCCAAAGGAAATCCCAGCTGCTGCCAGGTCAATGGCTGCTCCAATTGTTCCTCCGGTAATTGCCGCCAGCGTGGCCAATTGTTTTCGTGTTAGGCCCAGGACTTGCCAGGTTTTTTCATTGAATAAGTCTTGATGGATAATGGAATGTTCCGGAAGATCGTAATTGAAGATATTGTGTTTATATAATTTTCGAATTTGCTTATGAGCGCTGGTTTCAATCTTTTCAATAGCCCTGATATATTTGTCAAATAATTTGTTTTTCAGGTCTTCTTCAGCAGTTTTTCCGCTAAAATTTTTACGAATGGAGTATGCCAGGTTTTCTGATAGCATTTTCAAAATTATTTCAGTACTGAGATCAGATCGATGGGCCCAATCTTTTTTAAAAGCTGAGATAACTTTAGAAAGCGGAGCAATCCAATCCTGATCGATACCTTTTAAGCTTTCCAAAAGAGAAATTCGTTCCGCATAAGTGGCCTGGTGAGCATTAAAACTGCGGATAGAATTAAAATGAAGTCTGAAGGCAGTTTTCCACTGGGACAAATACCGGGTTTCTTTTTCTTTTAGATTAATGATGGCCATTCGATGAGCACCGGAAAGTCGAAGAATCTCCATTTCCGCTTCATCAACACTGCGAAGAGGCCTTGATCCATCCACAACGTAAATAATCCCTGCACCCTTTGCTATAGGGCTTAGGAGTTCACAATCTTGGGCCATTTCTGGATTGTTGATATGGTCATCAATGAAAGCAGGAATGGCTTGTTCATTTAGGTTTTCATGGCGCCTGAGCCACTGTAATATTCTTTTGGGGTTTTGGAAACCGGGTGTATCGATAAAACGAATAATCTCCTCGCCATCAATAATTACAGGATATGTTTCACAAACAATTGTTTCTCCCGGAATTGCACTAATGCGAACACGATCATTTTCAGCCAGGGTAGAAACAACTGAGGATTTACCCTCATTTGGGTGTCCTACAATTGCAAAAGCTGGTATTTTATAATAGTTACTCATGCACAAGTTTTTCTGTTCGTAAATATGGATCGCCCATGGCCATAATTTTCTCTTTCCAGATTTGCCAGTTAACAGGTTCAACCGGAGTGAAGATGTTATCGGCCTGGGGCTTCCCTATCAATGCAATGAGTATCGGAATACGTTCACCAAGATGATGTCGAAGTGCTTTAATAAAGGCAATATCCTCAACAAGGGGAGGCTGCCAGGCCTCCGTAAGGATAATGAGATGTGTCCAATCCTTTTTGAGACTGGATAGCTTCAAATGGGTTTGAGTTATATTTTCAGCTATTTCAATATCATCGATTCTAATTTTTTCTACTATCTGCCCCCTTAGTAGAACGACCTAAAATTGTATTCAAGCTTTCATTGGAAACAGTATCATAAATATCATTTGAGATAAGGACAAGAAACTTTTTATCCATATGCTGATCGTCTAAAACAACAGTCGCATCCTCGGAATAGTTTACACCTTTTTTTCTCGATATTGGTTCTCCCGGGCTACCAAAAGAAACATCGGGGGTTGTCATTCTATCCATAAGCTGATCGCAATCAGCATGGTTAAGTTTAATATTATCCAGCAAATTTTTCTGTTTTAACAGGCCGGCGAAATAAATAATAATTCGAGGTAAAAGCCCGTAAAAAAGTACGGCAAAAAATAAAAATGGCCACCAGGCTACCAGGTCAGGAGTAGTGAGGTGATAAATTCCATCTTTTAAAATGAGGTGGCTTCCTTTAATTTGATCCAGAGTAGGGTGTGCTATCTCCGGAGGTACAAACCAGGACCATGGAACAGCCATGGCTTTCACAATTTTATATACAGCATCAGCACCTACCTGAAGCGTGGACTGCCAACCAAAAGCTAAATCTGTTCCCAACACTTTTAATAGGGTCGTAGCAAGAATTCCCAGATTGAATCCAATTCCAAATAGTTGCATGGAATTAAAAACGGGCCAGTAAAACAGAGACCCATAAACCTGTTTCTTCCCCTGAATTAGTCCAAAGATAGATGATAGTCCTTCCCGCCTGGTGCCAGACAAAGAAGATTTAATACGTCGCATTAATTTTCTAGTCAGGGCAATTGTAAGGTGACTGTAACCCGAATAAATCACTGATTTATAAAATAAGCCGGGCTGCACCAGGCGAATCAGAAAAAGAATGCCGAGAAGCAGCAATAGAAGTATTTGAATAAAGACCGTGGCTCCCAGGTAAACAGATATATTTAGTGGAGCAGTACCGGTATAGGTTAGCAGGGAAAAGGCAAGTCCTATGCCAACTAAACTTCCAAGGATAAAAAGACCATATTTAAGAAGCCGGAACGTTTCATTAAATGCTTCACCGGGCAGGAAGGCTTCTCCGCCATTTGAACCTTTTTCTGTTTTTTTGCATTGGTCGAGCCAGGCCTTAATGATGAAACGCCTTGAGGAAGATTTTGATTGAGAAAGATGAGGCTGAATATGTCTTAGAAAAATATCACGGTCTCTGGTTTCTTTCTTCTTCTCCTCAGCATTAATATGGAGGAAATATTCCAGGTCGATCAGATTTTCTATATTCCATTGGGTTTTCATCAGTATGAGAAGTTAATTAGCGTCAATATGATTACAAAAACCATATGTATACTGATGATAGAATATGTTGCAATCCATTGGATTTTATATGGTACTGGAAATTTGATTTCAATACTTTATAATAGATTTTCAGTCGAATAAATTATTGACCTTCAGAATGGATATTATTTGTTTCGCAAGTTATTATTTAATACTTGTAATAACAAAAGAAAACAATTAATCCATTGGCAGGTTTCTTTTTATGAATACAGGGTTTAGTTAATCACTTTTTCACCCAACTTCCTCAGATTATAAAGAGTTTGAAAAGGTGGCTCAACCATGAATTTATTAAGGGCCCAGGCTGGCAATTTAATTTCAGGATCTGATGAAACAAGGTACCTTAATTCAGTTATTCCATTTTCTAAGCTGGTAAGTTTAAAATAACCTCTAGTGTGCTTAAGCCTGCTAATGTTTTCTTTTTCAGGTATATAATCCGGAACACTCCAATAGTTAATAAATATTGAACCAGAATCTCCTTCCTGCTCCAGTTTAAAACGCATAACAATATCTTTGTTTTTGATGGGCCACGGAATTTCTGATTCATAGTAGTCTATGTGCTCATCATCACTTATTTTTTCAATAATCTTTGCTGAGGCTAAATTCGACATCCAATTGGGTTTATTCTCCACATCATTTATCAATTCAATTATAGTTTCTTTTGATGCGTGAATTCTGGTAATACCCAGAAATTCCTTCAGTTTACTGCCTTCCACCGATCTGTTATATATCTGAATACCATCCTTGTCTTTAGACAATTCCCAATCCTTAGAATCATTGATCTCGATATGTTGACCACTACAGATTCCGCAAATAACAATAAAACCAAGGGATAAAAAGATTAATTTATTCATAGCACTAAAACAATTATTTCCTGGCGACAATATATTTTATAATGGTCTTACTTTTATGATCTGTATTTGAAAGGCAATCCAGAAACTCCTTTTTAATTTTCAGGAAATTAGTATCGCCCAGGTATTCTTTAAATACAGTCATCCTGTCAAATCTTAAGCCCCAGGCTTTCAGAATTCTTTGTTCGGCAGGTCCACTAAATGTTAATTCCTGGTCTTCTGTGTTTTCTTCATGAATTATAGATAGATCACTTTTAATTACAAAATCTTTTAATTTAAAGCCCATTTCAAAATCATAGGTGCCATTCTTAAGTTGCCTTAAATAATATTCCTTGAATATATCATGAGTGGTCTGACTTAATGGAGTATGGGCAAATAAATCAGCCATTTCAACAATGCCTATCCATCCTTCTGGTTTTAAAAAGGGAAGCCAGCTTCTCAAAGCTGAGTCAAAGTCAGGAAAATATGCTGCTAAAAAGCTTGTCCAAATACCATCAACCTTAGGAAGATCAAGTTTGTGGATATTATTCAAATCACTAATTATGTAATCTATATTCTTAGCGGAATTGGATTTTTTAGCTTCTTCAGTGAGCATAGGATTTATATCAATTCCAATCACATACTTTGCTTTATTTGCAAGAAGACTTGTTACTGTTCCAATACTGCAGCCTAAGTCTAAAATAGTATCATTCTGACTGATTGGAAGCTTATCAAGATATGTGTCCCAATTCCGCCATTCACATTGCTTTTTATATTCTTCGGTAAGTGACATAAAAATGATTTCAAACTCTGAATAAATGCAGTGCAAATTTATTCTTATGGAACAAATATCAAAATTTATTTATGTCCTTAAAATGTAAGCTATGATTTAAAATATTTGCCTGAAGAGACTTTTTTATATTTAAGAATTTGTACTAAATATCTATTTTGTATGGTGCTGGGAAAGAACCTGGTCCAATTCCCCATTAAAAAGTATTATTTATTTCCTTTAAGGATTTCAGGCCAAAAATTAATGAGATGGTAATAGGATCTGTTCTCCAATTGGTATGTCCTTCATAAAAACCATACCGCATTATATATTGGGGTTCCATTTCACCGGTTTCAATTTGGTATAAAAGTGTTTTAAGCCGGGTAAATTCGGTTTCATCTAAATGCTTATAATGCTTTTCTAAAAATTTAGTCTCATTTGGATCTGGTTCTCTCCACAGTTTAATATAAAATGCACCCTCAATACCATCGTTGAAAATGGACTTTTGCCCTCCTTTTGTATCATGAGCCTCTACAAGAACTTTTTGCTTATTATAAAAAAAGTATTGAATATTGTCCCATCTGTGTTTGGCCATATTCCATCGATAAATGTCAAGATCCGCTTCCATCATATTCAATACATGAAACAAAGGTTTTGCCATCTGTGGGTGAGTAAATCCCAATTTCTTCACTATTTGATTATCTCCTTTAATAACTGATAAAATATCTTCATCGCTGGCCATAAATCCATCATAAGAAAGTCCTCGGGGATGCCCCAGTTCAGTTATTTTTTCAATCGGCCACCCTGTAATGCTTTCGGTTTTATTCAGTTTTATTTCAGAATGTAATCCTGTTTTGGCTAATTCCGGGAAATCCTCTTCATCTATTACCAATTGTTTGCATATTTTCTTTTCATTGCTTAACGTTACTGGTATAATAGCGTATTTCCCATCTTTGGTAACAGCAATTACATACTCATCTCCTTTCGAATCTCTAAAAGGAGAGGGAAGGCCTGGCTTCTCCTCGTTTACATCCGGGTATATTTTGTATGATATTTTTTTTACTTGTGGTATTTCTCCCTGAGCCAAACAGAACGCTGTAGATAGAATGAAAAACATCATGATCCATGATGTAAATGCAATGGAAAACTTTTTTGCGCTCATGATGATTATTATTTTATTAGTGAAATAGCATATTCAAATACAGCATCTTTATTTTCAATTATATCCTGCTGTGATTTCACAACCTCATAATCTGGCAATACACCACGTGTTCTGTCCATGTTTGATACAGCTGTGCTGTACCTGTTAACCCTGGCAGTGCCCACAAATAATTTGGTGTTTTTTAAAATCGGGTACATAACATTGCCAGTACAGGTATAAGTAGCCCCTGTTTCTGACCCGACAAATTTTCCGATTTTATGATATTTTAATAATGAAGTAAAATGACCTGTTGTAGAAAAACATCTTCCATCAATTAGTGTGTACAGCTTGCCATTGAAATGGTTTTCTGATAATGGTATTGGATCAGCGAGTGGAGTATATTTGCCATAAGGTTCGGCAAAATAGGGTAGAGGTTTGGGCTCGAGATAGGAGAATAAATAGGAGGAACAAAATGGATCGCCTCCATCATTGCCCCTCAGGTCCATTATTAGATTGCTTATTTTTTTGTCTTTAATTAGTTGAAAGGTGCTGTCAATAAATGATTGAAACATATCTACCTCACTGTAGTAACTAAATGTATTAATTGTAAGAATAGCTGTATTATATTCAGGTAATTCTTTTAAGGATAATTCCTTTTCCTTTGTGTTGAATTTATTAATTGTATCAACACTCAACTGGGCTAAGTACTGCATGTCTTTTTTTAACTTCACCGGGGGCAACATAAGTAATTTCAAAACGCTCAGGGAAACCAAAGTACAAAGCATATTTTTTTGAAAAGTTCTTTTCCACAGTTTTAAATTTGAAAGCCATATTTTGTCCATCTGCAGATTCTATAGATACCAGGCTATCAAAGATTTCCCAAATTGGCTGGCCGTTAATTGCTATAACTTCGCTTCCAACAGGCGTATCATTTACAGTGGAATAGGAACCACTTATCAGGATCCTATTTTTACTCAGGTATAATTTAAATGGAAATAGCTTTTCTGGTGTCACATCCCAATATTTTCCGGGAATCCAAAGTTTCGTATGTCCACAGCCAATTTTTGATATTACAGAAGAAAGAAGTTTGTAATAGTCATTCAATGCCATTTCATTTTGAATTAGACTATACTGTCTTTCAAATAAAGAATCTATAGTTGCCTTTGATGAGTAATCGTATAAAGCAGGATGATTATCTTCCAGCACATTACGAAATTGTATATAGTCTTCCCGCAATTTCTTTTTACTGAAAACAACAGGAAAGGCTATAAATTCATCATAACTAAAAGTATCAGTTGGCAGGACGAGGTCATTGGAAGCAATGATTAATTGACGATTGCCATTTTCTCTATTGTGCAGATTAGGTTTATTTTCCCAATAAATTTTCTCATCAGCCCTTACAATAATGTATTTGTATTCGATAGTGTCTCCAATTTTTGCTTCAATTCTGAAAGTTTCAGCGAATATTTCAACATCACTTGGGTTTTTCAATTCATATGTATTGTCATTCCACTCATTAAAGCTCCCTCTTACACAGATTTTTTCTCCTTTTTGTGGCGAAAATAAACCCTGCTCAACCAGGGATTTCATGTTCAATTTGAAAGTAATACTAACCTGCCCTTGAAGGTGGAATGAAAAGCTGGCTAAGAGAATTATTGAACTTAAACTGAACTTATTTATCATTATAATCAACTTTTGGGTATAAAAATTTATTATCGTTTTCAGACAAATTAAATTTGCAATCAGCAAGATTGGCCTGAGTAATTCTACCAGGTAAAATACAGCTCAGTATGAATAGAGGCAATGGTTGAAAATGCTATTGAATTAGGGGCCAACATTTGTATTGTAAGTTACCACTTAGCAAATAGAAATACAAATTTTGATATTATAATTTTTTAATGTTTAATCACTATATACTTGGTCGGAATTAGTTTAATCTTACTTCTCGTCCTTTATTCCAGGGCATTGGTTTCAATATTAATGCAATACTGCACTTCCCCCAAAAAGTAACCATGATGGTACCCAGTAATAGTATTATAAAAAAAATCAATCGGACTGCAGGCCACAATCCAAAAAGAGTAAAACCAAAATATACCAACCGAATTTGAACTGGGAAAGCCAAAATACTTTTTTCACGAATTAGAAAATAGACTACCTGAATCGCGCTAATGAAAATTACAATCTTATAGGCCTCTGTCCAGCCAGCAATAGCTGCGATTAAAAACACAAGAGTGATAAACCAGAACCACCAATGAAGATCATTCAGATCAATTTTTAGTTTCATAATTACTACATTAATAAAAGTTATAGTTAATTTAATAGTTGTCTGATAATAAGTCTTTTAATATACAAAAAACTTTTTAAATTGGCAAATAAATAAGGCAGGTTTAGAAACTAAAAATCATTTTAAACATGAGCATATTGTAATCGTTAAGTTGAACAAATACATTACTTCCTTTACCGGTAAATAATGCTGCACGCAAACTTAAGAGTACATTATCAGTAGCCCTGTATTCAATCTCTGGTACATAAATAAGGGAGTAATTATTTTTTATGTCCTTCCAGTCTGAAATTATAAATGCCCCGGCCAGAGGAACAATTTTAAGCTTATCGTTAAAAAAGGTTTTATCCAGACCTATAAAGAAGTAATCATTCATTTCTCCTTTTCCTCTTTCATTGATAAAGCCATGCAAATACTGGAAGTTCAGATATAGGCCGTTTCTAAAAGTATAATCTGTTCCAACAATAAATTTCAGATAAGGTTCCTTTTTTAGTACCAGACTATCAACGGTCATAGGGCGTAAGGGTTCTGGAACCAATGCAGAATAATCGGTGGTCATTATTACTTCATAGTCTGGTAAAAAAACAGCTACTTCGGCCCATACACCCACACTTCCAATACTACCGGCAAGATCAGCGCCAAAGATGTGATTTCTGGTGAATGAAAGTTCTGCATTAACATCTACAGCACCAATTAAGTTAATTGGAATAAGTGTGTTGTAAGTAGATATTGGTATACCATCCCGTCCCCAGACATAGCTTAAGGAGAAATCGAAACCAAGAGCAAAACCTTTAAATTTAAATCCTAAAACAGAACTTTCTGCAAGGTTATACCTGGGGGTCAATAGTGTGTCATTGACACTATTTAAAATCAGCGGTGGGGGAAGTTCCATGGGAGGGGTTAATGCCTCTGCAAACACACCAACAGGCATATTCGCTGGCCTGAAGAAGGGAATATATACAGCCTGAAGAGAAAAATCGTTTGTTAAATAGTAATTCAGATTCAACGCATCGGATCCCCTGTGTCTTCCAAAATCAAGGATGTCTTCCAGGTCGTAGGGGTTCAAATTATCGGTAGGATTGAGTCTGTCTCCTGTTCCCCAGGCAATACGCTGTCGTCCTATTTTAATATCCAGATTTTTAAAGAGAAATCCGTACAATTCAACATAGGCTTCCCGTATTTCAAAGTCGACCGGATCAATAATTCCTTTATTGTAAAGATCGCTGGCTGAGTAGAATTTTGGTAATCCGAAGTTCCGAACCCAGATCTCAGTATGAAACTTTGATTTTCCACCAAAACTTTTATCGAGTTTAAAGTTCAAGCGGTTTTCATTCCAAACCCAATCATATGGTTCCTGAATTAGAATTCTTTGGTCAGAAAAGAATTCGCCATATATTCTTAATGGATTTTCCTGTGCCTCAGCATTGATATTTAAAGCAAAAAGAATACATGTACCTAGAATTATGTATTTTATTGTTTTCATGGCGATGACTTTTTGCATGATTGGTAATCAAGTAATATATAGGCCTCTTACATATAATTTGTTACTACACTGAAAGTTTACCAATAACCCTTTATGAAATATGTAACAGTATATGTAAGAGGCCTGATTATCACTGCTTTAGTTTTCTAACTGTAAATTCATCATCTAATAAATCCTGGTCGTATTTTACATCAATTTGTTCCATTCTGGTTTTGTGATTCTTTTTCAGGTCTGCCATTTCAATCACTTCCGCATTCCAATAATTCCCGATTTTTTTGAATGTATAGGATGCTTCTTTTATTTTTTTATTTCCCTTGTCATAATACTCTGCGAAAATTGGATAGTAATTTATTTTGTCAACTTTCATGACCACCTTTGAGTATTCCGATTTTTCGGATTTGGGTACCAGAGCAAGCAGGTAATGATCATTTTCAGTTTTTTGTAATGTCCCGGTATACTTATCCACATAAGCGATTGCTTCCATATCATCGTATGAAAAATCTGTACCGGCAAACTTCTGATTTTTAACATGTGCTGCTATCCGCCTTTCTTTTCCAAAGGCAGGCATATATAAGTACATAACATCATCCGGTAAGGATAATACAGCAATTCCTGCCTGTGAGGAAGGAGATGTAAAACGGGTGATTCGCTTATCCAATCCTTTTTGCATCATGGTAGCCTCACGCGTTTTTTCATTATTAGATTTATCAATCAAAACAATTTTTGTTTTTGATTGCATATCTTTCGGAGAATACAATGTTTCATCCATTTTTTTTAATATTTCCTGGGCATCCTGAGCTGTTGCTATAAACAGGCCAGCAAGCAGGAAATGAAATATGAGAATTGATTTTTTTTTCATTTTCTTATATTTTTTGAGTGTTTATTAAGTGTGAAGATTTATTTCTAAAAGTCAATACCAATAGTGCGGGTAAAAGAGTCAGGGCCCCGAGGCCAGAACCAACCATACTTAATGCTACAAGCATTCCAAAATGCTGCAGTGGAACCAGTTTTGAAAAAATTAATACCAGAAAACCAGCGGTTACAGATAATACATTTATTGTAATTGCCTTCCCACTTACCAGAATAGTATCTTCAAGGGCTTTGTCAATAGTGCCATGTTCTTTAAGAGAATGGCTAAAATGAGTTATAATGTGTATCGAATAATCTATACCAATACCTAAAGCTATGCTCGCTACCAGGACAGTTGCTACATCCAGATGGATTCCAGCGACTCCCATAAACCCGAAAAGAATAGTTATTGTAGAAATAATGGGAGCGGTTGCATAAATGCCCATTCGTGCAGATCGAAGTATTAATCCTACAATTATCAAGACAACTACAATAGCAATTAAAAGGCTGCTGAACTGGCTTTTAATAAGACTGGCATCCATTCTAACATATACCTGAGGCATTCCTGTTACTTCTATTTCACAAAATGAGTTTATATTTTCATCAACATACTCATTCATATAGTCTACAAATTGTAGCATATCTTCAAATTCTGCAGACGCAAAGGTGGATTGGATAACTGCCTCGTCAAGGTCATCGGTAACCAATTGGGATAGTGCATCCTGGCCATCCAATAAAAACCACAACTGTTCGATTTTCGCCTTTTCATCTGGGATCCTATTACCTTCGCCCATGGCATCATTCATTTCTTCGATGAAATCTGCAATTGACTGTGTATTATCTATGGAAGGGTTTTTTTCCATGTAAAATTGTGTCTTCTTCATTAGATTCAATACCTCAGGGCTCTGAATGTCTCCTTTAAATGATACAAAAACGGGCATGGATCCGCCAAACTTTTTTTGCATTATATCTTCTGTAATTCTGGTGGGGTCGTTTTTCTTAAAATAGTCCTGAATATTTACGCTTCGCTGGATTAAAAATATTCCTCCAATACTGATGATGATTAATATGCACCAGGCGGTCAAGGTATATTTCGGGTGCTTTACCAGGAGGTCTTTTAGGGCAATAAGTCCTTTATTAATATTTTTAGTACTCTGGACAAGCTTATCTGATGACCTCTCTTTTTCCCTTGAGAATATTGATATAATAGCCGGTGTAAAAAAAGATGATAATATAAATGCAAAAAATACTCCCAGGGCTGTGAAAATGCCAAAATCGCGAATCATTAGCAGATATGCACCAAATACAAACGAAATAAATCCTACTATAGTTGTACCTGCAGCCAACACTACGGGTACAATTACATACGAAAGTGCATTTATCAATGATTTCTCCTGATTGAGTTGAGATTGTTGGCTAATCCTATTTACTACATGAATAGTATAGGCACTGCCTACAGCTAGTAAAATAATGGGAATTGTATTGGAGATAATGGTTAATTCATAACCAAGTAAAACCATTAATCCTATTGTCCAGATGATAGATATCCCGGCTGTAAGTATTGGAAGAATTATACCTCTTGCTGATCTAAATCCAAAAAATAGTACGAGGGCAATAAGCAGGAAAGTGATAGGAAATAATCTGATAATATCTGAAATAATCAAATCCGAAACATCATTCATCATAAATGGCAGCCCACCGAAATATAAATTTTCCGGTAGGTCAAGATCTAATATTTTTGCTTTAACATTTTCTGCAACCAGCTGTATATCTGACTCATCCGAAATGTTGAACAAAACTAAAGTAGTGGTCTTGTCTTTTGAAACTATTACTCCCCGGTACATGTCCTTTTGAAAGACTCTGTTTTCTAACTTCAGAAGGTCTTTAGCTGTTTCGGGCAAATCATATTCATCTATAAGTTTGCCTATTTCAATTCCCCAATCACTTGATTTAATGTCAATTATATTTGTTATGCTGGTTGCCGTTGATACGCCCTCTGTATATTTAATGGTATCGGTAATTTGTTTAATATGTTGAAGAACCTCGTGACTAAAAATATTGTTGGTTTCAACCGCTACCATTCCCAGTGAGTTACTTCCAAATTTGTCACCAATACTGGTATACATTGCCGCGACAGGATCATCATCTGGGAGGGAACTTATTATATCCGAGTTGATTTTAATTTTTGTTGCCTGAAATGAAAAAAATACTGTAAGAAGAACTGTAATAACAACTATTGCAATTCTATATTTAATAATCTTCTCAGCTACTTTTCTCATTCCTTATTAATAGTTGTTTTATACTAATGTAGTTTTATAGTCAGTTATTACACAAAAAAATTATGATTTAGAGATTCCTCTGATCATTATATTCATCATACTATCAAAATGTGGAATTAAAGCCTGGTATTTATCCTTTTCCAGCAGTGGACCTTCTAGTACCTTTAGAACCAGAACAAAAACATCGATAAGTACATCCAGATTATCAGTTTTGCCAAAGTAGTTCTCATCAATTCCGACAGAAATCATTTTTTTAATATTCGTACCTTCCCATTTATGGTAATCCTGTCGAATATCTTCAACAAATTCATATTGTTCAATGAACTCTGTAGCTAAAGTCGATTGGTAATTTACAGCATGTGAAAGCAATTCCAGCCTTTTTAATAAGTAAGCCTTGACTTTTTCCGGTGGTATCAGATCGGGATTGTTCAGAATTTCCAATAAGCCATTTTTAACAACCTGAAGCTCCTCTGAAATAACAGCTTTAAACAAATCTTCTTTATCTGTAAAATGATAATAAACAGTACCTTTAGCTTTTCTGGAAGCACGAGCTATCTCGTCAATAGTAGTTTTATGAAAGCTATATCGGGCAAACATTTTGGATGCCACCTCCAATAACATATTTCTTGTTCGATCTGATTTCACGATTATCAATACTGACCAAATGTGTTTTCTGGTATAAATATAATAAAAAAATTCTGAATGACAAATTTCTTAACCTGATGTACTATTGAAAGCTTGTTATAATCTCAATAGGACAATGATCAGAATGGCTTATATCTGGATGAATTATGGCACTCTCAATATTACTTATCATAGACTGACTTAGCCAGAAATAGTCTAATCTCCAGCCAAGATTTTTGGCCCGGGAATTTGCCCTATAACTCCACCAGGTATATTGTTCGGGTTGATCATTGAATTTTCTAAAACTGTCAAAAAAACCACTGCTCTCAAACTGATCAAGCCATTCTCTTTCTTCTGGTAGAAACCCGGATGATTTCTTATGCCTTTCAGGGTGATTGATATCTATGGGCTTATGGCAAATATTAAAATCACCTGTAATAATCAAATTGGGTCTTTCCTTTTTCAACTGGTTGATAAAATCAAGAAAATCAGATAGAAATTCCATTTTAAATATTTGCCTGGGGCCACCCTGTGTACCTGAGGGTATATATACATTTATTATAGTTGTATCATTAAAATCCAGGCGGATAACACGTCCTTCAGCATCATATTTTTCCATTCCCATGCCATAGACTACCTTATCTGGTTCAGTTTTACTAAGAGCCATTACACCACTGTAACCCTTCTTTTGTGCCGAATACCAGTATTGATTGTAACCCAGATCTGTAAAAACACTGGAATCAAGTTGTTCTTTCAAGGCTTTGGTTTCTTGAACACAAAAAATATCAGGGTTACTTTCTTTTAACCATTCATCAATACCCTTATTTAAAGCTGCACGGATACCATTTACATTATAGGAAATTAACTTTTTCATAGCATAATTTTAATAATTTCTCAAATATATAGATTTCTGCTAATTTTGACGGCGACAGGAAATTATGGAAAAATTGGCAATTACAAAAGCTAAGGGGGTAGTTATAAAATCTACCGGCAGCTGGTATACTCTTAAAACTGATCAGGGAGAAGTTTTGGAATGTGGGATAAAAGGAAAGTTCCGCCAAAAAGGTATCAGAAGTACCAACCCAGTTGTAGTAGGTGATCGGGTTAGTTTTGAACTTCATCCTGGCCATAAAACAGGTAATATCACGGCTATTTCTGAGCGCAAGAACTATATTGTTCGTAAAGCATCAAACCTGTCAAAATATTCTCAGATAATTGCAGCCAATATTGATCAGGCTTTTTTAATAGTATCTATGGAATCACCTGAAACACACAATGAATTTATTGATAGATTCCTGGTTGCCGCAGAGGCATATCGTATACCGGTAACAATTGTATTTAATAAAATCGACTTGTATTCTGAAAGTAATATTAAAAGAATGAGTGAGTTGAGATCAATTTATTTAAATGCCGGATATTCTTCAATTGATGTTTCTGCAACGGAAAATACAAACATGGATGTGGTTCAGGAGAGTGTAAAAAATAAAATCAATTTGTTTTCAGGAAATTCAGGTGTGGGTAAATCTACACTTATTAATAATCTCGACCCCTCACTTAATATAGCCACATCTGAAATATCAGAATATCATAAAGTAGGTAAGCATACTACAACTTTTGCAGAAATGCATGAATTGCATTTTGGAGGTTATATTATTGATACACCTGGAATAAAAGGTTTTGGGATGGTGCATATGGAGAAGGATGAAATCTATCACTTTTTCCCCGAAATATTCAAAATTGCTAAAAACTGCAAATACTACAATTGCAAACATATAAACGAACCGGATTGTGCAGTAATAAATGCGGTTGAACAAGGTAAAATAAGCATTTCCAGATATCAAAGCTATGTGAATCTTTACCTTGATGAAGATTCAAAATACCGGTAACCCTAAGGATTGTATGTAATAGGGGATAATTGGAAGACTTGATATCAAAAGCTTTTAAATAAGCTAATGGATACTTTTTTAAGCAGTGATTAATCAATCTGGTAAGGTGCATATATTCAGCATAATATATCAAGAAAAGACTTGAACACATCCCCCCTTTAATAGTAATTTGTACACACATTTGAAATGAGTATACGTGGCAGATTAAACAAGAACTTTTTTTCTTTAAAAACGTATCCTTTACTTAGCGCAGAGCAGAAGAAACTGAGGATAGAAAAATTCTTTTGGAATTAGGTACAAGTTTCTCTGTTTTTGTATACAGAATATTAATTACTTACTTAATTTTGAACCCAACTTAAATAGCTTGAGCATACTCAGGAAACTTTTGCTGGCCTTAACAAAAACATGAAAAAAATATATTACCTGGTTGGGTTTATTATTGTAATTATTTTTGCAGCAAATTTTTATTACTATTTTAAAATTAACGAGCAGCAAATATCGCTTCAGAAAAGTTTTTTAATGAAGCAGGCCTTAATTGCAGGCAATGAAATTGAAAAAACCGGTTACGATTTAGAGAGTGAACTATCCAAAATACTTTTCAATACAAATATTTCCAGTTTTCTAGATGAAGAAACGAACAAATATGAAAATGCTGAAAATGAGATTCTAAGCCAATTAAAATCAGTATATTTTAAGCACAAAGATTTAATCTCAAACATTCAGTTTTTTAATAATAATAAACAGGTATTCAGCATTTATTAGTGACCGGCAGGAGAATTTTATTACCGATTATTATTCCTCACACGAACAAAAAGAACTTCTTTCAAAAGATACTGTCTTATTTACCGATGGCGACTATCTATTATACCTGCCTGTAATAAGTGAGAATAGTGTTATTGGAAATTTGGAGGTACTAATTGATTATGAAAAGTATCTCAAATCAGTTCTTATAAAATCACATATTGAAGATGTTCAGTGGCAATGGATAATTGATTCAAATGATGATATTATCTATATCAATCTTGATCCTGAGGAACAAATAAAAATTAGTAGGATTGAAAGAATTTCCAATGATATTAAAAAAGAGAATCAAAATGTCATTCAACATAAATCTTTTAGAGGAGAAAGAGAAATTGATTTAATTTCAGCCTATTATCCCCTCCGATTTATAAAAAGAAATTTTGGTTTAATTTACTCATTGGAATCTGATATCCTACTAAAATCAATAGTTACAAGTTCCATAATTATTTCAAGCCTTACTTTTTTACTTATCCTCCTGATTGTGGGATTGCTAGTCAACTATATTCATTCTGTTAGTAAGAAAGAAAAAGTCCTGAATGAATCGGAAAAGGGATTATTGAAAATCTATAATTCTTTGCCAACCGGCATCATGATACTTGATGAGAACAGGAAAATTCTAAGGATGAATGAGTCTGCAAAACAATTATTCCCTAATGAAAAAAATGTAAAAGTTGGTGAAATAATGGGGGACTGGTTTTTCAGAACTGGCTATCCTGAAAGTCCTAAAAAAATCGGAAAACATTTTTTAAATGATGTGGTAATTTTCAAAAAAGACAATAGGGAAATAGCTTTATTTAAGAAAGAGGTGCATTTATCTGAGGAAGCAGATACAAATTTGTTCCTGGAATCTTTGGTTGATATTACACCCTTTGAAAAAGCGCGAAAGCAGGAAGCCGCTGCAGTAAAAACCAAGTCAGAATTTCTTACAAATACTAGTATTGAAATTCAAACACCCTTGAATGGAATTATAGGTTTGCTGGATAATTTTGAAGAAAAAAACCTGACAGCGAAACAAAAAGGAATTCATAAAAGCATTAGAAAATCAGCGGAATTACTTCTTTCAATTTTGGATGACATATTGTCATTTTCGAAAATTGAAGCAGGAGACATGGTCACAGAAGAAATTCCATTCTCATTGCGGTCTGAGATTGACTTGGCATTGAGCAAGATACGGCCAGTAGCTGAAGAAAAAAAGTTGGGTTTTAAGCTAAGAATTTCAGAAGATGTTCCTGATAGCCTAATCGGAGATCCTTTTATGATCCGGCAAATAGTAAATCACCTTACAAGCAATGCAGTAAAATTTACCTCACAAGGGAAAATCAATATTAAGATCAATCAACTCGAAAATACTACTGGTAAAATTACCCTGCAGGTTATAATCGAAGATTCAGGTATTGGGATTCCAAAGGATGATCTTAAACACCTGTTTGAACCTGATTTGGCTACAGATGGTTCTTCTTACCGGAAATTTGCTGGTGCCGGACTTGGATTAGCTCTTTCTAAGCAAATGGTGGAATTATTGAATGGGGAAATAAAGGCAGAAAGCCCATCAGGAATTTCAGGTGATTATGAATATCCTGGCTCCCGGTTCATTCTAACTTTTGATGTTTTCCCGGATGAAAGAGTTAAAAAGGATATTCCTTTAGATAAAGTTACAAGCTATTCCCATATTAATGCCCTTGTGATAAAAAGCAATGATATTAGTGGTCATAAGGTGGCCGACATGTTAAACAATTTTGGAGTAAAGGCCAGGTTGAATTTTTATCACGAGAAATCTATTAACCTCATTGAAGCGAATATTCAGGAGGAAAAAGAGCGGAATCATATAATACTTCTTAGGGATTCAATAAATTTCGATGCTTTTGAATTTGTTGAGAAACTGAATGAAAAAGAACTGATTGGCAAATTCCTGGTTATTGTCACCAGCTCAAATGATCAAAAAGGAAACTACGTTCGCAGCCGGAAATTGGGGATCGATTATTATCTGATTGAGCCATGTCAGGGCTCTGAATTGTTTGATATCTTACAGGATAATTTCCCTAATGTTAGAGTTGCCCAAACAGGTAGTGTCCTGAAGTCAAAACTCAGGAAAGAAGTTAGTATTCTTTTGGCCGAAGATAACCTGATGAATCAAAAATTAGCCCGGTCTTTTTTTAAAAACCTGGGGTATGAAATTGACATTGCTGAGAATGGAGTTGAGGTTGTTAAAATGGTTGATGAAAAAGATTACGATATCATTTTTATGGATGTTATGATGCCTGAAATGGATGGGTGGGATGCTGCAAAAGAGGTTAGAAAAAAGGATTATAATATGCCAATAGTTCCAATTACTGCCGATTTTAGTGAGGATGCAAAAGCAAGAGCCAAAATGGAAGGCATGAATGACTTTATCGCAAAACCTGTTAGAATTGAAGAATTGAAGAGAGTACTCATGAGGTGGTTTACAGAATCATCAACCTGACATGATTTTTGATTTTTATTCGGGATAAAATTCCATTGTACAATTTATGAATCTTTCTGAAAAAGTCAATATTGACTCATTCATCTTAAAAGATGCAAACATCCCAATCGTTGATGTTCGATCTCCAGGAGAATTTGAACACGCACACATTCCAGGTGCTTACAATATTCCTCTCTTTACAAATGATGAAAGGGCAATAGTTGGAACCATCTATAAAAATTCAGGAAAAGAACACGCAGTAATGAAGGGCCTGGAGATTGTTGGTCCCAAAATGGTGAATCTTGTTAAGGAGGCAAAAAAGATTGCCTTTGACAACAAAATTTTTATTCACTGCTGGAGAGGAGGGATGCGAAGTGAATCCATGGCCTGGCTTTTTGAAACCAATGGAATAAAATGTTCAATAATTGAAGGCGGATATAAGGCCTACAGGCGCTTTATAAAAGTTGAAATGGCAAAAAAAACCTCTTTTCTAATTCTTGGAGGAATGACAGGGAGTGGCAAAACCAAAATTTTACATGCACTCAAAAACCTGGATGAGCAAATAATTGACCTGGAACATTTGGCCCATCACAAAGGTTCTGCATTTGGAGGAATTGGACAGGAAATTCAAGCAACTACCGAGCAATTTGAAAATAACCTGTTTGATATTTGGCAAAACCTGGATAAGAATAAAACAATTTGGATTGAGGATGAGAGTAAAGCAGTAGGTGGAGTAAAAATTCCTGATGAGATATTTTTAAAGATGAGGCAAAGTCCGGTAATTGAATTGCGGATAGGAAAGCATTATCGGATTCAGGAATTGGTCAATGAATATGCTGAATTAAATGCCGATGAATTGAAAAATGCTATTCTTCGAATTCAGAAAAAACTGGGAGGACAAAATACCAAAGCCTGCCTGGAATCCATTGATAATAAAGACTATGCAATTGCAGTAGATCATGCTTTGAAATACTACGACAGGGCTTATTTGAAAGGACTGGCAGCCCGTCAGCCTGACACAATATATCCGCTTGAGCTGGAGGGAACAAACGTATTAAAAAATTCAAAAAACGTAATTTCATTTGCCAGGATGAAAGGCCTTTTAGCCGATTAACAAACACCCAGACTCTTTAAGGGTTTTTAAATGTTTGCCTAAACATAATTCATCAGGCAAAATATATTACACATTGCATTTTAGGTGAAATTATTTACATTTGTGAAGAGTATAATCTTTTCAATAACAATATCTATGGAAAATAAAAAAATCATCACCTCTTTTGGTTACATTACGAAAGTTGAACAGCTTCATACAATAAAATCAAATATTCTTGAAAACACATTTGTTTTGGAGAGTTTTGAGCCTTTTCCTGGATATCATGGCGGTGATTTGCCAGCCAGTTTTGTTCCACATCATTTATTTTTAGCTACAAGAAATCGAATATTCATTCGAGCAGATTACCAGAGCTTCTGAAAACATTAGGGAACAATGTAAAATAGGATTCGGAGCCAGACCAGCAGAACTTTTTATTTTTAATACAAAAGTCCCAGCCATTCGAATTAAAGATCTTCAAAGTTTTGACCAAATTCCTGAACTTCAAAAGTGGTATATGGATGAGGATATTTTCTTTGCAAAGCAAAAGAAATTCAACAACGAAGGTGTTATCAAGGTAATGAAGCAATTTGATCTTGAAAAAATTGAAGATGGTATTTTCATTGACCAGGAAGAACCATTGATGAGTTATCTAAAAGTTCCGATTAAATTGTCATGGAAGGTATTTGAAACGATTACCTATTCCATAAAAAATAATCTTGATAGTAAAAATTTTGATGCAGCTCAGGGAGTAATCTATCTTAAGGAAGTAACAGATGTTGTCAGGATTGTTGTAAAAGAACCAAAGCAGAAATTCCTGGTTAAGTTACGTGCAATGTATCTTGAAGAAATCAGGAAAGCACACCTCTAAAATTTTATTTCTTATTGTTGTAATTCATGAGTGGTTTGAACTATCTTATATAGTTTATCCGATCTCCTGACAATATCATCAATTGGAATTGAAAATTGTTCGCCTTTTTCAGTTTTTGATACAGGTTTCATGTCCACTCGAATTTCTTTAACCTTTGTTTGTATTACTCCTGTAGTGGGGCCTGTAATTAGAATCTCGTCACCGATTTCAAGGATGCCCGTTTCCATTACGAACTCAGCAACACCAATCTTTTGAAAATAATTATTGCCTCTTCCTAAGTATACTTTCCTTTTTGTTGCCTGAGAACCATATTTATGACTCCATTCTCCAAGTTTCCTCCCCAAGATAATATCCATCCCAAAATCCCCGATTAAACACAGTTGATAATCGTTCCTTCCAGGCATTAATTTTTTCCTCATTATAGCTTTTGGCAATTATAGCCTCTACGGCTTCATTATAACATTCAACAACCGTTTTAACATATTCAGGTGGCCTTGCCCTGCCTTCAATCTTCAAAACACTGATACCTGAATCGATTATTTTATTAAGAAACTGTATAGTCATTAAGTCTTTTGGCGACATAATGTATTCATTATCAATCTCAAGTTCGTGACCTGATTCTTTTTCGGTCACTATGTAAGGTTTTCTGCAGGTCTGCTGACAGGCACCACGGTTTGCAGATGCATTATTTTCATGCAAGCTCATATAGCATTTTCCTGAAACGGCCATACATAAAGCTCCGTGTGCAAATAATTCTAGTTTAATCAGGTTACCCGATGGACCTTTTATTTCATTTTCAACAATGGCTCTATGAATATTTGAAATTTGGCTGAGGTTTAACTCTCTTGCCAGCACAACTACATCGGCCCATTGTGCATAAAATTTCAAAGATTCAATATTTGAAATATTGAGCTGTGTTGATAGGTGAATTTCAATTCCCTTCGACTGTACCTCAAAAATGGCTGCCTGATCAGAGAGTATTATGGCTGAAACACCAGACTTTTTTGCTGCCTCAACAATCCTGCGCATTATTTCAAGGTCATGATCATATAAAACAGTGTTGAGTGTTAAATAGGATTTGATTTTATATTCACTACAGATTGAAACTATTTCTTCCATATCCTCCAGAGTAAAATTGCTGGATGATATAGCCCGCATATTCAAATGCTGAACACCAAAATAGACAGAATCAGCCCCCCCTTGAATGGCAGCCATCAAAGATTCAAAAGAACCGGCTGGGGCCATTATTTCAATATCAGATCTTTTGATGTTCATTTAGTAAAAAAATTGAGGAGGCAAAAATAAAGGAATCTTATTGATATCCAATGGATAAACAGGTAAACTCAAAAAGTTAAATGGCTAAAATTTATTTTTTCAGCACAATTCGTATGGCAGTACCTTTATTTACTTCAGAGTGCAATACAAATATTTTACCATCGTGATACATCTCAATAATTCTCTTTGACAGAGACAGCCCTAATCCCCAGCCGCGCTCCTTACTTGTAAAACCGGGCTTGAAAATAGTCTTAAACATAGATTTGTGAAGACCCTTACCTGTATCAATAAAGTCAATAAATATAACCTGGGTGTTGTCAGTTAATTTAATCTCAAAAGTTCCCTCCCCCTTCATTGCATCAATGGCGTTTTTAGAAAGATTTTCAATTACCCATTCAAAAAGAGGAATATTCAAGGGTATTTTTATATCGTCGGCTTCAGAAAAACCAATATTAAAGCGAATTTTACTTGAGGAACGTGACTTTATGTAATTGATCCCATTAATAATTACGGGAATTACATTGGTGGAAGTTAAAATCGGCTTGGAACCTACTTTGGAGAATCTTTCAGTAATTTTTTCAAGCCGAACAACATCCTGCTCGAAGTCATTTACAAGTTGAGGATCTACATTTTTCATTTTCAGCACATTTACCCAACCCATAAGAGAAGAAGTAGGTGTTCCCAGCTGATGTGCAGTTTCTTTGGTCAAGCCTACCCAAACCTGGTTCTGTTCGAATTTACGTGAGCTACTGAAAGCCAGGTAGGCGACCAGAATAAACAATATAATTACACCCAGTTGAACATATGGAAAATAGGCAAGTTTGGTTAAAATTAGTGAGTCTTTGTAATAGATGTAGTTTTTCTCATCATTCCCCAATACTATCTCAATTGGATCATGTTCCTTCTTCATTATTTCAACCTGTCTGGCAAGATATTTTGGGTTTTTCAACCTCTTACTTCTCAAATTCCGGGTGGTGGTTGTATCACCCTTTTCATTCATTAAAATAACAGGAACCGTGCTATTGTTTTCTATTACCTTAACCAGGAAGTTAATGTTGGTAACGGTGTCATTCAAATCAAGTTCTATAAGCTGTTGTGTCGCCTCGGCCCAGAGTTCAACCTTTTTTTTCTCTTCAAGTTTTAACTCCTTAACCAATCTGTTTGTATATAATAGAGAAGAAACCCCAATAATTACAGCAACTATTAAAAGGATATATTTTAGTCGTATTTTATATTTGTATTTATCCAAAAGAGAATAGAATTTTAGTTATACGATTGATTATTTTTTAATTATTGAATCAGGAACTTCTTCTTCCTCCCATGTAATTTTGAACTTTTTCGTTTCTTTTTTGCCTGACAATGCTGTTGAATCTGCTTTTTGTTTTCCAAATTCGTTGCTGAAAATTTGTTTCAGATTTTGTCTTTCTTTTTGCAGATTAGTCTTAATATTTCTGGTCATGCCCTTTCTGTCGTAGGAGACTTTTATATCCTTTCCATCCCCAATTATTTTCAAAGGAATCATGGTTTTACCCAATCCATCATCCTCAATTATACCGAACTCCGAATTTTCTTTCTTTTTTTTCTTTGCCTTAGAAGCAAGAATATCCGACAACAAAACATTAATATTATACGTATAATTTTTATTAAAATAATGTATACCAGATGCTTCAATACTAAAAGCGGAGGAATTAATTTCCATCATTGGAATGTTTATGGTCTCATTTTTAATATATACGTCGTTTTCCATCTTTGAAAACTCAATGTTTTTGAGTTCCTCAACCTCAATAAACCTTGAAAGCTTCTGAATAGGTTCAAAATCAACTAATTTCCCATTCTCAATTGTATAATTACTTTCCGCAATGACACTTTTTTTATCTATTCTAAGTTCGTTTGACCATTTTGAGTAGAACTTTATATCTCCTGAAACATTTCCTTTGAGGTTATCGGCTTTGATAAATGTTTGGCCAAAATCATTCATTTGGAAAAACAGTTTCTGAATGTCAATATTGTTGATATGGGCAAGAATATGCATCTGTAAGACAGAATCAGATTGTTCAAAAATAGTTATATCACCATTAGCCTCCCCATTCATTGTGCTAAAGCTAACATTGTCTAAAATCAGGGAGGCTGGCGTGTATAGAAGAGAGCAGCTAAGATTTTCTGTTTCGAACTTGTTGTAGGAAAATCTATCAGCATCCAGCTTAATATAGGCTTCAATATATTCAGGAAACAGCAAAGGTTTGCTGGAAGCTCTTTTCTCTTTCCCGGAAATAATATTTGTTAGATCGAAATGGGGAGATTCCGCCATACCGGTAATTATCAATGGTTTTCTTTTTTCATTTAAATAGGGAAGAACATTCTTTGCCTCACCACTAATAGTAATTGGATTATCGTTTATCTCAAGATATAAACTATCAAGTAAAAAACGCTCTCCCAGGCTAATTTTTCCTGAAACCGACGAATATAAAATGGGTCGTTTGAATGTTTTATAATTTACATTTACCAATTCCACCTGACCAACCGGACTAAATTTTTCGAGATCATTTAAAGAAATTTTCCGAAACTCTTTTAGTTTTCCGGTAACAGAAATATTCACTTTGGCCAGTCCATCTAAAATTTCAGCATCAGAATTTGGAGTTAGTTTTACAAATTCCTTAAGATTAAAAGTGCCAGTCGTTGTTAGTTTAATAAAAGGTTCTTCCAGGTTTTGTAAATTGTAGGAACCACTTATTGTTTCTCCTCCAATCTCGGCGTTAAAACTATTAAGTCTTATCATAGTTGTCGTTGCCCTATTTTGCTTGCCATTGTTCCAATCACCAGATGCTCTTATATTTGAAAACTTTAACTTTGATTTAGAATCGAAAAATAGCCCCTTTTTAATATCGAATTGAAAATCTATATGGGGGTACTTATTGTTTCCCAACAGACCCTTAATAGACCCCTGAACAGCCAAATTTCCCTCAACTTTTAATGATTTAAACTTATTTTGAATGCTTTCAGGAATTAATTGAATCAAATTTTTGATCTTATTATCAGAACTGTTCACAATCCAATTTATAAATAGCTCTTCTTTCTTCTCTATTGTCCCGGAAATATTAGCACGAATACCAGCATAATCGAGACTCCCTATTGAAATGGTAAACACATCCTCGTTAACTGACATTTCAATATTTGCAATTAAGGTTTTATTATACAGAATAAGAGTTTCCTTTGATTTTAATTCCTGAATTGTAATTTTTGATTGAATCTTGATCGATGTTTTTTTATCCTTTCTACCCGATTTGAATTCATTTATTGATGAATTTACTATCAAATCTTTTGCCAGGTCATGATATTTGAAATCAATGTTTTTAAGTTCAACCGATTTAAAATTAAGAGAATACTCATCAGAATTCTTTTCTTTATTGGATTTGAAAACCTGATAATTGTTAAGTCCATTTTCATTTACTATAATATTTAGCCAGCCATCATTTAATAGGATTTTATTAAATATTATCTTTTTTTGGATTAACCTAAAAGAATTTAATTCAAGATATATATTGTTAACATTCAGAAGGGTATCTATGCTTATTTCATTTGAATATTTAGAGTTGAAGTCTTTAGGTGAGTAGATAGTGGCCTGCTTGAAATTTGCAGTTATGTTGGGAAAATGTCGAAGAAAGTTAAAAGAAATATCTTCAACATCAACCAGAGTAGTTAGTTGTTCATTTAGCTCAGCAAGTAACTGTTGCTTAATTTTTTTTTGGTTAATTTGAAACAGCACAATTCCAATACCAACCAAAGTCAGGAATAAGAAAAAGAGAATTATAAAAAATCGCCTGAAAGCCTTCATTCGACACCTTAAAATATTGTGTAAAATTAAGATTTTAATCAATAGAATTAGGCATGGCAAAAATGGGGCCAGGATCTTTACAATTCCTTATTCATGAAAAAGATTTTTTTATTTTTCAAGCAGAAAGCTCAAATCTGCGTCAACGTCTACTTCGTGAGCTTCGGCACCGAACTTAAAAATTCTGGCTTTTCTCGGTCCAATAAGCCTGAGGCTTTCATTTTCATAGAGCAACATGGTGCCTTCTCGTAAACCAACAACATACATATTTTTATTAACAGCAAGAAATTCTTCAATTCGCATTTCTCTTGTTTCTCCGGCATGACCTTCAGGGTTTGCGTCGAGATAATGAGGATTTATCTGGAAAGGGACCATATTTCCTACAGAAAAGCTATCAGGCTCAACAATAGGCATATCGTTGGTTGTTTTTATACTTGGGCAGGCAATATTTGATCCAGCACTCCAACCAATATATGGAATTCCATTTCGTACTTTTTTAACCAGTGGATCAATCAATCCCTTATCCTGCAGCATTTTTGTAAGTTGCCAGGTGTTCCCACCACCAACAACAATTGCTTCTGCTTCCTCAATAGCCTGAACTGGATCTAAAAAACGATGTATTGAGCGAACTTCATGCCCCAGTTCCTGAAATCTTTCCTGCACCTTTTTTTCATAATTATCGAAAGAAAAGGTTACAGCAGCATAAGGAATAAAAAGACAGGTTATTTTCTCTGCTCCTAAAAACTTTTTAATTTGTTCTTTTGGGTGATGCAAATATTCTTCTCCTGCATTGGTAGAATTACTGATTAGTAAAAGTCTCATATTTAATATATTGAAAGTTGTTAATAATTTTCCTGAAGTTTTTTTCTGGATAAATTTTTTGGATTGGGTTTTATTTGAATGCTATAGTTTCTATGATTAAAGATGTCAATTATCCGTAATTTTCCGGATAATATATTTCCTTTTTCAAGAATGATTTTAAGTACTTCATTGGCCTGCATAGAACCTATTATCCCTGGTAAAACCCCTATTACACCAACATTTGATGGAACAGGAGCTTCATTTTCTTTAGGAGGGCACGGATTCAGGCAACGCAATGAAGGTCCGTTTTTATAGTTGAAAACTGAAACCTGACCTTCAAATTTATAAATAGATCCATAAACCATTGGTTTTTTAAGGATTACACAAGCATCACTGATAAGGTACCTGCTTTCAAAATTATCTGTGGCATCAACTACTATATCATATTCAGGGATAATTTCAAGGGCATTTTTTTCGGTAAGCAAAATATTCAGCACCTTATATTCGGGAAGATTATTAAGCTCCATTAATCGTTGCCGGGCTATTATAGCCTTCAGCTTTCCAATGTCGTTAATGCCATATAATAACTGTCTCTGTAAATTACTTTCATCAACTTTTTCATTATCCATAATCCCCAATGTTCCAACTCCTGCAGCCGATAGATATTGCAAAATAGGACAACCTAATCCACCAGCGCCAACCACCAGTACCTTTGCATGTTTAATTCTTTCCTGACCCTCAGGTCCGATTTCAGGAATCATTATTTGCCTTTGGTACCTCCGCAATTCTTTTTCGTTCAAGTTTACTGACATAATAAAACTTCAGGTTAGATTCATAAAGATATGAAATTCCCTGAAGTACTAATAAAAAATATCAGCCTTACCCAAAGGCAATTGATTACTTGTTTTTTATATCAATTCTTGCCCTGGGGAGATTTGCAAATTTATGGAGATATATATTGATATTTCTGCTAAAAGCTTAGCAATACCAGGCCTGCAGAAATAGGATACAGGGGTTCTGCTTTGTCGGATCGGAATAAGGTAACAAAATTGTAATTCACGAAGACTTTAATAAACTTGAACCCTATCCTGAGTGTGGCGGCTGCCTGCCAGGGATTTATACTCAGGTCGTCATACTTTTTGGCTTTAATCTTACCAGGATTGTAATATTTAATTTTTGTGTATGACCAAAGTTTCATACTACCGATTACACCTGCACTGATAAAAAATCTTCGGCCGTATTTTTCAGGATTTATGTGAAACTCAAAAATCAATGGTAGGGTCAGATAATTTGCATGAAATTTTGACATTTTCAGGTTTATGTCGTCAAATGGAATCTCAACAATAACGTCATTTTCGTCTTTTTCAATACTGCTGTTACGACTGAATTTATAGTCGTTCATTTGAAAGCCTAAGCCGGTGACTATTCCAATATTTTGATTGCTTAAGTTAATACTGTACTGAAGAAAATTTATATTCACATTCCAGGATTTTCCCGAATTTAAAGTGAGGAAACTGCTTGGAAATGAACCGCTGGGAGTTAAATAGTTGTTAAGGCCTAGCTCAAACCCTGCCCAATGGCCTCTGAATCGGGGCTTTGATTTAAAGTTGAATTCTTTTTCAAGCTCACTTTCATCTAAAAATTCTACCTGCGTACCATCCCACCCATCAGTGATTTTAATACCTCTTTTTCCAATTTTAACTTTTACAGTATCATCTTTTTCATCGACAATAATATTGCCGTTTTGACCCACAACAACCCTTGTACCATCAAAATTGTCAACAACGCGTACAACTTTGTTTGGACCAACTTTTACATTTGTGGTATCAGTTTCAGCCAAACTTACTGAACAAATTATAGAAAGGATAACAGGAAATAAAATATATTTTTTCATAGTTAAAATTTTAGATTGATTTCTGTAGCTATGACGTCTAACTCCAGATAAAAGTTACAGGAAATTATGAGCTATTGTATATTTTTTGTGGATAACCGGAATCATTTCTTTTTAATGCCGGATGCGATTTTAAGGCCCCTGGAATTAAAAGCAAAAGCTGTAAGTTTCCCCTGATTATCAGATGCTGTATTTAACTCCATCTTACCCCCAGTAATTTTATTTGCACCCTTAATGCCAGCATCAGCCAATGAAACCAGTAATGGGGTCTTTGCCTGTTCAGTCTTGGAAGGATTGAGCAATTTTACCCTAAAGTCTTCAATTGTATAAGCCTCAAAAGCAGATAAAACCTGAGGAGTTAATTCTCCGGGGATAATAATAACAGGAGGGTGTAGATCAGAGGCATAATTTTTCTCTGATTTTAAAGCTTCGGTTTTTCTTTCAAGCAGTGGAACTGTATTTAAACTCATACTTCGCACAGACAAAGGAGCAATCTTTTCATCATGTATAAAATTTGATTCAACAATTGCCACATTTGACTGATAATCAACAATATTGCTTTTTGTGCGTTCTTGAGTTTTTCCAACTATCTACCGCTGTATTTTTTGATATCAAATTTTGTGAATTCGGACCTTTTTCAGGTAAAGCATTTTGTATTTCCTGCTGAGATTGAGATATTTGTGAACCTACGCTACCTGGAGGTGTAGGTACTAAAGAAATCGACTTTAAAAGGAAGAATACTAAAACAATAGCCGCTGCTGCAGATGGGATCCATAGAAGTCTGCGAGTAAATATTACAACGGGTTTTTTAAGTTGCTCCTTATCTTCAAACTGAATAACAGGGGGAGTTAGAAATGCAAGTTCAAAATCTTTAACCAGTCCAAATAAATCTGGCTTTTCCGAAGTCAGCTTTTCAAAGGCTGTTTCTTCTTCTGTAGTTAAATCCTTTTCAAGATAAGCAATGCATTTCATTGCATCCTCAGGAATGCTATTAAAAAGGTCAGAGTTTGTTTTAAGCAGTGTGGACTTATCCTGAAGTTTAACTTCTTCTGGTTTTAAAGAAAATTCATTGAACGAAATCAAAGATTCACTAATATCAGGATTCAGATTCAAGAACGACTCGAATTCAGACAGATCGCTGGCATTTAAATTACCTTCCAGGTAATCTATTATGAAAAGCTCATAATTATCGCGTGTAAATCTCATACTTATAACAATACCTCTACTTTGCCAATGCGTTCTTTTAAAAACATTCGGCCCCTGTATATATATACTTTGACCTGTGATTCAGAAAGATCCAAAATTTCAGCGATTTCATTATAAGAGTAGCCTTCATAGTCTCTTAAAAGAATAACTGAGCGCTGATTTTCAGGCAATTGTAAAATCAATTTATGAAGGATTTCATTCATATCAGAATACTGATCGTTGAACTGTGTATCTCCTTTATAATTGCTTATATATTGATCCTTTGATTTTTCTTTCCTGATTTCATCAATAAATGTATGATATGCTGTAGAAAACAGGTATGATCTTACCTTTGAAAACGAGACTGAATCTATCTTAATCCATAACTTCTCATAACAGTCCTGCACCATGTCTTTCGCTTTTTCTTCATCATTTGTGTTTTTTAGGAGAAAGCGAAAAATATTGTCAGCATATAGGTCCACACTTTTATTGTATTCCTTAACTGTCATCTTTCTGAATCAATGTTACGACGTTTTAAAGTACTGAAATGTTACACCACATGTACATGATACCGACGAAAATATCATAGATCTGCTGCGTAAAACTAAAATAAAGTTATGAAAAAGTTTACTATACCATTGCACTTTCTTTTCCTGAATCTCTTATAAATAAGCAGGATGAATTGGTTAAGTCAGGAGCTTCCCGCAAGAAATCAAAATACAGGGTATCAGCCAGACCAAAAATATTTATATCAGCCTTAGGGGCTTTTTGTAAAGAATCCATGAAATTTCCAATAAAAACGTAATACTCTGTCATTGATGGAAGACGTGCCTGGTCATTAATGTGTTCCAAAAATTTGTAAAGACGTTTTCGATCAGCTTCCTCCAAACCAACAGAAATTAAATTTAAGTTACCCTGCCAGTTGAGTTGGAGTTGCAAAGCGGTGAGAACAGCTAAATGGAAGTTTGGACTTTTATCTCTCAACCAGAGATTAATAGTTTTTTGTGCACCAAATTCAATTTTAGGATGTTGACGCAACATGATGGTTCCAAGGTCATTATTGGAAGCATAAACAGATAACTTCGAAATTAAAGATTCTTTTGTCACATTGTTTCCCAGGGTTAAGAACAGGGTGTTTGGCCGCATAGCTCCTGCCTTAAGGGTTTGCATAATAAGTCGTGCTCCGGGCAGGAACTTTTTGTGTTCAAGAACAATAGAATGCACCAGCAGGTTCTTTCCCTCGAGTGGGCTTAATAGCTCTGAAAGACTTTTCTCCGTGGCTTCCAGATCATGGTCTTTTACAGTAAAAGCAAATACACTCCCTGAAGGATAAACAATATTTTTGATAAATTGAACAGATCCTGTCCAGGTATCAGGGTCTTTGATAGGGATTAATAAATCAGGCTTCCAGGAAACTTGATGCCGGGGAAACTTGGCTGCAAGTCGTGAGGCTTTTTCAGCTAAGACAAGGAAAAAACCACCACGTATGTCACCTGAATCTGATTTCAGACCACGTCTTCCAAGCCAAATGTAGAGGCTGATAATTACTGCAAATGCAACAAGACTAAAAACCGGATTGATTAGGAACATCACAAAAATACTGCCAACAGCACCCAACAATGAAACAAACATTGGTATTTTGAAAGTAGGCCTGAAGCTAATGATTTTCATGCTTTGTTGCATAAAAACCACAAGGTTGATCATTCCATATGTTATTAAAAAAAACATTGTAATCAATGCAGCAAGAGCATCTAAATTACCCAATAGCAGAGCGGCTAGAATTATTAGAGAGGTGAAAATAGTAGCATTTCGAGGTTCATTGTTTGGAGTTTTCTTAGAAAAAATCTGGTACAAAGGGACTGTCTTTTGCTCTGACAAAGCCTGCAAAATGCGAGGAGCTCCAATAAGACTTCCCAGGGCTGAGGAAAAAGTTGCAGCCAGAATACCCATTAATACAATAGGTCCCCAAAATGCATAATCAACCATAACCATTTGATTGCTGCGAAGTTCTGCCGGTGAAATAAATTTTGCTGCAACAATAGCCATTATTATGTAGATAATCATTGTAACACCTATGGCGCTCAATGTTCCAAGAGGTATTGCTTTTCTTGGATTGGCCAGGTCCCCTGAAAGGTTAGCTCCGGCCATTATACCAGTGACAGCAGGAAAGAAAATAGCAAATACCTGCCAGAAACTGGCATCTTCAAATTTACCGATTACATTAATTGTTGTATTTGGTTCATTGCGTGTGAATACAAACGAAAGTATTGACATGGCTACAATTACCATAATGAAATATTGAATTTTTATGGCAAAGTGTGCACTGATGTATGAGATACTTACAAGCAGAAGCCAGGCAATAATGGAAACCAAAACATGAGGATGATCTGGAAAAACATGCATCCACCCTTCTGTAAATCCTACTATATATAGTGCAGTGGCCAGAGTCTGTGAAATGTAAAAAGGAATGCCAATGCTACCTCCGGCTTCCAGTCCAAGGGATTTTGTGATGATGGAATATGCCCCTCCTGAGCCAATCTTTATATTCGTTGTAATCGACGACATTGATAATGCCGTACAAATGGTGATTGTTTTGGCGAGAAGAATGATTAGTATAGCACCCAATAGTCCGGCATTGCCCACTACCCATCCCAGTCGAAGGTACATGATTACTCCCAGAATGGTCAACACATCAGGTGTAAATACTCCACCAAAAACATTTAATTTTTTAGTAGTTACCGGTTCTGGGCCAAATGATGTTGTCTTTTGCGCCATTTTTCGGATGCCTGAAAACGAAAATACTCTAATTCTAAAGGTCGAATTTATTAATAATTCTCAAACTAAATATTCTGGTTAGCAAACATTATTAAAAATTCAAAAATTATGTAGTTGAAAATAAAATCAATATAAAGGGTCAAATTAGTATTGAAAGGAGTTAGTAAATAATATGCATTTATGTGGGGACAATTCATAAATTTGTAAGTATCAAAACTATACTTAACAAATAAGGGTTGGCATCATATTTTTAATTGGCTGATACTTACATAATCTTGATATAATTATGAAAACACTTAATTTCAGTTTCTACCTGGCAATACTTCTTGTTGTGAGTAGTTGCAATTCTAATAAGCCTTCTGTCAGGAGAGAAAATATCTTTAAACAAAAACTGGCATATTCAATCAGCTGATAGTATTCAGAATAAGGGAGATATATTATCATCATTGAACTTTGAACCCGATAACTGGTTTAAAACAGATATTCCTAAAACAGTCCTGGCGGCTTTGGTGGACAATGAGGTGTATCCAGATCCTTATTATGGTGATAACCTTAAAAACATTCCCGGATATAGAGAGGGACGATGGCTTGCCATGCTCAAAGAAAGTCCATTTTATGCTTCCTGGTGGTACAGGAAAAAGTTTAAACTGCCCGAGAATATCCAGAACCAAAGAATTACATTGCATTTAGATGGCATTAACTACAAAGCCAACATCTGGCTTAACGGCCAATTGATTGCCGACTCAAATCAGGTAATTGGAATGTTCCGACGGTTTGAATTTGACATTGAAAAATATGCAATTGCCGGTGATACAAATGTACTCGCCATTGAAATCATCTCACCAGGCCATATTCCTGATGTGTACTATCAAACAAAACAACTTGAGGCCACAACCGGCTGGGACGATCACAACCCTCAACCTCCGGATTTAAATATGGGAATATGGAGGGATGTGTATATCAAGTCCTCGGGTCCTGTAGTAATAAAACACCCTTATATTGTAACTGATTTAGATCTCCCCTCTCTTGAAACAGCAAAATTATCCGTTTCAGCATTGCTTGTGAACAAGTCAAATATTGAAGTAAAAGGTGAATTTATAGGAACAATTGAAAAGATTAAGTTCAGTAAAGAAATTCATCTTGCCCCAAATGAAGAAAAATGGGTAAAATTTACGCCTGCAGAATTCTCACAGCTTTCTATTGAAAATCCGAGGTTGTGGTGGCCACATCCATATGGGAAGCAGGAATTATATACTGCACAAATGGAATTTGTAACAGGCAATAAAGTCTCTGATCAGCAGAAAGTAAATTTTGGAGTAAGAGAAGTTTCAACCTATATAAATGAAGAGGGATGGCGTGGATATATGGTAAACGGAAAGAAAATTCTGATACGAGGAGGGGCCTGGATGACAAGCGATATGTTATTGAACTTGTCAGAAGAAAGATATGATGCCCTTGTACGATATGCAAGGGAAGCCAATTTGAACATGCTTCGATCAGAAGGCTTTTCAATCCGCGAAACCGATGAGTTTTATGATATTTGCGATAAGTACGGAGTGATGGTTACACAGCAAATATTTGGTCGGAACCTGCCAGATGAAGACTTGTCAATTATGAATATTGAAGATATGTTGTTGAGGATTCGAAACCACCCCAGCCTGGTTCACTTCCTGGGTCATGATGAAACCTTCCCCACAGAAAATTTAGACAAAGCCTATCGGTCATTAATTGCCAAATATACTCCTGAAAGGACCTATCAGCCACATTCAGGAGCATTTGATATTGAAAACCGTTTTAAAACCGGTGGTACACGAACTGGTACACTGGAATTATGGACTTATGCTTATCCTTCTCACTATTACACTCACAAAACTGATGGAGCCTGGGGTTTTGCACAGTCTGGGGGCATTGGAGGGATTTTTGCACCCTATTCAAGTATAAAAAAAATGATGCCTGAAGAGAAAATCTGGCCGCCCTATAATGAAACCTTCTCATTTCATAGCGTTTTGCAGGGAATTCATTATTTCGATGTTGTTGTGGATGCCATGCAAAAGCGCTACGGTAAAATTGAGGATGCGAAAGATTTTATCAATACGGGAATGATCCTTAACTATGAAAGTGCCCGGGGAATGTATGAAGCATACGGACGTAATAAATTCGATGCCCTTGGTATCACCACCTGGAAATACGATGCTGCATGGCCTGCAGCCTTAACATGGCAATATGTCGATTGGTATTTGAATGTTGGTGGGGCCTATTACGGTGCCAAAAAAGCATGTGAGCCTCTCCATGTACAATATGCATATGATGATGAGTCGGTTTATGTTATAAACAATTATTTTGAAGGTTTTCAAGATTTGAATGTAGAAGCTAAAGTGCTGGATATTAATATGGAAGAGGTGTTTTCGGAATCGAAACAAGTATCAGTAAATGAGGGTGATAAAAGCCTTGTTTTCCCTGTACAGATTCCAAATGACATCTCAACAACTTACTTCCTTAGCTTAAAACTAAAGAATAAAAATGATTCGATTGTATCAGATAACTTCTATTGGCTGTCAACCAAAAAAGATGTTGAAGGAGTTAAAAAAGAAGTACCCATTTTTCACCAGGGCCGCACATGGCATGTATTTGCTGCCGAGCAAGAATCCTATGCAGATTTTACTTCACTTAAAGAACTTCCAAAAGTGAAAGTAAACATGGACTATTTCATGGAACCTGGAGAAGAAGAGAATACAGTAAGTGTGTTCCTGGAAAACCCTTCTCAAACCATTGCTTTTGGAATCAACCTTTCGCTTGTAAAAAGTTTAGATGGGGAAGAGATTCTACCTGCCTACTGGGATGATAATTATTTTTCTCTTTTGCCTGGTGAAAGCAGGACGGTAAAAGTTCGATATAAACCAATTAAATCCAAAAATAAAGATGTTGATATTCTGCTGAAAGGTTGGAATGTTTTATAAGACAATTTAAATTTGATAGTCAATCATGAGAAATTCTTTTAAAGAATTTAATTTCCAATGTGTATGGCCAGCATTACCATCATTTTGAACAAGTTTTGTAGTCGAACACCCAACCTTATTGGTTTTTTAGTCTTTTTAAACTTGGCGGCCTTCTTTAGGGTGCTTATTTTTTGATATATATTTTCAAAAACTTCTTGCGTCTCCCATCCATGATATTTATTTAACTGAGGGAGTCCCAGAGTACTATTGCTGCTGATCTTTGATCTTTTAAGAGCATTGAAATTAAATCCCTGAACGAGAGCTGAACGGAAGGCTGTATCACTCAATTCAGAAATAATTTCTTTTGGATCAGCACCGCTTTTTATATAAAGGCGAATGAGTTCAATATTTTCTTTAAGCTCCAGTACCACGGTCCTTTTTAAGCCTCTGTTTCCGGTTATCCACTTATACAATGAGGAGGCAATTTTTTCACTTGTGCTAATCGCTGCAAATGCATCAGTTGGTTGCATAATTCAATTTATTAATAAGGATATCTCACTTGCAATATACTGAAAATGGAATATTTTAAATGATAAATTTAATATTAAGGTAGACTTAATACCTGTTTGTTTTTCAGTAAAATGGTTTTCAATTTTTCATAATCCACATCCTGGATTGCAATATTTGATTCAATTGCCAGAAAAGCTGCTGTGGCAGCTGATTGGCCCAGAACCATAAAGACCGGCTCCATTCGTATTGATCCGTATGCAATGTGGGATGAGGACAAACAAACCGGAACCAACAAATTTTTACATTCACTTATTTTTGGTACTATGCTGCTGTAGCTAATCTGATATGGTCCTCCAGGATTGATTTGAATATCTCCTTCATTTCGCACGTTTCCATCCTCATCTACATATCGTTGAACATTGTGTGAGTCCATATTGTAGGACCCCATACCTATGGACTTTGAAGTAGGCTTTTCACCACGCAAATGCAATTCAGTCATAATAAAATCACCAACCATTCTTCGGGCCTCCCGAACATAAATTTGATGAGGCCAATGATCGTTATCCACGAATTCATCTTTTGCCAATCCCCATCTGTTAATTTCAGTTTGTACTTCCTCGGGAACCCGTGAATCATTTGCCAGGAACCATAAAAAACCTTTCTGATAGTCTTCATGCTGTTTTATAATTTTTTTTCGCAACTCATAGGAACCCTCAGGGTATTCGTAGTTCATCCCAATGTTGTCTGTTGAAAATCCTCCATGGTTGTTTACGTCAGTTTTCCAGTTTGGAGCAGGATCAAATTTATTAAATACCTTTCGCCATCCTTTTTCAAGATACCTGGCTAATAACTCATAATTTGCAGCATCATAGTTTTCAGGTTTGGGGAAGGGAATGCTGTTTTCAGGTACTGTGGTCAGGCACATACGAAAGTTATAGGCCTGAATTCTATGATCTCCATCCCCATCTATTCCCGGATTTTCATTATGAACCAGAGGAACCAGCCCGCTTGAGGGATCACCTGGCACAAGATATGGACTTACATCATACTCAAACTGATGGGAAACTGCCCGTTCTTTTTGCACCCCATTAAGAGTTTCTCCGTATACAGTATTTGATTCACGGCCAGTAGTGTAACTAATACCAGAAGAAGCCATTAAATCCCCCTCATATGTGGCATCAATAAACACATTACCGTGATAAGTTTCTCCTGAAAGCATAGTTATTGCCACAATCTGATTTCCTTTTTTTTCAATACCCGCTTTTCGGTCAAGCCACTGATTTCTATATACAGGAATTCCGCTTTCAGCAATTAATTCTTCGAATGTTTGTTCAGCAACGTGTGGCTCGAACACCCACATGGCATCTTCATCTTTTCTATATCTCGAATATTCGGATGGTTCTTGATATTTCCATGCTTCCGGAGTATCATAATGTTTTTTGACCTTTTGATAGAATTCAAGTGCAAACCCGCCAACGGTTTCTTTTCGACCAAAATCTGTCCAACCCAACCCACCAGCAGTTAACCCACCCAAATGCTTATCGGGAGAAACTAAAACAACAGATTTCCCCAATCTTTTTGCCTGGATTGCTGCGGAAATTCCAGCAGAAGTGCCACCATAAACGACAACATCAAAACTTGTTGTCGACTGGTCTGGTGAATTTGTACAATTGGTAAAAGAGAGTAAAACCCCAAGGAGAATGAAATAAACAAATCGCATAATTATTGAATATTTATAATGTTAAAAACCACACTTATGTTTATTGATTTTGAATTCTGGTTAACAAAATCATTCAAATCTAATTAATTCGAAATTAATAAAGAACCCCTGTCTTCAATATTTCTTATCTTTGAGTAAATACTGCTATCTTCATTATTTATTTGTCGCAAAATGGTCAACAAACTTATATTCTCAGCCCTAATAATTATAGTTTTACAATCCTGTAAGTTCAATTCTATAAATGAAAATGCCACCAATGCCAATATTGATTTCAGCAATGCACAATGGATTACTGATACCTTGAAAATTCCATCCGAAGAATCGCTTTTTTACCTTGATCATCCAACCCCCATTTTCAGAAAGGAATTTGAAGTAAAACGAAACCTTAAGAATGCAACACTTTACATTACAGCGGCAGGATATTATTCGGCAAGCTTAAATGATTCGAAAATTGGAAAAAACTACCTTGATCCGGCCTGGACAAATTTTGAAAAAAGGATTTACTACACTGAATATAATATCACACAAAATTTAGAGTCAGGCAAGAATTGCTTGGGAGTTACCCTGGGAAACGGTTTTTACAATCCCTTGCCTATGAAAATGTGGGGATACCTTAATTTGAGGGAACATCTACCTGTTGGAAAACCGCAGTTTATAGCTTGCCTGAAGCTGGAATATGAAAATGGTAAATCAGAAACAATATATACTGATCAAACCTGGAAGTTCTCATATGGACCCATACTTAAAAACAATGTTTATTTAGGTGAGATATATGATGCACGGAGAGAAAAAGAGGGATGGAAAATGGTTGGTTTTAAAGACAATAATTGGAGTAAAGCCAGGGAAAGTCTTGGACCTGGGGGGCAGTTGCAAAAAGCATTTTTCCCACCTATCCAGGTCACAGATATAATTGATCCAATCGGTATATCAGCACCGAACAGCAACTCTTATTTGGTAGATATGGGCGTGAATTTCACCGGATTGTACAAGATAAGGTTGAAAGGAAAAACAGGGGATACGATTCAATTTCGTTTTGGCGAGAGAATTTATGATAATGGTACCTTAAATCCGATGACAACGGTTGCAGGCCAGATAAAAAGAAAGGACAGAGGCGGTCCAGGGGCACCAGAAATAGCCTGGCAAACTGATAGTTACATTTTCGGTGATGAGAATGAGATCTGGTATAGTCCGGTTTTTACTTTTCATACATGGAGATATATGGAAATTTCCGGATTGAATATCAAACCTGAGGTAAAAGACATCCAGGGCCTGGCTTTTAATACCAAAGTTGATACTAAAAACAGCTTCTCCTCTTCTTCTGAACTATTGAATTCTATTCAGGAAGCTACATCAAACACCTTCCTCGCCAATCTTCAAAGTGTTCAATCTGATTGTCCTGCTCGCGAGAAATTTGGATATGGGGGAGACCTTATAGCTACTGGAGAAGCCTACATATATAATTTCGATATGCAATCAATATATCGGAAAACAATATATGACTGGTTTGATGCGATTAATGACTCAGTGTTTATTGATACAGCTCCATTTGTTGGCATAAAGTACTGTGGTTTAAGCTGGGAATCTGCATTTTTAATTACACAATACTATCACTATCTCTACTACAACGATACAGAATTAATTGAAGAGATGTATGATGCAGATCTTAAGTGGATGAATAAGGTGGAGCGATTGCATCCGCGAGGAGTTATTGATAAAGGTCTGAGTGATCACGAATCACTGGAACCTGTGCCGGTTGAGTTGACAGGAACCAACCATTATCTGCAATGTGCCTTAATTATGGCAGAGTTTGCCTCTTTTATGGGAGATGTTGCAAATGAAGAAAAATTTGAAAAATTGGCCTTAAAACTAACGAAGCAACTTTCCAAAATGTTCTGGGAGAAATCAGTCCCTGACCCTATTAACAGGCAAACTCTTTTCTCAACCCTGTTATATAATGATATTGTAACTAAGGAAAATGTCAAATATACTGTAGATTCTTTATTAAAAGCGTTAAATGAAGGTCCTTCCGGTCATTTTAATACAGGAATATTTGGAACAAAATATATCCTTGAAACACTATCAAGGGCAGGAAAAATAAATGAAGTCTATAATGTGGTGAACAGTCGCGATTATCCAGGCTGGGGATTTATGATTGATCGGGGAGCAACAACCCTATGGGAAACATGGAAGGAAAGCGATAATACTTATTCAAATTGCCATCCCATGTTTGGTTCTGTGTCTGAATGGTTTTACAAATGGCTTGGAGGCATACAGCCTGATCCTGAAAATCCGGGTTTCGAGAAGTTTTATATTTCACCCAATATACCAGAAGGCCTTAAATATGTAAACTGTTCTTACCATTCCCCATTTGGAGAAATAGTATCAAATTGGGAAGTAAAAGAGGCTGATAGCATTGCTTTTGAGGTTGTAGTACCAGTTGGAAGCATAGCCCTCGTTAAACTTCCTTTTAAACAAGTTCAAAATGTTGAAATTAATGATAAGACAAGGGATAAAACTTACTCACCAGAGAAAAATCCTGATTTGGCGGCGGATTTTGAATTAAGGGGAGGGGAATATTTAATTTTGGTGAAAAGCATAGATCCTGACCTGGAAAATTAGGGTTTTCATAAAATTTCTAAATTAGAACAGAGTTTATTAATATTGGATACCCATTCTAAATCAGTGAAACATTTTCTGCAATCATACAATATCACACCAGTTGAGATAGATAAATTAGATGGTTATATATCAAACAACTATAAAATCAAATCAGACAAGGATGAATTGTTTGTTTTTAAGCATTATACTGACCCTTCAGAACTCGAACTCATTCATGCAGAAAACAATCTCCTGGAGGAGATATCACCTGATTTATCCTATCAAATTCCAAAGGCAATTAATCGAGGTGGATTTACAGTGCATCAACATGATGATCAGACTTTTTCTCGCCTCGTACCATATATTGAAGGAAAATTCCTTGATGAAGTGGAACACACGGATGAGCTACTTTACAACTTTGGCCAGGCCATTGCCGAAATGGATATAGCTTTGGAGGGGAAAAGAAATTCAGTAATAGAAAATCGAAAATTAATCTGGGATATTCAGCACAGTCTGTTGAATAAATCAAAAGCCAATTCTATTCAGGAAGCAGATCAAAGAAAATTAGTTGATTTCTATTTTGATCAGTTTGAACAGTTTGCCATGCCCCAATATCAGGATTTGAGGTACAGCATCATTCACGGGGACATGAATATTCAGAATGTGCTGACTGATGGTAACAAAATATCCGGGGTCATTGATTTTGGAGATATGTGCTATTCTCCAATGGTGAATGAGCTGGCTGTGGCTCTCACGTATATTATGTTTGAAAAAGAAGAGCCCATCAAAGCTGCTCAAAATGTTATTAAAGGATACCAGTCGAAATATCCATTATATGAAAAAGAGCTGAAACTGCTTTACTATTTAATTCCTGCAAGATTGTGTGTTAGTTTATGCAATTCTGCTGCTGCTAAAACCAAAGGTGAGGATACAGATTACATCCTGATAAGTGAAAAACCTGCATCAGATTTATTAGAGAAATGGATAAGTTTCAATCCCATTCAGGTTAAAAGCAGCTTTTTGGAAGCAGCCGGATTTGATGTTGAGGACAGTAAATTGAAAAAGGAGAAAACCTTTGCTGGTCGTAAACAAAATACCGGGAAATCATTGAGTCTAAGTTATACAACACCTATCTATATGACTGGTGCGTCTTTTCAGTACATGTACGATCATGATGGGAATACCTACCTTGATGCTTATAATAATATTCCACATGTGGGGCATTCTCATCCACGAGTAAGCAGTGCAATTTCTAAACAAGTTCGTACTCTCAACACAAATACTCGTTATGTTTATGATTCTTTTGCTGAATATACTCAGAAACTACTCGGGTATTTTCCTGACCAATTAAAAAAGGTGTTTTTGGTAAATTCAGGTAGTGAGGCAACTGATCTGGCTATTCGAATGGCAAATACGTATACCTGCAGGAGCCATCAACTGGTGCTTGACCAGGGATATCATGGCAATACTCAGTCAGGTATTCAGGTAAGTTCCTATAAGTTTGATGGTAAGGGAGGAGGAGGAATTCCACGAAATGTTACGAAGCTTTCACTTCCTAAACTTTACAATGGAGAATACTCTACTACCGAGGAATATATTAAAGATGCCATAAAAAAAATAGATGATTTAATTGAAAAAAAGATAATCCCTTCGGCCTTTATTGCAGAACCAATTTCAGGATGTGGAGGACAGGTACCACTGGCCCCTGGGTATTTAAAAACATTGAAATCATATCTTGAGAAACATGGTATTCTCACCATAATTGATGAGGTTCAAACAGGATTTGGCAGATTGGGAGATCATTTTTGGGGATTTCAAATGCATGATATAATTCCGGATATAGTTGTGTTGGGAAAACCTATGGGTAATGGTCATCCCGTAGCAGCAGTTGTTACTACAGATCAAATTGCTGATGCCTTTGCGAATGGCATGGAATTCTTTAGCTCGTTTGGAGGGAATACTGTTTCCTGCGCAGCTGCAAAAGCAGTTTTGGAAGTCATTGAAGAAGAGGAGTTAACCAATCGCGCAAAAGAAACAGGAGAATACTTTGTACATGAATTGATATCCTTACAAAATGAATTTTCAACTATCGGAGATATTAGAGGCAAGGGATTGTTTTTAGGCATAGAATTTGTGCAAGAAAACTTGGATCCAAATACTGAATTAGCTGCTTGTGTTAAAAACCAACTAAAAGATAATTTTATTTTAAGTGGTACCGATGGGCCCTTTGAAAATGTTCTTAAAATAAAGCCACCATTGTGTTTTAATAAAAAGAATGTAGATCAATTTGTTAACACACTGCATCAAATTCTAAAAACAAACCATTAAAATGTGGAGATTAATTAAATCTATTGCCTTATTTTCAGCACTGATCCTATTGGTAATGGGATGTAGCAAAGAAAATGCAGAATCTGGAGATGCCGTTGAAATCTATCTTTTGAAAGAATACAGTCTGGTAACAAACCGATGTGAGATTGTTAAATCATCTATTGTACTAAAAGATAATGAACTCATCAGCAATAATGATATAGTTGCTTATCACCATCCGGAACATAAAATAACTCTTACTGGATCCGGATTGAACAAACTTGATGGTATTTATGATAACACTCCCTTTTGTATGACGGTCGATAAGGAAATAATATATGCAGGTTTTTTTAAACCCGGTTATTCCAGTTCATCATGCTGGCACTCAGTAACAATTGATCCTATCTCCTATGTCGACAATCAAATTAATGTTAACCTGGGATATCCTGGCACGCTCGAAGACTTTCCTATAGAACCAGATCCGCGTGAAAACAGTCTTCTTCTTGAAACCTTCAAAAAGCAGGGGAAATTAAAATAATAGCTTTTAGGATTTAATTACTTTTTAGGAAAGATATAATTCTCTCCAACTTTTATTTTCACAACTTTGTCGTTTTTATCTAATTCAAAAACCACAAGTTCACCATTGCCTTCTACCATTCGGAAAGTATTCTTACCTTCCGGAGTAAGGACCATAATTTCACTGGTGGGATTGTCTTCTGGAGGAAAGCTATAGCTATTCATTATAAGGGAGTTATTAAAGATAAGGATCTCTGTTTCATACCACGAGGGGTCAGTATAAGTTCCTGCAAATTTTTGCCAGGCAGGATCAAATTCCTGGGTTTTCTTTTCTTCCCCATAAGCTTTTTTAAGTAAGGGAGTAAATTGAGCAAGTATTTTTGCAGCAAAAAAATTAGGACTTCCATCATCGGAATTTGTCATTACAATTACACCAACTTTTTCTTTGGGTATAAATGATATCTGGGTGCGATTTCCAGCCACCCAGCCACCATGACCAACTACGGTATAATCACCTTGTTTCCATACACCAAAACCCAATCCTCGACCACTGGTCCAGCTTTCATTTAACCATTGTATGCGATGCATTTCTCGTAAAGTACTTCCTTTTACAATTTGCGCACTATCCTTTATTCCACTACCAAATTGCATCGAAACATATTTTACAAGGTCTTCTACATTTGAAGATATATTTGCAGCCGGAGTTATTCCCTTTGAATCGGTAAAAGGCATAATTTCACGCCTTCCATCCGACAAACGTTTACTGTACGGAACGGCAATCTCAGACTTTTCCTTTTCTGAAAGAAAAACACTGGAGTTTTCCATTTGCAAAGGCTCAAAAATGTTTTCCCGGATATATTTTTCATATGGCATTCCAGAAACAACAGCCACTATTTCACCAGCCAGGGCAAGTCCAAGGTTTGAATACTTATATTTTGTTTCAGAGGCATAAGTCATCTCCTGGTCAGGGAGAGCTTTTGCAATTTCTTCAATGGCAGGAAACTCCCTGTCAGTCCAATATGGAAATGCAGCCTCACGAGGAAGGCCTGAAGTATGTGTAATTAACTGTCGAATGGTTATTTCAGGTGAATCGGGAAAGGGATTTTTAATATCAAACCATGTGAGATATTTTTTGATTGGATCATCTAAACTCAATTTTCCATCGTCTCTGAGTTGCATCAGGGCGGTGGCTGTAAAAGTTTTAGTTATAGAGGCTATACGATAAACTGTTGAGGGAGAAGCAGGTATTTCCTTTTCCAGATTACTGTATCCGAAACCATTTGCATAGATCAATTTCTGATCGTAAACTATTCCAATTGATATACCTGGTAACTCCCGGTATTCCATCTGGGCCCTTATCCATGATTCCAGAACTTTAATATTTGAAACTATTTCCTGGTTTTCATTTGTTGACTCAGTTTGCGAGAAAATAGGATAAATGAAAGCAATAGAAAAGAATAAAACAATAATTATTTTCTTCATTACCAATACTTTATTAGATTTTTACAATGAAAATGATTTTAATACATCCTGAGGAATAGGTCCCAGGTCGGAACTGGAAGAGTTTTCTTCTACCTGGCTTTTGGTTTTAGCTCCGGGGATGGCCGTTTGACAGGCTGGGTGAGATATGCAAAACCGTAGGCTGACCTGGGTTTTACTCTGATCACTATAGTGGTCAAATAAGGGCTGCAGCTTTTTAAGTTCATCAAGATAAGTTTTTAGCTTTTCCGGCGATAGATTCATACTCCGGTGATCATCGGCTGTAAAGCTTGAATTGGAGTCAAATTTTCCGGTCAGAAATCCAAATAGCAATGGGATTCGAACAATAACACCAATTCCATTTTCAATGGCTTTGGGAAAAAGCAATTTTTCAGCCTCCTCTTTCCAGCAGATTATACCGCACCTGGATACAGTCTAAGATGTCATGATGTTGATCTAGCAGGTGTGCCTGTTCAGTTTCCTTGAACGATTGAATACTTAATCCGGCATGTTTAATTTTACCATCCTTTTTGAGCTTTTCCAGTGCCAGCCAGGGTTCATCTCTTTCAAGTTTTTCCAGATCTGGACTATGTAGCTGGAGTACATCAAGCGTATCAAGATTTAACCGCTTCAGGCTTTTTTCTGCTGCTGAAATAAGATAATCTTTTGAATATGTTTGCTTTATTGCGCCATAACCATCATCATCATCATCAGAAGCATTGTAAAAATCATTACCTGCTTTGGTAGCAATTACCAGATTTTTCTTGCCTCGCTCTTTTATGACCTGTGCTATCAATTCCTCAGAATGTCCAAACCCGTATACATCAGCAGTATCGATTAATGTTACTCCCTGGTCTATGGCCTCATTAAGTGCTTTAATGGAAACCTCATCATCTGTTTTACCCCAGTTCATGCCACCGATGGCCCAGGCTCCGAATCCAATTGTAGACACACCCGGACCTTTGCTCCCCAGATTTTTATATTTCATAGAAATCGATCTTTTAGACTATTTAACTACGCCAATAATTAGTTTTTTATTTCAATTCTGCACACAAAATATTCCTAAATTCAATCGACATTACCTTGTTTCCATGCAGCTGAAGACCAATTGGTCCTTTTTTGATGGCAGTGTCAGATGTATAATCCATAACATGTTCACCGTTGAGCCATACCGAATATTTATTACCATCTGCTTTGATTCGCATTGTATTCCAGTCATCTGTTTTGAGAAGCTCTTTGATTCCCTTTGCTTCAACAGGATAATCCCCAAGACTGCCTATGTATGGAGAGCAGGTCATATCCCTTTCATACTTACCGGAGATCCCCATTTGTATTTGCTCATTAATGTCACGTAGGAAAACCCCGGAATCAACGGTGCCTTCTCCAAATTTGAAGTCTACCTCGATTATAAAATCGGCGTATTCTTTCGTTGTCCATAAAATGGAGGCGGTTTTTTCTGGATCACTACTCGTCTTTAAGATTCCGTCATTGATTGTCCACCAGATATTGTTTTCTGGGACCTGCCATCCTTTAAAATCTTTGCCGTTAAATATTTTCTTAAGCTCAGGTTCTCCAGCCTGAAGTGTATTTCCAATGCCCAGGAAAAATACAATACAGAGAATAATTAAGTTTTTCATGACTCAATATTTATTATATTTAATTAATACTTCAAATGTACATTAAAGTTGGTCAACAAATAAAAAATAAGTCCTGTCGTGCAAATCTTAGCCACTTGGCTTTCTGGTGTAGTATCTTGTTACCACTATGGAAGTTAAGCAGACAATAAAAGCTACAAGACTTATAGGAATCAAATAGCCCGGCCATTCTGAAGGAGAAAGCCAACCTTTTACTCCCATTATAAATACATGGGCCAAAACAAAGAAGATGTTTGTAAATTTTAGAACCGAAATAATCGGTTTATTTATTGTGAAATTTTCCTTTATTGATTTAAGAAGTTTAATAATTCCCATTACAGAAAATCCTAATGAAAGCAATAACACCGGTCAATATGCTAAGTGATCCCGTTAAGTTTAAATGACCATCCATATAGAATTTTGAAAAATATGAGGGTCCTAGTATACTTAAGGACAGGATCATATGTGTAAATACCAAAACATACATCAATGACCAGACAGATTCTACTGCCAAATTTTTCCTGGAAATGGAGGTCCTGTAATAAAACATCAGAAAAACTATGGTTAAGGCAACTGATTTATTAAAAATGAATACAGGAAAATCTGACCAAGGAACATTTTTAAAAATATTGTAGCGAACAATAGAATATAACAAAGCAATAATAGAGGAATAAATTACCCACCTGGTGTTTTTATTTATTGTACTCATTATTTGGGAGATATTTTTAGGTTGATATATCAAGAAGTTAGGGTGAAATTGCTGGCAACTAAATTAAGGAAAATATAAAATATCTAAAATGATATAAAAATTAATTTTTAAAATGGATGATTTCCCAGGGTATTAGACGAGACAGCTACAAATCAACGTTTTGTTGAAAAAAATCCAAATAATTGAATAAATTTACTTTTTCAAATTCTTTATTTAATATAAATATCTTTTGAAGAGGGTAGCCTTACATATCGTTCTTGTTATAATTTTAATATTCTTTATTCAGGAAAAAGGAATTGCTCAAAAAACAGATACCATATATCATATTAATGGCAATGTACTTACAGGAGACTTTAAAAAAATGGTATCCGGGGTTGTTACATGGAAAATGGATGGGATGGGAACGATTAGCTTAGAAGAAGTAAAAATAAATTCTATCAAATCCAGCAAACAGTTTGAAATTAAAATGGATAATGGATTCATTTACTTTGGCTCGTTTGATTCATCAAAGGTTGACCGAAAAGTATATATATTATTAGCAAAAGGAAAAGAATTAGTACGTATTGATGACATCGTTGAAATTTATCCGATAAAGGGAAATTTCTGGAAGCGAACAAGCGGGAATTTCAGTCTGGGGCTCAATTATACGAAAGGAAGTACTGTTGGAACATTGGATTTTTCGGGCAATTTAAATTATAGAAAAGAAAGGACATTTTTTAATCTTTCATGGGATGATAACAACACATTTCAGGGTGATTCGCTTAGTTCAACCAAATCAGATGTTGCCTTGGCGTGGCAACGTACATTTAAGAAGAAATGGTCATCAGAGGTAGGGGTAGATTTAGCACAGAATTCAGAACTAGGAACAAAACTCAGAGTGGGCCTAAGCTTAACCGGACTTAGGGACATTTCATACAACAACTGGAATAGGCTTTATGCCGGAGCAGGTTTAAATGTTTCTCGTGAAACTCCATTTGATGACTCAGGTGTGACAAATGATCTCGCAGGAGTATTTCAAGTGGTTTGGAAAGTATATAAATATACTCTCCCTAAAGTGTGGGTCGATGCCGATGTCACCTTCCTGCCCTATATTACCGATAATAGATTTAGGGTTGATTTTAATCTGAATCCGAGTATTAGCATATTTAGTGATAATTTCAAAGTAGGAATTAAGCTTTATTATAACTATGACAGTAAACCATCGTCTGATGCATCATCAAATAATGACTATGGAGTCAATTTGCAATTCACATTTACATTCCACTAAATTTTAGTAAATCTTACAAAGACAAAACTCAAATAAAATAGGATAGAATTTGAATAGCCAGAATTATAAGCACAAGAGCTATTGGATATACTGTAGCGTAAGCTACATGTGCCGTATTGGTTTTTGACATAGAATCTAAAGCAGCGAGGCCTGGCGTACTGGTCATTCCACCGGTTAATCCTCCCAGGAAGGTGAATATATTTAATTTAAGGAAATAATGACTAACAAGACCTGCAATAAACATGGGAAGTATAGTTATTATACCGCCTATTAGAAATAGCTTAACTCCATATTCATTAAAGGTTTCTACCAGATTTGCACCGGCCTGTGTACCGACAGATGCAAAAAAGAACAGCAAACCCAGCTGTCGCAATAGCTGGTTTGCAGCTTCTGACATGGTCCAGACTATTGGTCCGGTTTTACCTATATTACTAAGGATTAAACCAACAATTAGAATACCACCGGTAAGGCCTGGGCTGAATACAAACTGGTCAGAAAAAGCAATCCTTATCTTACCTACCAGAATTCCAAGTACAATTCCTGCTGCGATTGGAAAAAAGTCGGTATCTGAAAGCTTTTTGCCCTCATTTCCAAGAAGTTGTACAACGTCATCAATGTGGTCTCTATTACAGGCCAAAAGAAGTTTATCGCCAAATCGGATATGTATGTCCGGGGTAGGAGAAATGTTTATTCCACTTCGGCGGATACGGGTTATAGTTGCACCGTAGGTGGCTATTAAATTTAATTCTCCTATTGTTTTATTTACCAGTTTTTTATTGGTCACCAGAACCGATTGAACAACAAAATTCTCACTCAATGGAATTTCCTTCTCGGTCTCAGGACCAATAAGTAAGCAAATTTTATCGTGCGCTGATTGCGTACCAACCGCTCTTATTAGATTTCCTTTTTCTAAAATAGTATCAGGATTGGGAGCAATGGCAAAATTATCCTTATAAACACGCGAAATGTTTGCACCTGTCATACTCCGTATCTTAAGTTCCTTAATAGACTTTCCAAGGATGTTATGATTCTCAACAACATATTGTTTGTGGTATATTTCCGGATAGTCTACCAAAACTTCATTGGCTATTTTTTCTTCTTCACGTGTCAGATTTAGGCGTGTAATTTTTGGATAGAGGCGAACAAACAAAATTACTCCTATTACTCCAAATGGATATGCAATACCATATCCGATTGATGCCAGGGTAGAATTGGTACTGTCAATGGCAACGGCCAACCCGGGTGTACTGGTCAATGCGCCAGAAAGCAGTCCAATACCAACAACCATATCCACATCAAAAAGCTTTGAAAGTAAAAGTGATACTAACAAGGCGCTCAGGATCAAGACTAAGGTTAATGCCATCAAGGATCTACCCTGTTTGCGAAACGATTGTACAAAACCTGGTCCTGCCTGGATGGCTATGGTAAAAATGAATAATACCAAGCCAATATATTGAAAATCTATAGGAACCTGAACACCATAATGTCCAAAAATAAGGGCTACAAAAATTACTGCAGAAATATCCAGCGAAATGCCTTTGATTTTTATTTTTCCTAATATATATCCCAGGGCAACAATCAGGAAAAAGGAAAAATAACTATTTGATAACAATCCCATATGTTTTCATTTCGAGCGGCAAAGGTAACAATTTTCAAACCAGATTTTTAGTATGGAATCTTTATAAAAATTATATTTTATAACATAAAAACGTGGAAATGGAACTCTAAACATTTTATTTAATTCAGCGTATAAGTATATACACCTGGCATGATTATTGCGTTTTTTTATTTGTTGGATCAGAAGAAATTTCATACCTTTGCAGTGATTTATAAGAGGTTATAACAGTGAGGGATTTTTATGGGAAGAAGCTCTACTCTCTTTTTTGTATTCGTATTAATTTTTAGCGGAATTATTAACATTAATGTTTCCGCTAAGAAATATGTTATAAAAAATTCCGGCAATACTTTTACCCCCAGTACTTTAACTGAGGTTGAATTGGGGGATACTATCCGCTGGGAATGGGTAAGTGGTACACACACCACTACCTCTCTGGGTATTCCGGATGGTGCACCTTCTTGGGATTCTCCTCTTTCAAGTTCCAGCACCTTTTTCGAATATGTTATCAAGGAAGCCGGTACCTACAATTACAAATGTACCCCTCATGAATCAGTAGGTATGCTTGGATCATTTACTGTAAATTCTGCTGCTTCTGTTAGGGATTTCCAGTCAAATATTTCAGATATAACACTTTATCCCAATCCGGCAAAAGATCAAATGCATCTATCATTTGAAGCGGGCGTTTCGAACACTGGCTTTCTAAGGATAAGAGACATGCTTGGTAAAGTAATTAATGAAACCAGCATAGATATCTCACCTGGTGGCAACCAGTTGGATGTTCAGGTTGATTACCTCAGAAATGGAATTTATTTCCTTGAATTGAATATCAGGGATAAGAAAAGGATAGTTAAACGCTTTATTAAGAAGAACTAATTTCTCCGCTTAACTTTATTCAGGCATTTCAAATTACTACTCAGCACTTGGAGATAATTGATTTATTTCCAGCATAATACATTCTGATAACAGAACATCTGTTTGAAAACCTAAACATTTTCCTTTTAAACGAATATGCTCTCCCGGACTTAATCCCATTATTCTGTTCACATTACTTGCAGAATATGCACTATCCATAGTGCATCGGATTCCAAAAAGATCATCCAACAAGAAAATAACACTTTTATCAGATGAATCAGTTTGAATACTTGCAACAGGTCCGCTAACTTCTATTATTTTATTGATGTATTTTTGACCTGAATTATTATCATTCCTGGAAAATGCGTCATATAAATCAGCTGCACTTATAGTAAACTTGACTGAAGTCTCTTCAGAAGGAGTATTCGGTTGGATGCACCGTGACATGATGATCAATGAAATTAAAAGTATAAAACCGGAGAATCGGGCAAAGTGTGGATTTGTTATTTTCATTACTTAATACCAGTTAGTTTTCATGAAAATCAGTTGAATAAAAGTAAGCGAAAATATTGACCTTTGAAAATGAAGGCATACTTTTTTGAAGAATCAAATCAATCTTATGACCACCTTATTTTAATTAGTTATTTTTGAAGGAATGAAGGAATAAACTTTTCAATCCAAACCATTATGAGTACCAAATCAGATTCCTCGCTTACTCCACAAGGGCGACTCCTTTCTCTGGATTTTTTTCGCGGATTCACTATGTTTCTTTTAATAGGAGAATTTACCGGACTATTCTCAAACCTTACTGATCCGGCATTGAAGGGGACTTTTGTTCATTTAATTGGCATGCAGTTTCATCATCATCCATGGAATGGCTTGCGCTTTTGGGATCTGGTTCAGCCGTTTTTTATGTTTATTGTTGGTGTAGCTCTGCCTTTTTCAGTTGCAAAAAGAACTAATCGGGGAGACAGTTATAAACAAATACGCAAACATGCTATTCAACGATCTTTACTGTTATTGTTATTTGGCTGGGCACTCTATTGTATCGGGCCAGGTGAAATTACTTTCCGCTTTCAAAATGTATTAGCTCAACTTTCAATAACTTATATAATAGCATTCCTTGTAATGCGTAAATCCATTTCCTTTCAGCTTATTTTATCCTTTGGTTTACTATTGTTTACAGAAGTTTTGTATAGAACATTTCCTGTGGAAGGATTCAATCATCCGTTTGTCCCCAATGAAAATTTCGGAACCTGGTTTGACCTTTTATACAATGGTGCAGATTTGAATGGCCACTGGGTTTCATTTAATGCTATACCCACAACTGCACATACTATTTGGGGTGTTTTGGCAGGTAGTATTTTAATGAGTAAAAGAACTTCAAATCAGAAACTAAAAATTCTAATCATTGCCGGGTTGATAGGCGTTCTAGCAGGCTATGCTCTTGATCCAATTACACCAATTATTAAGCGCATTTCAACCAGTTCTTTTGTAATTGTTAGTGGAGGCTGGTCGATCTTAGTACTGGCTTTATCGTATTGGCTTATAGATATAAAGAAATCAAGAAGTTGGGTAATATTTTTTGCTGTGGTAGGAATGAATCCACTGTTTATTTATCTTTTTGCCCATGTTGGAGGAGCGAATCTGATTGAACAGATAGTTATTCCTTTTTCACATGGCCTGTTTGGTTGGTCAGGAGAACTGGCAACAAATATTATAACCCATTCAATAGTGTGGTTTCTACTATGGTATATTTGTTACTGGATGTATAAAAAGAGAATATTTATAAAAATCTAATCTAAATACTGATATCGGGTTTTCAGAGTATTTGAAGTAAGTTCAACTATTTCCAAATTATAGGTAATGGTGCCACCCCAATAACCAACATCTATTACCAATACACTATCAGATTCATATTTCCAGGTACCATCATAATTTGCGTAACTTATTGGAGGAGTGCCACACCAACCAGAGTTTTTGTGTTCCAAAAATTTCCCACCCTCTGAGATTTCGAATCCATATTTATTTTCATCTATTTTTTTAGCTTTTTCAAATATGGTAATGTTTTCCTCATAGCCTTTTTCAATCCAGATTCCCTCCAACTCTCCTGCTTCAGGTGATAAATTATTCTTTTCGCAGGCAGAAAATATCAGAGGCAGGGCCAGGAGAATAGCAAAAGTCTTTATAGTTTGCATTTTTAGTTTAATTAAGGATTTAGTATAAATATTCGCTCAATTTTTGTGCCAAAATAATTATAATTTTACCTGCATATAACAGAATACTCATTTATCTATATTTTTCAAGTATTGAAATGAATCCAGGCTTAAAATATATTGTTGTTGTAATGGTTTTGTTTATTGGCCTTAACCGACTCTTTGCGCAATCTCTACAGGGTATAGTAACAGAAAAAGGATTAAAGGAAACCCTTGTAGGAGTGAATGTATATCTACCTGAATATTCAAAAGGTACTGTAACTGATAACGAGGGCAAGTATTTGTTAAAAGAACTCCATACCGGAATTATACTTGTACAATATTCAATGATGGGATATAAAACCGAAATCAGACATATAAATCTAAACAGTGAAGGTTTTATTCAAGATATAGAATTAGAACCGGCAATTATTGAAGGAGAAGAAATTGTTGTAACAGGGGGATTTTACAGTAGCCAGCATGAAAATGTTATTAAAATAAGTACACTAAAACCCATAGAATTTCTACAGTCGGGTTCACCCTCTTTTATTGAATCCCTTACAAATGTACCGGGAGTGGACATGATCTCAAAGGGACCGGGAGTAGGTACACCAGTCATAAGAGGTCTTTCCTTAAGCAATATCCTGTTTTTGAACAATGGCAGTCCAATGAATAGCTTTCAGTTTTCTGAGAATCATCCCTTTATGGTGGATGATTTGGGGATTGAAAAAGTTGAAGTTGTGAAAGGTCCTGCCTCTTTACTATATGGCTCCGGAGCTGTTGGTGGAGTGCTGAATCTTATAAAAACGGCCCCGGCCCCAGAAGGAAAAATTATGGGGGAGTATGTAGGCAAATATTTTAGCAACACATCCGGTATTGTTTCAGAATTTGGAGTAAGAGGAACAACCAGATCTGTCACCTGGGGATTGAATGGAGGGATAAATTCTAATAGGGATTATTTTGATGGTGACAAAAATAGGGTTCCAAATACCAGATTTAATCGGGAGACCATTAAAGCAAATGTGGGATTGATTAAACATTTTGGTTCATTCAGGTTGTTTTATGATTATAGCCATGACAAATTAGGAATGGCTGTATTACCTGCATTAATTCTGGTAACTGAGAATGGCAGGACAAATGAAGTCTGGTACCAGGACCTGAAAGACAATGTTGTATCCCTGGAAAGCAAACTCTTTCTAGGTCGATTTAAAGTCAATATAAATCTTTCCTATCAGATGAATAATCGTAGACTTTTTGGTGCGGAAGAGGAAGATGAACCCGATCATGATCCTCTACTTGTTGATATGAGTCTGTCAACTTTTAATTATAAAATACAAACCACTATTCCTACCAATGAATTCACAAAAATTATCTTTGGATTACAGGGGATGGATCAAAACAATAAAAACAAGGATGCCCCTCAACGTGTTATGCCAGATGCCCATATTTCTGATTTTTCTCTTTTTGGTTTGGGTCAGCATTATCACTGGGACCACTTAATGATTCAGGCCGGAGTCAGATGGGATTACAGGTATATACATGTGCCTGAACAGGTTTCAGGTGGGCACTCTCATGAAGATGGAGGTGGAGAGGAAGAACCCGATTCACTTATAAAAATTAATCAATCCTATAATAATTTTAGCATCTCATTGGGGGCCACTCTCAACTTGAGTGAAGAAACCCATTTCAGATTAAATATTGCATCTGCCTTCCGGAGTCCTAATCTTGCTGAGCTTACCCAAAATGGAGAACATGGGATACGCTATGAACAGGGCAATGCCGATTTACAATCACAGCGCAACCTGGAGGCAGACTTGAGTTTTCATTATCATGCAACACATGTAACACTTGACCTATCAGCATTCTATAACAATATCTTCAATTACATTTACCTCGCACCAACCAGCGACACTACCTCCGATGGGGATAAAATTTTTAGATACTCACAAACCCATGCATACCTGTATGGAGGAGAGGCCATGGTACATTTTCATCCACATCCCTGGGACTGGCTGCATGTGAGATCAGCCTGGTCATATGTTATAGGAAAAGAAAGCGGGGGAAATTATTTACCTTTTATTCCGGCGCAGAAATTACGATTGGAGCTCGAATTTCAGAAAAATGAATGGAAAGCTTTAAGGGATATTTTTGCGAGGATTACCACTAATTTTGTTTTTCAGCAGAATCACCCTTCTGAATTTGAGACATCCACAGGGGGATATACTCTTTTAAATCTTGGATTTGGTACAGACATTGCCGTTAAAAATCAATATTTTTCAGTAGGTCTATTTTTCAACAACCTGCTTAACAAGGTTTATATAGATCATCTGTCGACCCTGAAGGATCTGGGGTTGAACAATATGGGCAGGAATGTTTCTGTATCTGTTAAGATTCCCTTTGGACTGAAAAATTAGATTCTCATAGAAGTATCATGAACGATTGTTGAGCTTTGCTGTTATTATCCTTCAAGTATTCTTAACAAATCATCATTTATATATTTTGTCAATGTCGTGCGTGATGTCCTTCCAATTATTTCTCCTATTAGAGAAGGCTTAATACTCCAACGAATAATCTTTTTGTTTTCATAGTGTCTAAAATTTACAACCTAAAAAGATGACAAATCGGGTTGTATGGTAGCCAGATCTTTATCAACATTCAATGTTAATTTTGAATCCATACTTATGAGCGTGATTTATTACGAATATACGTAAAATCTTTAAAAAATATGTAATAAAATTTATACGTAACTATAGTTTTGAGCAGTTGTTTTAATTGTTAGCTTGCGCTCTTAATAGCTTCTTCCAGTATGCTTTTAATTTCATTGGTACCTGGTCCTGGGGCATTGGATTGAAAAATATTTCCAGATGCATCAATTATAATATAAGATGGAACACCCCAAACTAGATAATCCTGCCTAAGTCCGGTATTGTAAGAATTGATATGCAAACCATTAGCAGGAAGTTTTGAAATGTATTTCTGCCATTCGTCAAGATCCTTATCAATTGAAACAAACAAGAACTTTATTTGTGGATGATCTTTAAACTCTTTTTGTAATGCATACATTTTTGGAATTCCCTCAACACAAGGTGAACACCAGGTCGCCCAAACGTCGATATAAATAATTTTCCCCCTCAACTGCTCAGTTGAAAAATCATTGCCGTAGGGATCTATGCCAGTAATGATTGGGGCTTGTGCCCCCCTTGCTAATGAAGACATGTTGTCGACCGCTTTTGAAATAGAATTTCGAAAAACAGAATTAGGATACTTTATCAACCATTTGGAATAAACATCTTCAATGACAGGGCTGGATTGATTCGATCCAAAATTTCTTATAAGCATTCTGGCTATATAATATTCTTTCGCAAATTCAGGTATTTCAAGAGTATCAATGGTCTCGCTTAATATTTTAGGGAAAATATATGCGATTGAATCGTTGTTAGAAGCACCGGAAGTCACCCAGGCTGGTCCAGATATTTGATGATCATAGTTTAATACCAGAACCATACTATAGTATAATGAATAAGACATAAATAGATTTTTATCATAGGGTACTTCAATCGAATACTTTGAACCTGTGTATCTTTTAACCAGAGCATAATTCAATATGTAGGCGTTTGAACGTTGTTGGCTTTCTAGAACAAGCAGTGATTCAAGTTCTAGATCGATATTTTTGGTTGCCAACCAGGTATTTAATGAATCTATCTCTTCATTTAAGGTGCTTAATCTGAACCAGAATTCAGTACTATCCAATTGAAAAAAGGATCTACCCTCTAGCTTATCGTACTTACGGACAATCGAATCTTTTGCGAGTATGTAACTAGTAGGTAATGAGCTATTACCAGAAATTGTTAGAGTATTTGGGAGATCCAAAGCCTTAGCTTTGACAATTAACTCCGAACCATGGGTATTAACAATAGTGAAGACAAAGTCCCCAATTTTTAATCTTACAAAGGAATTATTAGGGTATGAAATTTCAATTGTTCCTGATCCAGATCCATCGACAATCAACTCTTTGGTGTTAATTTTGGTAACCTCCAAGGGTTCCGTTTGCCACAAGCGAATCGTGTCTCTGCCATAGCCTTCAATTGAAAATGATATGGATGTTGTTGTAGTTTCCTGATGTTCTTTGCAGCTATGAAACAACAATATAATAATTGTTGATATCGTAACTAATACATGACTATTCATTTTGATTAATATGGGTGCCGAATATTTTTTCAAGTTCAACCTTAAGCTTTTCCTCACTGTAACCATTCTGAGCATACTCGATTATGCCTTTTTCGTTGATTATATAAATGGTTGGAGCTGAAGTAATATTATACAGTTTTGCAATGCTATCATTATCAGACCATAAAAATTCGTAGTTGATTCCATGTTGTATCTGGTAAGTTTTCACTTTTTCCTGACTACCACAATAGAGATTGATCCCAACGACTTTCAGTCCTTTGCTGCTATACTTATCCTGAATCTGGTTTAGTAATGGAACAGATAATACGCAAGGACCACAACCAATAAATCCATATTGCAGAAGCACATAACTACCTTTTAAAGATGAAAGTTCCAGGGTATCTCCATTAGTATCTGGAAGCTTGAAGTTCGGAGCTTTGGTGTTTGTGGCAAGTTTTTTTAGTTCTATACCCCAACGATAATACTCTGGTACACTTTCTATAGATAGTTTTTCCTTAGGATATCTTTTCTCGACTATATTTGAGAACCAGGCATTTACAAGCACATAGTCAGGAAATTTCAAATATATTTTAGTTTGTAGGTAAACAGGGATTTTAGATTTAGAGTTGAAGGCAATCTTGATCTCATATTTGTTCTTGCCGAATGGTTTCTTGAACCACCAACTATAATAGCTACCAATAGTCTCAAATGAAAACATCTTACATTTTTGCCTGGAGATGACTGTATCTTTTACTTCCAAGTTTGATATTTTGAACTGAAGGGAGTCATTGGAAGTCCATTTACCTATTGATAAGACCGATTCATGAAATGTTGGAAGTGTGACTCGTTTGTAAAATGGATACTTTCGCAAATCTATTAAAACTGCTATGCTATCGTTTATAATTAAGATGATTTCTTTATCCCCTCCATAAAAATTAACGTATTGGTCTGGATCTACTTCAGTGTAGACATAGTAATTGTATCCAATTAGTGTATCAGTGGGATTTTTCTCGAAATATGCAATACCCTTTCTCAGTGTTGGCCGGTCAGTGTATGAGTAAACAGTATGATGCCTATACTGGTATTCAAAAGCATCAAGCTCATCGAGGTGAGAACCATATTCTGTTAGCAATTCAAGATCGGGTTTTTGCTGACATGCCTGGCAAATCAATAATAGAATGAAAATATAATAAATCCTCATAATAAGAATTCTATTTGATACCTATACGTACCGTGCAAAACATGTGACATACCACATGGAGTTTGCACTTTGTTATGGTGTGTTTAACATTTCTTTTTATGCATCTCCGTTAACATAGAAATCGTAGTACATATTAGTTGCAAGATTTATTATGAGATTAAAGAAACAATTTCTACCATCTTCGACTAATATTATATTGTATTTGCCACTTTCACTCCACTTTCCACAGAAGCAATTTACCCAGACAACTTTTTCTCCATTCTTATCGATGGCTGAAACATACTGTCTCTTATATGCATTTAGATCAATAGTGAAGTCTGTCAATCTTAACTCATCACCGGAATTCTCTGCCGAGATCTCATCAATTCGCTTTTTTTGCATGGTATTGAAATATCTAATACAGTATACTAGTATTTTTTCTATTTGGAGTAATTCGATCTGATCAAGCATTGATGGTTCTGCATCCTCAAAAAGCCAAATAGAAGTCGTATCAAGCGGTATTAATGCAATTCTAGAAGTGTCAACCACGAAGGAGTCAAGACTAGTAGGCGCGTTGTCCCTAGGATCTGATGTCCCCTTGTTTTTATGATTGCAAGCAGCAATGGCCACTAGAATCAATATAAGTATTATAGTTCTCATGTTTTTATTGTCTAGTCCTAAAATACGGCTACAGGTTAAACAATACATTAAGCTGTCAATTTAAATACCGTATTTGGTGTTTTATAATCTAAAGATAAATGAAGTCTTTTATGAATTATAAATTTCAATTGCATTTTTTGTTGCTGTATTTGCATGTCTGGTACTAAAGAAGCATTGATCCAAATAGAATTCAGTTTTTAGGATTCCATTAACTCGCTCTGCAATAGCGATTTCATAGCAATGATTTTCTTCTGTCATGCTAATCTTAATTTTGCGTTTCTTGAGTTCATTTACATACTGATTACTACAATATTGTATTCCCCTATCAGAATGATGTACAAATTCGTCCGCAGGTCGGGCTGTCCGTCATACTAGCTAGAGCTAAGTTAGTAAAAGCTAGCGAATAGAGTAGGACCTGTCATGTCTTATTAGCCATGGTTGTGCGCACCCTAATAATACCTACCTCTATAATCAATTGCAATTGAGTCAGAATGATAGGTAATGTCCACCAAGCGTTCCTCTCGCATTCCATTTGTATAATAGCCGAATTCTTCAATGATTACAATTGTGTCTGAGTGGAGTGTAAATTTAAAATGACCATCGACTTTATCGATATTTCTCATGTCTAAAAATGCTGGAGTAGACTGATTAGGACTGATATTGTCAATTTTGGCGATAGATTTACCGTCAATAGTCGATATTAATAGTGAGTCTATTGTTCTACCGGATTCATTATGGACTAAGAATTTGGTCCCATATTTTAAGTTACAAGAAAGTAATAAAATAAAGGTTATTGCTATAATTCTAGTCATTGTGTAAGAAGGGCATTACGAGTGACTTGTTTATATGTGTACTTTTGCATGCTAAAGTTACCGAATACATCAAATATAACTATATATTAGGTAATAATTCCCTTATTATTACATCTTATCTCTTTCATTTGAGCATTTACAGGACACTTTTCTTCATTAATTCAAAAAACTTATAGCTCCTTCTGGATTTTGCAATATAAACCCAACTGTAACAACTTTGAAACAATCCTGAAACAATTTGTAACCACTATGAAACCAATTGAAACATTTTTTCAGAACTCAT
>CAVVRY010000001.1:0-283945 GCA_963750735.1 uncultured Bacteroidales bacterium | reverse complement strand
AGCTCGGACATCTAATATTATTATTAGATAAGTGTATTGATTTAGAAATGGTTAATTCTTAGTAACTGGGACTATAATCCATATATTATTTAATGTTTTTTATTTCTCCATCCTCAGTAATTTCAAAAATCTTTAAAGTTTTTTTCACAGTTTCTAGATCATACTTTATGTAATTCACTTCAATTTTTTTTTCGTTATGAATAATTGATGAAAAGGTAATATCATCACCATAGCCACCTGCTATTGGTAAACTTGAAATCATACTTCCCTTTTTATTAAATATACTCATAATTAATTCAGATTTTTCTTCAACCAAATTATCACAATAATAACTTCTGAAATATAATATCCCTAAGAACTCCTCGGATATATTTAACCTACAAGCCTTCACATAATTATAATAATAGTCTTCTGATTCATTGTAAATTTCATACTTCCAAAATGTATCATCAGGATCTATTAGGAAGGAATTAAACTCATGTTGTGAAATGTCACAAGAATTATTGGCATAGATATTCAAATCATTAAAATATGAATCAGTATTAAGTGGGAAACTACATTCAAGGAAACTATTTAGAAATTTCTTAAAGTTGTCTTGATGAGTAAAATTATTACAACTCATTGAAAAAAATACGGATAAAATAATAATAATTGCTTTCATTTCTTTTCTCTTAAACTTGTTACTACTATTTGAGTATTTGCTTTATTAATATGATTGCCCTCTAGTCTACCATTTTTTATTTTCAATAAATTTAATAAAGATGTTCCTTTTGAGTTGTGCTTAGTACCTGGATCCATGAAATGAAATTCTGTATATTTAATTTTTCCCTTATTTAATTTATCGGAATAACTATCTATAACAATAAAATGATCTCCCATTTCATCTCGATGCCCACTACTCCCTTCCCTAAAGTCCACACCAACTTTAACCCCAGTACCATTTTCTAGATTGAATTTCATTCTTTTTATAGCAGCATTAGCATTTATATTTGCCTTACCTGCTCTTCCATTGCCAGCATTTAAGGTAATTGCTGTAATACTTGCATCAGTTTTTTCTCCTAACATTGCATCACTTGCTTTTCCACATGCCATAGTTGAAGGTGTCCCACCCCAATCATCTCTACTATATTGTGATACCCATTCAGTCTTTGTAATTACTTTTAATTCTGTAGCTTCGTTTTGTGTAAAATTTATTGTCACTCCATCACCAATATCTTGGGTATAATTATCACCAATGTTTTTATATCCATCAATTTCACCACTTCCCTTTTTCCACATTGTTGCAGAACCATCTGTGCTTGTATACCAATCCATTCCGGTGGGATCGGTATAAAATAATGGATTATTTGCCACATAATTATATGGAGTCCAGTTTAGATAATTTTCAGCATGTGGATCTATAGCATGCCATCTCCCAATTTTCGGATCATACATCCTGGCTCCATAATCATACCAATCCAACTCAAAATCATCCTGTAGCTCTTTGCCATTATATAAGAACTTGTTTGCTCTTTCATCAGGAGCTTCCATTTCAACTTCATTTAACCCATGCATGGCCATTCCAAATGGGTAATAATGGTTTTCCTGCACAACCACAGCTTTATTTTCCTCAGCTCTGAAGCTAACTCGTGTATTCCCCAGGTGATCTTTCAGAAAATATTCATATGTAAAACCATTCACTATCAGCTATCATCCTGCCTTCATCGGTTAAAATAAATTCCAATTCTTCATTTTGGTAAACAAAGTTTCCAATATAATCCCACTGATCAATCAAGGCCCCATTTTCATCAAAAACTTCTTTCCTCAATTTAGTTCCAGTAGAGGTGTAAATATAACGTATCAGTCTATTATTTTCAAACCAAATTTCTTCAGGAAGGTTTAAATGATTGTATTTAATGCTTACAATTCCTTTGTTTGCATCGGAAATCATATTCCCATTGGCATCGTATTCGTATTCATGAGTAAAATTCTCCTGATTAAATTTCGACCCCCTATCCCTGAAATCATATTCATCATAGGTCATTTCCCCCTCATCATCCAGACCAATTAGCTGGTTACCTTCATATTTATAGCTAAAGTTATCTATTAGGCCATAAACGTCCTGGTCAATTTGTCCGACACGAACAAGGGAGTCAATATTTCCATTCAAATCGTACTCGATGTTAGGAACAGAATAATTTTCATCTGCATTGTTCCAATTGCCAACTTTTTTACCATATTCTGCCGTGACAGTCCTGTTTAAGTTATCATATTTAAAACCATATCCTCTTTCGGTTATAAGAGATTCTGAAGTCCACACCATAGAAGAGATATTTCCATTGTATTGAGGTGTTGCATTCAGGCCATCTTCCGGGTGGTCGTAATCCAGTTTCATGGCAAAAAGATGATTGCCCAGGTTTTCAACATCATTAATTTCAGTTAGCCAGCCTCTAATGTTATACCTGTAATTTACAGTTTCAAGGTAATTTTCCTCATCCCTCAGTGGAATGAAGACCCTGTTCGACCAATTGGCCCAGCTGGTTGTAAGAGTTTCCCGATACAATAATAGTCGGCTGGTTATTGACCTTTTGATATACTTTTATGAGTCTTTCTGCATGATCATATTCAAAACGTTTCTCAATAGTTGTAAATTTTATTGCGTCAGGACTATGTTCAAGCTTGCTGTTTATTACTTTTCCTCTAAAATCAAATATCTGGCTTATTCGGTCAAATCCTCCCAGGCAATTTTCTGAAATAGTCTGCAAAATTCTACCATATTTATCGTAATAACTCACACTCAACAACCATTTCCCTTCCTCTGGAATATAAATTTTGGAACCAGTAGCAAATCCTTTATTAGATGATGCTATCGATGGTTCAATAACTTCAGGATAAGTTGCATTTTTTAAATCAAAATCAGCATCTAAATAATTGAATTCTGGATTCTCGAAGAAAGTTGTAATCGTCATAATAAGTAATCAAAAAGGGAGTACAGTTTTGTATTGGAAAGGCATTGTTTGTATAATCTGAACCAATTCGTTCTTCAAAATTAGTACTCTGATTATTCAAAATGTTTTGCAGATTCTCACGAGAAGCAGGATTTTTATACATTCCTGATATAACCTGCCTACCCAGGATGTCATATTTTATATAACTCCATAAACTGTCTCTTCTTAAATTCCCATCCTGTGTAAGAACTATCCTATCAAGTTTATCATAAACTATAAATACCTCCTCGGCTCCTGGTAACTTTTTACGCACCATGCGATTTCTATCATCGTAATTGTATTCATAAATGAGTTTTGGATCAGGATTTTGCTTTGCAGAAGCCAATGGGGGCAGGACAAATCGCAACAATCCTTTTTTATCGTAAACATAATATGTCTGCACCCGAATATTTTCCAATAAGGTTTCCTGCAGAATAGTCTTCCCTGTTTTATCGATATATTCCCTTGAGATATTTTTGTTTTCATCACTGGTTTCTTTAACAAGCAAGGTTCCTATGTAATAGCTTCCTTTAATAGAACATTGTCCATTTTCACTTACTATCCACTTTGGGATAGGTTCAATATTCCCATATGTATGACTGGTTGCAGCATGTTCTCCATTAAGGGTCCAGGTTTCGCCTGGTGCACCTTCCTTGACTATCTCATTTATAGGAGAATTATCAAACTCTCTTTCTACAAATGGAAAAGTAGAGGATGCGATATTTGCCGAAGGTTGCTCATAAAATTGTATAATCTTATCGATAGGATCATCCACAAATGCACTTTTGAGAGTAGCCCTGGGAAATGGCAGATAATTAATGGTTTGTCTTCCTGCCAGATCAAAAACATAGGTCTGAATCAGATCATTTTCATCAGGAGTAACTCCTGCAATTATAGTTTGAATTACCCGCCCTTCTCCATCGAGAAAATCGACCGATCTTAATTTCTTCTTACTTTCAAGTTGATTAAGTTCAGCGGTATCAGAAACAGGTTGCAAAGGGACTTGTTGTTTCACAAAGTTGTAATCAGAAGATTGACAAAAACTTATTGAAACAATGTACCAAAACACTGTTATTAAGCACAACTTGAGTATTATCTTATACATCAAATATTATTCTTTTCGATGAATAAAATTTAATTATCAGAATAACACTTTCTTTAAAAACACAGCTATTCTATAGATAAGTCCAATTTTTAATCAAAAGGTGATCAAAAAATATTATGTTTTTTAACACATTCTCCTAAAACTTTCATAGTTTCGAACCTTTTATGATTTAGATTCTGGGCTATCAAGCAGATTTTCCGTAAATTTATTAGTTGGCTCAAAATGAGATGGTTTTAAAATGAAGATTGCCATTACAGGAACACGAGGGATTCCCAATCACTATGGAGGATTTGAACAGTTTGCCGAAGAATTATCGGTTAGACTTGTTAAGAAGGGGCATGAGGTGCTGGTTTATAATCCTGAAGAAAATCCATATAAGAAGAAAACTTTTGAGAAAGTAAATATTGTTGTTAAAAAGGCTCTTTTTAAGTCTATTCCCCAATTATCAACCTTAATATACGATTTTGTTTGCCTGCGAGACGCATTGAAGAAGAAACCGGACGCCATTCTTGAATTGCGGCTATTCCTCTTCCCTTTTTTACAGAATTTTGAGAAATCCACAAAAAATTCCCATTATCACCCATATGGATGGGATGGAATGGCAACGACAAAAATGGGGGAGGCTTGCAAAAGCATTTTTAAAATGGACTGAAAAGTTGGCTATAAAGTGGTCAACAGCGCAGGTAGTTGATCATTTTGAGGTTCAAAAGTATTACGAAAATAAATATGGGGTCACCCCTGTTTGCATTCCATATGGTGCCGATATACCGAAAGATGTAAACCCAGGTTTAACATTATTTCCAGAAGACCTGAAGAACCAGATTTCATCAAATGAATATTTCCTGGTGATTTCTAGATTGGAGCCGGAAAACAACCTGGATTTAATTTTTAAAGGCTACATAAAATCTGGATCAAATTATCCTTTAATAGTTGTAGGCAATACGAATACCAAATATGGAAAGACTTTGATTAAGGAATGTGAAAATTCATTCAATATTAATTTCCTGGGGCCAATATTCAAAAAGCAGGTGTTAGATAAGCTTAGAACTCACTGTAGAGCATATATTCATGGGCATTCAGTAGGAGGAACGAACCCGTCATTGTCAGAAGCTATGGCTGCTTCCTGTCCTATTTTTGCACATGATAATATTTATAACCGGGGTGTTCTTGAGGATAATGCTTTTTATTTTTCCACTTCCAGTCTTCTTTCTGAATATCTTTGGGATCTGGGACCTTTGAATAAAAAAGTTCAGGAAAAGTCAGAAAAGAACCTCCAAAAAGTACGTAATACCTACAATTGGGATATTGTTGTGGATGAATATATTGCTCTTTTTGAACAAGTACAAAAAGGAAGGGAAATAGTATAAAGCCTATTGCAAATTTAAATAGCAGGATCCAGTGCTGAACCCTGCTATTATTTTTTTAAACAGTTAAAGAAGTAAAAGAATTAAATATTGAATACTTCTTTAATCTTTTCCACAAAATCAAGCTTTTCCCAAGCAAAAAATTCAACTTTTTTAAAGTATTTCTCTTCACCATCCAAAGTCTTTGGATAAGTACCTTCACCCTGGTAGAAAACTTCAACCTCTTCTTCAAAAGGCTCTCGCCCAAAGTGGCCATAGGTTGCTGTTTTTTCAAATATTGGGTTTTTAAGGCCAAAATGTTTGATAATTGCATAGGGTCTTAAGTCAAAGAGATCATTCACTTTTTCGGCAATTTCACTGTCAGCTAATGCCTTTCCGTTTGTCCCTTTTATTAAACCTGAACCAAAGGTATTTATGTAAATTCCAACGGGTTCTGCTACACCTATTGCGTAAGCTAATTGAACAAGAACCTCATTAGCAACCCCTGCTGCTACAAGGTTCTTGGCTATATGCCTTGCTGCATAAGCAGCTGATCTGTCAACTTTCGAAGAATCCTTACCAGAAAAAGCCCCACCTCCATGAGGAGCTTTTCCTCCATAGGTGTCAACAACAATTTTCCTTCCTGTTAACCCGCTATCTCCATGAGGACCACCAATTACAAAATTTCCTGTCGGATTTACAAGCAATTTGTATCCGTTGAATAATTTCTTAACCCGATCGGGGACATTTTTAACTACTCTGGGAATAAGTATATTCTCGAGGTCTTCTTTTATTTTCGCCTGCATAGCCAATTGTGCTACTTTTTTGGCTTCTTTTGTATTGTTTTCAGGTAGAATAAATTCATCGTGTTGGGTAGAAACAACAATAGTATCAATTCCAATTGGTTTGTGATCATCACTATACTCAATGGTTGCCTGTGATTTTGAATCAGGCCGCAAATAGGTCATCTGCTTCCCTTCTTTTCTGATGGCTGCCAATTCAACCAGAATATAATGGCTTAACTCAAGTGGCAGGGGCATTCCATTATCCATGTCTTTGTTTGCATAACCAAACATAATACCTTGATCACCAGCTCCCTGTTCTTCAGGATTTTCTCTGTCAACTCCCTGGTTGATATCATCTGACTGACCATGGATAGTGGAGATTATTCCACATGAATCCGCATCAAATTTATATTCTGCCTTAGTATAGCCTATATCCCTGATAACGCGTCGAGCTATTTCCTGAATATCAAGATATCCTTTGGTTCTGACTTCTCCACTACATACAACTAAACCAGTTGTAACCATAGTTTCACATGCAACTTTTGATTCCGGATCAATTCTTAAAAAACCATCGACTAAAGCGTCAGATATTTGATCGGCAATTTTATCCGGGTGCCCTTCTGATACAGACTCTGAGGTAAAAAGATATGACATAAGAATAATCTATTAAGTTAATAAAAGCCGGGAAGTTTTGGAGATTGGAATTCAACAAAGAATACTGTTTTAGCATTTTTATTGTGGTTGCAATCAGACAAATCTATCCACAGAAATATGGGAAACAAAAGAAGTGTTTTTTTTTAAAGAATCCAAATGAAAAAATGAAAAGCCTGGATAAGTCTGAGGATAAAATATTAATTGAAATTTAACAAAAAGGACAATGCACTGTATGTAAGCTTATAAAAATGAGATATTAATTACGGGTAAGTTCCTGGAAAATTTGTTCAAGATTTTTTTCCTGTTCCTGAAGGGAAAGGACGGTTAAATTGTTGTCAACGGCAAATTGAAAAATTACCGGCCTGAGATCATTTTTCTTTGATCCCTGCAGCAACCAGGAAGAGTCTTTTATTTTCACTACTTTGGTAACACCCATTATTTGTTGCAGCGTAGCATCAGAAACGTTTCCCTTAAATTCAACTAAAACAGTTTGCACATCTTCATCTGTGTTAGATTGTATTGATTTGGCTGAATCATCAGCAACAATTTTACCATTGTTGATAATTATTACACGATCACAAATAGCCTCAACCTCTTGCATGATATGAGTAGAAAGCATGACAGTTTTTGCCTTTCCGCTTTCTGAAATCAAATTTCGGATTTCAACAATTTGATTGGGATCCAATCCTGATGTTGGCTCATCCAGGATAAGCACATTTGGATCGTGTATTAAAGCCTGGGCAAGTCCAACCCGTTGTTTATAACCTTTTGAAAGTGCCCCTATTTTTTTCCGAATTTCAGGAGTTAGACCAGTTTGTCTGATTATTTCATCTACCCTACTTTTTAGCTTTTTGCCCAGATTGTACATCCTACCAGTATATTCAAGATATTCCTTGATATACATATCGGTATACAGAGGATTGTTTTCAGGAAGATATCCAATTTGCTTCCTCACGGCTATTGGATCCAGTTCTGTGTCTGTACTATTAATATTTACTGATCCGGAAGTTTGAGAAATAAAACCGGTTATTATTTTCATCAATGTAGATTTGCCTGCTCCGTTGGGACCAAGCAATCCAACAATTTCTCCGGTCTCAATCTTGAAAGAGACGTCATTTACAGCTTTTTGAGAGCCGAAAACTTTTGTAATATTTTTAACTTCTATTGACATAATAGTTGATTGCAAAGGTAAAGATTTTGAATTGTTAATTCCGCATTTTTTTTCATAGTAAAATTATATCCAATGAATAGATTGATTAAATTTTTAAAATTGCCAGTACTTGTTGAAGAATGGGTCTTCCAGTTTCAAAAGATCATATTACCGGGTAACTTTTATTTATTTATCAGGAAGTATGGTTTCAAAATTATTTTATTAATCTTGTAAAAAGATTCTGAATATTTTCACAATTAATCCTGCTAATTTGGAAAAGCAAAGATTTTCTTCCCGCCTTGGCTTAATTTTAAGTGCTTTGGGCATAGCTGTTGGTACTGGCAATATTTGGAGATTTCCAAGAATTGCTGCTCAGAATGGAGGAGAACACGGTGCTGGTGCCTTTCTGGTTGCCTGGCTCATTTTCCTGTTTGTATGGAGTATTCCTTTAATCATTGCTGAGTATGCATTGGGGAGAAAATTCAGGCTTGGTGCCATTGGTGTATTTAAAAAGGCCATTGGTGAGAAATTTGCCTGGATGGGGACATTTGTAGCTTTTGTATCCACAGCCATTGCTTTTTTTTATACAGTTGTTGTAGGCTGGTGTATTTACTATTTTTATTTAACATTGTTTCATCCTCTTCCATTAGATTCAAATGAAGCAATGGCAGTATGGGATAATTTTCAGAACAGCAATTGGCCGTTGTTTTTTCATTTTCTAGCTGTTGGATTTGGAGCTCTGGTAGTATGGCAGGGAGTGCGAACAATAGAAAAAGTTAATAAGTTTCTTATTCCAACACTCTTATTTATTGTTTTACTCTCAGTTATTCGGGCTGTTACACTTCCTGGGGCTTTTGAAGGAATAAAATATTTATTTTCTCCGGATTGGGATCAGTTATCAAGGCCAAAAGTATGGTTGGCAGCATTAACCCAAAATGCCTGGGATACAGGAGCAGGTTGGGGATTATTCCTAACGTATGCAGTTTATATGCAATCAAAGTTTGGTGTAGTTAAAAATGCGTTTATTACCGGGATTGGAAATAATACTGTTTCTATTATTGCTGCCATTATGATTTTTGGTACAGTATTCTCTGTACTCCAAACTGAAATGGGGATGACCAACTCCGAAACGCTTGAAATTATGAAAACTAGTGGGCCCGCCTCTACCGGACTCACTTTTATATGGATGCCCCAGTTGTTTGCCAGGATGCCAATGGGATCAGCCCTGGCAGTTTTATTTTTTCTTGGATTAACTTTTGCTGGATTTTCATCTATCATAGCGATGTTCGAACTGCCAACAAGAGTCCTTCTCGACATGGGGTTGAGCCGAACAAAATCAATAAGTCTTGTTGTAGCTGTAGTTTATTTATTTGGAATTCCTTCAGCAAAAAATCTTAATTTACTGAGTAATCAGGATTACGTATGGGGTATTGCCTTAATGATTTCGGGTGCTTTCATTGCTACCGCTATAATAAAACTGGGGGCAAAAAAAATGACGGAAGAATTAAGTAAAATCCCCAACGACTGGAGATTAGGCAAATGGTGGATAATAGAAATGAAATTTATAGTTCCAATCGCTGCGTTTATTCTATCGTTTTGGTGGCTTTTTCAGTCGGCCACTGTATTTGCACCGGAAGCCTGGTATAATCCTTTGAATCCCTTCAGCGTAATGACCTGTGTTTTACAGTGGGTTGTTGTTCTGACCATATTCATTCTTTTCAACCGAATTATTGCCGGGAAAATTAAATCTTGAATATTTTCAAAAATGGGGAATTAAAACCTTGACTTATAATAATCTCAGGGATTAATGCACATCACTGGAATTTTTGAACTATTGGCAATAATATATTGTTCCTGAACTCCCAATAGATACTTTGCAGGTGTAATGTTTTTGGTTGTAGTAATTAGAATTAAATCAGCGTTTAAATCCTGAGCGAACGCAAGCGTATCTTTAGCCAGATTTGGAGACAGGGGTAATTCACAAATCTCATAATCCAGGCGATTCTGAATAAGAAATTTGATAGCAAAATTTAAATTGGTATTTGTCTTTTTTACCAATTTCGCATCCACTTCTTTTGATTTCAAAATATACACTTTTGAATCAAAATACTTACCCATAAAAATCGCCCACTTCAATTTATCTTTGTTCTCTTCCCTGAAATCTATAAGGAATACAATGTTTTTATACTTTTCCCAATCTCCAGGTCTATCCTGTACAACCATGAATGGAACTTTTGATCCTGCAATAACCTTCAATGCCCAGCTACCTGTTATTTTCTGCATTCCTGTTATCCCATGTGTTCCCATAATTACCATACTGGCATTATTCTTATTGGCAAAACTGGAAATAGCAGAGAAAATATTACCCTTACTAATTAATACCTGAATTTTGATTCCAAATAGATTTTCAAATTTTTCTTTTACATTTTCAAGTTTTAATTGGAGTTCACTTTCATTCTTTGATGACAGATTTTTATCAACAACATGCTGAATTACAATTGAATCATCTGTCATTTTTGCAATTTTAATTCCATGCATTAAAGCATTTTCAGAGATTTTTGTAAAATCCCATGGGACTAATATGAAATTGTTATGTTCTTCCATAAGGAGAATTGCGCATTATAGTACTGGCTAAACTATGAATTTAAAATTATAAAAAAAAGGATTTAACTGTAATATGGATATAGGTAAAGTAAATCTATAATGAATCAAACCATTTAACTTACTATTCTGTCTATACCAATCATGGAAAAATTGTATTTTTGCATGAATTTTTAAAATTTATTAAATGCAAAGACGAGAAAAAATCAGGGAATTACTGAAAACAAAAGAGTTTGACAGAGATGTTGAGGTTAAGGGATGGGTACGGACAAAAAGAGGAAATAACAAGATTGCATTTATTGCATTAAATGATGGCTCTATAGTACACAATATTCAGGTTGTAGCAGAGGTTGAAAAATTTGATGCTGAAATGATTAAGTCCATTTCAACTGGTGCTTGCCTGCGTGTAAAGGGAAATTTAGTTGAATCACTGGGCCAGGGTCAGTCCAGCGAAATTCAAGCCAGCGAGATTGAGGTATACGGTTTGGCTGATAGTTCATCTTACCCATTGCAGAAGAAGGGACATAGTCTAGAATTTTTAAGGACTATTGCTCATTTGAGGCCAAGGACCAATACTTTTGGTGCTGTATTTCGAATTCGGCATGCCTTGGCATTTGCCATCAACAAGTATTTCAATGACAATGGATTTTACTACTTGCATACGCCCATTATTACTGGTTCAGATGCTGAGGGGGCTGGTGAAATGTTCAGGGTTTCTATCCTGGATCCTGTTAATCCACCTTTAAATGAGCATGGTAAAGTTGATTACACAGAGGACTTTTTCGGCAAGGAAACAAATTTAACTGTATCTGGTCAGCTTGAAGGGGAGCTGGGAGCCCTGGCATTATCTCAAATTTATACATTCGGACCAACCTTCAGGGCTGAAAACTCAAATACACCGCGACATTTGGCGGAGTTCTGGATGATAGAACCTGAAATGGCATTCTATGATATCCATGATAATATGGACCTTGCAGAAGATTTTTTAAAATATCTTGTAAAGTATATTCTCGACAATTGCCTGGATGATCTTGAGTTTCTTAATAAAATGTATGATCCGGAGCTTATTACAACATTACAATCTATTGTCGAGGTAGAATATGTTAGATTAGGATACACCGAGGCAATTGATATTTTAGTCAAATCAGGTAAGAATTTTGAATTTCCTGTTAAGTGGGGTGTTGACCTACAGGCTGAACATGAAAGATACCTGGTTGAGGAACATTTTAATAAACCGGTGATTCTTTCTGATTATCCACTTGAGATAAAAGCTTTTTATATGAAGCAGAATGATGATGGAAAGACGGTGAGGGCCATGGATGTTTTATTTCCAAGAATTGGAGAAATTATTGGAGGATCACAGCGTGAAGAAAACTATGAAAAACTGGAAAACAGAATAAAGGAACTCAACATTCCAAAAAAAGATTTATGGTGGTATCTTGAAACCCGAAAATTTGGAACTGCTCCTCATAGCGGATTTGGTCTTGGTTTTGAACGTATGGTTTTGTTTGTTACCGGCATGAAAAATATCAGGGATGTTATTCCTTTTCCACGAACTCCCAAGAATGCGGAGTTTTAATTTTGTTTTACTTATCGGTAACTTAAATGTTTCTGACCTTAAAGTTTCCCTTTTTCAAAAGCTAAAATTGTAAGCTGAAGAATACTTATTATTAATTAATATATTCATTATTAAAATTATACGTTATACCTTGTGAAGAAATGTTAATATTACTTGGTATTTAATTCAAATTTTATTGTTATTTTGGTTGGAAATCCATGCAGTTTAGAAATCTTCGATGTTAAAACAACGACTACAGCATAAGTTATTACAAAAGCTTTCTCCACAGCAGATTCAGATGATTAAACTTCTGGAGATTCCAACCATTGAGCTTGAGCAGAGGATAAAAAAAGAACTTGAAGAAAATCCAGTACTTGAGGATGAAACACAGAACTCGACAGACGACTCAAACCAGGAAAATGAAATTCAGGAGGGGGATGTTGACAATGATCAGGAAGAATTTACATTGTCAGATTACATTAATGATGAGGATGTGCCAAATTACAAGTTAATGTCAAGGAACTATTCCAGTGATGATAAGAAATCAGAAATTCCTTTTTCAGTTGGCGATACTTTTCATGACCACCTCGAAGCTCAAATGGGATTACGGAAATTAACTGAGAAGCAGGAAATTCTTGGGAAATACATACTAGGAAATATTGATGAGGATGGTTATTTGCGCAGGAAACCCGAGAATATCGTTGATGATTTAGCATTTTCAATGAATTTTTCAACCACTGAAGATGAACTTTTAAATGTGCTTGAAATAGTTCAGGATTTTGATCCGGCCGGAGTAGGCGCAAGTGATCTTCAGGAGTGTTTACTGCTGCAGATTAATAGAAAAGATCAGTCAGATCCGATAACCAAATTAGCAAGGCAGGTACTCAAATATTATTTTTCAGAATTTACAAAAAAACACTACGATAAGATTATTTCCAGGCTTAACATTTCTGAGGAAGAATTAAAGGCTGCAATAAATGAGATATTAAAGCTAAACCCTAAGCCTGGAAGTACCTTTAGTGACCCTCTTAATAAAACTGTTCAGCACATAGTGCCCGATTTTGTGGTTGATTCGAAGGATGGGTTTTTACAACTTTCTTTGAACGCCAGAAATGTACCTGATTTGCATGTGAGCAGAACTTATGCAGAAATGCTCGAATCCTATAAAAACAATAAAGAAGGACATTCAAAAGTTCAAAAAGATGCAATTAGTTTTGTAAGGCAGAAACTCGATTCAGCGCGTTGGTTTATTGACGCAATAAAGCAAAGACAAAATACATTGCTGCTTACTATGGAGGCTATTCTTGAGTACCAGAAAGATTTTTTTGAGGATGAGGATGAAGTGAAATTGAGGCCAATGATTCTGAAAGATATTGCAGAGAAAACAAATCTTGATATTTCAACCATTTCGAGGGTTGCAAATAGTAAATATGTTCAAACACCATCTTCTATTTATCCTTTAAAGCATTTTTTTTCTGAAGGAATGGTAAATGAAGATGGGGAAGAGGTTTCAACAAGGGAGATTAAAAAAATTCTCAAAGATGTTGTAGGCAATGAGAATAAAAAGAAACCTGTAACAGATGAAAAGCTGGCAGAATTACTTAAGGATAAAGGATATAGGATTGCACGAAGAACGGTAGCTAAATACCGGGAACAACTGAAAATTCCTGTTGCACGATTACGAAAAGAGCTTTGATCAAATAAATTACCTTATTTTAACCCCCTCAATTTTATCTTTTTATATTTACGGCAAAATATTTTGTATGGAGAAGAGATTCGCTCATATATTATCCTTTTTATTTCATCCTCTGTTTGTAACATTTTACGGACTGCTAATCTTATTTCATTCAAGTTTGTATATTTCATACCTGCCACCCAGCATGAAAAAGTGGATTTATATTATTGTTGGAGTAAATACGGCCATTGTGCCTTTAAGTATAACTCCAATCTATTTATACAGGAAAATAATTTCTTCTGTACAAATGGAAAGTTCAAATGAAAGAATAATCCCTTTAATAATAAATGCATTTCTTTTTTATTTAACCTATTACTTACTTAGCCGGTACAATACACCCGATGTGATAAGGGTGTATATTCTTGCCGGAGCGGTATGTATTTTCATGGCAATTGTTATATCCTGGAAATGGAAAATTTCTCTTCATATGATAGGAATAGGGGCACTTACAGGAGCTGTTTTAAGTATTGCATTTCGATATAGAATTAACTTAAATCTTTACTTTATTGTTTTGATTTTTATAAGTGGACTTTTGGGTGCATCCCGTTTGCAATTAAATGCACATAATCCGGGACAAATTTATTCAGGATATTTACTCGGTTTTTTTATTGCCGGAACAATGCTCTATTTTCTCTAAATATCAATAAGTTGCTTGATAGCTTTATCCAGGAAGCCTGAATCGTTTTCATGAAAACTTGTTTTTACTTCTTCAATTTCTTTAATAGCCTTTTCGAAATCCAAATTATTTTGATCGGCTTTTACAAATAATTTTTTTTCAGCTAAAAGGTGCGCGAGATATTCCTGCTCAGTCTGTCCTGGGGTTGGAATCAGTATAGCTGTTTTGCCCAAAATGGTTAAGTCCATAACGGAACTATATCCTGAGCGACAAATTATACTTTTTGCGTTCTGTAAATAAGAGTTTAGCAAATCAGCACTCAAATGTGATACAAGTTGAATATTATTGTGTATTGTTTGACCTTGCTTCTTCCATGGGATTCCCCGGACAATTAAAACACTATGCTCAGTATTTCGAAATTGTCGAATAATTATCTTCTCCAGCACAGACCTTTGTGGTTCAGGGCCGGACAGGATGACCAATACATCAAATTTTTTAACCTGTTTTTTTGGTTTCTGATATTTTTCAATTAAAAAACGAGAGAGCAGGCCTATATAAAGAGAATTCCCTGGAATTTTCTTCGGATGTGATAATTTCCCTGCAAGGTTTTCATCACCAGGAATATCGGGCACCCAGCAAAAATCAAATTTTTGGATTATTTGTGTTGATATTTTAAAAAATAGGGATTCAAAACATTTTATAGACTTTGGAAAAATAACTCTTAATTGATGAGTAATAAATACTGTGGTTATTTTATTGTTCCAAAGCCCATATCTGTTGTCGGAAATAGCAATATCAATGTTGTATTTCTTAATGATATGCTTTAACATCTTATGCTCCCTAAAATAACCAATCAGCATTTTTGGAAAGGAGAATATGATTTTAAGAACCAATGGTATTGACCGGGAATAGCTGATAGTAAATGAGGGAAACTTAATAAATTGAAGTTCTGGAAATTCTGATTTTAGCAGATAATAAGGAGCTTTGTCTGCTGCAATAATCACATTGAAATTGTTTGTCTCTAATAGCTTATGAATGATATAAATATCCCTGCTGGCATGACCCAGGCCCCAATCAAGTGGGCATATTAATACATTTTTTTTGCTATCACTCCGATTATGTTTCATCTTTAAGGTGATACCAGGGTACTTATACCTAACTTCTTAACCTTTTCAGAAATCTGTTGGAGTTCATTTTCTGGAATCCGGGTTAGTCCTTTAGCAGAAGTTTCCCTATGGAAGGTATAAATCATAACCTTTGATGGCTTTACTTCCTTGATTAACTCCAGCCAGGCTTCAATTTCCTTATGAGTGGTGTTATTTATTTCTACCCCATCTGTCTCACCACGCAGGAACAGAGTTTGAATAATTAAGTTACCCTTAAAAGCTTTCATATTTTGTATTAACTCTTTTAAGTTTAGTTTCCCTTTTGGCTGGTTTATTTTTTCAATTGTCTCGGGAACGGCAGAGTCAATTTTTAAAATATTTTGATCAATTTTATTCAAAGCCATGAAAACATCTGGCTTATGAATTAAAGTGGCGTTTGAAAGAACTGCTATTTGTGCTTGTGGCGCAACTTCATTGCGTATTTGAATTGAATCATTGATTATATCTTCAAAATTGGGATGCATGGTAGGTTCCCCATTTCCCGCAAAAGTTATAGCATCCGGAACATTATTGGACGTTTTAAGCTGGTCTAATCTTGATCGCAATGCATCTGAGATTTCCTCCCTTTTATGAAATTTTACTTTTTCACTTTTTATATTCTCTGACCAACCACACTCACAATAGATACAATTGAAGTTGCAGATTTTTTGATTATTTGGCAATAGGTTAACGCCTAAAGATTTACCCAGTCTTCTGCTACTAACTGGACCAAATATTATATTATCAAACAAAAAAGTACTCATATAGATTATCAATTCAGTCCAAAATTAACCTTTTTCATGAAACCATGGATTCCCATAAACTTGGCTATGATTTTTATCATTGTATGTATATGCCAGCAGGTTACATTTGTAATAAATAAATAATTCATGAAATGGTTAACTACAAGGGGCCTAAAGAGTGGAAAGAAGAATACAATGTGAATATCAGCTTCATTGATGAGCATCACAAAAAATTTCTTGAAATCCTCAACCAACTTGGTGAAGTTTCTTCAGAAGGAGATTGCAACCAGAAAATTTCTGATATTTTCTTTTCTTTGGCTCATTATGCTGAGCATTATTTAATAAGAGAGGAGATATTATTTAAAGAGTATCCCGGTTTCTCTCAACACAAGGCCAGTCATAGTAAGTTCCTTGATGTAATAAAAAAGCTTCACGAAGATTATAAATTAGGGAAAGAAGATATCTGTATGGATATTTATGATTACCTATATAATTGGTTTGAGAATCATATCCTTGAATATGATAAAGAAGCTGTCGATTATATTAATAGCAAAGGTATTAGCTAGAGCTCCTAACAAATTTTTATTACCCTTGTATTTTTAGTTAGTTTTCTTTCCGGGAGATTTAAATCACTTATCAAATTCAACCCTGGATTTTTATTCTTTTCGATACTTCCCAACTCAGAATCCATGTTTAATGCCCGCGCTCCATTCAGGGTAGCCCATTTAATTATTTCTTTTAAAGAGACTTCGGGAAAATAATCAGTAATAGTTTTCATTTCCTCTAAAATGGATAAATTATGATTAGACGCAAGACTATCAGTACCCAGGGCAATATTCTCATTTTCATCCAAAAACATAGGTATATCTGGTAGTTTGTCTTCGATATACAAATTAGCATTGGGGCATAGAATCCAATATATTTCTCCACTGTAACTTTTTGTTCTTACAATATCCTTGTCTATGGTATAAGTATTGTGAACAAGAAGTAATTTTTCAGATTTATTTAAATTAGCAAGAATAAAATCGAGAGGATTATCCTTTTCGGGAGCCCAGTTTTTAAGTTCGGGAACCATTCTATTAAGCATCTCATACAATGGTCCTTTTTTTTCTTTGAATAGTAAAATTTCACCCATGCTTTCCTGATTGTGAATTGTTACAGGATTATTATCGGATAAAGAATTTATTTTATCCAATAATTCAGCTGATACTGAATAAGGAGAATGAGGAACGATTGAATGTTGGTGTGGAAATTTTTCCAGAATTAATTTTGAAAGGTCAAAAGCTTGCTGGATGATTTCAGCCGCATTTTTTGGCTTTCTTCCGAATATTTCAAGAAAAGTATGGTATTTAATTTTACTTCCTGATTTAAATTCAAAGCTATTGGATGTATTTGAAATATCACCTACGGCAACAATTCCATTCCGAATCATCTCATTATGAGCGTTTTTGATGCTTTCAGAAATAATATGAGATGATTTAGTTCGGATTTCTGTTAAGTGAGATACAAATTGATCTAATCCGCATTTCTCAGGAATCAGGTTTTTCATGTAAGATAATTCGAGATGGCAATGCGCATTTACAAAGCCAGGAGTAATTATCCCGTTATAAAATTCTAAACCAGATGTCTCTCTTAAATCACCTTTGGTATCAATGAGGTTTAGTATTTTACCTGTTGTGTCAAATTCAACAATACCATTTTTTAGTGGAGGACCTGAAACCGGGTAAATATAATTGGCTGAAACTCTCCTCATTTTCGCGAAGTATTCAATTGGTTTCAGTTTCAGAGCTTTGGGCTTTCCTAAGGCGAACGGAAATATTCTCGATTTCTACATGTTTGGCCCAGTCACCTTCCCCGTTTCTATGCTCAAGAAGGAAACCTTTTAAATGAGTTATTTTCGGATCGTAATATTTTAATGAGATTGTGTGATAATTCCAATTATCATTTTTTAGTATCCTGCTTTCAGGAAACCAGATTTTTTTCCCTTCAGCTGTTCCATCATCGTACCAGAAATAGGCAATAATTTTTGGATCCTCCGATCCATCATTATTATACATCTTAATCCTGGCCCGAATAATGTAAAATCCTGCCTGATCAATTGGGATTGAAAATGGAATTTTTATTTGACCACCATCTTCAGGAAGAAACCACTCAGGTTTTTCCAGCCATAAATTTTCTGGACTTTCAAGCTCATCATAACCATATCTATGACTTTTAATTTCACTTTCTAACTTACTCAGGTTGCTAAGAATTTTTTCATAAATAACTTCAAATTCGACAGGATGATCGGCGTAATATTTTAAAGTAAGCTCAAACTGATCTGAGGAATAGCCATGACTATCAAAAATATCCTGGTAATTGCTTAATGAATCTCTTCCTGGCATTCTTTTTAAAAAGGAAGGCATTCCAAGTACGGCATCTGCAAGATGAATATCCGTAATTAAGGGAATTAGATCTTCTGGGGGGATTGTGTCTTTGTAATTTATTCGCTTTTCCCCTTTATTGCAGGAAATTGATATAAGAAGAAATGCAATTAAAAACCAATATAGTTTTTTCATGGTTCGAAATTACGATTTTTACTGAAAATTCTTAAACGGAAAAGAAGAAAGCAATTAATTATAGCAGAGGAGGCTATTTTTTTAGCTTGTTGAACCTAAATCCTATCATAATCTCATGAGAGCCTGAATTATAATATCTAAAATCAGAGATGGTGATATCATAAGCATAGCCAAAGTAGTATTTTTTCTTATGAATGTAGCCACCTAAAATAGCTATTGCATCTTGAGATCGATAGGAGACTCCAAGCCATGCAGTTTCCATATAGGTAACTCTAAGATTCAAGTCAATTTGAATTGGAACATTTACCATTCCTTTCAATATTAATGAAGGCTCGATTACAAAGTCCGAAAGGGGGAATAAGTATCCGGCAGTGATAAAATAATGTCTTTTTAATTTGTTAAGGCCATTTTTCTCATCGTAAACTTTCAGGTTATTACTAAAAAGCTGAAAAGCTGAAAAGCCTGCAAACCAGTTTTCATGGTAAGCATAAACCCCTAGAGAGGCATCTGGAACCACAGAAGATGTTACAGCTTCTTTTAGTGCAGGATCATTTAAATCATGAAGTGTTATTTTAGTGCCGTCAATTGTATTTTGAAGTATCCCGAAAGAAAGTCCCATTGAAAGCCTAATGTTACTTCCCAGTCCAATATTATATGCATATGTTCCATAAAGACCGGTTCTGCTGGTCGGACCAGTTACATCGTTGTATAAATACCCTCCAAAACCCATTGGTTTTGTTGCATGTGGTCCATTAAAGCTCAAGCTAACTGTTTGTGGTGCATCAATAATGCCGGCCCATTGAAAACGACTCATTGCTTTTGCCTCATAAAAGTCTTTTGTGCCTGCAACAGCTGGATTTAATACAAAGTCGTTAAACATATATTGAGAATAAAGTGGTAACTGCTGTGATAGCAGGGAGCTCGGAAGAGCAACAAATATCAACAATATGTAAATGAGTTTTTTCATTCTATCTAACAATTGTAACTGGTCCTGTCATTGGAGGTGTATTTCTTCCATCATTCAAATCAATTACATAATAATAAGTTGCTGTAGGTAGTTCTTTTCCATTGTTGGTCCCATCCCATTCAATACCATTTCCATATCCTCTGGAGAAGAACACTTTTTGCCCCCAGCGGTTTACAACCTGAACAGTTATGCTAGGGAATAGATAAGCATTATCTATTTCCCAGGTATCATTATATCCATCACCATTTGGCGTGAGTCCTGAAGGTATTTTCAGCTCGCTAATCACAGTAATTGAAATAGAGTCTGCATTCATACAACCTTCTGAAGTAATCCCTGTTACCTTATATACTATGCTATTTTCAGGTGTAGCCTGTACTGCCTGTCCAACGCCTGATGATAATCCTGTTGTTGGGGTCCAGTTATATGCTTCAAATCCATCAGATGCACGTAGCGATATTGTCGATCCCCTGAATATAACTGTATCAGGACCTAGGCCCATGCCTGGTAAATCGTAAATTGAAACAGTAACTGAAGCATTTTCAGAACATACACCCTCAGTTACAGTGAGTGTATATGTGGTTGTAACATTCGGTGAAGCAACAGGATTTGCAATATTTGAATCGCTAAGACCTGCTGTTGGTTGCCAGCTAAAGTTGGTTCCACCTGAACCCTGGAGTATTATTGATCCTCCCGGACAAATGCCTGCATCAGATCCGGCATTCGCGATAACTGTGAACTTGCTTTCTAAAATAACCGATTGAGAGATTGTGCAGAAATTATTATCCTGTATCACAATATCGTATAAACCAGCTGGTAAGTTATTGAAGATCTGACTTGCCTGCCATGTCGTGCCACCATCAATTGAATATGTATATCCGGGAACACCTCCAGAAGCATTTACAACAATTGATCCATCTGAAGTAGAACTATTGCAGGTAGCTTTTGTAGTATCAATTGTCATACTAAGGTTCGAAGGTTCACTCAGGATTATAGAACTGCCACTTTGCAGACATCCGTTTACATCTCTCACAACAATATCAAAAGTTCCTGCGGTAAGTGTGTTAAATACTCCATTGTTATCGAAATATGAAATGCCACCATCGATAGAATAGCCAAAAGGAGGAGTGCCACCTGAGGCAACTATAACTATCCGCCCATCACTTCCACCATTGCAAAGAACATCAAATCCGGTTTCTGAATCAATGTTAATTGGAGCAGGCTCAACTATGGTAAGAGTACTTCCATTTACCTGACAACCATTATTATCCCTTACTACAATATCATAATTCCCGGCTGTCAATCCTGCAAAATTACCTCCATTATTTAGGAACGTTAATCCTCCATCAGCAGAATAAGTGTAGGGTGATGTGCCTCCAGATGCAACAATACTTATGGTGCCATCATTTAAAGCGTTACAACTTATGTTTGTAACTGACTCGGAATCGATGGTAATCACAAAAGCTTCGTCAATAGATACCGATGTTCCGAACTCAATACAATCATTAGCATCTTTAATAGCAATTACATAATTTCCAGGCAACAATCCTGAAAAGATTCCACCATTATTTGTGAAGCTTAATCCTCCATCAATTGAATAGGTGTAAGGTGCATTTCCTCCTGAAACAAATATTCGGATAGATCCATCAGTGTATCCATTGCAGGTAACCTGTTCAACCTGTAAGGAATCTATAAGAATTTGTGGTGGTTCAATTATGGTGATTGTATTTCCATCAGTTTGACAAACATTTTGGTCACGAACAGATATAGTATAAATTCCGACAGGTAAATCAGTAAATATTCCACCATTTTCAACATATGTCATCCCTCCATCAATAGAATAGAAATATGGTGAAACACCTCCATTCGCAACAATTGTAATAGTTCCGTCATTGCTTTCGAAACATGTACTGCTTGTAAAGTTTTCCGAACTTATAACCAATGGTGTAGGTTCATTTATTACCAGAGTACTTCCTGGCTTTGTACAACCATTCAGGTCTTTAACTACTACATCATAATTCCCAGGAGACAGGCTTTTAAATTCACCATTATTGTCAACAAATGTTGTACCTCCATCAATAGAATATGTGTAAGGTAGGTTCCCACCTGAAGCAGTAATGGTGATTGTTCCATTAGATACGCCATTGCAGGTTACATCGGTAACAATTTCTGAAACAATTGAGATTTCAGAAGGTTCCTGGATTGAAACGGTTGGTCCCAGGAATGTACAACTGTTAATATCTCTTACTGCTAATGCATAAGCTCCTGATGCCAATCCTGTAAATATTCCACCATTTGATAAATAGGTAATCCCTCCATCAATTGAATATTCATATGGGGGTGTGCCACCAGTTGCAGTAAGGGCAATGCTCCCATCGACTGAACCGAAACATGAAATATCAGTAATAACTTGCGTATCAATAACTAAGACTACCGGCTCGTTAACGGTAATTGTACTTCCTGCTTTAATACATGATTGACTATCCCGAACAGCCACATCATAGTTCCCTGCTGGTAATCCAGTAAAGTTTCCACCATTGTTTAGGAATGAAATTCCTCCATCAATAGAATATACAAAAGGCGGATTTCCACCTGAAGCAACAATAGTTATTGTTCCATCATTTCCCCCGTTGCAGCTTACGTCAGTTTTTGTTTCAGAATCAATTACTATTACAATTGGTTCAGTTAAATTTAAGGAACTTCCATTAGAGATACAACCATTATTATCCCTAACAACAATATTGTATGACCCCGGAGGAAGTCCTGAAAAATTTCCTCCGTTTGGTACGAAAGTAGTTCCACCATCTACAGAATATTCGTAAGGTGAAATACCGCCCGAAACTACAATATTAATAGTTCCATCGCTGGCTCCATTACAAGAAATATTCGAAAACAATTCAGATTCAATTAAGATTGCAGTGGGTTCAATTATTGTTATTGTTGATCCGTTTGTGGAACAATTATCACTATCCAATACTGATATATCATAGTTTCCAGCGGATAAACCAACGAAGTTTCCACCATTTGAAACGTAAGTTATACCTCCATCAATGGAGTAGAGATATGGAGGAGATCCTCCTGAAGCAGTAACGCTTATTGTTCCATCTGTTAGTCCGTTACAGCTTATATCTGTTTTAATCTCGGATGTAATGACAATTGCAGATGGATTGTTGATGGTTATAGTCGATCCTGATGTAGTACATCCATTATTATCTCTGACAACAATTGGATAATTCCCTGCTGATAAGCCAGTAAAATTTCCACCATTTGACACAAATGTTGAACCATTATCTATTGAATACTGATAAGGCAGGGTACCACCTGATACTGATATAGAAATAGTTCCATCGTTGGTATTGTTGCAACTTATATCTGTAAAGGCTTCAGAGTTTATATTTAAAGGCCCGGGTTCATTAACAAAGTCAAATCCAAAAACAGTGTTTGAATTGGCATCCTCAACAACAAGCCAATACATTCCGGCCGTAAGGTTCGAAATGGTTGTGGATGAATTACTGGTTGTCAAAGTATCAGTAGTTGACCATGTGAAGATATAAGGAGGTGTACCACCATTCACAAACCCGGTGATGCTCCCATCTGAATCACCGTTACAAGTGGTACTTATAGTAGTAAAAGACAATGTCATCTGGGAGAAACCAGTCTGGCCAAAGGAGAAAAGTAATATTGTAGATATAACTATTAAATAGGACTTCATCCAGAAAGTTGATATATATTTTGATTAGCAGTTAAATATATTAACAGCTAATAAATCATTATTTATACTATTGACTTATACTTGAAAGTACAATAGAATGTTGCATTTCCCTGTAAAAATAAGTGTAAGAGATAACTTAAAAAATAAAAAACCAATGATTTTACTCACCGCCAATTGTTAATAAGATTAGGACTGCAAAAGTTGATTTATTAAAAAAATGTGAATTAGCGATTCTGCTTGACGTATTTTCGAGTGATATACCTGACCGGATACCAGGCAGCTAAATATCCAATACTGATTACTGTAACAAAAACAAGTATAAAATCGAAGAAGACTATTTCAACCGGATATGTATCAATAACAAAGGACCCACTACCCTGTAATTTAATCAAACCAAACTCTTTTTGAAGCCAGATTATAAACACACCAACAGCAAGGCCTGAAAAAGCACCTAAAATTGAAATCAGCCAGCCTTCGTAAAGGAAGATACTACGAATTCTCTTCAGCTCAGCTCCCATACTTCGTAAAATTGAAATATCTTTTTTCTTTTCAATGATAAGCATAGTTAAAGATCCAATTACATTAAAGGATGCTACAATAAGGATAAATGTAAGAATGAAAAAAATTGCCCACTTCTCTGTCTGCATAATCTTATAGAGTAGTTCCTCCTGCTCAAACCTGTTTTTTACCTCATAATCTTCACCAAGAATTTCTTTTACTCTTGCCTGCACATCATCATTATCATAAGCGGGATCAATTTTTAACTCCAATGCACTAACCTCCGTTGTAAAGTCTAGCAATTCACGCGCAAATTCAATGGGAACAATCATATACTTTGAGTCAAAATCTTGCTGTATAGCAAAAACTCCTGATGGGAAAATATATCTTCGATTAAAAGCATTCTCAGGGTTTAACGAAACTTTACCCTCTCTTTTTGGTACATACACCACGATGGGGTTTACAAAGTTTAATCCAATAGATAGTCTTACAGCAATTCCCTGACCCACAACTGCATATACGTTCTTTCCCTGTTTTAAAGTAAAGTTCCCATCGATGATCATACTATCAATGCCACTAATTTTAAGAAATTCTTTACTCACTCCTTTTATAGTAGCCAGGTATTGTTTTTTCCCATATTTAAGCAGAGCGTTTTCCTCAACTACTTCTGCCACATACAGAACTCCTTCGGTATTTTTAAGCAGCTCAATTGAAGCCTGATCAGATGAAAATCTTTTTCCCTCTTTAATGGTGATTTTTAGGTCGGGATCAAATGAGTTAAATAGGGAATGTACAAGTGTGTCGAATCCATTGAAAACCGATAGGACAACAATTAATGCCATAGTACCAATAGCCACACCCACCACAGAAATAGTGGAAATTACATTTATGGTATTTTGCGATTTTTTCGCAAATAGATACCTTTTAGCCACATAAAATGAAAAATCCAAGATGCAGTTGTTTGAAACAGTGGCTAAAGTTAAGTTCGCAAATTCATAAAAACAAATTACTTATCCTGTAAGAATTCTATTGCCTGCCATAAGGCCTTGAATATATGAAATTGGGGAATTATGCAGGAGGGAAAAAAGAAAGGTCTCTAATCAGGACTTTAACCCGTACCTTCTTATCGATTGATAAGCTGTTCTGTCAATTAAACTATAGAGACCCTTCGGTTTCTTTTTTCAAAAAAGTTGGGCAAAGATAAAAATTATTTAATAGCCTTTACGATAAGCCCTGTTCCCGTTCGATGAAAGTTATTAACATCCAGATAGTTTAGCAAGAGGCAGAATGGCAAGGTAAGTACGTAATATATAGGCAATAAAATAAAGAATAATTTACTTTTATTTAACATTACTACGGGGTATTTCATTGAAATCTTCCATGAGAGTACACCTGGTTTTCCATATGAATATTTTGATTCTATACTTGAAAAGCCAGCAATTCTTAATTTTTCTTCAATGTCTGCAATACTATACCCATCTCTTACATGTTCATCAATAAATGATTCTTCATGATGATGATGCACATCAGATCCACCTTTGTCTGAGGGCGTAGAAATAAGCAGAATTCCACCTTGTTTCAATGAGGATTGGATATTCTTAAAAACACTTACGTCATCTTCAATATGTTCCATTACATCAACAGAAAGAGCTGCATCAAATTTGTCATTTGAGTTAAATTTTGTCAAATCTGCAACTTCAAAGTGTACTCTATCAGATTTGCCTATTTTTGAAAAAAAATGGTTGCAATCTTCCACCTGTTCTTCTTTTACATCCACAGCTAAAATGTTCCAGGTTCTAGAAATCCGTGAAAGGAAATAGCTATACTGGCCAAATCCTGCACCGGCATCTAAAATATTTGCCTCCTCATCTAATTGGTCTTTTATTTTCTTAACTTCTCTTTTAATATACCATGTTCGTAAAAGCAGTATATCAAGAAGTCGGTAAAATATTTTTCGGGCAAAAGGGGTGGTGTTAAAAACTTTTCCTAGAGATCTTTTTACAGGATCATATTTCATCTAATATTCTATTCTTTGAGTAGATTTTCAATATTGTCTGCATAATCAAGAGAATCGTCAACAAAAAAAACAAGTTCAGGAATTGACTTAACCTGGTGCCTGATTTTTTTTGACATTTCATGCCTGATATATTTATTTTTCTTATTTAGATTCTCAAAAAACTCGTCAGAATTATCAGAGGGAAAAAAACTAAGAAAAACCTTTGCCTGAGCAAGGTCAGGTGTGACATGAACAACTGTGACTGAGATCATTTTTCCTTGAAAAAGAGTTTGTGATTCATGCTGAAAAATCAATGCCAACTCCTTCTGGATCATTCTGGCCACTTTTTTTTGTCTGGTTGATTCCATGATTGTTTAAACTTGGCTGCAAAAGTACGATTTTTTAGCTCAATGTCATTCAGCGCAGCAATAATTGGTGCAAAGGCCGATGACTTAATCGAACTATTGTTAATTTTGCATGGCTTTTTATAAATTAATTTTGAATTTTAAGAATATGGAGATAGTTGTTAGTGGAATAAGGTCAACGGGGAATTTGCATTTGGGAAACTATTTTGGGGCGTTGAAGAATTTTGTGAAAATGCAACATGAAAATCGATGCTATTTCTTTATTGCTGATTATCACTCACTTACTACTCATCCTCAGCCAGAGGATTTGCATGGGGGCATACGTCAGGTTCTTTCAGAGTATCTTGCCTGTGGCCTTGATCCGGAAGTAGCCACCATTTTTTTGCAAAGCGATGTGCCGGAAGTGACGGAGCTCTATTTACTGTTAAATATGAATGCCTATGTTGGGGAGTTAGAAAGAACAACATCATTTAAAGATAAGGTCCGCCTTCAGCCTAACAATGTAAATGCCGGGCTGCTGACTTATCCTGTCTTAATGGCAGCTGATATAATTATCCATAAAGCGAATAAAGTACCTGTTGGAAAGGATCAGGAGCAAAACCTGGAAATGACCAGAAAATTTGCCAAACGTTTCAATCATATGTACAAGGTTGATTATTTTCCTGAACCAAGTGCCTATAATTTTGGTGAGGAGCTGGTGAAAATCCCGGGGCTTGATGGTTCAGGGAAAATGGGAAAATCAGAAGGAAACGGAATTTTCTTAAGTGATACACCAGAGAACATTCGAAAAAAGGTAATGCGAGCTGTTACTGATAGTGGTCCGGTTGAAAAGAATCAACCAATGACTGAACCTATTAAGAATTTATTTACCCTTATGGATGTTGTCTCAAAGGATGAAACTTATGATTTCTTTAGGGATAAATACAATGCATGCGAAATTCGCTACGGAGATATGAAAAAACAACTGGCTGAGGATATAATAATATTCACTCAACCCTTTCGTGATAAGATACTGACCATTTCTTCTGATGATGCCTACCTGAGGAAGGTTGTAAATATGGGTGCTGAGAAAGCCAGACTCAGTGCTTCAAAAACGGTAAAAGAAGTTCGGGAGATTATCGGATACAAATCCTTCTAAAAAAATAAAGCCAGGAATTTGGTTCCTGGCTGCCTTGAAAGGTTTCAAGTATATTTGAAAGATTGCCTGTACATATACTTGAGCAAACTCTGTGCCAAAAATACTTTATTGCTATTAAGAAATAGCTAAAAGAGGAGTTTTCCCACAATATCAAAGGATTCTAGAAGATCACTCACCACAATTGAGTTATTTATTGCAAGTCGATCATAAGTCTGATGTCCGCCTGAATAAAGCACACATTTTATATTTAAAGAGTCGGCAACTTCCTTATCATGCAGAGTATCGCCAATAAGAATAGTGCGTTCTGTATTTAGATTTTCGGCTGCAAACAATTCTCTGCCATAATCAATTTTCCCTTTTGCTAAGGTGTCCTGTGCGCCCTGAATGGACTTAAAGAAATTTTCAATTTTAAATTGTTTTATAGAATCATCCAATGATGGTTGGTCCAATGCTGAAAGGATATATTGATGATAACCAGCTTCCTGAAATTTTGTCAAGATTTCATGGGCTCCTTTATTTAACCTTGTTTGGTTAAAATTCTCAAAATAGGTTTTTAGGAACTTTACAGATAAATCTTCCAAAGATTCTTTTTTTAAATCAAATCCAATTTTTTGATAGTAATCTCCTATTGGAAAACCAAATATATCGCGATACCTTTTTTTATCTAGTGTTTTCAGATTTCTTTCAGTCAGGTATTTATTGATACCAATGATACAGATATCAAGGTCATCAAGAAGTGTTCCGTTCCAGTCCCAAATAATGGCTTTGGAGTTTGAAATGTCAGACATATATTATTTCTATTATTAAGTTATTCAAACTGAATCATTTCACATCTTTATCTCTGGAAATGCCCCTGTTTGTTCCCTGCCATTGTACAACTTCACGGGTTCTAGTATTGTATTTATCGCCTGCGCGTAAAAGGAAGAACTTGCCTCCATTGGGTAATACAGGTTTATCATCGGTTCTGGATTCCTCCACCCACAATTGAGTATCGTAAATTGCTACAAAACTCTTCCCAATAACTTCAAATTCATCTCCTTGTACAACTATTGCTGTATTTTCATCCAATCCAATGCCCAATAATTCCGGGTGGGCATTTAATATTTCAATTAAGTCGAATTGACGGTTTCGGACAAGTAAATGCTGATCAATAGCACAATTTTTTAAATATCCGAAACCTTCCTGGTGATCCCCCATCATAATCCGATTGGTCTTGGTATCCCCACGTGCCAGATAAGAGCCCTGAATGGTTGCTCCTGCAGAACTTCCTCCTATAACACCGCCGCGTTCAAGGACTTTTTGAAATTCTTTTTCTGCGAGAGTATTTGCGTAAGCATCAACAATTCTCCATTGTCTACCTCCGGTGAACCAGACCGCTTTGGCTTTTTGTATTGGCTCAACAAACTCAATAGTATTGGCTTCCTCCGGATTTTTTGTATGAACTACCTGAACATTGGTGGCACCTAACCTTGTAAGGAATCTTGTAACCCTTGCCTGGTTTACAGAGTCCAGGCCCATAGCCGCTGGTACAACCACAATGGATGCATCTTTTCCACCTGCCAATTCAATAAATTTTAGAACAATATTCGAATCCTGCATAGCCCCACCTACAATTACAAGGCTTCCATTTGTAGGTCCTGAAGTGATTGTATTTTCGTTATTTGAATTGTCTCCTTTAGAATACAAATAATTCGGTATGCAAAATAGTATTAATGCAAAAATGCAGTAAGTAAAGTTTTTCATGATTTGATTGAGATTAAGAATTGTAACCTATTACATATATAATTTTCATTCTGTATTTAATTGCCATTTAAGTAAAATTCTTGCAATGTTAGTTGCATGGCTTGTAATAATTCTAAAATTTGTGATCAATTCAAGGTGGAATTCACTGGTTTCAATAGATTGCTTAATTTCTTCCTGGATGCGTAAATAATGCTGCCTTTCAAGATCAATGGCCATTTGCTTATATTTTTTGTTCTTTGCTTTCATTTCCAGGGCCATTTCAAGATTAACGGTCCGAAATACCAGTATAGCCCTTGCCAATTGTTTCTGGGTTTTTTGTTGATATTCTATGATTTCTTTTTTTCCCTGTTGAGTAAAATCTTGTTTACTATCTATCCATTTATTAGCCTTTTCTATTAGATTCTTAGATATTACATCCGCAATTTGCTCAAATTCCTTAACAGTGTACATGATCTGGAAAGCTTCATTTACTCTATTTTCACTAACATCTTCCCGAATAACTTTTCGCAAATATGAATTTACCTCATCACGAAGGTAGTTTACCAGGTTTTCCTTTTTAACTATTTCTTTAAGAACTGCCGAATCTTTCAGGAAAAAGGGAAGAAGAATATCATTTGTCATATCCTGAACGAGGTGACCCATTCTAATTGTTTCCTGCTTTGCCAGTGAAAGAGCCAGGGCAGGAGAGGACAATAGTTTTTCATCTAAATATTTTACCTCAAGCTTTTCATCTGGTGGTATTTCTTTCTCAGGCAATATCCAGTCGATTAGCTTTGTAAATTGGCCTGTAAAAGGGATAAACAAAACTGCAAGGGCTACATTAAATAATGTATGTGCATTGGCAATTTGTCGGGGAACTACCTGTGACATATAATCTATTTGGTCCATTCCAGAATCTCCTTTTGGAGAGATGTTTTGGATAAGCTCTGCAAATGTTGGAATCCACCAGATAAATACAAAGATCCCAAATACCTTAAATAATGTATGTGCCAGGGCAACTTTTTTTGCTTCCCGTCCGGTATTTAAACTTGCCAATATAGCTGTTACAGCAGTTCCAAGATTTGCCCCCAGAAGCAATGCTATAGCAGCCTCCAGGCTTATTAGACCTTGTGTTGATATAACAATGATCAATCCTACAAAAGCACTGCTGCTTTGAAATAATGCAGTAAGAATAGCACCAATTAAAATTCCGAGGAAAGGATTTTCAAGCTTCAGCAATATTTCAATAAAAGGCTCATAGGTCCTAAGGGGAGTCATTGCTTCGGACATTATGTAAATACCAAAAAACAACAACCCAAAACCAAGGATACTTTTACCAATCTGCTTTAACTTGGAACTTTTGAAGAATAGATTTATAAAAAAGCCAATAGCGATAAACCACAAAGCATAATCAGTTAGCTTGAAAGCTATAATTTGAGCAGTAATAGTGGTTCCAATATCGGCTCCAAGTATAATTCCAAGCGACTGTGCAAAGCTCATTAATCCTGATTGGACAAATCCTACGAGCATTACTGTTGTGGCACTGCTACTTTGTATGATCATAGTAATAAGGGCCCCAATACTCAAAGCAACAAATCTGTTGTTTGTGATACTTGTGAGGATGGCCCTCATTTTATTGCCAGCGGCATTTTGAAGACCATCGCTCATCATGAACATACCAAACAGGAATAAGCTTAAACCACCAACTAGTCCTGCAAAAAGAATAAAAATCCATTTGGAATCCCGGGCATTTAACTCATAAATAAGCAAGTTCCCACCATTGGTTTTAGATTTTGCTGAAACAAAATAATTTCCCGAACCAGAACCGAATGTAACATAAGTACTAACTATTCCATTTGAATCAGTAAGGGCCCAAGAGGGATTGATTTTAAAGCCATTGGATTTTTCAGGTGAGGAAATTAGTTCGAAATTTATTTGTACTCCAGGAACTCCCTTTGAGTTTGAATCGAGCACCTGAACCCGAATAGGCTTGGGGAGAGCATTATTAACGGTTTGAAATTGGTTGTCACCAGAGTAATTCAGCTGCTTTATTGAATGAGGTTTAACAAGCTCGAATTCTATTTTGGGATTCTGGGAAAATGTATCCTGTGGATATATAAATCCTATTAGAATTAAAATGAAGAAAAATCTAATATTAATGATTCTGGGATGCAATGAAAAATGATATTCGTTGCAGGCTAAAGTACAAAAAAACTTGTTTGTAATTTCATCGAAATGAATGTGTAAATGAGTTTTTTTTAGAAATTATTGCAGATATGTTATCACTGAATAGGTGTCCTATCCTATTGCTATTTTTAGAGCTACATAAAAGTTCCTGCCTGGTGAAACAATACCTGAAGAATAAGGCCGATAACGAACATCCAGGATGTTTTGAACTCCACCTTGTATTGATATCCATTCAGTTGGCTGAACGGATATTTTAAAGTTCAAGCTATACCATGATGGAGAATATGGTAGTCGATTTTCATCTAACTCATACATATAAGTTTTGGCTTGTTCTTCTGGAGCAAGATTTTCATTTGAAATTTCACCGTTATATAGGAAATAAAAATCACCACTAAAAAATTTACTTTTATATACCAGATGAACGCCCCCATAATAGGGAGGAACATGTCTTAGAGGAATTCCTTCATCGTCCTTACCTTTTAAATAAGTAAAATCGGTTTTGAATGAAAAGGCTTTTGTAAATTTAGCAATCAGGTCAATACTTCCCCCATAAATGGTAGCCTCCCGGGCATTTACCATGGCAAAAACCTGACTCATTTCATTGTCGTATAGAATTGAATCCTGACCATTGAATTTGAAATATCGCCTTACCATTGCATCTTTCAGCCTGGTATAAAACCCATTTATTTCAAATGTGACCTTTTTATTAAAACTTTGATTCCAGCCCAAATCAAAGTTGTATGCATATTCTGGTCTAAGATCTTCATTCGGGACAACCACTCCACCTGGTTCAGAATCAAAAACTTTTGATATATCATCAAGGTTTGGTGCTCTGAATCCTGAAGAATAGTTGAAATTGATCTGAGTTTCTTTTCCAGGCCTGTAAACCAGCCCAACAGAGCCATTCAGTGCACTATTAGTATTTTTGATTTCATCAAAAGGGAAATTGTAAAATGAATTATCCACTATTGTAGAATGAAGATCTACCAAATTATAGCGTAATCCGGCATCAAAAGTTAATTGTCTTGCCAGGTTAAGTTTAATTGAGGCGTATCCCGAAATTGTAAAATAATGATTTATTCCATCGGGGTACCGTGTGGATAAGGGAGATTCCTCTCCGGTCAGAATGTTTTCAGAATTTGCAGTTGATTTTACATCGTTAAAAAATGATTCAATACCATAAAAAAACGAATGTTTTGTTCCCAGTTTTTTATTTAAATCAAGATTCAGCGAGTAGATATTGACATTCTCATCCCGATTTGTGAGTGCTGTATTGAACAACTTTCTGTTGTGCCTGCTTTCTCCATAATTCTGGTATGCTAAAATAAGTTTTAGGTTATCATACAGAGTTTTTTTATTATCAAGTTGAATAGTAAATGAATGCATCATCCATTTTTGTGGGCCGTAATACCACTCGGCATATTTCAATTGATCATTGTTGTATTGTATTAGTCTATCATATCTCGGAACATTAGAGGTTTTAGAATAATGGAATGCATAGGTGAAATTAATTTTCTCTTTTGGAGAGAATCTGAATTTTTGCATCAAATTTATCTGGTTATATCCGGAGTATACTTGCAGGTTTGAGTTTGTATTGTTTATGATAGTGTCAATATTTCCAATCCGTGAAGCATATTCAGGTCTCTGATATGATGGATGGTCCCATCCACCCATTTGAAGATGGTCGAAATTACTATAGGAAACACTGGTTAAAAATCCCCATTTCTTAAAACCAGCATTCAGATCGAAATGCCCCATTTTTTCATGGTTAGCTGTTGAGTAGCGTGTACCGGCATTTACATTTATTTTTGATTTGTTTTCTCTTGAAAGTTGAGGGTCAAAAGTGTGAAAATCCATTACACCTCCGAGTGCATCACTACCGTATACAACAGAGCCCGGACCATAAATAACTTCTGATTCCTGGATTATGTTTGCATCTATAGAAATTACATTCTGCAAGTTTCCACTCCGGTAGATGGCGTTATTCATCCTCACACCATCAACTACTAATAAAACTGAATTGGCAGAAAATCCCCTAATCATTGGACTGCCCCCGCCTAATTGACTTTTTTGAAGAAAGACAGCATTTGAAATTGTAAGCAGATCGGCGGCTGTTTGCGGGTTTTGAAGCATCATTTCTTCGTGAGAAATTGATTTTATTTTATTTGGTACTTCTTCTTTCACCTGCTCCCACCTTTTTACTGCTATAACCAGTTCTTCAAGCATCCTGTTTTGCTTCTCAAGTTGAATTATGTTGCCAAGTTCTGCTAATTCTCTTTTTGAAGAGGCCTTTCTTATATAGGAGGGATGTTGGAAATAAATACTGTCGGAATCAGAGAAAATACCAATATCTGCATTTCCCATATCATCTGAAATTACAGCTTTGTTCATATCCTGATTGAATATTGCCACATCAGGGACTGGCAAACCTGAAGATTTATCTAATATCTGAATGGTTTGTGCCGATATTGACAAAGACAGAGTGGCAAGAATAAGTCCAGTAAATATTATATATCTTATTTTAAGCATTTACCTCCAGCCTCTCTATTTAATTAAAATAGATTTTGGTTTTTTTAACTGAATTAAATCTATTTATTTACAATTTTATAAAATAATTATCCGAAGTAAAACTTTGAAGCTCCCTTCCTCAGGAAAATTGACTTTAGTGAATAATATTGATTGGTGATTGTTTACTAAGTCTATAAAATTATTCTCTTATTTAAGTTACCTCTTGCTGGCTAAAGCCATAACAATTTTCATTGTTAAAATAAATGCCATATGGAATATTGTAAATCCAATATTTTTAATTCTTTTCAAAAATATATCGTTTAATAAAGTATCTAAATATCAATTTCTCAATTCAAACTAATTAGAATGAATAGTAAAGAATGAAATTAGTAATTGATTTATTTTTCGTTTTTTTTATATTATTAACGCCTTGACTGCGTTAACTAAATTGTTAAGCAAAAACTATTCCATTTTCTATTATGAGTAAATTTTTATTGAGAACTGGTAAGGTATTCGCCACAAAAAGTTTTAACCTGATAACCTCTAACCTGATTAGCTGTATCAAAGATTTAGATATATCAGATTTATAGTCATCTTATTTTTCTAATTTTGCCCATATTTAATAAGTATCTTAATATATGTTTAAAAAACTTTGGGGCATAGCAGTTGGAATTGTTCTTATTGGAATATTGCTTGCCGCATATTTCGTTTTTAAGCCAAGATTCGAAGCAAGGGAGGATGTTTTTAATGCTGTTCCTATTGATGCCATGCTTATTTCTGAAATAAATGATTTCCCGAATTTTATTGATAAACTTCAAAATCACAATTTTATATGGAATGAGTTCCAGGAGCTAAAAAATATTGAAAAAATAAATAGAAACCTGCAATATGTTGATTCTATTCTAGGAATAAACAAAACAATTGAAAACCTGGTTACTCATAAGCCAGTTGTCATTTCTGTTCATCATTTAGGGAAAGATGATATAGAGTTAATATACTTGGCAAGCCTACCTGAAAATATAAATATTACAACCTTACAGAGCGCTTTTGAAAAGCAATTTCAAGTTAACCTGGAAGGAAGGAAATATCAAAGAACCAGTGTTTTTGATATCGAAATCAATTCCAATGGCAATAAGTACTTTTTTTCAGTTTATAAGGGAGTATTTATACTCAGTTCTTCAACAATCTTAGTTGAAAGCTCGATACGTCAACTGGATCTTAATTTTGGAATTTTAGATCAGGATGGATTTAGCAGAGTTAAATCAACCTCGGGAAAGAACGTTGAGGCAAACCTGTATATAAATTTTAAACGAATCCCCTATTTTATTTCATCTTTTCTGAACAGTACATATAAAAGAAAGGTGTTGCCTTTCGACCATTTTGCAAATTGGGCAGAATTGGATATCAATATTGATGATGAATCCTTTCTATTGAATGGATTTTCATATTCAAATGACACTTTAAATAATTACTTAAATATATTTAAGGGTGAATCATCTCGAAAATTATCATCTGCTCAGGTTCTTCCGGCCAATACTATATCATATCTGGCTCTTGGAATTAGTGATTTCGATGATTTTTCTGCGAAATACAAATTATTCTTACGCAGCCATAGCAAGTTCGCTCCAAGCTCAAGCAGGATAGCGAAGGCAAATAAAAAATGGGGGATTGATATTGAAAAATTGTTTCTTCCTATGCTTGAAAATGAAATAAGTATAGCTTATACCGATGTAAAAAATCGAACTCTTAACGAAAACACCTATTGTCTATTTGGAGTAAAAAGTATGAACCGTATGAGTGAGGAGTTGGCAAATGCTATTCTTGAATATTCAAAAAACAATAACATTGATGTAAGTAAATTTATTTTGACTGTTGACCTGGATTCTGAAACTCAAGTCCCTATTTATAAATTGCCTATTAGTGAAATACCTTCTATGCTTTTTGGGAATCTGTTTTCCGGTTCTGATAATCAATATGTTACATTTCTTGATGGATTTTTAATTTTTGGTAATTCAGTGGCTTCCCTATCAACATTTATTCATTATAATGTTTTACAGAAAACCTTATCACATGATCTCGATTATCAGAAATTTAATGAGTCTTTATCAAGTAGATCAAACCTTTATTTTTATTTAAACATTCCACGGTCTGCACTCTTTCTTAACAAATATTTGAGTCCGGAAAATAAAGAAGGTCTGAAAGAAAATCAACAGATATTCAATAAAATACAAGCAATTGGCGTCCAATTCAGTACTGAGAATAAAATGGTCTACAACAATCTTTTTGTTAAATACCAGCCTGTTTTTAATGACAGAGCAGAAACAGTATGGGAAAGCTTATTGGATACTACACTGCAGTCGAAGCCAGTTTTTGTTACCAATCATAATTCAGATGAAAAGGAGATATTTATTCAGGATGAAAAGAATAACATTTACCTGATTAATTCTGCTGGAAGAGTAATTTGGAAGATAAATCTACCAGGAAAAATAATGAGTGAGATTTATCAGATTGATTATTTTAAGAACAAAAAGCTTCAGTATTTATTTAATACATCAGGACAACTTCATCTGATTGATAGAAATGGTAACTATGTTGAAAATTACCCGGTAAATCTTCGATCGGAAGCCACTAATGGCATGACACTTTTTGACTATGATGGTTCCCGGGACTATAGAATATGTTTGGCAGCGAAGGACAAGAAAATTTATTTGTTCACAAAAGAGGGGAAGACTGTTAGGGGATGGACACATCCTAAAACTGAGGATTTCATTGAAACACCCATTAAGCACTACCGAATTCAATCCAGAGACTATATCGTATTCTCTGATAAATACAAGTTTTATATCCTCAACAGGAAAGGAATTAGTCGGGTAAATATTAAAACAAATATTCCGAAACCTTTGAATCAAAATATTATTGCTGATAATAGGGGCTCAGGAGCTGGATTTATAACAACAGGTGATGATGGGACAGTGTATTTTATTAAATTGAATGGGAAGATTGAAAAAACAACTCTTAAGGAGTTTAGTAATAAGCATTTTTTCGACTATCAGGATCTGGATGGAGATGGAAGCAAGGAATACATTTTTCTGGATGGTAATAAATTAGAAGTATATTCTTTAAATAAGAAGGAAAAATATTCTCATACTTTCGAAAACACTATAGACCTGAGGCCTGCAACCTACCAATTTTCTGCAAATGACCGTAAAATAGGTATAGTTTCTACTTTAGACCATAGTATATTCCTTTTCAATAGCGATGGCAGCCTTTATGAAAATTTCCCCTTAATTGGGCAAACACTCTTTTCTATTGGCCGATTCAGGAGTTCTTCTGCTAGGTTTAACCTAATAGTGGGCGGGGAGGATAATTTCCTTTATAATTACTCTATACAGTAATAGAAAACAAGTTAAAGCCATACACAAAATATATGTATTTTAAATGGTATTCCTCTAACTTTAAAAAATTCTGTAAATTCGCCACAAATCTAAAAATCAATACATGCTTGTCGGTTTATTCAGGATTATTCTAATTTTTTTATTGATATACTACGGTGTAAAATTTGTTACCTGGTTGTTTCAGATGCCAGGAGGCAAAAGAAATTCAAAATTTCAGGGAAACAGGCAAAAAGAACGTTTTAGAAAAGAGGGGGATGTAACAATCGATTTTGCACCAAAAAAAAATAAAAAGGTAGATAAAGAAAACGGAGAATATATTGATTATGAAGAAGTGAAAAACGACTAATACAAGAATTAGATGAAAAACATCCAACTTTCTGCTGTTTTGCCTCACATTGTTGCAATCCTTCTTTTTATAATTATTTCATTCGCCTATTATTCCCCGGCACTCGAGGGTAAAGTATTGAGGCAGGGGGATAATTTACAATTTCAAGGAATGGCAAAGGAAATTGTGGATTACAGGACTGAATATGATAAAGAGCCATTATGGACAAACAGTATGTTTGGTGGAATGCCTGCCTATCTTATTAGTACCATTTATACCACTAATCTTATAAGGTATGTTGATAAATATATCTCACTCACTCTACATCCACCAGTGAAGTTCTTGTTTTTAACCCTGATGGGATTTTATTTACTATTAGTTGTTGGATTTCGCGTAGACCCCTGGCTTGCTATAGCCGGAGCAATTGGATTTTCATTCTCTACTTACTTTTTTAATATTGAAGCTGCCGGGCATAATACCAAGGCACATGCAATAGCCTATATGGCTCCGGTTTTAATGGGTATTGTATTAAGTTTTCGTGGAAAGTTAATCTGGGGAGGATTGCTTACTTCACTTTTTTTAGCACTGCAAATTATTGCAAATCATCCACAGATTACCTATTATACTCTGTTAATTGTTTTACTTTTTGGACTGGCATACTTAATTCAGGCTATTAGGGACAAAACACTACCTCAGTTTTTCAAAACTATAGGAGTTCTGGTATTTGCTGTAATAATTGCTGTTGGTGTCAATATTACAAGTTTGTTGCTTATAAATGAATATGGAAAAGTTTCCATTCGGGGCAAATCTGAACTTTCTGATGATAAAGGGAATAAGACTTCAGGCCTGGATAAAGACTATATTCTGAACGATTACTCATATGGAATAGATGAAACTATGAATTTGTTTATTCCTAATTTTAAAGGAGGAGCTTCAGGCGGGTTAGATCTAGATTCTAAAACATACCAGGAATTAGAAAGAAATAATGTACAGGGTGCCAAACAAATTGTTCAATATTCTCCTCTGGCTTATTGGGGCACCCAGCGATTCACTGCCGGACCAGTATATATTGGAGCTGTAGTGGTTTTTCTCTTTGTACTGGGTCTATTTGTGATTAAAGGACCTATTAAATGGTGGTTGGCATCTGCAGTAGTTGTTTCAATCATGTTAGCCTGGGGAAAAAACTTTATGTTTTTATCTGACCTCTTTATTGATTATTTCCCGGGCTATAATAAGTTCAGAACTGTTTCCATGATATTAGTAATCACAGAGTTTGCAATGCCTTTGCTGGGTATCCTTGCCGTTAAAGAAATTATGGAAGGTAAAATAAAAAAGGATGACCTGGTTAAAGCATTAAAATACACTTTATATATTGTTGGTGGTATTGCTTTGTTTTTTTCCGTATTTCCTGGAATGCTACTTGATTTCACAGCTCCGATTGATGAACAATTGAAGTCTATGGGCTGGCCCGAACTGTTTATTCAAACCATTCATGAGGACCGAAAGGATTTACTTCAGGGAGATGCTTTTCGATCCTTGATATTTGTTTTATTAACAGGTGCTTTAATATTTGGTTTTGCTTATGGTAAGCTGAAAAAGCAATACCTAATTCTAGCTCTTGCAGTATTGTTATTAATAGACTTTTGGCCAATTAATAAGCGATACGTTAACAACGATAATTTTATTTCTAAACGAGAGGTTAAAGAACCATTTACTCCCACTCCTGCTGACTTATCAATTCTTCAGGATAAAAGTATTAGCTACAGAGTTTTTAATCTTACTGTTGATACTTTTAATGATGGAAGTACATCATGGTTTCATAAGTCAATTGGTGGGTATCACGGGGCTAAGATAAGGCGATACCAGGATTTACTCACATACCACATAAGTAAAAATAATGAGCGTGTATTAAACATGCTTAATACAAAGTATATTATAGTCCCCAGGGAAGGTGAAGGGCCTGTAGCCCAACTAAATACAGGAGCACTTGGCAATGCCTGGTTCGTCAATGAGTTTAGCCTTGTTAACAACCCTGATGAAGAAATTGCGGCTCTTACGGGTTTCAATCCTGCAGAAGAGGCAATAATTGATAAACGATTTGAAGATTTTGTATTGGATTTAAATCTTGAAAATGACTCAATTTCGAAAATATCATTAACATCCTATGAGCCTAACCATCTGGTATATGAAAGTGCTTCACCCTCAGAGAAGATGGCTGTATTTTCAGAGATATATTATGATAAGGGTTGGAATGCTTATATAGATGGTGAACCTGTTCCACATTTTAGGGTAAATTATATCCTGAGAGCATTGGTTGTTCCTCCTGGTGAGCATACTATTGAATTTAAGTTTCATCCAAAAACCTACTACACTGGACAGAAAATTTCTTTGGCAAGTTCAATTATCCTTCTTTTATCGGTGTTTGGGTTAAGTTTTATGGAGCTTAAAAAGCTTTTTGTGCAGAAGGATTCATCGGTTGAAAAGGATTGAAAAGAAAATAATTTAAACAAACTATTATTTCTGTAACAAGCTTGATGCCCTTTCAAGATCTCCAGGTTTATTTATGTTAAGGAATAGATCAGGGTGGTAGAAATATTGCGATGGATCAATTTTAATTTGCTCAGTGGGAATTGAATTTACTAAATCTATAAGCTTTAATTTCTCCTTTTCTATAGACTTTTTTAAGTGTGAAATTGCTTCTAAGGGGTAAACAGCACACAACGGCTCCATAAGATTAGCTCCATGAATTGGAACGGATAATTTGCCCTCAATACATTTAACTAAAATATATTCTATGAGTTCAGATGATATTAAAGGCATATCGCATGAAAGAACCATATTTAATCGGGAGGAAGAGTATAGCAAAGAAGAATAAATCCCTCCCATAGGGCCACAATTTTTAATTTTATCCTCATATACAGGATATCCCAATGATTTATATTCTGTCGAATTTGAACTGATAACTAATTCATCGCAATACGGTTTAAGAGCTTCTATGGCATAATTTATCAATGGTTTATTATTCAATTCAATCCAGCCTTTATCTCTTCCCATTCGAGAACTTTTTCCTCCGGCAAGAATTATCCCTGTAATCTTTGTTTCTTTCATTTACAATGCCACTTTTTTGAACAGATATGTAAAAATAAAAAATCCCCGAAAACCAGGGATTTTAATTTATTTTTTACAAATGATTTTAAAGAAAAATCAAGTGAAAATAATTTGTGTGTTTAAGCCTCCGGCAAGGGCATAAAAATCACCTATCGTAATAATGTCCTTAACATGGTCGCTGAGATCTTTCATTTCCAGTTTAAACATATCAGTTGCAAGCTTACAGGCAAAAATTTCACCACCACCTGCAGTGATCATATCAAGAAACTCGTCAACTGGTGGCATGTCAAGGTCTTCCATTTGTTTTTTCATCATGGATGATACTCCAGCTTCAACACCGGGAAGTCCACCAAGCAGGGTAGGGAATGGTACGCCTCCTGGCATTCTCATGGCCGGGTTTCCAACCGTACTTGTATGAAGCTTATTCATTTGCTTCTTGGTAATTGCGTCCATTCCAAAGAAAGTAAAGAAAACTTTTGCTTCAATACCTTCCATAACAGCACCATTTGCCATTACTAAGGTTGCATAAACGTCTTCAATAGCTCCTTTTGCGCAAATAATGCATACTTTTTTTAATGGGTGCTCATCTTGTTTGATACTCATGATATTAAAATTTTAAAGTTCGTTTAAACACAACTTGAGGGTTTTGGTATTCCAGCTATTCTGGATGATTTCTTAAGCGGTCCACCAGGAAAAAGATCGTACAAACCTTTAATGTCTGTGATTCCGGATTTCCCAACCTTTCTAATAGTTAATTGAGCTCCGTTTGCCGTTTCTTCACGTAGGTATTCTAGTACCTCGAAATGTTTGTCGGTAAGCTCTATACCTTCTTCAAGGGCAATTTCAGCTGCCACTTCTTTTGTCCATTGGGAAGGATCAGTGAGATAACCTTCGTCATTAAGATCAACACTAACACCTGCGATTGTTTTTGTAGCCATAATAAAAATATTTAATAAGTGAATAAATGTTATTTAGTTTGATTTTCTGGTGCCGGAGTCAGACTTTTCATAAATGTTAAAATAAAACCAAGTCCTCTTTTCATTTCCGGTGTATTTAGTTCTTTCATTACCTTCCAGACTAGAATATTCTGGAACATTTGTTGTATCAAGGTTTTTGAATATATTCAGGGCATTGTCCATAGCCTTCATCATGTCAGGCTGAGTAAGGTTCTTAAATGTATCCATAATGGTTACAATATTATTTGAAAGCATCCTGACGTCTTCAACCGTATAGCCTTTAACAATGTTGTCAATAATTGTAAGTGCTTCTCTGAAAAATTCAAAGTAGCCTTTTTGATCCAGTTCATGAAATTTGTCGATTACATCATAACCTGTTTGTTTTACAATGGGGCCAAGGTCCTTTGAAAGGTCAACCATACTCTCAAACAGATTCATAATCATCGAGAAATTATCGATGTTTTTAAGAAATTTGAAGAACATCAGCTGCAAAGCTTCACCATCCAATTCAACGCCTTGTTCCTCCAGCTTCTCAACAGAAGTTTCATAGGCATCCTTACCTATAATAGATAAATCATTTACGAGATCTTCGATCATTTCACTTTTCAACCTCTGCTGGTTCACATTTTCCAGAAGGAGGTCTAGTTTCTGATTGATTTCCTTTAATTGGTCTTTTTCCATAACATTTAGAATATTGTTGAAAATCAATAAGAATTATATTTTTTTTCCTGCCATAGACATATCGGGACCAATTGGAAGTTCCTTCCCTTTAAGCAAAATATGCCAGTATATCCATCTGAAAATTACTTTACCGTAATGGTTGAAGCGTGTATTTTGCAAAAGGCCAAAAGGACCAACACCAGGAAGTGGGAAAGTTCCTGCAAGTGGTTCAGTATCATAATTGAAATCAATTATTGAGCCTTTTCCAAAACCTGTTTCAATGTAGCAATTTGCATGTCCATCAAATTTTGCAAGCAATGGTCTCCCTTCAATAGCACTCATCAAATTTTCAAATAAAACATCTGCGCCAAAATGAACCACAGCACCTGCTTTTGAAGTAGGTATATTAGAGGCATCGCCCAAGACAAATACATTTTCAAATTTTTCTGACCGTAAAGTGTGCTTGTCTGTTGGAACAAAGTTAAGGTCATCTCCCAAACCACTTCTTTCCATTACCTCGTTTCCCATATTAACAGGAACAATGGTAAGTACATCAAAAGGAACCTCAGTACCATCATACGAAATAATTTTCTTCTCTTTATTATCTACTCGCTCTAAATAGAATTCAGGAATTACTTTAATATTTTTTTCCTCGAGTAAACCACTCAACATTTGAGTAGCTCGTGGTTTTGTAAAAGCACCTGGAAGTGGTGTAACATAAGTAATGTCCACTTTATCCCTTATTCCAAGCTCATGAAAATGGGCATCTGCCAGAAAAACAAATTCAAGCGGAGCAACAGGACACTTAAATGGTAATTCTGCAATATTTAATACCAAACGACCACCTTCCCATGTTTTGAAGAAGTTGCGTAAAGCAAGAGCCCCCTCAATTGTATAAAAATCGAAAATACTTTTATACCACAATTCATCTTTTAAGCCAGGTGTTTCATCCGGACAGGTTTGAGTTCCAGTGGCTATAATCATAAAATCATATTTTAAGATTTTACCATTGGCTATTTTAACTTGATTTTTCTCACCCTCAATTAACTCAATTTCAGAATAAATTACATTAACTCCTGGAGGGAAAAAGTCACTTTTTGGCTTTATTACGTCTTTTTTATTATAAATTCCAAAAGGAATAAATAAAAAGCCAGGTTGATAATAATGTGTTTTAAATTGGTCAACAACGGTGATCTCCCACTCTTCTCTTTCAAGAGAAGCTCTGAGTTTATTGGCCATTATTGTTCCTCCGGTTCCGCCTCCAAGGATTAAAATCTTTTTCATACCTATAAAATGTTAGTATACATAATTTGAATTTGAGGTTCCAAAATTACCTCAAGTTTTGTACCTTAGGGCCTCAAATTATATGATATATAACAAACCTGTTATTAAACATACAATCTAGATATATAGATATGTTTACAAAACGGTGTAATTTATGAGTAAAACATGTGAAGCATGTATATACCGGTCAATTCTTTTTGATGACCTTTCCCGGGAGGAACTTGGAGTTCTTTCTATTTCACGAAATGAAATAGTCTATAAAAAAGGCGATGTTATTTTTCAGGAAGGTGATGAAGTAAAGAATTTTATTTATCTGAAAGAAGGCTTACTGAAAATATACAAAACAATCGATCCCAGAAAGGAGCAGATTGTAGGAATTACTAAACCAAAAGATATCGTTGGTCTACTCAGTGCTTTTTCAAGATCAAATCATTTATTTTCTATCTCAGCGCTTGAAGATTCTAAAATATGTGTTATTGAAACAGAACTTGTTCGAAAATTATCGCGTAAAAATGGACGTTTTGCAGTTACTTTGCTTGAAAAGATGAGTGACATCAATAATCAAATTTTAAGTACACGCTTATCAATTAACTTAAAAAATCTTAGAGGCAGAACTGCTTATATTATATTATTGTTTGCAAAAGAAATCTATAAAGATGTAAAATTTGATTTACCGGTATCACAGGAAAGAAATTGGCGAGCTCATTGAGATGAGAACTGAAAATGTAATTCGTATTCTGTCAGAACTCAGGAACGATGGCATAATCGGTATTGAAGGAAAAAGAATTGAGATAAAAGACCTGAAGCGCCTTGAGCAAATAGCAGAGTATGGTTAATATTTCTGAAAATTAATACCCCATGGAGCCTCCATGAGGTATTAACGGGGAAACAAAGAAAAATACGACCTTATTTACCTTTATTCAAGGCACCCAAAATTCATCAACCGGAAGTTGTTTTTCTCTGGTGAATCATTCCTTTATTTTGTGAAGACTGCTGCAATTGCATTTCATGCAGAATACGGACCATAAAATACCAACCAATAATCCTGCACCCAATGAGCTATAAAACACCCATTTGGGTAATCCGAAGCAACAAGTCAAAAACCCAATTAAAATTATTGCAAGGACCCCTGCCATGCCAAGGACCATACAATGAAAACCTGCATTCACCAAAAAATTTTTCCAACCAGAAATGTCGTTAGATTGCGTATTCATTTTCCCCCTGAATTTATTACTTATACAAATTTATGTAGGAAACTTGCTGAATAGCACATGAAATCCTGTGATATAAGTACTCTATTCATGTGATATATGCTTCATTTTTTTAGTAATTTTGCCCGATCAATTTATAATTTCAGACAAGTCAGATGATACAAGTCTTTAAGGATGGTACAAAATGTCAAGAGTGCAGATTAAAATCGAAAGCAGTTAAAGAATTAAGTGATGAGGAGCTGAAAATGCTTGAAAAAGGCTGTCTGGATGTTCATCTGAATGCTGGAGAAAAGATATTCTCAGAGGGTTTACCTCACTCCTATGTGGTTTTTTTAAAGGAAGGCTTTGCTAAAGTTCACATGGTCGGCCCAAATGGCCGCGACCAGATATTAAAAATTGCCCGACCAGGAGCTTATATGGGTATTCAAACTATTCTTGGAGGTAAAATCAACCATTATTCTGCAACAGCATTAAAAGATATCCAGGCATGTTATATTAATGTTGGAATTTTTAAAGACCTGATAAAAACCAGTGGCACATTTGCATCGGAAATATTGGCTTATGTTTGCGAAGAGGAATTGAGTTATTACCATAGGATAGTCGACCAACAGCAAAAACAGATAAATGGGCGATTGGCAGATGCAATTCTCTATTTTTCGGACGAAATTTTCCTGTCACATGAATTTACCGTTCCTTTTTCTCATCTTGACCTCGCGGCTTTAATTGGTACAACGAGAGAAAGTGTTACAAGGGCGTTGAAAGATTTTAAGGAAGGGAACATCGTAAGGGTTTCAGGCAGAGACTTAGAGATCATCAACTATGCCCTTCTTAAAAAAATAAGTGAAAGTGGTTAGTCAGATGAAACTACTATTAGGAAAGGTCATATGCCCAATGCGTTACATTTTGAGTTTAGCCCGGTAATGGATGATAAATCTATGATGAAATCAATAGATGAACTGGCCGGACTATTTAAACCAAAAGGTATTACTTCTGATAAAGAAATAATACTCTACTATAAAACCAGTGTGAGGGCGGGAATTGTATTTTTTACATTTGCCGACATGCTAAACTACAAGAATGTAAAAGTTTATGACGAAGCTTTTTTTGGCTGGCAATCAGATTCAGCCAATACGGTGGTTAAGTATATGAAGTGTTCTCTTGAAAAAGGAGAGGCTTTTGTCTCACCTTTTTTTATTCGATTATTTTAAAAATGAATAAATTATTTCCATTTGGGTAAAACACAAGAGATGCTTATCTTTTTTAGAATAGACTCAAAATCATTTAGACTTTCCTGCATTTCCTTTGAACTTTCTTCATGGCAACTTAAACAGGCACCTACAGTAAGTATGTTCCTCTGTTCGTCCAATGTAAAATGCCTGAAATTATCCCTGGTCGAGGCATTTTTCGGATTGTCTGTTAGAAAGCCAGTCCAGGCATCTTCAGGTAATCTGTCATATTTATTTAACTCATATTTTGCTACAAATGTCCATTTGCCATTTACCTTATCATAGTTTAAAGTGCCTTCCCCATATCCGATTGCCAGTGGATCATTATGACAGGAGCGGCAGCTTCTGCCCTGGCTTTGAATAGTATGTGGTTCGGTAGGGGCAAAAAGTCGTTTGAATATAAACTCCTCCGGGTCATTTTTGTGAGTATATGTACTTTTGTCTATGGTTAAAACCATACCTGGAACAGCTGTTTTTATAGTTTTGTATATTGTGCCATCTTCTGAAGTATCTGCTTCAACACCCAGGGTAGGAGGACTTGCCAGAAATTTGCCAACAAACTCTATCCATGATCCTCTGGTTTCTTTATTTGCATAAATATCATATCCTGGGGTTCTTGCTTCATATTCGTTATGGCAACCAAGGCATCTTGGGGCCCATGAAGTATGACATGCACTGCAACTTAGATGATCATGAGCAGTTCCCTTGGTGCACACATCAGCCGGAGGTGCCAGAGGATGTTTATTCCCTGTTATTTTCCCAACCATATATACTGAATCTTCCTGTGTTACGAAAGTGTTTAAAAGAGGAAAGCCTGATTTTTCCCCTACTATAAACCTTTCATCCTCTCTATTGTTTTTCTTTAATTCGAATATTTTATTTGATTCATTATCAAGTTCTTCAATAGTAGTTGTTGCTGGTATTTCTTCAAAATGACAGTCATCACATTTGATTTTTACCTGGGCTTCTTTGTGCAGGTAAATATTTCCATCACCCATTAGTTCGTAAGAATTATGACAATCAATGCAGTCCATTCCCTTTTTATGGTGGACGTCATCCTGGATAAAGGTAAATACTCTTTGATCTTCCAAAACTCTGTATTGATTCTGGCCAATAACGTCTGATTTATTCATCTGTGTTTCATGCCACCCTTCATAACTGGTCGATATTCTTCCTGACCGACTATGGCAACCAAAACAATGGTCCTTTGTTATTTTAACTGATAATGAGGGATGAAATTTCAAATTCGCAGTATCTTTTTTTCCGGCCTGAACATAATTGTTCCATGAGATCATTGCATAGGGCGAATAGTTCAGGTGGCAGGCATTGCATCCTCCTCCACGTGATAATTCTGTAATCGGACCAATAATAAGTTTATCGTTCCCCAGATGGCAGGCAGCACAAAGGTCACGCAAATGATTGTCTGCTGCAGATTGTCCAAGATCATGAACATTTGACAATTCAGAAAGGGAAGAAGATTCATCAAAAACAAAACGATTAACACTTATTATCCCACTTAGTGTTGACATAATAGATTTGTCAACTCTATCAGGTATTTCCGGATGGCAATTTATGGTGCCGCAACTTTTTGAGGCATCAATTAAGTTCCCGGGGATAAGTATCATTTCGCGATGAGCCTGATTGGCATTCATTGCAAATGAATTTCCTCCATGACAGGAAATGCAACCTATAGCTTTGGGATTGTGAGCAGGTGAAAATCCTTGCATCCCCTCATGACAGATTAAGCATGATTCTTTTCGGTCAAGAACTTCCGGTATGTTATTTTCTGAAATAGATTCCTCATTAAAATCAAAGATTATTGGATCTAAACTGAAAGGAGTATGAATCTGTTCAAAACTAGTAGTTTTCCATGGCCAGACCCACTTCCAGTTTTCGCCTCTAAAGAAATATCCAATAATTGTGAGAAGTATGTAAATGTAAAAAGAGTATAGCAAAATTCGTTTAATAATAACAATATACCTTTTATGGATTTGAGGGATATAATAAATCAATACGATAATAAAAAGGATGATAATTAAAGATATTGCTGGATTACTGAGCCAATGTAATATTTCCTGTAGCCCAAGAAAATACCATGGACCCTTCATAATTGGATTATAGTTATTATGCAGGGGAGCCTGAAAAATGAAAGAAATAATCCCTGTAAAAATTAACAGAATTAAAAAAGTTTTTAGTTTTCCCCAAATGGTTCGTGCATGTTCAAAAATTATTATCGCAAGGAAAATCGTTGTTGTAGCAATATGATGAACATAGATAATCTGAAAATCACCCTCAGTACCTAAAACAGAGTAGGAAATTATTTCCCCAAAGAATGGAATCGATGAAATTAAAGCCTCAAGTATTCTCCTTGCCTGAAGACTATCCGCATCGGCTTTTAAAATGAAACCCGAAAGCATAACCCAGAAGGTAAAAACCAAGGAAATTGTAAGTCGAAACCAAATCCCTTTTTTTACAATAATTGTTTTCGATTGTTTTATATATTCCCAGGCATGAAGAAGCGTTAGAATGAGAAAAATCTGAGCGCTCCAATAATGTAGGTTTCTAAAAAATACAGCCCATGGATTTCCTATCAACATCGAACCCAACGAAGAATAAGGGTTATTTATGTCGAAGGGAATAGCTAATAGTATACCTGAGATTACACAAATCAAAAATACCCCTATTGACATAAATCCGTAGGTGTCAAAAAAGATAAAATGGTGGATTTTATGCCAGTATTTCTTAATCATTAGGAAAGTTTTATAATTAAATTACCTTTTTCCCTTTCGATTGAGTATTCAAGTAAAGTAAGCGATTTCTTTGAAGGACCCTTGCTAACACTTCCATCGGTATTATATTCAGATCCATGGCAGGGGCAAATGAGCTTATTATTTTCTAAATGGTCAATCTTGCATCCCAGATGAGTACATTTTGATGAAAAAACTTTTAGCCCATCAGAGGTATTATGGATTATAACATCTTCAATAAAAGAAATTCCATTGGGTAATTCCAAAGGAACTATCAATTCTCCTGGCCCGGAATTAATAATCTTATGTCTTTTCACAGAAAAAATCCAGGAATAAATTGATGGGATAACTAATATAGCTCCAAGAATTTTTAAGAATTTATTTCTGGATATCTTCTTTGAAGAATGCATCTAATAATTTTAATTGATAAAAATACTAATTTTTCTACCTGTAAAATTCTGTCATATAACACCTATTTTGAATCAAATTCTTCAAAATTTTGGGAAATTTAAGTCAACTATTTGTCATATTTTTTATATCAAAACGACGCATTAAAAATTCTGAAAAATATTTGGAATTTTCGATGTAAAAACAGCAAAATAAATTATAAAAAACTAGGATTAAAACGACCTATTTTTAACTAATCTAATTCAAAATAAGATCCATAAGCACCTGTAAAGCAGTTGTTAAGGGTAAATGTATTGTATAACATTTCTTGATGATACTATATAATTTTGATTTTCCATATTTTCGTAATCAATTTAATGTATATAAATATTTATACACTAAAATATATTATGAAAAAATTGAATAAATATTAAATACTTTTAATATGAAAACAAGGAGGGATTTTATAAAAATCTCAGCTGTTGGAACAGGTGCTTTAGCCCTTGGACTTAGTACTGTAAAAATTGCTAATGGAAAAGATTCAGGTGCTCTCTTTAAGAAAAATAAGAATAAGCCTGTTGCTCACGAGCGATTTCCTACTTATTGTGAAGTTTGTTTCTGGAAATGTGCCGGGTGGACTTACAGAGATGAAAATGGAAAAATTATTAAAATTATAGGGAATGATGATGATCCTCATTGTAATGGTCGTTTGTGTCCCAGAGGAACAGGTGGTATAGGGATGTATTATGATGAAGATCGTTTAAAGAAGCCCTTAATTAGAGTTGGGGAGCCTGGGAACCAAAGTTTTAGGGAAGCCTCTTGGGATGAGGCATTTGACCTTATAGCTAAAAAGCTTACTAAATTTAAAGAAGAAACTGGTCCTGAATGCATTGCTTTATTTTCTCATGGTACAGGCGGGAAAATGATGTCACATCTGATTAAAGCTTATGGTTCACCAAATATTACAGCTCCTTCTTTTGCACAATGTCGCGGACCCCGTGAAGTTGCTTTTGCTGCTACATTTGGTGAAGAGGTATTGTCTCCTGAAAGAACAGACATTAGAGATACTAAATGTTTAGTACTGATTGGATCGCATATAGGAGAAAATATGCATAACGGACAAATTCAGGAAATGTCGGAGGCTATTGATAAAGGGGCTACCATCATTACCGTTGATCCCCGTTTCTCTACAGCAGCATCTCATTCAAAGTTTTGGTTACCTATCAAGCCGGCAACAGATATGGCCTTGTTGCTGGCCTGGATACATGTAATTATAAAGGAAGAGATATATGATAAGGAATATATACAGAAGTATGCTTATGGGTTTGACCAGCTTAAAAACCATGTAAAAAATATGACCCCTGAATGGGCTTATGGAATAACAACTATAGAACCTGATATAATAAGGAAAACTGCTAGGGAAATGGCTGCTGCCTCTCCATCTGTCATCATTCATCCCGGAAGACATGTAACCTGGTATGGTGATGATACCCAGCGTTCAAGAGCCATTGCCATCTTAAATGCTTTATTGGGGTCCTGGGGACGAAGAGGAGGTTTTTTTAATCCAGAAACAGTTCATTTGCCAAAATATCCAGCTCCACCTTATCCAAAACCAAATAAATCCTGGAAAGATGCTTTTCCGGGTCAGTATAATCTGGTACATGAGGTTTTAACAACCGGGGTTTGTGATGCAACGATACCGAACCCTGATTTAACTTGTAATCTTCGGGCCTGGTTTGTTTATGGAACTAATCTTTTGGCCGCCCTGCCCGATCAGAAAAAAACAATTGAAGCGATTAATAATCTTGATTTTCTGGTGGTAATTGATACTATGCCTATGGATATTACCGGGTATGCGGATGTAATATTACCAGAGTGTACTTATCTTGAGCGCTACGATAACATTCGAACTTCACCACACAGAGAGCCCCATATTGCTTTGCGGATGCCTGCTGTTGAGCCAAAGTATGACTCCAAACCGAATTACTGGATTGCTAAAGAACTGGGTAAAAGACTTGGTTTAGAAGAATATTTTAAGTGGAATACCATTGAGGAAATGCTGGATTGGCAGTTAAAGGAAGTGGGTTCATCATTGGAAGAAATGAAAGTACTGGGAGTTAAAAAATTGCCCAGGGAATATAATGACCTATATTCTTTGGATGGAGAAGATTTTGAATTTAATACCAATACTGGAAAAATCGAACTTTATTCTACAGAACTGGCAAATGAAGGTTTTGATCCTCTTCCTGAATATACGCATCACCCTGAACCTTCACCGGGCTATTACCGACTTAATTATGGAAGGGCACCAATGCATACTTTCAGTCGTACCGCCAATAATCCAAATCTGACTGATTTGATGGATGAAAATTCTGTCTGGGTAAATCCCCGTGTTGCCAAAATCTGGGATCTGATCAATGGACAGTATGTATGGTTGAAAAATCAGGACGGAGTGGTTTCTTCTTTTCCGATTAAAGTTCGGGTCACCGAAAGAATCCGTTGGGACTCAGTTTATATGATCCATGGTTTTGGCCATTTGGAAAAAAAACTTACCAGAGCTTATGGAAAAGGTGCCAGTGATTCTGAATTGGTTACACATGTGATGACTGATCCCATTATGGGTGGTACAGGCATGCGAGGAAATTTTGTCACTTTTATCCTAAATGATCCAAAAAAGGAGGTTGCGTCATGAGATATGCAATGGCTATAGACACTAAAAAGTGCGTCGGTTGCAGCGACTGTGTGGTTGCGTGCCAAACTGAAAATAATGTACCAATCGGTTACTGTCGCGATTGGGTAGTTGAGAGTGTTGCAGGATCCTATCCCACATCTCGAACTGGAAATCAGAACAGAGAGATGCAATCATTGTGATAATTCTCCATGTGTACGGTGTTGTCCAACAGGAGCCAGCCATATTGTTGAAGGAGGAGTTGTATTGGTTACACCTCAATAAATGTATAGGTTGTGGTGCCTGTATTGAATCCTGTCCTTATGATGCAAGATATTCACATCCAGAAGGATATGTTGATAAATGCACTTTCTGTTTACACAGAGTAGAGAAAGGACAGGATCCTGCCTGTGTATCAGTATGTCCTACTAAGTGTATGTATTTTGGAGATCTTGATAATCCAAATAGTGATGTATCTAAGATGATTGCCAAAAGAAAATTTAAGACTCTAGCACCAGAAGCAGGTACAAAACCACAAATTTTTTATTTGATCTAATACAATAATAATTTCGATATGAACGAAGAAATAATAGTTAGCGGTAGAATGAATCCTGGAATTGATCCCCAATTGCATTTATGGCATTGGCCAATTCCTGTGTACTTTTTCCTTGGTGGGATTGGCAGCAGGTATACTCTTTTTTGCAGGCTTGTATTTTATATCTCGGAAAAGAAAAAGAATTACCAACTGCAGTGAAATGGGCTACCTTTTTAGCTGCACCTGCATTGGTTATTGGCTTGTTTTTCTTGTTTATTGATTTAAAAAATAAGCTTTTCTTTTGGCAGTTGTATACAACAATCAGGATTACATCTCCAATGTCATGGGGAGCCTGGACTCTTATGCTTATAACTCCATTGGCTTTTATATGGAGTGCAAGTTTCATGAGAGAGTTGGTGCCATCATGGGATTGGCGTCTTAAAATCCTTTATGATATTGAGAAACTTGCCATTAAGTTCAGAAAACATATGGCCTGGGCCCTTGTATTACTTTCAGTCATTTTGGGTATTTATACGGGAATATTGTTGTCAGCTTTTAATGCCAGACCACTTTGGAATACATCATTGTTAGGGCCATTATTTCTAACCTCCGGGTTATCAACAGGTGCTGCAACTATTATGTGGATGTCTAGGAATCATGCCGAACGAATGCTTTTTAGTAAGATTGACCTGGTACTTATCGGTGTGGAGTTGTTTTTTATTGTTCATTTATTTATGGGTTTTATGGCTTCAACAGAAGTTCAGATCAACGCTGCTGAACTATTCATGGGGGGTGAATTTACCGTATCTTTTGGGTATTCGTAATACTACTTGGATTAATCTTTCCGGCTTCTCTTGAAATTATGGAACTTAGAGGATATAAAGTACCGGTGGCAATTCCCGCCATATTAATTCTATTTGGTGGAATAATGTTCCGTTTTATTATGGTTGAGGCAGGTCAGATAACAAGGTATTTATATTAGTAAAGAATAAAAAAATATAATATGCAAGCAAAGAATTTAGAAGAAAGATCCAGGCAATATATCAATCCCTATTTTGGAGGAGTATTGCTGGGACTGTTACTGCTACTCACGATTTATATTAGCGGAAGAGGCATGGGTGCAAGTGGTGCTGTAAAAAGTACAGTTGTTTCAACGGTTGATCATATTGCTCCCTCTTATGCTGAGAATCAAGGGTATTTCAAGAAGTTTCTCAGTGGAGGTAAAAATCCTATGAATAACTGGTTGGTTTTTGAAAGTATTGGAATCTTTTTTGGGGCCTTTATTTCAGGATTGGTTGCCGGTCGGGTTAAGAAATTCAGGGTAGAGCATCCACCGAAAATCACGGCTAAAACACGCTTAATTTTTGCAACACTGGGAGGAATTTTCTTTGGTTTTGGATCCCAGTTTGGTCGTGGTTGTACTAGTGGCGCTGCACTGAGTGGTACAGCTACAATGGCAACAGCCGGCTTTTTGGCAATGATCCTTATTTTCGGATCAGGTTATTTGTTTGCCTATTTCTTTAGGAAATTGTGGATTTAGAATTTAAATTATAGATAATAATAAGATATGGGACCATTAGTTAGTCAAGGAATTATTTCACCTGAATGGAATATGGTTATTGCCCTTTTAATAGGTGTTGCTTTTGGATATATTCTTGAATCAAGTGGCTTTTCTTCAGCCAGAAAGTTAGCAGGTGTGTTTTATGGGTATGATTTTGTAGTTTTAAGAGTATTTATGACAGCCACCATGGTAGCTATGATTGGGTTGGTGTATTTTGATTACATGAACTGGATCGATCTCACCAAGATTTTTATCCTTCCTACTTTTACTACATCAATAATAGTTGGAGGAGTAGTAATGGGATTAGGATTTATCATGGGTGGATATTGCCCTGGAACCAGCTTTACAGGAGTTGCAATTGGCAAACTCGATGCCTTGTTTTTTACAGCTGGACTTTACATTGGCATTTTAATTTTCTCTGTCTCCTTTCCATTGTTAGAGGGAATATATTACGGGGGAGAATTAGGCCCGGTTACAGTAATGGAAACCTTTGGAATTTCACGTGGACTCTTTGTTTTCCTATTTGTTTTGGCGACAATGATAGCTTTCTTAATTGCCTCAATAATAAAGAAAAGAGTAAAAAAAGTTGAAATTTAAAATTTACAACAAATGAATAAAACATATTATTTTCTAATCCTTTTAACATTTGCGCTTGGAATTGGAGCACTATTTCTTCCCGATATTTCACATAATAAAGAAATATCTCCGGAAGAGTTGTTTTATAAGATGAACAACCCATCAAGGTTTGTCACAACTGACCAGGTTGCCAGATTAATTATTGAAGGTGATCCCACAATTATGTTAATAGATACCAGATCCTACGATCAATATGAATTGTATTCTTTACCAGGGGCAATGAGTCTTCCCTTAGAAGAGTTGATTGATTCTACGGGTGCAATTGATCAGATGTGGGAAGATTATTTGGGATTGGAAGATATGAATACAATTCTGTTTTCGAATGGCGATATTACTGCTGATCAGGCATGGGTTTTATGTACCAGGCTGGGTATTGAAAACTTATTTGTAATGGAAGGGGGATTAAATCGCTGGGTGGAAACCATATTAAAGCCAGTTGCCCCATCTGAGTCAGCTCCAAATGAAGACTTCGCTTTGTACGATTTTAGAAAAGGAGCCAGCATTTATTTTGGAGGTGGAAGTGTAGAATTTGAAGCCCAGACAGTTTCAGAACCTCTTCCACAAACAAGAAAAAAGAAACAAACCGCTATTGAAGGTGGATGTTAAATAAAAGCTAATTAAATATTTATAAAATTATGTTTCATCAAAAAAATCCAAAAAGGTTAACTTTTGCATTGTTATTTTTCCTTGTTATTATTATCATTGGATTGATAACTGTAAGGAAGCCAGCCTATACCTTTAAGGCAAATTCTGGAGAAATGATTGAATCAATCCTTTCTATGGCTGATGAGATTACGCCAGAAGAAGCAACATATTATGCAGAAGAAAATGATCCTAACTTTGCATTTATTGATATAAGGAATCCATATGATTTTATCAGAGGTCATATTGCAAACTCTATAAATATTCCATTGACAGATCTGCTTTCAGATAAAACAATGGAGAAATTTGACCAGTATGCTCTGGACTCCATTACCATTATTTTATATGGCAATAATCAGACAGATGCCAATGGTCCATGGATGATGCTTAAACAGCTAGGATATAGCGATATAAAGGTTATGCTTGGAGGCTATGATTATTATTCAAAAGAGCCATCTGACTTGGAAGAAATGGTAGAAGTTCCAGAGTACTATGTGGAGGATCCAAAATATGATATAGCTGGAATTTTATTGGATGCCGCCTCTTTCTCGACCAGTTCTGAAGAAACAAGCTCGATTGCAGCTCCGGTTGTGCCCGTCCGCAAAAAGAAAAATACTGTAATTGAAGGAGGGTGCTAATTATTTAGCTAAGCTCTAATTAAAATATTATTAAAATCCAGATCTAAATTTTATTCAATGCCTGGTCAAGGTCATTAATAAGGTCTTCTGCATTTTCAATACCCACCGAATATCGAACAAGTCCGTCATCTATTCCTGCTTTAATTCTTTCATCTCTTGGCAATAAGAGTGAGTCATAGATGCAGGGTGCTGAATGAGAGTTTCAACGCCACCTAATGAAACTGCCAGCAATGCCAGCCTCATATTATTCATAAGTTTCTCCCCTGCTTTAAGTCCACCTTTTAAACCAAAACTAATCATTGAGCCAAAACCTTTCATTTGTTTAAGGGCCAGATCCCGCTGTGGATGTGATTTGAGGCCAGGATACTTTACCCATTCTACTTTAGGATGTTTTTCAAGCCATTCTGCTATAATTCCAGCGCTTTCCTGGGCTCTATCAATACGAATGGATAAGGTTTTAACCCCTCTCATTACCAGATAAGCCTGGTGCGGGTCCATATTACAACCCAGACTTACCATCATTGGGCGTACTTTGTTAAATAGTTCTTTTGTTTTGGTTACAATAATTCCGCCTACAATATCGGCATGACCATTGATAAATTTTGTTACTGAATGAACAACAATATCTGCCCCAAGGTCAAGAGGATTTTGTAAATACGGACTGGAAAAGGTATTATCCACTACAAGAACTAAATTATGTTCTTTTGCAATTTTTACACAAGCAATAAGATCAGTTAATTGCATGGTTGGATTTGAGGGAGTCTCAATATATAAAAGAGTTGAATTTGGTTGTATAGCAGAGATAATATTATTCACATCTGAAGTATCAACATAGGTATATTCTACACCAAATCTTGAAAAGTGCTTTTCTATAATTACTCTTGATGGACCATAAACTGAGGCAGTACTAATTATATGGGCTCCCTGATGGAGCAATGCCATATAGACTGAATTAATAGCACCCATCCCTGAGGAAGTTGCAATTCCTCCATATCCATTCTCAAGTGCTGCAATATTATCCTCAAGTGCCTTAATGGTGGGATTACCTATTCTGGTATATATATAACCCTCATCTTTTCCGGCAAAACGATCTGCTCCTTCCTTAGCATTTCGGAAAGCAAAAGTAGAAGTTTGGTAAATTGGTACAACAGCACTTCCAAATTCATCGGGTTCACCACCAGCATGTACCATTTTGGTGCTAAAACCATGGTTCTTATCATCCATTTTTACATATAAATTAAGGTGATTGTTAAGAAAAAACTTAATGATACTTTTTCAATTGTTTGGCTAAATTATTAGCGAATACAAAATCATTTAATTCCTGGTTATCAGCTCTTAACACTTCCTTGTTTGTTCCTTCCCAGAATTTCTTCCCATTGTGTATGAATATTACTTTCTCACCTATCTCCATTACTGAATTCATGTCATGGGTATTTATGATTGTGGTGGTTTGAAATTCCTCAGTAATTTCTTTGATAAGATTATCAATCACAATAGAAGTTTTAGGATCCAGACCGGAATTGGGTTCATCACAAAAAAGATAATCAGGATCAAGTGCCATTGCCCTGGCAAGGGCAACTCGTTTTTGCATACCTCCACTTATCTCTGCCGGGAACAAATGATTTGCATTAACAATATTAACCCGATTGAGATAGAAATTAGCCTTTTCCCTTTTCTCCTCTTTGGATAAATTTGTAAACATATCCATTGGATATACAACATTTTCTTCAACTGTAGCTGAATCGAAAAGGGCTCCCCCCTGAAACATCATCCCAATATTTTTCCTGATCTCCTTTTTCTCCGAATCACGCATTTTATTAAAAACAACATTGTCATAAATAACTTCTCCTTCATCCGGATTAAATAGACCAATAAGGCATTTTAGAAATACAGTTTTGCCGGAACCACTCTGACCAATTATTAAATTTGTCACCCCTTTCGTAAACTGAGCTGAAATATCATCCAGCACCTGCAGGTCACCAAATCGCTTTGATATGTTTTTGGCCTCTATCATGATAGCAATAGTTGAGTAAGAATTACATTGAAGAGGAGCACAACAACACTGCTATATACTACCGCATTTGTACTTGACCTGCCTACTTCAAGGGAGCCACCGGCGGCATAATAGCCATTGTATGAGGAAACTGATGTAATAATAAAAGCAAAGACCACCGTTTTGACCATGGCATAGGTTACATAAAAAGGGACAAAAGCATATTGAATTCCATAGATATACTCCTCTGATGAGATAACACCGGTAGATATTACAGCCATCCAGCCCCCAAATAATCCAACAATAATACTAATGATGGTTAAGAGTGGGTTAAAGATAACGGCTGCCATTATTTTAGGAAAAATAAGATAGCTTGCTGAGTTTACACCCATAATTTCGAGAGCATCAATTTGTTCAGTTACTCTCATTGTACCTAGCTCAGAAGCAATATTGGAACCAACTTTACCAGCCAGGATAAGTGCAATCAGGGTAGATGAGAATTCAAGAATGAGTGAATCGCGACATCCCAGACCGATAAGATAGGTTGGTAAAAAAGGATTCTCTAAGTTATAAGCAGTCTGTAAAGTTACAACGGCACCCATAAAGGTAGAAATAATTACAACAATGCCTATGGAGTCTATTACAAGCTTTTGAATTTCTTTCATGAATTGCTTATAATAGACACTCTTTTTTTCTGGAGGAGAAAAGACCTTATAGAGCAGGATGAAATATTTTCCGATATGATGAAATACGTTCATTTTTTGAAAGTGATGTTAAAATTACTAATATTTTATGAATCACTATCTAATATTGAAATTATTAAAGATTTGAAACTATTTCTATTTAGATTTTAATCAAAAAGAATCGACAGATAATCAAAAAAACTAAATAGTTTTCGAGTTTTTTTTACCTTTACTAATAATCCAACTAACATTTTAAAAAATGAATAAGAATAACTTCTGTGTAATAATGGCTGGTGGAGTAGGAAGTAGATTTTGGCCGCTAAGTAAAGCCTCATTGCCAAAACAATTTATCGATATCCTTGGTACAGGTAAGACACTCTTACAGCAAACCTATGAGAGGTTTCTTACTGTTTGCCCAAAGGAAAATATTTACATAGTGTCAAATATTGAGTATGGAGAAATAATAAAAGCTCAGTTACCAGATATTGGGGAATATCAGATGATGCTTGAGCCCATGAGAAAAAATACAGCCCCTTGTATCGCTTATGCGAACTACAGAATAAAACAAATAAATGAAGAAGCTAATATTATAGTTGCTCCTTCAGATCACTTCATTACTAATGAAGATAAATTTTTTAAAACCCTTGTGCAAGGATTAGAATTTGTGCAAAATAACGATGCATTATTGACCCTTGGAATTCGGCCAAGCAGACCTGAAACCGGTTATGGATATATTCAGGTAAACAAACATTCAGTTAGAGATGAAAATCCGGATTTAATGAAGGTTAAAACCTTTACCGAAAAGCCTGACATGGATCTTGCTAAGGTATTTTTAAAGAGTGGTGATTTTTTCTGGAATTCAGGTATCTTTTTGTGGTCATTAAAATCAATACAAAAAGCTTTTGATAAGCATTTAGTTGAAGTTTCTTCACTATTCAATGACATTGAAACCGGGTTAGATTCTGAAAAAGAAGCAAAATCAGTTTTAATAGCTTATTCTGATACTAGAAATATTTCTATTGACTATGGAATAATGGAAAAAGCAGATAATGTCTTTGCTCTTTGTTCGGAATTTGGATGGTCTGACCTGGGAACATGGAGCTCCATGTATGATCATTCAGAAAAGGATATGATGGGAAATGTAATTTCAGCTGAAAATGCAATGCTGTACGATTCGAAAAATTGTATTGTTAACGTTAGTGGTGAAAAGCTTGTCGTGTTGCAGGGGCTTGAAGAGTATATTGTTGTAGAAACTGAGAAAACCTTGTTGATTTGCAAAAGGGAGGAGGAGCAGAAAATTAAACAAATAGTTAACGATGTAAAAATCAGTAAGGGAGAGGAATTTATATAAAAAAAGCACTTAGAAGTCTAAGTGCTTTTTTATTAAGATATATCGGATTAATATTCCCACAGGTCTTGTTCAAAATCAAATATTACAGTTTTAATTCTTTCAGACTCAAGCAGGGCATTTTTGCCAAGCTCATATTCATTCACCTGACGGTTATCGTATACATTTGACTCGGCCAGTATTGAACCACTAAATCTTCTTTGCAAAAGAACATCATCATAGGATATTCTATGAGCATCATTGTAGCGGTTAAATGCTTCATAATTTGCAAATGCTCTTCTGAATGGATCATACTTTACCCAGAATAATCTTCTCTTTTCAATCGAGCTGGTTTCATTATTATAGGATATCCGAATTGGGCACATTCCTAGAATACGTACTTGCATTGAAGACAATTTACTGTCGAAGTACCAAACTTCCTGAACAATGTATTGCTTCACCTCTGATGAAGTAATCTTATTCTCAGATATTGCCCATTCTCCATTACCACTTCCATCCAAATCAGGAACCCAAACAGAATCCATACCGGCTCCAAATTTGAGGTTTATATCTTCCTGAGTAATTTGAATTGTCATATCATCTCCAGCGTCAGCATCGTATGCATAAACATTTTCACCTGATTTTAGTGTATTCAGAATTACATCAATAAGACTATTCCAATCACCCTTTGGTTCTGTAGGATAGTATAATGGCTGGTTCATTTTCTCTCTAAGATCGATTAATCTCCATACCTTTTTTGCCCACAAAACATCTGCTTCACGCAATGGTGGGTAAGGTGCTGGTGATCTTTGTCCAATTTGTTTCGTATAGATCCACTCCTCCTGATTCTGTGAAGTTTGTCCACTCTGAGCACTTAAATATTGCACAGAACTGGAGATCAAAATGATCGAAACTGCTATTATTCCAATGATCTTTTTCATAGGTTGAAACTTTATATCGTAAATTATTGTATTTTAAATACTATAGCACCATCAAGCCTAACAATTTTTCCATCTGGTCCTTTTGCTTTTATATCCTGTAATACTAACTGGTCATTTTTTCTTAATTGATTGAACAATTGTTTTTGTGCAGGTGTAAAAGTATTGCTGTTTGAATCACGGTCAATAGTATATCCTTTATCGTTAATGGAAACTCTAAAACTCGTAACTGTCCATCTGATATCGAAATCAAAATTTTCTAACTCTGCAGCCACACCTCTTTGTGCTTTCAAAACATTTAATTGTATCGCTCCACCTTTTTTACCTGCAACTTTAGCAACCGGGGGAGGAACTGGCTTAACCCTGAATTGTACAGGAGCAAAAGTTCTTTTTTGTCCGTTAACATCAGCTGATACGGTAATATTAGCATTTTTACCAACATTGGTTGGATTTACTATGTACGATCCTCTAAAACGAGGGTGCTTTCCTTTCCGAATTCGTCCATTTGTCATACTAACACTAATCTTACTTTGGTCAACACCTGGGACTGAAATATCCACAGGATTGTCAACACCAGTATAGAATACGTTCATTGCTGTGGGAGATACAACTACATTGGGTGCTACTACAGAATAAGATTGTTCAAATGGATATGCTACTTCTGATCCATCCGGAGCTTTTACTTTGATCAATCCACCCCAGGATTTATCACCCAATGATGTAGGTTTGGCTTTATATATTCCCATACCACTATCATCAATAGTAAGTGTTTGGGAGGTTCCAGTCATTTCATAGGAGGTAGATCCATCAGCATTTTTAACACTTCTGTATGGACCAACCTGAATTGTAGGTCTAGCTGTAGAGTCCATAGCTGCAATAAATACCTTAGCTTCATAACTATTCCCCTGCATAACAGAATTTGTACCCATTACCTGGGGAACAAGTTTATTTACACGAATATCGGCAGCACCAATTTGATTATAGAAAAAGTCAAGTGCATCTGCCTCAGCGTTTCTAACATCATTCTGAAATTTAGATAAGATTGTGACTACAGCAACCAGTGGTAGTGCCTGAAAATTATGCATTTCCCATTTAACTGTGGTTCCATCAAGCTGTTTTACATCTTCTGTTTCAAGACTATTTTCAATAGAATTAGTAACATTTGGATGATTATCACCAATTTGCTCTAATAAGAACTCTCGGTAATCAACAAGTGCGGCTTTAAGATCAAATGCTTTTCCATTGTTATTTGCACCAATCATTACCTCTGAGGGAACATTCAAATCATCAATTTTTTGGATTTTTTCAGTGTCCACTTTTCCATCAACAACAGCTTCACTATCTTCTCCTTCCGTTTTCGTAACGATTTCAACTTTTAAAGCTGCCATATAATCGAACAATTCATTTGCCCGACTTTGAACGCCTTTGGCTTTAGCAACCCAGGGGGCTGATTTTTTAGGGTTGGCGATAGACTTTGTCGTAAAATCAGCATATACGGAATTATTCTTTTCCATAAAGTTTGCTGTTGTTTTCGAAAGTCCTTCATCAACTCTTTTAAAAGCTTCAACGGCTTCTTTCGATACATTCAGTGCTAACAATGCAGTTAGAACCAAATACATCATTCCAATCATTTTTTGTCTCGGAGTTTCTTTTCCGCTAGCCATAATTCTATCTAGTTAAAGTATAAGCTCAGTAAATTAATTTAGTTGAACAACAAATTATTTGTTCATTACATTCATTGCGGCAAGCATATTGCCATAAATTGTGTTCAGGGCAGACAAGTTTTCACTTAGCCTTGTAACTTCGTCTTTATACTTCCTTGTATTTTCTGCTGAACTTTGGAGATCTTCCATCATATTTTGCAATCCTTTATATAAATCTTCAGTATTTTCCAGATGGTCGTTTGTACCCTGTAACTGAAGTTCATATGCTGCATTAAGTGCAGAAAGGTTCTTGTTAAGTGACTCAAGATGATTACCATATGATTTACTACCATCCTCAATATGAGTGAATGATTCAGAGAGTTTCTGATAATTCGACCCAGATTCAGTTATGAGATTAGCAGTTTTATCATAAGATTCTGATAATCTGTCAACAGAGCCTTTCAAGTTTTGTGTCGAATCAACATAGTTCTCAGTATGTGAGTTGATTGTATTAGCTGCTTTTTCTACATTATCCACATAATGGTTAGTAGCCAGGGCAGCATCAGAAATATCACTCAACTTAGACGTTGTTTCGTTCAGACTATTTAAACCATTGCCTAATTTTCTAAACATATCAGGTGATATTTCAGCATTTTCAAGCAAACTATCAAATTTTTCAAGTGCTGATGAATTGCTCAAAGAATGCTTGTGATATCCTTCAAGTTCAGACTCATCATCAAGACCAGCGAGCTCAGGATAAACAAGGCTCCAGTCAACTTCATCATGTCTTGGTTCAAAAGCAGAAAAGAAGAATATTATCGATTCCGTTATAAGACCAACAGTCAGGAATAAACCTGCCATGTTCCAGTGTTGGATTTTAAATAATGCACCAATAATTACGACTGAGGCACCTAAGCCATAAAGCTTAGACATAAAATTTTTCCAACCGCTACTTTGTACAATTTCAGTAAGATTCATAGGACAATTTGTTTATTTTTCGAAAAGATTAATTTAACTGCTAATTTGTTTTATTTTAAGCCCATATAGGATCTGACATTTCTGAATCCAATATAAGATTTTGCAGAATCCTGATATTCATATGAGCGTGTACTTGTCTGTAAGAAATATGCTACATCCTTCCATGAGCCACCACGAATAACTTTCCTTTTCATTATTGCAGGATCACTTGGAAGTGCATTGTATTTATAGTCAGGATTCATATCATGACTAAAAAGATAGGAAGATTCGTCATATGAACTGATTGTCCATTCTGATACGTTTCCTGCCATATCGTATAGTCCAAATTCATTGGCTTCATAAGAACCTACGCGGTTTGAGTGCAGGGAACCATCGTCAACATAACGTCCACGCATAGGTTTGAAGTTGGCAAGGAAACATCCCTGATCATTTCTGGTATATAAACCACCCCATGGGTACATTGAAAAATCTAGTCCACCGCGAGCTGCATGCTCCCATTCCGCTTCTGAAGGTAGTCTGTACTCTTGTACAAATGCATCACCCTGCTCAGCCAGGAAAGAATTCAGGAACTGGGTTCTCCAGATACTAAATGCATTTGCCTGCTTCCAGCTTACTCCAACAACGGGATAATCATCGAATGAAGGATGCCAGAAGTACATTATAGCTTGAGGCTCATTATAAGAAAAAGTAAAATCTCTGATCCAGACCAGTGTGTCAGGATAACAATTTACCTGATCGCGCATAATAAATGCACTACGATCCTGGATGGGTGATTTTTCACCTTTTAGATTATATACGTCACCTTCATAAGATTGTGTTTCGTAGTTATAACGACTTGTTTCTTTGGCAGCTTGTTTATAGTCAATCCAGAAATATGAGTATAACAATTTCCTTGTATCAATTTGTTTTTTACCAAAGTAACGCTCTTCAACGGGATAATACATTTCCTCCAGAATCTCCTTAATTTCTTCATTTTCCCTGGTATCGATCTCTGTTTCCCAGTCAATAATTGGAGGATCATAAGGATCACCGTTTTCATCTACTTTAAAGAAACCATCAATCATGGCATCACCAAGTTTATACCTTATGATAGAATCTTTCACATAGTTTACAAACTGACGGTATTCGTTATTTGTAATCTCTGTTTCGTCCATCCAGAAAGCATCAACCGTAACAGTTTTACTCATTGTGTTCATTGTCCATGCAACATCCTGATCACTAGGTCCCATATTAAAACTTCCGGCAGGAATAAACATCATTCCATAGGGATCTGGTTCAAACCATTTTTTTCGACCCTGTGCTCCAACAAGTTCACCATTATAAGAGGTGCCACTTCCGCAGCTACTTAAAATAATGGTAACAGTTATTCCGATGATTAGTAACTTTTTCATAATCCAGTTTATTTAGACGTGCAAATTTTGCAGTTTTTACTTAACTTAAAATTTATAAAAATCTAACACTCTTATATTTCTTTGGGCTTCTGTCAGATGCAATACTGAAACAGTAGCTTATCATAAACTCATGACTTCCCGTTGTGCTCTGTATAATATCAGATGTTGGGAATTCATAGGCATATCCAATTCTAATTCCATTAAATAATTGCAAACCGAGCATGCCAACAATGGCAGAACCCGTCTTGTAAGAAACGCCACCCCAGAATTTTTTATTGTACAATACACTTCCATTAAATGTTATGGCTGAAGTAGCTCCATCAGAAACGAGTTGTACTGAAGGAATAATCTCAAATAACGGATTTGGCAGCTGGAAATTATATCCGGCAGTAAAATAATACTGTCTTTTTAAAAAGGGTGTTCCTTTTGTATAATTAAATTTTGGTTCATTCAAATGCGTAGTTGAAAGTCCCACAAATAAATTATCAGTATTATAATAGAGTCCAAATCCCATATCAAATGAAAATACACTTTCGCTGTTCTCCGGGATTAGTGGATCACCAGAAGGTTGCTGATGATAATCACTGGTAGGGATATACCATTCAGGTTCAAGTGTTTGATTATAAAAACCAAGGTTTACACCTATTCCCAGCTTCCCCTCACCCAGATCTAGTCTATAAGCATACGAAGCTGAAATATTTAAGTTCTTATAAAAGCCAGCTTTATCACTTAATATATATATACCTACTCCACTGCTTATACCAAAAGGCTTAACGGGAGCATTGGCGTGGAATGCCGTAGAAGCCGGAGCTCCACTAAATCCCACCCATTGCTGGCGATTCAGCGCTGTTGCGCAGATCATATCGCTGCTTCCTGCATATCCTGGGTTAAATGCCATTTGGTTAAACATATACTGACTAAATTGAGGGTCTTGCTGAGCGACCCCGGTTATTGAAATAGATATAATAATTAATATTAATAGCTTTGTTTTCATAATGCTTATTTTACATCAAATCCAATAATAGTCTATGATCGAACGTAAAATAAGCAAAAATATTGCTGCTTCACAAATTTTTAATTTTTTGGATTTTATTTAAAACCCAGTAATTTCTTTATACAGTAAGATGATTAAAAGGTTACCAAAATGAGAGAATAATTAGGCTCGAGATTAGTTGATTTTCTGATAAGTCCTCCACCATTTATTTGGAATCTCTTGATTACCAGCTAGAAGGTAATCGTCATATGAGCAGGAGATGAGATATTTTTTTTTCTTAATTGACGGGATTTCAAGCCACCATCGAGAGGTCTCTTCACTCTTATAAAATACCAAATCATGGCCAATAGAGTCATGATTTACTATATATTTCATGAAGTTTTCAGAATCATCAGGTTTTTCAACCTTTCTTTGAGAATACCCATCAATAAAATACCAGATTGCCTGGGCAGCCAGATGGGAGGTCTGATTGTTAAGATCAAATTCGGGATTTATCTCATTTATCATAAACATTGACAAATTATCGCTTAAACCAGAATAGCGCGCTAGCTGACATATCTCCTCACCATTGAACCCATTGGGTGAGGGTTGGTAATTACCAGGAGCATCAGCGTGTTTAACTGAACCAAAATCAATACTTACAAAATCAGCATCCCTGGTTACAGGCTCCATTTCCTTAATATTTGATTTTACATCTCCCAATCTGTAGCTATCAAAGAATAGATTTTTTATAAGTTCCAGGTCGTTTTGGTCGGTAAAATAGATCTGGTGTCCAATGTTAGAATAATTAAAAAGGTATTTAATCAGTTCGTTAAAAATCCTTTTAAGAAAGTTCAGAGAATTGAAATCATTTTTTTTAGATTTCAAATCCAGCCTTGAATCAACTGTTACCAGATTTATTAATCGCTGAAGTTTTGCATAGGCTAGCATCGCACTATAAACAAGATCCTGACTACCACCTATTATTATGGGTATAACATTTTGAGATAATAATTCAATAAGAACATCGCGTAGTCCAAAATAAGTATCCTGGGGAGTTTTGGTCTGTTTCAGGTTACCAAGATCAATGATTTTTAAGTTTTTGCTAAATTTATAAAGCTTGTAAAGATGCTGCCTGACTTGATCGGGAGCTTTAGCACAACCAATATTTGGAGAGTTTCTGTCTTCCAGAACCCCTAATATTGCCAGATCATAATCCTCTATATTATTAATTGGTCCATCTGGTGTATGTACATATATATTGTATCCAAATTCATTATTTGGCTTTAGATAGTAACTAGATGGTTTTTCAATACTAACCGGATCAAAGTAATCAGTCAGGTTCATTATATATTATAGAGGTTACAGACTATTTTTTGCGTCCAGTTTTTTTATTTTTCTTATTAGCAGCGATAATTTCCATGCATTCCTCCAGACTCAATGATTTGGGATCTTTACTCTTTGGAATTCGATAATTTTTCTTTTCAAAAGAAATATACGGACCCCAATGGCCATTCAAAATTTTCAAGTCTTTATTTTCATCAAAGGTTTTTAGTGTTTTATTCTTGTCAGCGTCTCTTTTTAACTTAATAAGCTCGATTGCCTTTTCTGAATCAATAGTATGTGGATCCTCTTCTTTCGGAAGGGAAATGAATTTTCCGTCATGGCGAACATATGGTCCGAACTTACCAACAGATACAACCAATTCATTATCTTCAAAGGTACCAATGGTCCTGGGAAGTTTAAAGAGTTCTAATGCCTCTTCCAGTGTAATTGTTTCAATTCGATGGTTCTTTTGTAAGCCAGCAAATTTTGGTTTATAATCATCACGAGGTTGACCAAGCTGAGCGAGAGGGCCAAACCTGCCAACTTTTACGAAGACTTCTTCTCCTGAATCCGGATCTACCCCAAGTGATCTTTCACCCCTCGATTTACCAACGGTTTCAAGTGACTTATCGACTTTCTGATGGAACTGTGTATAGAATTTATCGATCATTTTTGTCCAAAGAAGTGATCCGGTGGCAATCTCATCAAACTCCTTTTCTACGGATGCTGTGAAATTATAGTCCATTATCTCCTCAAAATGCTCCATCAGGAAATCATTTACAATCATCCCAATGTCAGTAGGGAAAAGCTTTGCTTTTTCAAAGCCATATTTTTCAATTTTCTGTTTCTCAACCAATTCACCATTTTCAGCCTCAAGAACCGTAATCTCCCTTTCCAAACCAGGTCTGCTTTCTTTTACTACGTATCCTCGTTGTTGAATAGTGGAAATTGTAGGAGCATAAGTTGAAGGTCTTCCTATACCCAGATCTTCCATTTTCTTTACAAGACTTGGTTCAGAATATCGAAAAGGAGGCTGTGAAAACCTTTGAACTGCATTGATGGATTGACAGTTCAGCTTTTGTCCCTGATTGAGTGGAGGTAAAATAGATATTACTTTCTCCTCAGAATCATCTTCCTGGGTTTCAGAGTATACTTTTAAAAATCCTTCAAATTTAATAACCTCTCCAACAGCAGTAAATATATCTTTACTACCTGATATTGAAATAGTGGCAGTAGTTTTTTCAATTTCTGCATTACTCATTTGTGATGCTATGGTGCGCTTTCTGATCAAGTCGTACAGCTTTTTTTCCTGAGCTCCACCATCTATAGATTTGTTTTCAATAAAAGTTGGTCGAATAGCCTCATGAGCCTCCTGAGCCCCTTTTGATTTTGTTCTATATTTCCGAACGGTATGGAATTTCTCACCGAATTCATCCAGAATTGCTTTTTTGGCTGTGTTAAGCGCAAGAGAAGATAGATTTACTGAATCTGTCCTCATATAGGTAATCTTACCTGATTCATACAGTTTTTGTGCTACGGACATTGTCTGAGCTACAGAGAAACCAAGTTTCCTTCCAGCTTCCTGTTGTAAAGTTGAAGTGGTAAAGGGTGGAGCTGGAGATCGATGTGATGGTTTGATATCAAGTTTTGAAATTTCAAATGCATCTTGTTTGCAGCTTGATAAAAATGCAATCGCTTCTTCTTTTAAAGGTATTTTCCTGGCTAGTTCTGCCTGGATTTTCACTTTTTCACCTTTTTCATTAGTAAACCAAAAAACTCCCGTTACTTTATATGTAGATGTACCCTTGAATGAATGAATCTCTCTTTCCCTTTCAACAAGTATTCTTACTGCAACAGATTGAACTCTCCCCGCTGAAAGGGCAGGTTGAATCTTTTTCCATAAAACAGGTGACAGTTCAAAACCCACAAGTCGATCTAGTACTCTTCGAGCCTGCTGTGCCTGCACCACATTGGTATTTATTGCTCTTGGGTTATTAACAGCATTTTGAATAGCATCTTTAGTAATTTCATGAAAAACTATTCGACGTGTATTTTCATCTTTAAGCTCAAGTACTTCGGAAAGATGCCAGGCAATAGCTTCTCCTTCACGGTCCTCATCAGATGCCAGCCACACATATTTGGCATCTTTTTTATACTTTTTTAGTTCGGAAACTATTTTTTTCTTATCACTGGGAACAATATAAACAGGCGCATATTGGTTTTTAATATCGATACCAAAATTCTTCTTTGCCAGATCCCTGATATGACCAAAACTGGATTTTACAATGAAATCTTTTCCGAGGAACTTCTCAATCGTCTTTGCTTTTGCAGGTGATTCAACAATCACCAGATTCTCTGCCATCTCAAATATATTTTTAAAATACTCGTTAAATAATTACCACAAAGAAAGGGAAATAGCTAAGTAAGTTCAAAATTTATTTTCAATTATTATTAATTTTGTGCAATTAAAACTTTTATAATGAAAGAAGATACTTCAAAATACAGAAATGGAATTCGATGGTTTTGGGTTTTATTTTCGATTCCAATAATTGTGGTAATCTTTCTTTTTATACTTATCTCAATGAATAAGCTTGGGCCTATGCCAGGATTTGAGGAGCTTGAAAATCCTGAAAATAACCTGGCAGCTGAAGTATTCTCTGCCGATAGTGTATTATTGGGTAAGTTTTATATTCAAAACCGTGTTTGGGCAGAGTATGAAGAAATTTCTCCTTACGTTATTGATGCACTTATAGCTACTGAGGATATCCGTTTTTATAAACATTCAGGGATCGACCTGAGAGGTCTGGCCAGGGTTCTAGTAAAAACAGTAATATTAGGACAGGAGCAATCAGGTGGCGGAAGTACCATTACGCAACAATTGGCAAAGAATCTTTTTCCAAGAGATACAACTCATTATAAATCATTTGTGGCCAGAAAAACGCATTTGGCTATTGCTAAATTTAAAGAGTGGCAGACTGCCGTTAAACTTGAAAAAAGCTATACCAAAGAGGAAATTATTGCTATGTATCTCAACGTAATTGATTTCCTTTACCAGGCTGTTGGAATAAAATCAGCTGCCCAGGTGTATTTTAATACCACTTCCGACTCATTAAATATTGAACAGGCTGCTACTCTGGTAGGGATGGTTAAGAATCCTTCGCTTTATAATCCAAATCGCGATTACGATAGAATGTTTAATCGAAGGAATACGGTGTTCTCGCAGATGGTTAAATATGATTACCTACCAAGAGACCTTGCAGATTCACTGAAACAGCTTCCAATTGAACTTGATTTTAGTGTGGAAGATCATAACGAAGGCTTGGCGACCTATTTCAGGGAATACCTACGTACAACAATGATTAAAGACGAGCCAAAAAGAAAGTACTTTTTCTCAGAAGATCAATATGAAGATGCATTATATGAGTGGAATAACAATCCACTTTATGGTTGGTGTAAGAAAAATACAAAGCCAGATGGTTCCAATTATAATCTTTATAGAGATGGTATAAAAATCTATACAACCATAAATTCAAAGATGCAGGAATATGCTGAACAAGCTGTTGCTGAGCATTTAGGTTTAGATTTGCAGGATGTTTTTATGCAACATTTAAGGTACTTTAAGAATCCACCATATTCTGATGATCTTGATAAATCGGATATTGAGAATCTTCTTGATGTATCGATGAGGAGGACTGAGCGATATCGTAAATTAAGAAACGCAAATGCATCAAGGGATTCCATTTTTTCTGCTTTCAATACTCCTATTGAAATGAAGGTGTTTTCATGGAAGGGAGAAATTGATACAATTATGACTCCAATGGATTCCATAATATATTATAAATACTTTGCCCGTTCAGGCTTGTTGAGTTTTAATCCTCATTCAGGTTATGTGAAGGCTTATGTGGGCGGACCTGATTTTAGGTATTTTAAATTTGACGCAGTAACTGCTCAGAAAAGACAGGCAGGTAGTACGATAAAACCATTTCTTTATACCCTTGCAATGCAGGATGGCTATACGCCTTGCTATGAGGTCCCGAACGTCCCGCAGACATTTAAGGACAATGATTCTACCTGGACGCCAGCCAGCTCAGGGAAGAAAGAATACTGGGGGAAAATGGTAACTCTAAAGTGGGGCCTTGCAAATTCGGAAAACTATGTTTCGGCCTGGTTAATGAAGCAATTTAACCCTCAATCGGTTATAAATGTTATGCGAAAAATGGGTATAAGAAGTCATATCGATGCTGTAAATTCTATTTTCCTGGGGACTTCCATATTTTCTCTTTATGAAATGACAGGGGCTTTTGGAACTTTTGCCAATCAGGGAGTATATACTCAGCCAATTTTTGTAACACATATTAACAATAAAAATGGGGATCCTATCAGTGTTTTCCACGCACGATCCGAGGAAGCTCTTAGCAAGGAAAATGCCTATTTAATGGTAAATCTTCTCCAGGGAGTCGTTCAGGCTGGAACAGGCTCACGTTTAAGATTTAAGTATGAGCTATTTAATGAAGTAGGAGGGAAAACAGGGACAACCCAGAATCACTCGGATGGATGGTTTATGGGAGTTACCCCAAATCTTGTTACCGGTGTCTGGACAGGTTGGGAGGATAGAAGTATCCACTTTCAAAACTTAGCCCTGGGGTCAGGGTCAAATATGGCACTACCAATATTTGGGCTGTATATGCAAAAAATTTACAACGACGAATCGTTTACTTATATGAATGCTGATATATTTGAACCACCTCTTGGATTTACCCTGAACCTGGATTGCGAAACGCAGGCTACAAACCAGGGAAACAACTACCAGATTGAGGAGGAAGACATCTATTAGGCACCTAGTTATTTCATTGAAATTTTAATGAATTCTAGCTTCAACTAAAACTGGCATATGATCAGAAGGACATATTCCAGCCCATGAATCTGTTAATACACCATGACGGATTACATGAACAGCGTTTTTTACAAAAATGTAATCTATCTTTTTACCTGGCTTACATGCTTCATCAAAACCTCCTCCAAAGGTAGATACAGGTCCATAATGTGGATGGGATGAAATGAATTGAGCATCCAATAATTTTAATGAACCATTGCTTTCGGTAAGAATTTTATATGGAGCCTCACTAGACTCAAAATTGAAATCACCACTAATAATAACAGGATTTTTCTCTGCAATTTTGGGGATTTCATTAACTACTAATCGGGCACTTTCCTCCCTTGCAACTTTACCCCTGTGGTCAAAATGGGTGTTGAAAAAGAAGAAGACTTTCCCATTTTTATCTGTCCTTAAATTTCCCCCATGTAACAATCCTATTCAATGCGGCATCCCAACCTCTACTTGGAATCTTTGGTGTTTCTGAAAGCCAGATGGTTCCATTATCGAGTAGTTCAAAGCGCTCTTTCTTATAAATTATAGGAGCAAATTCTCCTTCTTCTTTGCCATCAGTTCTTCCGACTCCAATCCAATTGAAACCTGGAAGCAGGAGCTTCAGGTCATTTTTTTGTTCGATAAGTACTTCCTGAAGTCCGCCAATTTCAATTTTATGAAATCTAATGAGATCAGCAACTTTTTCCTTCCGGTTAGGCCAGGCATTGGTTCCATCCGCAGGATTATTATAACGAATATTAAATGAAATAGCTGTAATTGATGAGTTGTCAGAGTCTTTGTCAAGTGGTGTATATTCTAACTGAAAGGAAAAGAAGAATAATGCCAGGGGGAGAATAAAATATAAAAACCTCTTTCGTTCAGGTATTTGAGTGATCATATTTTTAGAATTGGTGATTAATGAAATAGTTGTTTTACTAGATTTTCAATTTTCTCAATTGGAATGATATTAATTTTCAATTTTTTTCTGCTCAGACCTTTTAAATTGTATTTAGAAATATAAATCTTTTCAAATCCTAATTTTTCAGCTTCAATAATTCTTTGTTCTATCCTGCTTACTGGTCTGATTTCTCCTGAAAGTCCTACTTCAGCAGAAAAACATTTTCTTTTGTTTACGGCAAAATCAAGACTTGAGGATAGAATTGCGCTAATAACTGCGAGGTCAATTGCCGGATCTGATACTTTGATTCCTCCAGCAATATTTAGAAAAACATCTTTAGAAGCTAATTTAAATCCAGCCCTTTTTTCAAGGACTGCAAGAAGCATATTTAGTCTGCGCAAGTCAAAACCAGTTGAAGATCGTTGAGGTGTTCCGTAAACTGCAGAGCTTACCAAAGCTTGAGACTCAATTAAAAAAGGTCGGGTCCCATCAATTGTTGCAGAAATTGCAACTCCACTTAAGTCTTCATCAAAGTGGGAGATTAAGAGTTCAGAAGGGTTGGAAACCTCTCGAAGTCCTTTGTCACTCATTTCAAAGATACCGAGCTCGGAAGTGGATCCAAACCTGTTTTTATTGGCCCTTAGAATTCGATAAAGATGATTCCTGTCTCCCTCAAAATACAGCACTGTATCAACTATGTGCTCAAGAACCTTGGGTCCTGCCAGATTTCCGTCTTTGGTAATATGACCGATAAGTATTACAGGAATGCCAGTTTCTTTGGCATAACGAAGCAGTCGACTGGCACTTTCCCTTACTTGAGTGACACTTCCTGGCGACGACTCAATTCTGTCAGAAAATACTGTTTGAATAGAATCTATAATGGCAATTCCGGGTTTGACTTTTTCAAGGTGGTTTAAAATATTCTCCAATTTAGTCTCACACAGGATAAAACATTTTTCATTTAATCCTTCAATCCTTTCGGCACGAAGCTTTATTTGCTGCTCACTTTCTTCACCTGAGATATATAAAGTGCTAAAATTGTTTGATTTAAGTGCAACTTGAAGTGCCATGGTTGATTTTCCAATTCCTGGTTCTCCACCCAGTAAAATTAATGACCCAGGTACCAAGCCCCCTCCCAGCAACCTGTTGAACTCAAGATTATTTGTTGGAATGCGATTGGTATTACTCATCTCTATTTCAGAAAGCCTTTTTGGTTTAGATTGGATTCCTGAAGAAAGAGGAGAATAAGGATCTGATTTCTGAATTATTTCTTCAACGTAGGTATTCCATTCATTACATGCCGGACAGCGCCCAACCCATTTTGGTGAATCTGCACCACAGTTTTGGCATATATAAACCGTTTTAATTTTGGCCATTTAGATACATTAAATAGTTTATTATAATCTGCTAAAATAACAGATATTTAAAAGGTAGGAATAACTTTAAAAGAAGCAAATCTTATTTCAGGTCTTTAATTTTTTTAATAATTCCTTCAGTTGAGTAGCCTGAGAGTAAATCAAAGTTAACTATTTTACCCCCAATTGATGTCACAAAATCAATACCAGTGTTATCATTGGCAACACATTCACCTCCTTTAACTAAAATATCAGGCTTAATGTCTTCAATTATACCTAGTGGGCTAACATCATCAAAAAGAACTACGTGATTTACAAATTTTATTGCTGCAAGTACAATAGAACGGGTTCCATGATCTTGTATGGGCCGTCCCTGTCCTTTTATTTTCCCAGCTGAAATATCAGAATGCAGACCAATAATTAAGATATCGCCCAGATCAGAAGATTTGGATAAAAACTCAATATGCCCGCGATGCATTAAATCGAAACAGCCATGAGTAAATACAATTTTTTTTTCTTTAAACCGGTAAACTGAAAGAATGTTAGCAAGTCCTTTGATGTCAGTTACTTTATCCTGGATAAAATAATACTGGTTCATTTTTGCGTATATTATGTTTATTCTGCAATATAAGATTTTTTCTTCTGCATTAAAACAATAAAAAGGGAAATTACGCCTAGAATTATTACTAAAAGCATTTGAGATTCATGGGATATGGTAGCATAAACAAGTCCTTTCTCGCGGGGAATACCATATAATGTAAGTCCCATTGAAACTATCCAATGAAATGCTCCAATTCCTCCCTGAACGGGAGCAACCATTCCAAGAGAGCCAATAACAAGTAAAAATAATCCATCCACTGGTCCCAGGCCTGATGTTTCAGGTAAGGAAAAAACCATTACCCAGGTCATGAGAAAATACATTGACCAGATGAAAAAAGTATGAAAAATGAATAGAGGAAAATTTTTCATCTTAAATACAGATTTTAATCCTGTAACGATTCCTTTAAATAACTTATTTAGCTTTTTAAATACGGTAAGATGTGCAAGTTTTTCGCGATAAAACCAAAGAATCACAATTATGGAAACTATGGAAAGCAACAAAAACCAAATCCAATTGGAAGAAGAAAATAAATCAGTAATTTTTTCTCCAAGAGGAATGAAAATATGCTGGGTTAAAAAATTACCAAAGAAATCCATCTTTGCAAAAAAAATAGCAATTGTTATAAAAATCAACATTAACAAATCTATTGATCGCTCAACTATAACCGTGCCTATTAATGAGTCAAACGGGATCTTATCAGTTTTATGGAGCGAACCACAACGGGTAATTTCCCCTAATCGTGGGGCAGCAAGGTTGGCAAAGTAACCTATCATTACTGCATAAAAGGTATTAGATGTTTTAGGTTTATACCCTAAAGGTTCAATTAATAACTTCCATCGCATAGCTCTGCTGATGTGACTGAGCACACCAAATGAAAGAGCAATAGCAACCCAGCTGTAATTTGCCTGTTTTAAGTCAGTCCACATTTCTTTCATATCGACCCCCTTGAATGCAAGAAACAACATTGCAATTCCAATAAAAAGAAATAAAAAGTACTTAAATAGGGTTAGAATTTTTTTCCTCACGAGGAGACAATTAGAGAATTTTATTTGAGGAAGTATCAGGAAATAAAAGAGTAGGCTTAAATAATTTAGCCTCATCCAGGTCCATCATAGCATAGGTGATAATAATGATTACATCACCTACTGCAGCTTTTCGGGCAGCAGCTCCATTTAAACAGATATCACCGGAACCCCTTTCCCCTTTTATAACATATGTTTCCAGCCTTTCGCCGTTATTTATATTTAAAACCTGAACTTTTTCATTTTCAATAATCCTGGCTGCATCCATTAAATCTTCATCAATAGTTATGCTTCCAACATATTGCAAATTGGCTTCAGTTACAGTAACCTTATGGATTTTTGACTTAATAACTTCTATAAACATAGCAGTGCAAAGTTACAGATATTCAATTGATGTGCAAAAAACATCTTTTGTACAAACTAAAAATATCACTACAATAATTGTACCCAGATGCATAATTACAAAAATAGAATACAAGAATTTGTTTAATCTACCTGTCCTTTAATTCTGATATTGTCTATCAGCCTTACCTTACCAACACTAACAGCTACACACCCATAAATTGATGAAGCAACCTCCCAACCTGAGATGGGAAGTAAGTTGTCACCATTTACAATCTCAAAGTATTCTACTGATAACAAGGGACTTTGGTTAATATCATCAATAGTCCTTTGTTTGATGTCCTCAACAGAAAACTGACTTGAAAGATTGGGAACTTTGGATAAGGCCTGATAAATTTTCGCAGCTTCATTTCGTTCCTTTGAATTTAATAGCTGGTTTCTTGAACTCATAGCCACTCCATCAGGTTCCCTGACAATAGGGCATCCGATAATTTCTACGGGCGATTTTATTATACTGACAAGTTTTCTTATTACTGCAAGCTGTTGAAGATCTTTTTCTCCAAAATAGGCTTTTAAGGGATTGATTGTTTCAAATAATTTACTCACAATCTGGCCAACTCCATTAAAGTGGCCGGATCTATGCTTGCCCTCCATGACATTATCAAGATGACCAAAATCGAAAACCCGATTATCAGGTTCCGGGTACATCTCTTTCTCATCTGGAAGAAATACTATATCGTTTTGTCGCAGTAAGTAAGCAAGTGCTGCGAGGTCCTTTCCAGTATTTCTAGGATAATTTTTTAAATCGTTTTTGTCATTGAACTGGGTTGGATTCACAAAAATACTAACAACAACATTTCCATTTTCAGAGATTGCCCTCTCAATAAGCGAAAAGTGTCCAGTGTGCAGCGCCCCCATTGTAGGGACCAGTCCAGGTTTTTCCTGCTTCGCAACTAATTTATCAAATTCTGATTTAGTATAAACAATGTTCATAGAAGCTATTTAACAAGACGCAAATATATATTTTAATATTATAAATGATTTATTAGTCAAAATTCTATAACCTTCAGGGTTTTGAAATAAGTTGAAAAAGCCAGAGAAATTGATTTTTTTTTACTAATTTTGCACATCGTTTTGAACCTTAAGGCCTTTGATAGATGAAAAAGTACAAGATTTTATATGTTTCTCAGGAAATCACGCCTTATCTTCCAGTAAATGAGATGTCTGAAGTTGGAAGGCATCTTCCACAATTAATGCAGGAAGAAGGATGTAAGATCCGGACTTTTATGCCAAGATACGGAGTTGTGAATGAAAGACGAAATCAATTGCATGAAGTGATCCGGTTGTCAGGGATGAATCTAATAATCGATGATACTGACCACCCACTCATCATAAAAGTTGCATCTATTCAAGCTGCAAGGATGCAGGTGTATTTCATTGATAATGAAGAATATTTCCATCGCAGATCGGTTCTAACCAATAAAAAAGATAACGATTTTAAGGACAATGACGAGCGAGCCATATTTTTTGCCAGAGGTGTACTTGAAACAGTAAAAAAATTGAGATGGTCGCCGGATATTGTACACTGTATTGGTTGGTTTAGTGGCCTATTGCCGGTTTACCTCAAGAACAATTACCTTGATGATCCGCTTTTTATGAACTCCAAAGTTATATATTCGGTCTATAATGATAAATTTTCTAAACCCTTAAGTAAAAAATTACCAAAAAAATTGAAGCTTGAAGGCATTAAAGAAGAAGATTTATCGTTACTTAATTCAACTGACTTTGTAGATATTAATAAGCTTGCTATCCGTCATTCAGATGGAGTAATAAATGGAAGTCAGGAGATTTTGCCTGAGCTTCAAGGGTATATCAATGATATAAATATTCCAAGTCTGGAGTATCAGGGGAATGAAAATTACGTACAAGCTTATTCTGATTTTTATGACCGGATTTTAAATGGAGCTTCAAATGATTCAGACCTATAAGTCCTTGTATAGGACCTTTTTTATTATTATTTCACCTTTATTCTTTCTTTTTTTTGTGGCCTGTGAAGAGGAACCGAGTGGTATTGGAATTGACCTTAAGCTGCCCGAACAAAGATTGAATGTCTTTTTCACAGATACAAGTAAATTTGAGGCTTTAACGTATACTCTTGACTCGATTCGTAGCGATGATCAAACTTATTCGCTATTAGGTGCTATTGATGATCCTGTATTTGGTAGGTCTGATGCAGCATTTATTACTCAAATAGTGCTTTCTGACAGATTTGAACCTGGCGAAAATGCAAAAGTCGACTCCATGGTTTTTATTCTTAAGCCAGTTAGCTTTTATGGGGATGAAAATTCTGAGTTTACCATAAATATGCACCAATCCTTAATAAGAATTTACAAAGACTCAGCCTATTATTCGGATATGAGTGTTGCGGATTCGATTGGTATAAATCCTGTTGGAACAGCCTCCTTTCTACCTGGCGATACTTTAATTAAGGTTTTCATCGATCCAAGTTTTGCTGATTGGATGATTTCTGACACTTCAGCTTTAGTAAGTCAATCAGCCTTTCAAGATCATTTTAATGGCTTCTTTATTTCTGCTGAAGATTACGTTGGTGGCACAGGTGCCATTACCAGTTTGGATGTGATATCTGCTGAAACACAGATAATAATGTACTATAGCAATTCAGAAGCAGATTCCCTAAGTTATTTTTTCGATATAAACACCTCAACAGCCAGGATTAATCTATTCGACCATGATCAAAGTGCTGCAGATGCGGCGTATAAAATAAATCATTTAGATGACGATATTGAAGATACAGTAGCTTATGTTCAGGGCATTGCTGGTGTATTTACTAAATTGAAACTTCCGTTTTTTGAAACCTGGAAAGATTCAATGCCATTGGCTGTGAATCAGGCTGAAATTATAATCAGCCTTTATGATACTTCATCGACTCAGCCCTTGATGCCGGCTGAAGAATATGATCTTTATGTAAAAGATGAAAATGGAAATTATACCCTCATTTTTGATAACTATCTTGGAGCTAATTATTTTGGTGGTGTTTTGGAAGATGGGGAGATTACATTTAATGTTGCTACACACTTGCAAGATTATCTGGATGGTAAAACGGACGAGAATGAGTTTCACCTATTTGTAAAAACTCAAGCTTTTAACCCAAATCGAACTATTATTACAAGCTCTCTGAACTCGAAAAATCTTAAGTTTAGACTCACCTATTCTCGTTATACACAATAAGCCTGGAAAAATCATTACTTTTTCTAATATTTTTTACATTTACTATATCTTCCTATTGCTTAAATTGATAAGTAAAATGTATCTTAATAATCGTAACAATCTGATACATTTGATCGTATAACTTTCAATATATATTGTTTGTATTAATCATATAAAGTGTAGAGATGTGTGGAATTGTAGGTTATATTGGAAGTAGTCCGGCTTATCCAATTTTAATTAAAGGACTTAAGAGACTTGAGTATCGGGGATATGACTCAGCTGGAATCTCAATCCTGAATGCAACAGCTAAAATCTTTAAATGTAGAGGCAAAGTCAATGATCTCGAATCACACATCAATGGCGCAAATGTTCGTGGATCTATTGGAATTGGTCATACCCGTTGGGCTACACACGGGGAGCCCAATGATATAAATGCTCACCCACATCAGTCTCAAAAAGGTCATTTTATAATCATTCACAACGGTATTATAGAGAACTATTCAGGATTAAAAAGTGAACTTCAGAGCAAAGGGTATGAGTTTCAAAGTCAAACCGACACAGAGGTGCTAGCTAATCTGATTGAACATATTTACCTCACTGCTAAAGTCTCTTCGGAGGTGGCAGTTAAGCTCGCCTTAAATAAGGTTATTGGTGCGTATGGTTTGGTAATAATATGTGTGGATGAACCAGATCAATTGATTGCTGCCAGAAAGGGAAGTCCCCTGGTTGTGGGAGTAGGGGAAGGTGAATATTTTTTGGCCTCTGATGCAACACCAATTATTGAGCATACTAAAAAAGTAATATATCTGAATGACAATGATATTGTTGTTTTAACTAAGAATAGCCTTAAATTAAACAGCCTTGATGAAGATGACCTTACCCCGGTTATTCAAACCTTAGATTTAGATATTGGAGAGATCGACAAAGGAGATTTTGAGCATTTTATGCTTAAAGAAATCTTTGAACAACCGAAATCGATAAAAGACACTTTTCGTGGAAGAATATCGAAGGAGCAACTTAAAATTTCCCTGGGTGGCCTTTTTGAGTTCATGCCCCGATTAATTGATGCGAAAAGAATCCTTATCATTGGATGTGGTACCTCCTGGCATGCCGGTTTGGTTGGGGAATACTTAATTGAAGAATTTGCCAGAATCCCAGTTGAAGTTGAATATGGATCGGAATTTAGATATCGGAATCCTGTAATATATGGGGACGATATTGTAATTGTAATTAGCCAGAGTGGAGAAACAGCCGATACGCTGGCTGCAATTCACAAAGCTCATGATGCCGGAGCTCTTGTTCTGGGAATCTGCAATGTTGTAGGATCCAGTATACCAAGAGAAAGCCATGGTGGTGTATATACTCATGCTGGCCCAGAGATTGGTGTTGCTTCAACAAAAGCATTTACTGCTCAGGTAACTGTTTTAACAATGCTGGCAATGCTCCTGGGTAAAAAGAGGAAATATCTCAAAGAAGAATTTTACAGAACTTTTATTTCTGAGCTGCAGGAAATACCTGAAAGAATAGAGGAGATTTTAAAGGATAACGACCAGTTTAAGGCAATAGCAGAGGAATATAAAGATGTAAATAACTTTCTATACCTTGGAAGAGGTTATTCCTTTCCTGTAGCCCTTGAAGGAGCATTAAAATTGAAAGAAATTTCATATATTCATGCTGAAGGTTATCCGGCTGCTGAAATGAAGCACGGACCTATTGCTTTAATTGATGAAAAAATGCCCGTAGTGGTAATTGCTCCAAAGGATGATTCCTATGAAAAAATAATAAGTAATATTCAGGAAATTAAAGCTCGCGGCGGAAAAGTAATTGCTATCGTAAGCAAAGGAGATGAAACAATCAGTGAAATGGCTGATCATGTTATTGAAATTCCAGCTACCAACTTGGCATTAATGCCCTTGCTTACAGTCATACCTTTACAATTGTTGGCCTATCATATAGCTGTAATGCGAGGCTGTAATGTTGACCAGCCAAGGAATCTGGCAAAATCTGTAACAGTAGAATAGAAGAAAATATAAAAATATTAAATGGGTATTTATAGAAAATTAAATCAGGAGGAGATTTCTCAGCTTGAGAATCAAAATTGTTATTCAGATGATTGGTCAAAAGTCGAAGTTGTTAATGGCTTTAAGACAAGTAGGATCAGATCAGTGAACTTTTCAGGAAATATAAAACTGGGAAAATTTGAAAATGAGTTCATTTTTTCAAATATTAAAAAGCCTTCAGGAATTTATAATGCAAGCTTACACAATTGTACAATTGGCGACAATACATATATTGCTCATATTCGAAATAGTCTATCAAATTATAAGGTAGGTAAAAATGTTTATATTGAAAATGTTGATGTTATCGAGGTAGAAGGGAAAACCTCCTTTGGAAATGGACTACAGATTAATGTTCTGGACGAAACAGGGGGCAGGAAAGTTCCTATTTATAACGAATTATCATCTCACCTGGCCTATATTCTTGCAATGTATCGACATCGTCCAAAAATGATTGATTCGGTTAGGAAAATGATTGATGATTACTCTGAAAAAGTAAGCTCAACTGAGGGTTCAATTCAGGATAACTCAAAAATTCTAAATTCCAGAATAATTAGGAATGTTCATATAGGAAAAAATAGTGTTATTGAAGGTGCTGAACAACTTATAAACGGCAGCCTGAATAGTTCTTCAGAGGATCCTATTTATATTGGTTCAGGTGTGATTATGCGTGATTTTATCTTATCCTCTGGTTCACATATTTCTGATTCTGCAATTGTTGAACATTGTTTTATTGGTCAGAGTTGTAAGTTGGGTAAAGACTATTCTGCCGAACATTCTTTATTTTTTTCCAATTGTGTTGGATTCCATGGAGAAGCCTGTTCAATTTTTGCAGGCCCTTATACAGTTACACATCATAAATCAACTTTGTTGATTGCTGGCATGTTTTCCTTTCTAAATGCTGGAAGTGGTTCCAATCAGAGTAACCATATGTATAAATTAGGGCCTATACACCAGGGCATAGTTGAAAGAGGCTCAAAAACTACCAGCGATTCATATTTATTGTGGCCAGCAAAAGTGGGTCCTTTTTCTTTGGTAATGGGTCGGCATTATAAAAATTCTGATACTTCAGAATTGCCCTTTTCATATTTGATTGAGAGCAATGATGAAAGCATTCTTGCTCCAGGTGTAAACTTGCGAAGCGTAGGGACTATAAGAGACGCACAAAAGTGGCCAAAAAGAGATAAAAGAAAAGATCCTAAGAAACTGGATTACATCAATTTTAAATTATTAAGCCCGTTTACAATTCAGAAAATGATTAATGGGAGGAATCTTCTTCTCAAACTTCAGGAATATTCCGGAGAGAAATCGGAATTCTATACCTATGAAAATGTTAAAATTCAACGATCTTCTTTAGAGAGAGGAATTGTTATGTACAATTTGGGTATCAACAAGTTCCTTGGTAATTCTTTAATGAAAAGATTGGAAGGCATTGACTTTAAGTCTGATGGTGAAATACGGGACCGCCTAAAGCCGGATACAGATATAGGAACTGGCAAATGGATTGACCTTGCAGGCCTCTTTGCACCCATGTCTGTTGTTGATGATCTATTACTCAGAATTGAAGAGGGTGATATTACCTCCCTTGATAAGATCAACCAGGCTTTTGAGGCCATGCATACCAATTATGCAGTTTATGAATGGACCTGGGCAATTGATATGTTATTGAAAGAAGCTGGTAAAAATATTACAAGTATTTGGGCCAAAGATGTAATCTTCATTACAGAAGAATGGAAGAAAAGTGTGGTTGAACTTGATAAAATGTTATATAATGACGCTAAGAAGGAATTTACTCTTATTTCCCAGACTGGCTTTGGTATTGATGGGGATAAGAATACTCAAATTCTTGATTTTGAGCAGGTGCGTGGGGAGTTTGAAAAAAATCCTCAGGTTTCAGACATTAAAAGCCACATTGAAAAGAAAACCGAACTTGGAGATGAACTTATCAATAGAATGGAGAAGATTCTGAATGGGGATAAGTAATTCGGTAGGAGACTTATTACCTTTTTATGTATTGCTCGGTATAATAATTTTCATAATCTCCTGAAATTACATTATTTAACCATTTGGTATTTTCAAGATACCATGAAACTGTTTTTTCCAAACCTTTTTCAAAGCTTAAAGAAGGATTCCAACCAAGATTTTCGGCTAATTTTGAAGAGTCAATTGCATATCTAAGATCATGTCCAGCGCGATCTTTAACAAAAGTGATTAAACCCTGTGAAGTACCGGGTTCCCTGGACAGTTTCTGATCCATGATTTCGCATAGTTGCATTATCAGATCAATATTCTTCCATTCATTATTACCACCAACATTATATGTTTCTCCTTGTGTTCCATGGTGGTATATTTTATCAATAGCAGAAGCATGATCCTCAACATATAGCCAATCTCTAACATTTTCCCCTTTACCATATACCGGAATCTCTTTCATTTTCAGAATATTGGATATAGCCAATGGAATCAGTTTTTCAGGGAACTGGTTTGGACCATAGTTGTTTGAGCAATTTGAAATTACTACAGGCAAACCATAAGTGTGATAAAAGGACCTAACCAGATGGTCAGAGCTTGCTTTGGATGCTGAGTATGGACTTCTGGGGCTGTAAGCGGTTTCTTCAGTAAAAAAACCGGTCTTCCCAAGTGAACCGTAAACTTCATCAGTTGATATGTGATAAAAAAGAGAAAAATTGTTTGTTTTCTTTCTTAGCTCCTGGGCTGAGAACAACAAGTTAGCTGTTCCGATAATATTGGTATTAATAAATTCAAGCGGATTTGATATTGATCGGTCAACATGAGACTCAGCTGCCAGGTGGATAACACCGTTAAATTCGTATTTATTAAATAGTTGCTTAATAAAACTTTGGTCAACAATATCACCTTTAATGAAGGTGTAATTTGGGTAATCCTGAACATCAATCAGGTTTTCGAGATTACCGGCATAGGTTAACTTATCTAGATTATAAATCTCATTTTCTGGGTAGTTTTTTACGAATTTCCGTACCACATGAGATCCAATGAATCCAGCTCCCCCGGTAATTAAAATGCGGTTGTTTTTACTCATAGTGCAAGTTTTACGAGTTATTACTTCTGTAATATTTTTCCCATTCCCATGCTGTTTTCATTGCCTCATCAAGGCTGCTCAAAGTTTTCCAACCAAGTTCATTGTTTGCAAAACCAGTATCTGCCCAAATTTTTTCAATATCACCCGGCCTTCGGCTCTGTATCTTATATTTTAGTTTTATTCCAGAGACTCTTTCAAAGGATTTTATCATTTCGAGAACTGATACACCTTTACCAGTACCCAGGTTAAAAACCTCAAAATTCTTTTTATTTCTCTTATTCAATAATCGTTCAATCGCTACTACATGAGCTTTGGCTAAGTCTACTACATGGAGGTAATCACGAACAGCTGAACCGTCTGGAGTGTCGTAATCATTCCCAAATACACGTAGAAAATCTCTGATCCCAATTCCTGTTTGTGTGATATAAGGAACCAGATTTTCTGGTGTTCCTAGAGGTAGTTCGCCTATCAAAGCTGAAGGATGAGCTCCTATTGGATTGAAATACCTTAATGATATTGCTTTAATAAAACTAGACGCTTCTGAATTATCCCTAAGAATTTCTTCTGCAATTTGCTTTGTATTTCCATAAGGTGATTCAGCAGGTAATATTGGAGAGTTTTCAGTAACTGGAAGCTTTTCAGCCTGTCCATATACTGTACAGGAAGAAGAAAAAACAAGATTTGGAATCTGAAATTCGTCCATGCACTCCAGTACATTTAATAAGGAAACAAGGTTATTCTGGTAATATTTAAGAGGGTTTTCAACAGATTCCCCAACTGCTTTTGAGGCCGCAAAATGAATGATTGAGCTGATGTCTTTATTTTCCCGAAAAAAGTTTTTTAATCTTTCTTTATTACACAAATCAAACTCCTCAAAATCAATTTGTTTACCGGTAATAGCTTTAATGCCATCAAGTGATTCAATCCTTGAATTGGAAAGATTATCTACAATAAGAACCTTGAAATTTTTATTAAGAAGTTCTACAGCTGTATGTGAACCAATGTAACCGGCACCCCCGGTTACGAGAATTTTTTCGTTCATATAATTTGTATAGGTTAAAGACTTTAAAGCTACAAATTATTATAAACTCCAATAATCTAATTTTGTGATTTTCCCCCGGTAAATACCTTTTATGTCAACCAAAAGACCTGAACTAGTTAATAATTTGGAGAAATAAGATTCGTCAAGATCCATGTACTGTTTATGGTTTACGGCAACGATAACAGCATCATAATCATTTCCATTTTCTTTTTTTAATCGAAACCCATATTCTTCCTTGACCTCTACAGGATCAGCATATGGATCAATAGTATCAACATTTACACCAAATGATTTCAATTCATTTACAATGTCAACCACCTTGGAATTCCTGATATCACTTACATTTTCTTTAAATGTTGTTCCCATTATGAGAACTTTTGAATTCTTAATATTTTTATCAGTAGAAATAATCTTTTTAACAACCTGCTTGGCTACATAACCCCCCATTGAGTCATTAATAAATCGGCCAGAATTGATCATTTGAGCATGATAACCAAGTTGTTTTGCTTTGTAAGTCAAATAATAGGGATCAACACCAATACAATGACCCCCTACAAGACCAGGAAAGAATTTGAGGAAATTCCATTTTGTACCAGCCGCTTCCAATACTTCGTATGTATTGATACCCATTCGGCTAAAAATGATTGATAACTCATTCATAAAACCAATATTAATATCCCTCTGAGTATTTTCAATGATTTTTGCCGCTTCAGCCACCTTGATGGAACTAGCTTTATGGATTCCCGCTTCAATAATCATTTCATAGACCTTGGCAATATTATCCAATGATTCTTCATCTCCTCCCGAAACTACTTTTACAATTTTGGTCAGCGTATGCTCCTGGTCTCCGGGATTAATCCTTTCAGGTGAAAAACCGACTTTAAATTCTTTATTATACTTTAAGCCTGATATCTTTTCAAGAAGAGGAATACATTCTTCTTCAGTACAACCAGGATATACAGTTGATTCATAAACCACATAATCACCTTTTTTCAATACTTTTCCAACTGTCTCCGTAGCTGATAATAGTGGCTTTAAATCTGGGAGATTATGGTCATCAATTGGTGTTGGAACTGCTACAACATGAAAACTAGCCTTTCTGAGATCCTCAGGCTCATATGTGAATAGAATGTCTGTATTTTCAAAAGCTTCTGAAGTTAATTCATTACTTGGATCTTTATGATTTTTCATCATCTCAACCCGGTCGGGTTTTATGTCAAAACCCACAACTGGAACTTTCTTTGCAAATTCCAATGCGATGGGTAAACCTACATATCCAAGTCCAATTACTGAGATTATTTTCTTTTTGTCTACAATTTCCTGATACATAATTATTTTGTATTCTGTGTTAAACAATATCTTTTAGTAAAGGATGGTATTCACCTTTTAGACCAATCGGGTTTTCATTTCTAATGTGATAAGCAGTTGAAACTGAGTTTTTCACCTCTTCTATACCAAAACCATTGCCAGCTAATATATTTTCATAGCTTCTGGTATGAAGATCAGTAAAACCCTGACTAAATTCAAATTCTTCCCCATCTAATTTAAGAGATCTGTAAGTTCTCATCCCTTTTTCTTTAATATTAGCAGGGATATCATTGTAATCAACACTTAATAACCATCTAACTCGTGCTTTTTTAAGTCGTAAAAAACCGGCTACTTTATTATCCTGAGAAATATGAACAATATTTTCAGAAACTTCTCCGAATATCCATGTTAGCATATCGAAAAAATGTACCCCAATGTTGGTGGCTACGCCTCCAGACTTAGAAATTTCTCCTTTCCAGGAAAAAAAGTACCAACTGCCGCGACTTGTAATATAAGTAAGATCAATATCATATACTTTATCCTTTGGACCCTTGTCTATTCTTTCTTTAAGTGCTATAACGGAAGGATGCAAACGTAATTGAAGTAAATTAAAAACTCTTTTTCCTGTTTCTTTTTCAAATTCTTGCAAAGCGTCAACGTTCCATGGATTAAGAACCATTGGTTTTTCACAGATTGCATTTGCCTGATGTCTTAAGGCAAATCTAATATGTGCATCATGCAGATAATTTGGTGAACAAATACTTACATAATCTGTATGATTGCCATCTCTTTTTAACTTATCAAGATGCCTGTCAAATCGTTCAAATTCAACAAAGAAATCAGCATCGGGAAAATATTGATCTATTACCCCAACACTATCAAATACATCTAAAGCAGCAGTAAGATTATTATTGGTTTCTTTTATTGCCTTTAGGTGCCTAACTGCTATATAGCCGGCAACTCCGATTAAAGCAAAGTTTTTTGAAGATTGATTCATTAGATTATTCAGATGTTGGGATGATGTAAAAATAAGTAATGTGATTGTTAAGCACTTGACATTTTGGTAAATGTACGTTATTTGATGATAACTGTTACATTTTCATTCTTTAACATGTATTCCTCCTTACTTTCAGGGCAAATGGCAATTTTATCAGATTCAAAATGAAGGCGGTGACCAAACCGACTCATCCAGCCAACATGCTTTGCAGGATTACCGACAACCAGGGAATATGGCTTAACATCTTTAGTAACCACAGCCCCAGCGCCAATAAAAGAAAATTCTCCAATAGTAATACCACAAATAATTGTAGCATTGGCACCAATTGAGGCTCCCTTCGAAACAAGGGTTCTTACATACTGTTCTTTTCTGATGATGGCACTTCTTGGATTAATAATATTGGTAAATACCATTGAAGGACCAAGGAAAACATCATCTTCACAAATTACCCCGGTATAAATCGATACATTATTCTGAACCTTAACATTGTTCCCTAGAATTACGTCAGAAGATACGACTACATTTTGGCCAATGTTACATTTTTCACCAATAACTGAATTCGGCATTATATGTGAAAAATGCCAGATTTTAGATCCTTTGCCGATCTTACATCCTTCGTCTATAACTGCAGTTTCATGAGCAAAATAATTAGTATTCATAATTAAAGAGAATTAAGAATTTGAATAAGGTTATCAGTTATATAGTCAATCTGGTTGCCTTCCATTTCTGTATGGATCGGCAGAGACAGAACTGTCTGTGAGAGTTCATTTGTAGCAACAAATTCACTTTCTAAATATTCTTCGCTGGCATATGCTTTTTGCCTGTGAATTGGAACAGGATAATAAATCATTGCAGGTATAGCTTTTTCTGCTAATTTTTTTTGAACCTGATCTCGATCAACATTTTTAAGTTTTAATGTATATTGATGGTAGGTATGAGTTGACCATGGAGCATTTACTGGTACTGATAGTTTTTCATGCATTTTAAATGCATCGTCATATTGATTAGCAACCTTTTGTCGAGCCCTACTATATTCGTCAAGATATTTTAATTTTACTTTTAGTACTGCAGCTTGAATTGAGTCGAGGCGGGAGTTTACACCTATAAAGTCATGATAATACCTGGTTTTCATACCATGATTTACTATATATCTAAGCTTTTCAGCCAGTTCATCATCATTTGTGAATAAGGCTCCACCGTCTCCATATGCACCCAGGTTTTTAGACGGGAAGAATGAGGTACAACCCAGATCTCCAATGGACCCGGCTTTCTTTTTTTCTCCATTATTAAAGATATAATCTGTTCCTGTGGCCTGGGCAGTATCTTCAATTATTGCAAGATTGTATTTTTCTGCTAGCTTCAGGATTTCTTCCATATTGGCACACTGCCCATATAAGTGAACAGGAATAATCGCTTTTGTATTTTTGGTAATTGATTTTTCAATTTTTTTCGGATCAATTGTAAAGGTGTCGGGATCAACATCAATTAATTTTGGTTTCAATCCGAGTAAAGCAATGGTTTCAACCGTAGCAACAAATGTAAAATCGGGAGAAATTACTTCATCGCCGGGTTTCAAGTCTAAGGCCATCATGGCTACCTGCAATGCATCAGTACCGTTGGCACATGGAATTACATGTTTAACTTTTAAATACTTCTTCAAAGTCATGAGCAAATTCATTGACAATTGACCCATTAATAAAGGCTGTAGATTCAATAACTTTACTTATTTCCGTATCAATTTCTTTCTTTATTTTTTGGTACTGACCTTTCAGGTCAACCATTCTAATATCCTCCATAAAATATATTAATAGTTTACGAAAATAACTATTTATGTTTCATTATATTTAAAAATGTCAGTTAAAATGGGTTAAATCCTGAAACAATACTATTAAACTTTTCGTTAATTAATATAATACAACAATTAATTATTTGATTTTTCCGGGAAATACTTTTTATTGATACTTGTTTTTGTATTTTTGTATAAAATACTGGAGGAAAAACAGTGAATATTACTCAAAACATTCAGGATTTATTATATAGGCATGATTGTGTTATTTTGCCTGGTTTTGGCGGATTTGTTGCGAATTATAAGCCCGCAAAAGTTGATTACGACCGTAGCATTTTCTTACCTCCATCAAAGGAGATAAGTTTTAACAGTCAACTTCAGCACAATGATGGATTGTTAATTAGTGATGTATCACGTTCTAGTGGGCTTGCATATATCGACTCAAAAAGAAATGTTGATGAGTATATTGAAGATATTAAGCTAAGACTTGAGAAAGGGAAAAAAGTTGTTTTAGATGAATTAGGATCTTTTCATTTTGATAAAGAAAATCTTCTTCAGTTTGAGCCAGACAGGACTAAAAATTACCTGATAGATTCATTTGGCCTATCGTCTTTTGAATTTTCTGAATTAGAAGAATATGATGTTCGAAAAAAAATCCAGAAAAAGCAAGTAAAAACAGTTTACCCTAATTCAAGAAAAAGAAAAATCATAAGAAGAACTTTAATAGCAGTTCCTATTCTTGTTGCACTGGTCGTAATTCCTCTAAAGACAAATTTATTGAGTCCGAAAAAGGATTTCCTTTCAATGGATCCTTTTAATAAGACAGAAATCGTAAATTCTCCTACTTCAGGCTCAATTGATGATACTCCTGTTAAGAAAATAGATTCAGCCAGCCTAATTCCTGAGACCAAGCAATTGGATATTGAATCGGATGAGAATATTGAGCCCGAGATCCATGAAACAGAAACTTTAGTTGAAAATTCAGTAGAGGAACCTACTTCAACCCTCATTACAGAAAGTTCATTATTACCTATAAATTATTATGTAATTGCAGGTAGCTTTGAAAGTAAGATTAATGCCACCCGGCTACAGAATAGTTTAATTGGGAGTGGATATGAAAGTAAAGTTTTAGATCCTATTAATGGGTTTTACCGGGTAACCCTTACTGGTTTCTCAAGTTTCTGGGAAGCTAAAAAAGGAATGGTTGATTATCAAAAAGTAAATCCTGGTGAGTCCTACTGGATTCTGAAGAAATAAATTTCCTTCTTAAAATATTTAAAAGGTTTTCTGTACATCCCCATTCATTTGATTGTTAATGAAATTTAAGAAACTTATATTCTTTTATTAAAATTATTTATATGAAAGTTGCTCTAATTCAACAGATATCAACATCAGACAGAGAGTTAAATCGCAATAAGGGAGTGGAATCAGTAAAAAAAGCAGCAGCTCAGGGAGCGAATGTCATTTGTTTTGCAGAATTGGCCTTTGATCCTTTTTACCCTCAGGTACCTGCCACAGAAAAAGAATTGCAATTTGCCGAAACAATACCCGGACCAACTACACAAATATTTTCCCAACTGGCTAAAGATTTGAATGTTGTAATAGTCTTAAATATTTTTGAAAGGGATGGAGAGTCAACATATGATACATCGCCGGTAATCGACTCTGATGGAACAATATTAGGTAAAACCAGGATGATTCATATAACAGATTATCCTTGTTTCCATGAGCAGGGGTACTATTTTCCGGGTGATCAGGGAGCTCCTGTATATGAAACAAAATTCGGAAAAATTGGCGTGGCTATATGTTACGACAGGCATTATCCTGAATATATGAGGGCATTGGCTCTAAATGGGGCTGAGGTGGTTTTTATTCCTCAGGCAGGTGCAATAGATGAGTGGCCTGATGGATTATATGAAGCGGAAATGCAAGTTTCTGCTTTTCAAAATGGATTTTTTACAGCTCTTTGTAACCGGGTTGGAAAGGAGTCTTACTTAACCTTTTCCGGTGAATCTTTTGTTTGCGATCCTGCTGGAAGAGTTATTAGCAGGGCAGCCAGAGAGAAAGAAGAAATTCTTTATTGCAATGTTGACCTCAATGAAGTAAAGAAATCCCATGCTCAGCGCTTGTTTTTAAGAGATCGGCGCCCTGAATTATATGCTAAGTGGTTGACTAAGAATTAGATTTTATTTAACTTCTGATCCATTCTCAGATTCTTCAACAGGGCTTACAAAAGTTAACTTGCCGTTAGAGTCTTCAGCCATTAAGATCATTCCCTGAGATTCAATTCCTTTTAATTTTCTAGGTTGGAGGTTCAGAAGAACAGAGACCTGTTTTCCAATAATTTCCTCAGCACTATAATACTCCGCTATACCTGAAACTACAGTACGCTTGTCAATTCCTGTATCAATTAATAATTTGATGAGCTTTTTTGTCTTTGGAACTTTCTCTGCTTCTAAAATAGTACCTGTACGGATATCCATTTTGGAAAACTCCTCAAAGCTAACAGGATCTTTTACTGGATTATGGCTCATTACTTTTTCATTTTGTTGCTTTGTTTTCAATAACTTATCTACCTGCTCTTCAATTTCCTTATCATCAATTTTTTGGAAAAGATGAAATCCCTTTCCAATTTGATGTCCTGGATTAAGAAGAACTTCTTCACCTATTATATTCCACCCAGTACTTTCAAAATTTAACATCTCCGATAGTTTTCTCGATGAAAATGGTAAAAACGGGGCAAGAATGATAGACAGGTTTGCTGAAATTTGAAGCGAAATATATAGAATCGTTTTTACTCTTTCTTCATCTGTCTTAATCGTATTCCAGGGTTCTGTATCAGCAAGATATTTATTCCCAAGCCTTGCCAGGTTCATAGCATTTTGTAATGCTTCCCGGAAACGATAGTTGTCGAGACTGTATTCTACCTTGGCCTTAATTTTTGGAATTTCATTGAGGGTTTCTTTGTCATATCTGGTAAATTCTCCTGGCAGAGGAACTTTTCCGTCGAAATACTTATTGGCAAGAACAACTGCCCGGTTAATGAAGTTACCTAATATAGCAACCAGTTCATTGTTGTTTCTTGCCTGAAAATCTTTCCATGTAAAATCATTGTCTTTCGTTTCCGGAGCATTCGCACAAAGAACATACCTTAAAACATCTTCTTTTCCATCAAATTCCTCTAAATATTCATGCAACCAGACAGCCCAATTTCTTGAAGTAGAAATTTTATCCCCTTCGAGGTTAAGAAATTCATTCGCTGGCACATTTTCGGGTAAAATATAGCTTCCTTCAGCCTTAAGCATAGAAGGGAAAATAATGCAGTGAAATACAATATTATCTTTTCCTATAAAATGAACCATCTTTGTTTCTTCATCCTTCCAGTAAGTTTCCCAATTATCCGTAAGTTCTTTTGTGGCCGAGATATATCCAATTGGAGCGTCAAACCAAACATATAGAACTTTTCCAGTAGCTCCCTCAACAGGTACAGGAACACCCCAGCTAAGATCACGACTAACAGCACGGGGTTGTAAACCAGTATCCAACCATGATTTACATTGTCCATAAACATTGGTTTTCCATTCTTTATGGTCTTCAAGGATCCACTTATTCAGAAATGGTTCATATTGATCAAGAGGTAAATACCAGTGTTTTGTTTCTTTTAAAACTGGTTTACTACCACTTATAGTTGACTTAGGTTGGATTAGTTCATTAGGACTTAAAGAGGTACCGCATCTTTCGCATTGATCGCCATAGGCGTTTTCATTTCCACAATGTGGGCAGGTTCCTGTAATATATCTGTCAGCTAAAAATTGACTCGCTTCTTCATCAAAATATTGTTCAGTAGTTTTCTCAATGAACTTATTATCGTCATATAGTTTCTTAAAAAATTCTGAAGCTGTTTCATGATGAACAGGTGAGGTGGTTCTTGAGTAAATATCAAAAGCTATTCCAAATTTTTCAAATGAATCTTTGTTAAGTTGGTGATATTTATCAACTATATCCTGAGGTGAAACCTTCTCCTGACGAGCTTTTAAAGTAATTGGAACTCCATGTTCATCTGATCCGCAAATAGAAATAACATCAACTCCTTTAAGACGTAGATACCTTGTGTAAATATCGGATGGAATGTATACGCCAGCAAGATGTCCAATATGGATTGGACCATTCGCATATGGAAGGGCTGAAGTGATCAGGTATCGTTTGAAATTGTGCATTGTGGATGATATAACTTTGTAAAGAATTAGTTCCAAAAATGAGGGCTTAAAGATAACTAAGAAATTGTAAAATATTACCTCACAAAATTCTTATGAAGTTGCAGATTGAATATTATCTATAGTATAATCTTAAAAATATATAAATGTTATTAATAACTCAATAGACATCTAAGCTTCAAAATCTGAAATAATTAGATAAATTTGGAGGACTAAAATTCTATCTTATGATTTCGCCCCCATTGTTAAAAGCAGGTGATAAAGTGGGAATTATTTCACCCGCAGGAAAAGTGAATGAAACCAAAATTTTGCAAGCAGTTAAATATTTAAATGAGTGGGGATTGGAGGTTATTCTAGGAGAAAATGCTTTAGGCTCTTTTCATCAATTTTCCGGTACAGATAGGGAAAGGACGAATGATCTTCAAAAAATGCTTAATGACCCTGGCATTAAAGCAATATTTTCTTCCAGAGGGGGGTATGGAACCATGCGTTTAATGGACCTGATAGATTTTACAGCATTTAATAAATCACCAAAATGGATTGTAGGCTTCAGTGATATTACAGCTCTTCATGTTTATTTAAATGGGTTATTAAACATGGAAAGTGTCCACGGACCCATGCCCTCAACATTTCCAGATATAGAAAATGAATCTTTAAATTCATTAAAAGAAATCCTTTTTAAAGGGACTATTTCATATAAATTGCCTTATGACAAACTTAATCGTCCAGGAATAACAAATGCACCCCTGGTTGGTGGGAACTTGTCCATTTTGTATGCATTATCTGGATCAAGATTTGATCTTGTAACCAACGGAAAAATCCTATTTATTGAAGATGTAGGTGAATATTTATATCATCTTGACAGGATGATGATGAACTTAAAACTAAGTGGTAAACTCTCTGATTTGAAAGGTCTGCTTGTAGGTGGAATTTCTGAGATGAAAGACAATGAAGTGCCTTTTGGCAAAAATGCAAATGAAATTATTTATGAGTATGTGGAAAACTTTGATTTTCCGGTTGCTTTTAATTTCCCTGCTGGGCATATAGATACAAACCTGGGATTAATATTTGGCCGGAATATTAGTTTTGTAGTAAATAAAGATGGAGGGGTAATTAGGTTTTGAATCACGGAAATACAAATAGGCTAGGTACCATAGGTGAAGATATTGCCAGCAGTTATTTGATCCGAAAAGGCTACCAGATACTGCACCGCAACTGGTATTTTAATAAAAAGGAAATTGATATTGTTGCTCAAAAAGACAAGCGGCTAATAATTGTTGAAGTAAAAGCTCGGACCGATGACGGATTTGAAAAACCTGGTGATCTGGTTGATAAAAAGAAAGAAAACTTCCTGGTAGAAGCTGCAGATGCCTATATAAAGGAATTTGAAATTGATTTTGAAGTCCAATTTGATGTGATTTTTGTATTTTTTAACCAGAAAAAACCTGTAATTGAGCATATTGAAAGTGCGTTTTATCCAACGATTTAAGATAAATGAATGTAGAATCAGCTAGAGAATATTGCCTAAAGCTTAAAGGCTGCACTGAAAGTTTTCCATTTGATGTAACCACCCTGGTCATGAAAGTGGGTGGAAAAATGTTTGCACTTATTAATCTTGATGAAAACCCCGCTTTAAATTTGAAATGCGACCCTGAAAAAGCGATTACATTAAGGGAGTCCTTTGATGCTGTGCTACCTTGTTATCATATGAATAAAAAACACTGGAATACAGTTCTTCTTGATGGGTCCATTAAGGATGAACTTTTAATGGATTGGATCAATGATTCTTATCACCTGGTGGTAAATAAACTTCCATTGAGATTAAAAAATCAATTGGGATTTAAGTAAATTCGCCTTTAATACAAAAATTCCCGATTGAATTATTTCTAACAATAAAATTTTAATATTATGAATTTGAAAAAATTGTTTAACCTGAAAAGTATTTCCACAGCAGCGCTTATTGTATTATTGAGCCCGATAAATCTTTTGGCACAGGATGGAGATAAAACACCAATAAGCCTGGAACCGGTTAATATTATTGAGACCACACCTGTTAAAAGTCAGGATCGGACTGGAACCTGCTGGTCTTTTGCGACAACTTCTTTTATCGAAACAGAACTTTACAGGATGGGCAAGGGTGAATACAACATTTCTGAAATGTTTTTTGCCAGATATGCTTACGAGAAAAAGGCCGATCTTTATATTCGGTACCATGGAGCTGCCAATTTTGGTCCGGGTGGACAGGCTCATGATGTTATGAATGTTGTTCGTAAATATGGAATGACAACTGAGGAAGCATATCATGGAGTAGAATATGGTAGTGAAATACACAATCATGGTGAGCTGAATAATGTTCTGGAAGGATTTCTGGATGGTGTTTTAAAAGGACGGCAGATGACTCCAGCATGGAAAACTGCTTATTCAGGAATTCTGGATGCTTACCTTGGACCTGTTCCAGCTAATTTTACAGTTAAAGGGAAAGAATATACTCCAGATGATTTTGTCTCGGCAGTGGAATTTAATCCTGATGATTATATAGAATTTACATCATATTCTCATCAACCTTATTATGAAAGTTTCATTCTGGAAGTGCCTGACAACTGGTCAAATGATCCTTATTTTAACTTGCCTATTGACGACTTGATGGAGATAGTAGTTAATTCTTTAAAAGAGGGTTATACCGTCTGCTGGGATGGTGATGTTAGCGATAAAGGTTTTTCGCATAAAAAAGGATTGGCCATAGTTCCCTTAAAGGATTGGAGTGATATGTCAAGTGAAGAGGTGGATTCAGTATACACAAACATTATTGATGAAAAAGTGATTACCCCGGAAATGAGACAAGTAGCTTATGATAATTTTAGAACCACTGATGATCATCTTATGCATCTTACGGGCCTGTTTAAGGATAGCAATGGCAAGAATTTTTTCCTAACCAAGAATTCATGGGGAAGTAAAAGTAATGATTACGAAGGATTTCTATATATGTCTGATGCCTTCTTGCGCCTTGGAACTATTGCAATTCTTGTACACAAAGATGCCATACCAAAACATATTTATAAAAAGGTTTTCGAGAAGTAAACAAGTTGGAGTTATTTAATTTAATCTACTAGCAGGTTACATCCACGAATATCACTGTAATCGAATCGGCCAAGGACCTCAAATTGATTTGCATCGATTATTTTTCCTAAATCCTGGGTCTCAATAAAAGAACAGGAATAGATATTGGCTAAATCGATAATATTTATTCCTCCTGATCTGCCTTTTTCGAAGTATCTGAATGGATCATATGGGTCTCTGATTAAAACTTTCATCCAAGGTGGGGATTTAAACACTCCGCCACCCGATGAATATGCCTGGGAAAGCAATTCTGTCATTCCGTACTCTGAGTGAATGACTTGCACATTAAATCTATCACATAGAACTTGATGCAATTCTTTCCGGGTAATTTCCTCCCTTTTTCCTTTCATCCCACCGGTTTCCATAATTATAACATTGCTTAAATCAATGGGAGCTTTTTCAATCAGGTCTAACAATGCAAAACTTACTCCAATAAGAATTATTTTCCTGTCGTTTCTTTTCTTAAGGTATTGTAAATTTTTAATTAATTTTTCATGCTCATCAAGATAAAAGCCACTATAATTACTTGTGGATTTTTCGATAAGATCATGGACCATATAAATTAACGACGATCCTGATCTTTCAAGATATGATGGAAGAAGAGCTAAGATGTGGAATTTCTTTGGATCCCCATAAAACAAATGAAATGCCTTTAGAAAGCTTTCCTCATAAATTGACAAATCTGTAATATAATGAAAACTGGTTCCCAATCCCGATGTTCCACTACTTGAAAATTCACATTCTGTTTCATGATTGCCAGAAACCACTTTGCGAGATTTAAAGAATTGAATAGGAAGAAAGGGGATATTTTCGATTCTGGCAATTTTTTGAGGATCAATACCAAGATAACTTATATATTCTTTGTAGACCTGATTCTCCTTTGCCTGAAATTGGAATATTTCAAGAGCAAGTGAATTAAATTCTGAATCATTCTCAATCTTAAAAATCCTGTTTTTAATGGAATGACTCATTTAAAAATACTGGGTAAATTAAAATCCGCAATTCTATTTTGCAGGTTAAGGGAGAACTGTTGAGCCATCAGGTTGGTATGCCCATTTGAAGGTAACCTCTGCAAAGGCCTCAGTATCTTTTAAATATGCATCTACTTTAAGAATTAATAACTTGGCATAATTATCATTTCTGGTTTTAAAAACCCAAACTTGATTTTTCAAAACGGGCTTAGCCAATCCTGTATAATTATTTACATCAACTTGCTTATAATTGGTATAAAAGTCTTGTGCTTCGGTACTTGAATCAAATTCCCCAACCAATGCAAACGATGGATAAGTATTCTGAGTATCGAAATATGCACTATATACATTGTTTTGTACTTCAGGTAGAGCAAATATATCAGGAATAGTAGTGCCTCCAGCCGGATTATATAATTCAACAGAAGCAGATTCAAATGAAAAGCCAGGTACTGAATATGTTTCACCAACTAAAATCAATTCAGAATTAAGCGAAACTTCACCTGAAGTTTTAGTTTTATTCTTATTGTCACATCCCAATATAAATAAGGGAAGAATTAGTAAAAGGGCTATTTTTCTCATTAGAACATCTTTCAATTACAACTATTATCAATCCAAGAACAGCAAAAACTATTCCAACAATTTTCCAGGTAAGAAGTTAAATACCTTTATTGAAATATCCTTCTTTGGCTTAATCTTGTATAGCCTTTATTCCTGGGAGTTCTTTTCCTTCCATATATTCCAACATAGCACCACCACCTGTCGAAACATAACTTACTTTTTCTTTCAAGTTATATTTGTTAATTGCTGCTACCGAATCACCACCACCAATCAGACTAAATGCTCCTTTTTCAGTAGCTTTTGCAATGCTTTCAGCAATACTTTTGGTTCCCTTTTGAAAAGAACTCATCTCAAATACACCCATGGGTCCGTTCCAGAGGATAGTCTTTGAATTTGAAATAACATCTGAAAAATCACGGATTGCATCAGGGCCTATATCCAGTCCCATCCAGCCGTCTTTAACATTATTGGTTGAGGTTATTTCAGTGTTAGCATCGTTGTCAAATTTATCAGCAATTACATTGTCTGAAGGAATATGGAGTTGGACACCCTTTTCTTTTGCTTTTTCAATAATTTTCAGGGCTAAGTCTAGTTTATCTTCCTCCACAATAGAATTTCCTGTTTTTCCTCCCTGGGCTTTAATAAATGTATAAGTCATACCACCACCGATTATAAGGTTGTCAACCCTGTCAAGTAGATTTTCGATTAACAGTATTTTATCAGAAACTTTTGCTCCACCCATAATAGCAGTAAATGGTTTTACTGGATTAAGTAAAACCTTATCCATATTTTTAAGTTCATTGTCAATTAAATACCCAAATGATTTTTCTTCAGGAAAGAAATTCGCCACAATGGTTGTAGAAGCATGAGCCCTGTGGGCAGTGCCAAAAGCGTCATTTAAGTATATTTCAGCCAATTCGGCAAGCTTTTTTGAAAATTCTTCATCTCCTTGCTTTTCTTCCTTATGAAAGCGAAGGTTTTCAAGCAATAAAATTTCTCCTGGCTGCAAATTTTTTGCAAGCCGAAAAGTTTCGGGTCCAATACAATCTGTTGCAAATTTTACATCAGTACCTATCAATTCAGATAAATGAGGAACGATGTGTCTCAGGGAATATTTTTCCTCATATGCATCCTTTGGTCTGCCTAGATGCGACATAAGAATAGGTGAGCCACCAGATTCAATAACTTTTCTAATAGTTGGGAGAGCTGCTTGAATTCGTGTATCGTCAGTAATCTCAAATTTTTCATTCAACGGGACGTTAAAATCTACTCTTATTAGGACATTTTTGCCGGAGAAATTGAGATCTTCAATAGTTTTCATTTGTATATTTTTATTGGATTATTAAAATCAGACTAATTAACGACAAAGTTAAAAAGAAAAGTTCTTCTTGTTCAATTATTGAATGGTTTATCTTTTAAAATATTAATAAATATTGGGGAGAATAATTTAGTTAACTTTGTCAAAACTAAATTTTTTTAAATGCTTTTTAAGGAAGTTATCGGGCAGGAGCATATTAAGGATAAACTTATTCAGACCGTTCGGGAGCAAAGAGTTAGCCATGCTATATTATTGGCTGGTGAAGAGGGATATGGGGGACTTCCGCTTGGGATTGCCTATGCGCAATATCTTCTTTGTGAGAATAGAAGTGAAACGGATTCTTGTGGAGAATGTCCCTCCTGTCAAAAGATTGGAAAATTAATCCACCCTGATTTGCATTTCGTATTTCCAATTACAAACATTAAATCCAAAACCAGACCTATAAGTGATGATTTTCTTCCAGAGTGGAGAGAAGAAGTTAACCAAGATCCATATTTAAGTTCTGAACGATGGTATAAAAGTATCGGAATTGAGGACAAACAGGGAATGATTTATGCCCATGAAAGCGAAGAAATAATCAAGAAGTTAAATCTTAAAACTTTTGAGGCAGAATATAAAGTTATGATTATTTGGCAGCCAGAGCGAATGAACCCCAGCTGTTCAAATAAGTTGTTAAAAATGCTGGAGGAGCCTCCTCCAAAAACACTTTTTTTACTTATTTCGGTACTTCCTTCCTTGATTATTCCAACATTATTGTCCAGATTACAAATGATTAGAATTACAGGAATTGAAAACTCACTATTAAAGGAATCACTTACTACTAGATTGGATGTATCTGAAATTGAAATCGAAAATGCAGTAAAGCTGGCAAATGGAAATTATATTAAAGCACTGGAGTTTATTTATTCAAGTGATGAAAGGATTTATAATTTTGAATTATTTCAGAATTGGATGAGACTATGCTATAAAAAGGATATTCCCGGAATTATGGAATGGGTGGATAAAATTTCAATATTAGGGCGCGAAAAGAAGAAAGCTTTTTTAACCTATGCATTGGATTTAATACGACAAAATTTTTTGCTGAATCAGATTCCTGAATATGAAGATCGATTTATTAGGTTACCACAAGATGAAAATTTGTTTGCCAAAAATTTCTCTCCCTTTATCAGAGAACAAAATATTAACCAGCTTTCTAACTTAATTAATAAAGCAATTGTTGATATTGAGGCAAATGCTTACCCAAAAACAGTTTTCCTTGATTCTTCTATTCAGCTTATGAATTTAATTGGTAAGTAAGCAAGAGACTTTTATCTTAAAATCTGGTAAAAATTGCAAAGCTTTAATTCAAGCTAATTAATTTCTACAAATGCCCAGTACAATTATGAAGGAAATTTGATTATTTTTGTTTTTATTAATTAATATATCATCACCGGTATACCTTAATTATTAAGGAGTATTGGTTTATTTAGCCCTTGACTATGAACGATCAAGAAAAAAGTCCCGATAATGGGGCTATTCAATCATATAACCATACATCATTTTTAAACGACACAAAGTATAAACTACCAACTTTCGATTGGTTATACAATGTGCCAGAGGGTAATATCTCTTCAGATATCGTTGAGGTACGCTTCAAAAATACAAGAAAAGGATTCTTTTATAATGTAAATCACCTTAGGCTTAGAAAGGGTGATTTGGTTGCTGTAGAAGCTTCTCCTGGGCATGATATTGGGATCGTCTCTCTTACAGGAGAGATTGTTCTCGAACAATTGCGAAAATACAACATTAATTTGCAAAGAATTGAGCTTAAAAAGGTTTATCGCAAGGCAAAATCGGTTGATTTGCAAAAGTGGGAAACTGCAAAAAGCAGGGAGTTTGAGACCATGCTAAAAGCCAGAGAAATTGCTTCAGGATTGAACTTGAGCATGAAGATTGGTGATGTTGAATTACAGGGGGATAATACAAAAGCAATTTTTTATTATATCGCTGAAGAAAGAGTTGACTTTCGTGAATTAATAAGGGTTCTTGCCGATACTTTTAAAATCCGAATTGAGATGCGTCAGATTGGAGCCAGGCAGGAAGCTGGTAGGATTGGGGGAATTGGATCTTGTGGCAGGGAGCTCTGTTGTTCTACGTGGATGATAAATTTTGTTTCAGTATCAACTAGTGCCGCCCGTTATCAGGAACTTTCACTCAATCCTCAAAAACTGGCAGGTCAGTGTGGAAAATTAAAATGTTGTCTTAATTATGAATTAGATTGTTACCTGGATGCTCAAAAGGATTTTCCAAATCCGGAAATTCCATTGGAGCTAATGGAGGGCACGGCTTATCATCAAAAAACTGATATTTTTAAAAGATTGTTGTGGTATTCTTTTGATTCGAAATCAGGAATTAATACTGTGCCCGTCTCTGTTGAAAGAGCAAAGGAGATTCAGGAAATGAACAAAAAGGGGAAAAAACCAGATGTCCTGGTTGATGAAGCTACCGCTATTGAAAAAAGTGAACCCAGTTTTGACAATGTAATTGATGAAGAAAGTCTGACACGTTTCGAGAAAAGATCCAAACGAAAGAAGAAATCGAAAAGAAAAAGAAAGCATAAACCCCAAAATAACGATTAATAAATTACCCTATGAATTCCCTATTCATGAATAGTTTCCGTAATCTGCTTGTTATTTTTGCAGTATGTCTGGTAATATTTTCATGTGACCCAACACGGGTTTATGAAGAAAACATGGAAGTGCCTGGTCAGGAATGGAATAAAAATGACGCAATGGTTTTTTCTCCCGAAATAACCGATTCAACGCATATATACAATGTGTTCCTGAATGTTAGAAATGAAGGTAGTTATTCATATAGCAATATATTTCTTTTCATAACTACTACTTCACCAGGTGGACAATGGATTAAAGATACTTTAGAAATACCTCTTGCAAATAACCGTGGGAAATGGCTGGGAAGCGGAATAGGGGATTTATACTTTAATCGTCAACTCTTTAAATACAATGTTCGTTTTCCAACTTCAGGTGTTTATACCTTCAAGGTTGCGCAGGGGATGCGCGATACCGATCTGAAAGGAATCAGAGACATTGGCCTAAGACTTGAAAAAGCAGATTAAATTCACTGATAAATATTTTGCAGATTGGGTAAGAATAAGCTTCAACGATGGGCCGAAATGGAGGGCTTCCCAAATGTAGTCCAGCCTCAGTTAAAGGAAATCCTGAATAAGGATCATGCCTTGAAAGGAAAGTGGGGAAATTTACATTTTAAAAATAATAATCCTTTGATCTTAGAATTAGGTTGTGGAAGAGGTGAGTACACTTTAGGACTTGCTAAAATGTACCCAAACATTAATTTTATAGGAATCGACATAAAAGGAGCAAGGCTGTGGCGGGGAGCTAAGAATGCATTAAATGAAAACTTAAGCAATGTTGCCTTTTTGCGGACTCGGATCGAATTTATTAAATCATTTTTTGAACCAGGCGAGATAGATGAAATCTGGCTTACCTTTCCTGACCCCCAACTAAAGAGACGAAGAAAAAATAAGCGTCTTACAAATGCTTATTTTTTGAATTCATATTTGGAGTTTCTTAAACCTGATGGAATAATTCATCTAAAAACCGATAGCCATGAATTATTTCAGTATACAGTTGATTTACTTGAATATAATAAGATAGAGATATTGGAAGCTATGGATAATTTATATAGCGGGGAGTATAAAAATGATATACTGTCAATAAAAACCTATTATGAATTAAAGTTTCTCGAACAAAGAATTAATATTACTTACCTCAAATTTCAACTTGCAAAAAAGCTGGTTGAAATTCATTAAATAGATTCTGGAGAATGGCTAATGATGGCTTTTTTGAAATGGTTTATGAAGTGACTAAAAAGATCCCATACGGACGAGTTACTTCATACGGCGCAATAGCCAGGTATTTAGGAACAGGAAAGTCCGCAAGGGTAGTAGGCTGGGCTTTAAACAACTGCCATTCACTTGAGGAGTTTATTCCTGCTCATCGAGTTGTGAATAGGAATGGCCTTTTAACAGGTAAGAGACACTTCGGAATGCTTGGAACTATGGCTCAGCTCCTTGAAAATGAAGGAATCCTCATTGTTGACGATCAAATCGTCGATTTCGACAAGCTATTCTGGGATCCTTCAAAAGCCCTTTAATTTTCTGAAAAATTCAAAATATAGATTATATTTGCATGCCTAAATTAAATTAAACTAAATTAAAGTAGATAATATAAAATGGCGGTTGATAGCTCAAAAGTTTTTGAAATTCTGGAAACGATAAAACATCCTGAGAAAAAGGAGGGTTTGGTATCTTTAAATATGGTCGAGGACCTTACTATTGAAGGAAATAAAGTTAGTTTCACTTTAGTTTTCCCTGGGGCCACTGACCCTTTTGTTCATTCCTTAAAAAAAGCCTGTGTTGTTTCTATTAAGAATGAACTCGGCAAAGAGATTCAGATAGAAGGGAATATAAATCATAAATTTTCTGTTGTAAAAAAAGAAAGAGAGATTCTTCCAGGAGTTGAAAATATCATTGCTGTTGCCTCAGGTAAAGGTGGAGTTGGCAAATCAACCGTTGCTGTAAATTTAGCAGTTTCATTAGTTAAACTGGGATACAAGGTTGGCCTTATTGATGCTGACATCTCAGGACCATCCATTCCAAAAATGTTTAAGCTGGAAGGTGCCAGACCCGTGGTTACAAAGGTTGATGACACTGATATGATAATTCCTGTTGAAAATTATTCAGTTAAGATTCTCTCAATAGGGTTTTTTATCAATCCCGATGATGCTTTGGTATGGAGAGGACCAATGGCAACAAATGCGCTTAAACAATTAATAACTCAAGGAGACTGGGGAGAATTGGATTATATGCTTATTGATCTTCCTCCGGGAACAAGTGATATACATTTGACTATGGTTCAGGAGGTTCCGGTAACTGGCGCCATTATAGTAAGTACACCTCAGGATGTAGCACTTGCTGACGTAATAAAAGGGATTTCCATGTTCAGGGGTGAAAAGATAAATGTTCCCGTGTTGGGCCTGGTAGAAAATATGGCCTGGTTTACACCTGAGGAATTACCTGATAATAAGTATTATATATTTGGAAAGGGTGGATGCAAACAATTGGCCAATGATTACAATTTACCTTTATTGCAACAAATACCCATTGTACAAAGTATAAGAGAAAACGGAGACAATGGAACCCCCTCTGCTTTGGATCAGAATTCAATAATTGGGCAGGCTTTCTATGAACTGGCCCAAAATACAGTTGTTGAGGTTAAAAAGAGAAATGCAGAGTTAGGTCCAACAGCAAAGGTTGAGATTGATCCGGCAACTATGGTAAAAACGTATAATCCAAAAAATAAATAATTATGAACCAGTATTCTAAAGAAGATGTATTGCGATCACTTGATAAGGTAAAACCTTATTTAATTTCTGATGGTGGCGACATTGAATTTGTTGGATTAGAGGAGGATATTGTGAAAATTAGACTAATAGGATCTTGTTCAGAATGCCCACATAAATTTCAAACACTCGCCGGAATCCAAGAAGTAATCTTAAAGGATTTGCCAAAGATTAAAGAGGTAAAGGTAATTGATGAGAGAAATTAATATTTTACATTTCTGAGTTCTTTTTTTTCAAATCTTTATTGGGAGGTTCACTTGAACTTCATAGGCAATTTCATTATCTTGCCGACATAAAATCACATCTTTATATAATATCTTTCTATTTTCAATGTTTTATTGATTGAAAGCCAATTCTGAATTGAAATCTTCTCAACTTCCATATAAATTATCGGCACTTTTTATATTGGTAATAACAATTACAAGTTGCTCTGTTGAGAAAAATACGGGCAGCACAAGGGCATATCACAATCTTATTTCCAGGTATAACATTTATTTTAATGGGAAAGAAGCCTATAAAAAGGGAATTAGAAAGACGGATAAGGCTTTTATAGATGATTTTTCAGAAACCCTACCTCTTTTTAAATATGCCGATGAAAATGTAGCCCGCACTGTGTCGCCAGATATGGAAAAAGCCATGGCCAAAGCAACCAAAGTAATTTCACTTCATTCAATTACGGCAAAACCAAATTACGATAAGAAGAAAAATTTATCTGAATCTGAAGAGGAGTTTTATAATCGCAGTGAATTTAACAATTGGGTGGATGACAGCTATTTGTTAATGGCAAAAGCTCAGATTCATAAGCTTGATTATTTCCTGGCACTTAAAACATTAAAATATATAAGCCAGGAAGCGGTTGACATGGATGTTATATATGAGGCCTTAATTTGGACAAGTAGGTTGTATAATGAAGAGAGAAGTTTTGGTTATTCCGAAGAAATTCTGATCTCCCTGGAAGAAGACCCCGACCTTCCAAAACACTTATTAGTTGATTTCTATGCAACATATGCCGATTATTATCTGAAAAGGGATATGTATGATGATGCTATTCCCATGCTGGAGAAATTACTGGATACTGAGAAAAAGAGTAAAAAGAAAACCAGATATACCTATATTCTAGCGCAGGCAAATGAAAATATTGGGAATTTGAATGAAGCATATAGGTTGTATGCAAAAGTGGTAAAAATGAACCCCACTTATGATATGACTTTCAATGCCCGCATAAACCAGGCTGAATCATTCGATGTAACAATTGAAAATGTTAGTGAAATAAAAAAGATTTTGCGCAAAATGCTTCGGGATGATAAAAACACGGAATATCTCGACCAAATTTATTTTGCTTATGGAAATATTGCCCTAAAGGAAAAGAAGAGGAATGAAGCAATTGAGTATTTTAAAAAATCAGCATATTCTAGTATTTCAAATAATAAACAAAAAGGTATTTCATACCTGACTATCGCTGATCTTTATTTTAATGAGGAAAATTATTATCGAGCTCAACCATATTATGATTCTGCCATGATCGTATTGGATCCTGAATTTCCTGGTTACAGTGTTGTCGAAGTGAAAAGAGAAAGTCTGAATCGTCTGGTTGAAAATATTAACACAGTACAGAGGGAAGATAGCTTGCAGCGAATAGCAGCGATGGGTCCGGCTGACCGTTTAGATTATATTGATGATATTATTGTGCAGGTAAAAGAAGAAGATGAAAAGTTGAAAGAAAGTCAGGAATTAAATCAATATAATCTTTCCAATCAATACGAAGCTGAGAGAAGGGTAAATCAGGAGTTGGACAGAGCCGGGAACTGGTATTTTTATAATCCTGCAGTTGTTGGATTGGGTAGGAATGAGTTTCGACAGAGATGGGGAAATCGTCAACTTGAAGACAACTGGCGGCGTAAAAACAAATCTGTTTCTGAAGCAAATATTGAGGAAATTGTGAAAGGTGAAGAAGGTTTTGATGCCAATAATGGAAATGCAACAGTTGCTGATAAATACAGCAGAGAATTTTATTTAAAGGATGTTCCTTTTACTGATTCCTTGGTTCAACTATCTAATTCCAGAATAGAAACTTCTTTATATAACATTGGGCAGGTTTATCTTGATGAATTGAAAGATGACTCAAAAGCCGAGGGATCATTTCAAACATTAATACTGCGGTTTCCAGGGACAAGTTATGCTTTAGCGGCTTACTATTATTTATATGAATTGAACAAAAAGAATGGAAACCAGGAAAAAACAAGTTTATATAAAAATAAAATTATTACAAATTATCCTGAAAGTGAGTTTGCAAAAATTTTAAGCGACCCCGATTATCTCAGGAAGAGAAATGAAATAGAAAGGGAGGATTACCTTTTATATGAAGATTTATATAAGAAATTCCTGATTGAACAATACGGCCCCATAATTGAAGAATGCGAAAAATTCATCACTGATAATCCGGACCATGACTTGACACCGAAGTTTAGACTTCTAAGGGCTTATTCCATTGCCAGAGTTAGTAATATTAGAGAGTTCAAAAAAGCTCTTGAGGATGTTGTAAATAATTCTCCAGATGGTGCGGAGAAACAAAGAGCCAGCGAACTTATTGCTTTCTATAATACTGAAATTCCCGAGTTAAAAGAGGAGGAGGAAGAAGAAATAAGTGTTGAGATATATAACATAACTGATAACGAAGATCATTTGGTGGTATTTGCAATTGGGGACCAAACCTTTAATGCCAACCAGCTCATGTTTGATATTATAAATCATAATCTTGATAATTATTCGCAATCAGATTTCTCAACGAATTTGCAGGATTTGGATGAGCAGTTAAGTATAATTTCAGTTCGTGGAATCGGGAAAAAAGATGCAACAATTGCATACCTGTCGAAAATATTGAAGGATAAAAGTATAGAGGAAGAGATTCAGGAGAAAAGCTTAACCACCTTCGTTATTTCTGAGTCAAACTTTTCTGTTTTCCTTGAAAATAAATCTATATCTGTATATCTTAAATTTTATAATAAATTTTACTTGGGAAAAGTTCCAAATGTTGAATAATAAAATTTATCCTGAGGGTTTTTAATATCCTGCCAAAAGCATAAAACTGTTTGTGTTAAATTAAAACTCACAAATTCAGGAAGAATGAATACCTGAAAATTAATTAGGTCGATATTACAAATATCAATAAATGAAAAAGTTAACAATACTTTGGACGGATGATGAAATAGATATCTTAAGGCCACATATTTTATTTCTTGAGGATAAAGGATATAAGGTAATTACTGCCAGTAATGCAGATGATGCAATTACAGTGGTTGATGAACAAGAAATTGATTTGATTCTTTTAGATGAGAATATGCCAGGGAAAGGAGGACTTGAAGTGTTGCCAATACTTAAAGAAATGGCACCGGAAATCCCAGTTGTTATGATTACCAAAAGTGAAGAAGAAAATATAATGGAGGATGCAATTGGTGCAAAAATTGATGATTATCTCATCAAACCAGTTAAACCTAATCAGATTCTACTCAGCATTAAAAAATTAATAGAGCAAAAAAGATTAATTTCTGATAAAACCCTGGCTGGTTATCAGGCTGGCTTTGGAGATATTTCCAGGATGATCAATATGGCCGGAAGTTTCGAAGATTGGACTGAGATATTCACCAGGTTAATTTTTTGGGAGCTTGAATTGGAGAGATCTGAATCAATGGGAATGGGAGACGTACTGCAGATGCAAATGGTTGAGGCCAATAAAGAGTTTTCGAAATTCATTCAGAAAAATTATAAATACTGGATTAATGAGGAGTCTACCCGACCTGTCATGTCGCCCGATATAATTTCAAAATGGGTACTTCCTTTAATGGATAAAGGAGAAAAAGTTGTTCTCCTTCTTATTGACAATTTCAGATTTGATCAGTGGAAAACAGTTTATCCTATTCTTCAGGACGATTTCAAAATTGAAAATGAAGAAATTTTTTGCAGCATCTTACCCACTGCAACCCAATATGCCAGAAATGCCATTTTTGCAGGTATGATGCCACTTGATATTCAAAAGAGATTTCCTCAATGGTGGTATTTTGATGAAGATTCAGAGGGTAAAAATATGTTCGAAGCAGATTTGCTTGAGAAACAATTGGAAAGCCATAATAAGGACTTTTCTTTTCATTATGAAAAAATAAGCAATGCTGATGCCGGCCAAAAACTAATTGGAAATCTGTCGAACTTTCTTGAGAAGGATCTTACTGTTGTAGTTTATAATTTTGTTGATATGCTCTCACATACCAGAACTGAATCTGAAATGATTAGAGAACTTGCTGGAGACGAAAAGGCTTATAGGTCGATTACATATAGCTGGTTTAAGCATTCACCAATTCTTGAGGTTTTGAAAATGCTGGCCGAAAAAGATATAAAATTAATTATCACTACCGATCATGGAACAACGAAGGTAGGTCATCCAGTAAAAGTGGTAGGAGATCGAAATACATCAACTAATTTGAGGTATAAAACAGGGAGAAATCTTAATTATAACCCCAAAGATGTTTTTGAATCTAAGAGGCCTGAAGAATTTTCTCTTCCCAAATCAAATATTAGCTCCTCATTTATTTTTGCAACAAATGATGATTACTTAATTTTCCCAAAAAATTATAATCATTTTGTAAATTATTATAAAAATACATTTCAACATGGGGGGATTTCGATGCAGGAAATGCTTATTCCATTTGTTGTTCTTAGCCCCAAATAAATCCTTGAAATTGGTGTTGTAAGATGAGGTCACTAAAAATAAAAAACATTGATCATTTGACAGATGCAGCAGCAAAATTCATGGGTTTTTTCGATAAACCTGGAATTTTTGCTTTTTACGGGGATATGGGTGCAGGAAAAACAACCTTCATTCAGGCTTTGTGCTCAGTTTTGAAGGTAGAAGATGTTGTTAGCAGCCCCACCTTCTCATTGGTAAATGAATATCGTACAATTAATAATGATCAGGTATTTCATTTTGATTTTTACAGAATTGAAACCATCAATGAAGTATATGATTTCGGTTATGAAGAGTATTTTTTTCAAAACTGCTATATATTTATTGAGTGGCCGGAATTAATTGAAGAATTGTTACCTGAAAAAGTTATTAGAATTAATATAAATGTACTACCCGATGATTCCAGGGAACTTGTAATTGTATAAAACCCCCAGCAATTATTTGATTATACAACCTAATTGTCGTATTTTCGGTTTTCCACTTTTTCTTGAAACAGAAATACTGAAATTTTTCTATTATGGTCGATCCGGATAAAAGATCAGGGTTACGATTTGGAAATAGCAGATTGCTTCCACAGGAGGAAATGCTAGAAACAGCTACCAAGAGCAAAAAACTAACTATTGGCATACCTAGAGAATCATGGAAGCATGAAAATAGAGTTTGCCTTACTCCTGAAGCTGTGGAATTATTAATCAGTAATGATCACCAAATTGTTATTGAAACAAATGCAGGTACGGAGGCAAGCTATTCAGATACTGACTATAGCGAATGTGGAGGAACGATAACAGAAAATAAAGAGGAAGTATTTCAAAGCGATATTGTTTTAAAGGTTGCCCCACTTACCAAACAGGAAATTGGCTTACTGAAAGGAAACCAGTTAATTATCTCCTCATTGCATGTTGCAGCCCAAAAAGAAGAATATTTCCGGGAACTAATTAGGAAAAAGATTACAGGAATCGCGTTTGAGAGTATCAAAGATAAATACGATAGATTTCCAGTGGTTCGCTCCATGAGTGAAATAGCAGGTATCACTTCAATTCTCCTTGCCTCCGAGTATCTGAGTAATGTACACAGTGGCAAAGGAGTTTTGTTAGGTGGAATAACGGGCATTACCCCTGCAGAAGTAGTAATTTTAGGTGCTGGTACTGCAGCTGAATTTGCTGCTCGAGCTGCTTTGGGATTGGGTGCATCAGTAAAGGTTTTCGATAATTCAGTCCATAAACTTCGAAGACTACAAAATTATCTGGGCCAGCGTTTGCATACTTCTATTTTTCACCCAAGAGTCTTGCAAAAGGCCTTGCAATCTGCTGATGTAGTAATTGGAGCAATCCACCTGGTTGATGAAGGGCCACAGTACTATATAACTGATGACATGGTAAGTAAGATGAAAAAGGGTTCCATAATAGTTGATATTAGCATTGACCAGGGAGGCTGTGTCGAAACTTCTGAGCGTTTAAACCACAGTAATCCGGTCATTATTAAACACGATGTTGTCCATTATGCTGTTGCAAATATTCCATCCCGTGTTGCCCGAACAGCTTCTATAGCATTAAGCAATGTATTTACACCACTACTTTTAAATATAGGTGGCTCCGGTAGTTTGTTAAACTATCTCCATGAGGATCAGGGTCTCCGTAAGGGAGTATATATTTTTAATGGAATTCTTACAAATCGGTTTGTAGGTAAACGCTTTGGCATCTTATCAAAAGATATCAATTTACTACTCGCTGCTTTTTAACAATTGTTAAGTTATATTTACTCGCTATTTTCAACTTCAATAAGTTCTGATTTCATAAAATTTACATCAACCTTATAAAGAAAATAAGATGTTGAGAGCATTGTATGGCATAGTATTAGCAATGTATAATATAGTGCTTTGGCTGGCATCTTATTTTAATAAAAAGGCAGCACTTTGGATCATTGGAAGAAAGGGCATCTGGGAAAAATTAAGAATTGAACTGAAAGATAAATCAAATGTTGCCTGGTTTCATTGTGCTTCGCTTGGGGAATTTGAGCAGGGCAGGCCTGTAATTGAAGAATTCAAAAGAAGAAATCCATCTGTATACATATTATTAACTTTTTTTTCGCCTTCCGGATATGAAATACGGAAAAATTATGAAGGAGCTGATTCAATATTCTATCTCCCGTTAGATTTTAAGAAAAATGCCATAAGATTTATAAAAATCGTCAAGCCACACCTTGTGGTTTTTGTTAAGTATGAATTCTGGCTAAACTATCTTCAGCAATTATGGAAAAGAGATATTCCTGTTTTCCTAATCTCGGCAAATTTTAGAAGAGATCAATGGTTTTTTAAATGGTATGGTAAATCGTTCAGGAAGATTTTTGGTTATTATGCTCACCTGTTTGTTCAAAATCAAAGGTCTGAAAGTATTTTGGCTGATTTTGGTATTTCAAATGTCACTGTGGCTGGGGACACACGCTTTGACCGCGTACATCCAAATAACAAAGAACCCAAAACCAATTCCAATTGTGGAATCTTTTAAAAACGGGAAAACCCTGATTGTTGCCGGAAGTACCTGGAAAGAAGATGAGGAAATCTTATGCAGATACATCAATGAAAATAAAGGTGATTTAAAATGGATTCTTGGCTCCGCATGAAATTGGCACTGCACATGTTGATAAAATTGGGAACTTACTTAAAAAATCCTTTATTAAATTTTCTGAAGCCTCCATTGATAATGTTAATAGTACCACTGTCTTGATAATAGATAATATTGGAATGTTATCTTTTTTGTATGCCTATGCCGAAATTGCATACATTGGTGGAGGATTTGGTGTGGGGATTCATAATATTCTTGAACCGGCCAGTTATGGCATTCCTGTTGTCTTTGGTCCAAGGTACCAGAAGTTTCAGGAGGCTCTTGATCTGGTGAATGAACAGGGAGCTTTTTCTGTCAAAGGTTATGAAGAATTTATGAACAGATTAAATTCATTGTTAACTTCTCCTGAAACACGTATGGAATCTGGAAAAATTGCTGGATCATATGTAAAAACCAATCAGGGGGCTACTTCCACCATTGTTAATAATTTGTTGAATTTTTAACCTTTTCTCACCTGTTATTTTTCTTTACTTTTATCTGCTCGCTCTCTAATATTTTCAGAGATACCAGACCTATAATAATTAATAATTTTTTAAAGTACTAAATACATTGATTTTTGTATTAACGTCTAATTTTGTCTATTCAATTTTACCTAATTCTTAATCTAAAATTTACTATGAAATCAAAAATTAAAATTTTATTTGGTGCTGCATTATTTCTGTTTGCAGCAATAACCGCTTTTGGTCAGGGCACTACCACCTCAGGGATGAATGGTAGGATACTTGATGAAAGTAGTGACTTTTTGCCGGGTGCAACTATAATTGCAATTCACACACCAACCGGATCTCAATTTGGTGGAATCTCTGATGCTCAGGGCTTCTTTCGTTTACCAAATATGAATGTAGGTGGACCTTACACTGTAACCGTTACTTTTATTGGTTATAAACCCTATAAGGTAGATGATATTTATCTTACTCTGGGGCAAACCTTTAAGCTTAATGTTACCCTGGGAGAGACCGAAACTATGCTAGCCGAGGTGGCGGTAACGGGAACCAGGGTGAGGGATTATGATGCTTTTGATGGAAACCGTACAGGGGCAGAAACTGTAGTTACCAATCAGCTCATTCAGGCATTGCCTTCTGTAAATAGGGACTTATCTGATTTTACCAGGCTAACACCACAGGCAATGGTGGATAATTATGGTGGTATTTCAATTGCTGGAACCAATAATAGGTACAATGCCATTTCAATTGATGGAGCTGTAAATAATGATGTATTTGGATTATCTGCTACTGGTACCAATGGTGGTCAAACAGGAGGCTCTCCGGTAAGTATGGATGCCATAGAACAATTCCAGGTTACCGTGGCACCTTATGATGTACGTCAGTCTGGTTTTGCAGGTGCCAGTATCAATGCAGTTACACGAAGTGGTTCAAACAGACTTCATGCATCAGCCTATTATTATTTGAGAAATCAAAGTTTGGCCGGAAAAACCCCTACCGATGACTCTGAAGCCGAAAGGAAGAAGCTTGATAAGTTTACTTCAAGTACCTATGGCTTTAGAATAGGTGGACCAATTATTAAAAATAAGCTATTCTTTTTCGCCAATGTGGAAATTCAGCGAGAGGAAACTCCTTTAAGTTTTGATTTTTCAACATATCAGGGGGCCTCAACTCGTGCGGAGATCAATCAGGTAACGGATAAACTGAATAGTCTAGGGTATGATCCAGGTGATTGGGAGAACAAAATGAGAACACTGAACTCTGATAAATTCATGCTTAAGTTAGATTGGAACATCAATCAGCATAACAAATTGATGGCTCGGTACTCATATACTAACCTCGAAGCAGTTAGGGCCAGTGCTTCCAGTTCCCGTTCATTAGGTTATCAAAACAATAGTGAGTATTTCCCAAGTTTAACTCAGTCAGCAACAGTTGAATTAAAAAGTAATTGGGATGGTTATTCGAATGACCTGATTCTTGGCTTTACAGCTGTTCGTGATGATAGGGACCCTCTTGGTCAAAACTTTCCTGCTTTACGAATCAGTGACGGTTCAGCAACTCTTTATGCAGGTTCAGAGGCATATTCTACAGCAAATGCTTTGGATCAGGATGTTTTTACTTTTACGAATAATTTTACAATTTACAAAGGAAAACATAGCATTACGGTGGGTGCCAACGTAGAATATTCACATACCTATAATCTCTTTATGAGAAAGAATTATGGGGAATACAGGTACAATAGTATTGCAGACTTTTTAACAGTTACCGGTGCAGCTGATGGCAGTGGTGGTGAAGTGCCTGCCTACCAGTATGAAAGGGGTTACTCTTTGGTAGATGATGTTACTGGTGACGGATCAGAAGCTGCAGCGATTTTTGGCATGTTACAATGGGGTATTTATGCGCAGGATGAATACCAGGCGAGTGACAATTTTAAATTAACATTTGGCTTACGTATGGATATGCCTGTATTTTTAAAGAACCCAACAGAAGATACTCACTTTAATGAAGTGACATTGCCAGCCATTGAGGCTGCAGGATGGGATACACAGGGTGCACGTGCTGGTCAAATGCCAAAATCACAATTAATGTTTTCACCCCGTGTAGGTTTTAATTGGGATGTTAATGGAAATGGAAATACGCAGCTTCGTGGTGGTCTTGGGATCTTTACAAGCCGCTTACCATTGGTTTGGCCAGGAGGTTCTTATACAAATAATGGCTTAGCAATTGGTGGAGTATATCACAGGAGTTCCTGGGGTGATGATATTTGGTTTAGACCTCAATGGGATAATCAATATAAAAATGCTGATTTTGGCGGTACAGATGCTCCTTATGGAGGACAGATGGACCTATTTGCAAAAGATTTTAAATTCCCACAGGTATTCAGGGTGAATGCTGCCATAGATCAAAAACTATTCTGGGGAACAATATTGACAGTGGAAGGTATTTTTACCAAAACTATCAACAATGTGAATTATTATAATATGAATATTTCACCAAATAAAGAATATGATCTTACTGGTCCTGATAATCGCCCATACTGGGATGCATCTTCTATTGACCCTGATTATACTCGTGTTATGGTGGGTACCAATACCAATGAAGGTTATTCTTATAACTTTACTGTTCAACTTCAAAAGCCCTTTTATAAAGGATTCACCGGAAGTATTGCCTATACATTTGGTAGATCAAAAGCAGTTAATGATGGGACATCTTCACAGAACTCATCACAATGGAGGTATATGGAGCAGGTAAATGGATTGAATAACCTTGGACTATCCTATTCTGACTTTGATATGGGATCCAGGGTAGTTGGATTCCTTAGCTATCATTTTGAATGGCTGAATCACCTGGGAACAACATTTAGTTTGTTCTATAATGGACAGTCTGGTAGGAGATATTCTTATGTGTATAATGATTATGGTGACATGAATGGAAATGGTGAAAGTGATAATAACCTTATCTACATTCCGGCAAACTCTTCAGATATTAATCTTAATGACAATAGTTGGGATGAACTGGATGCCTATATTGAAGCAGATTCTTATCTGAGCAAGCATCGCGGCGAATATGCTGAGAGAAATGGAGCCAGATCGCCTTTTACAAATATTTTTGACTTCAAGATTGTACAGGATGTTTTCACCAACTTCGGTAGCAACAGAACCCATACTCTCCAGGTTACTTTTGATATATTCAACCTTGGTAACATGTTAAATAAAGATTGGGGTAGAATGTACTGGGTTTCAAATGATGCGTATAAGTTAATAGATTTTTACGATTTTGATGCCGATGGCACCACACCAATATTTGAATTCAGTACACCTAATGGTGATCCTTGGAACATTGATGACTCAGGTATCCAGAGTTCAAGATGGCAAGCTCAGATTGGATTCAGGTATCTGTTTTAATAGGAATAGATTATGTAATATAAAAGGAGGTCGAATGGCCTCCTTTTTTTGTCATTTTATATAATTTCTACTATTTAGATTTATTATGTTTCTTAATAGTATTTTTATAATTAAATTTCACTCGTCAAAAAATTTGTATATTGTAACATCCACTCAGACAGTATCTTATAGAGGCTTCGTTAATAACTTAAATGAAATGTTAATAAGTATGGAACGCAAGCTGTTGCCTAGACTTTTTTCTATTCATAAATTGCAAGCCTGACATAACTCAGCCCCAATAATTTTAATTTTTTTATTAACAATGCTTTAAGAACTTTTTGGCATATGACTGACTCTTTCGCTCAACAAAAATCCATTGATCTGAACAATTTGACCACTGAAAAAACAACTGGTAAGACCTCCCTAAAAGATGAAAAAACAAAAGCACATTCATTTGATGATGCTTTTCAGGCTTCTATAAAATATTTTAAAGGAGATGAGCTTGCTGCAAAGGTTTGGGTTAATAAATATGCATTAAAAGATTCTGATGGGGTATTATACGAACTTTCACCCGATGATATGCATCGTCGCCTATCCTCCGAGATTGCGCGCATTGAAAAAAAGTATGATAATCCAATGTCTGAAAAGGAGATTTTTAATCTGCTTAAAGATTTTAAATATATAGTCCCACAGGGTGGACCCATGACTGGTATTGGCAATAAATTCCAGATTGCTTCACTTTCAAATTGTTTCGTTGTAGGCAATGAAGGCAATTCTGATTCATATGGAGCCATTATGAAAACTGACCAGGAGCAGGTTCAGTTGATGAAACGCAGGGGAGGTGTAGGACATGATCTTTCACATATTCGTCCGGCAGGCAGCCCTGTAATGAATAGTGCTCTTACCTCAACCGGAGTTGTTCCTTTTATGGAAAGATTTTCAAATTCCACAAGGGAAGTGGCGCAGGATGGACGCCGGGGTGCCCTGATGCTTTCAATATCTGTAAAGCATCCAGATGCAGAAGCCTTTATAGATGCAAAAATGGAGCAGGGGAAGGTTACCGGGGCAAATGTATCGGTAAAAATCGATGATGAGTTTATGAAAGCTGTGGTACATGATAAAAAGTATGTACAGCAATTTCCAATCGATTCTGATAATCCAAAAATCAAAAAGAAGATAAAGGCTAGAAAATTGTGGGATAAAATTGTTCACAATGCTTGGAAATCAGCTGAACCTGGAATTTTATTCTGGGATACAGTGATCCGTGAATCTGTGCCTGACAGCTATGCTGACCTTGGTTACCGAACAGTTTCTACTAATCCTTGTGGTGAAATTCCTTTATGTCCATATGATAGCTGTAGACTGTTAGCCATTAACCTGTATAGCTATGTTCAAAATCCATTTACTGATAAATCAAAATTTGATTTTGATTTATTCAAGGAGCATGTTAGCTACGCTCAACGAATAATGGATGATATTATCGATCTGGAAATAGAAAAAATCGATGCCATTCTTGAAAAAATAAATTCTGATCCGGAAGATGAGGAAATAACCAGAGTTGAACGGAAACTTTGGGACAATATTAAAGTCAAAGCACTTGAAGGCAGACGAACCGGAATTGGCATTACAGCTGAGGGTGATATGCTGGCCTCTCTAGGACTACAATATGGTAGTGAAAATGCAATAGATTTTTCTATCGAAATTCACAAAACAATTGCCGTAGAAGCTTATCGTGCATCAGTAAAACTGGCTGGTGAAAGAGGTGCTTTCCCCATTTTTAGTAGTCACCGCGAGAAAAACAATCCATTTATTATGAGATTGAAAGAAGCGGATGAGGATCTTTATAATGAGATGCTATCAAAAGGTCGTAGAAATATTGCCTTATTAACCATTGCCCCAACAGGAACTACTAGCTTAATGACACAGACAACCTCCGGAATTGAGCCTGTATTTCTCCCAGTTTATAAGCGAAGAAGAAAAGTTAACCCAAATGATGCTGATGTTAATGTGACATTTACCGATGAGATTGGGGATGCCTGGGAGGAATATATCGTATTTCATCATAAATTTAAAACCTGGCTGGAAATCAATGGATATAACGTTGAAGAGGTTATGGAGGCCGATGATAAGGATCTTGATGAGATTGTTAAGAAATCTCCATATTACCTGGCGACATCTAATGATGTTGATTGGGTTGCAAAAGTCAGAATGCAGGGGGCCATACAAAAATGGGTTGATCACTCAATTAGTGTAACAGTTAATTTGCCTAATGATGTTTCTGAAGATATGGTAGGACATCTTTATGTTACTGCCTGGGATAGTGGTTGCAAGGGTGCAACAGTATACAGGGATGGATCCAGAACTGGAGTTTTGGTTCCCTCAGAAAAGAAAAATGATAAGCAGAACCAAAACACTGAATACAGCTTTCCCAAACGTCCAAAACTACTGGATGCTGAGGTTGTAAGGTTTCAGAACAACAATGAAAAATGGATTGCATTTGTTGGTATCTTGGATAACAGGCCTTATGAGATATTTACAGGAATGGTTGATGAGGATGTTTTGGCTATTCCAAAATCAATTACCAAGGGTAAAATTATTAAAACCCGCGATGAACGTGGCAAGACAAGGTATGATTTCCAATACACCGATAAATATGGATATCAAAATACCATTGGAGGTTTGTCTCATATGTTTAAAAAGGAATTCTGGAATTATGCCAAACTCATATCTGGAATCTTAAGGCATGGCATGCCATTGAAAAATGTGGTTGATCTGATATCCAAACTTCAACTCGATAGTGAAAGCATAAATTCTTGGAAAACGGGAGTTGAAAGAGCACTAAAAAAGTTCATCCCTGATGGTACCAAAGCTGCAGACGGTCAGAAATGCAGCCAGTGTGAATCAGAAAATCTTGTATATCAGGAAGGTTGTCTGATATGTACAGAATGTGGACATTCTAAATGTGGGTAAATTTATCCCAACCACAGTATTAATAAAATCTTCTAAGAAAAAATATATTTTTCTAAATAGGTTGTGGTTTATCCAAATCTATTTTGAAGATAAACTATAGTCCGTATTTTGCAATTATCTCCTGTTTTGTTAAACCCAGGATATCATATTTCTTCCCTACCTTTATAAATGCTTCAAGGGCTTTATCCAAATGATGAATTTCATGTCCGGCTGATATCTGGGTGCGGATTCTGGCCTGTCCATTAGCAACTACAGGAAAGAAAAATCCTATTGCATAGATTCCCTCATTGTATAGGTCTTTTGAAAAATCCTGGGATAATTTAGCATTAAATAACATAACAGGAACAATTGGACTATCTCCTTCTTTCAGAACGAAGCCTGCTTCTGTAAGACCTTTTCTCCAATAATTAGTATTTATTTCAAGTTTATCTCGACGCTCAGTACTTTCAGATAGAATATCCAAAACTTTTAGGACTCCGGAAACAACAACAGGAGCAATAGTATTCGAAAAGAGGTATGGACGGGCTTTCTGCCTGCACATTTCAACCAACTCTTTTCTTCCTGAGACACAACCGCCGGATGCACCACCAAGCGCTTTACCAAAAGTTGTTGTTATAATATCAATTTTCCCCAAAACATTATACTTTTCGTGTGTTCCCCTACCGGTTTTACCAATAAAGCCGCTAGCATGTGATTCATCAACAAAAAGAAGGGCATTGTATTTTTCGCATAATTCAACCATCTCATCCAACTTGGCAGTATCTCCATCCATGGAAAATACCCCGTCGGTTATAACCATCTTGACCCGTTTGTTAGCATGCAATTTCAGTTTACTTTCAAGATGTTCCATATTAGAATGTTTGAAAGTATCATGCTGGGCGACGCATAGTCTCATACCATCAATAATTGAAGCATGTACAAGCCGATCAGATATCATTATATCTTCGCTTCCCAGAATAGCTTCAAAAACACCAGCATTGGCATCCATACAAGATGGAAACAAGATAGTATCTTCAGTACCCAGGAATTCAGTAACCTTATTTTCAAGTTCTCTATGGATATCCTGTGTACCACATATAAAACGGACAGACGACATTCCATATCCCCTTGAATTCAAGGCCGTCATGAGCCGCACTTATAACATCAGGGTGGCTCGAAAGACCCAGGTAATTATTGGCACACATATTAATTACTTTCTTAATCGAAGAACCAGTAGGGAATTCAACTTCAATATCTGCAGCCTGTGCTGAATGAATATACCGTTCCTCTTTAAAAATTCCTGCATTTCTAATCTGCTCTAATTGGTCAAGATAGATTTTTTGAATTTTCTCACTATAACTCATGGCACTTTAGTTTTAATAATGGTGTTTTAATAGTACTATTTGAAGAATCTGAAAATTTAGCAATGTTTTCACTGCAAAAGTCAGTATTACTTTATTGTAAGAAATTTTCAGGCGATTTATGGCCCAGAATTAGAAGAGGAAAATATACCATTTGATGATTGACTTATTTACATTCAAAGGCTTCATATATCTTTATAACCTGAGCCAACAAATAAATTCTAATCAATATATTCTTTCACTAAAACAACGATTTTATTTACCGAGTCAAAAGCTTCTGGTGTTGCTTTATCATCCGGCAAACTAATTTTATACTTGTTTTCCAGAAATACCTTAAGTGAAACCAATGAAAATGAATCTACAAAACCTCCAGAAATTAAGGGGGTATCGTAGGTTATTTCATCATCTTCATCTTCCTGATACTCTTCAATTACATACTGTAGGATAACATCTTTTATTTCTTCCATGTTAAAATTGATTTAATAATATTTAGTGTTATTAATCATCATCTTCCAATGTGGATGTATCTCCAATTTCTTCACCCCATTCTTTTGCATGTAAAATTCTTCGCATTATTTTACCACTTCGTGTTTTGGGGAGAGAATCCATGTATTCAATATCCTGAGGCATGGCAAGTGGAGATAGTTTTTTGCGGATAAAATTCATTATCTGAAGTTCTAAATCGTCAGTGGCTTCGTAACCTGGTTTAAGAGTTATAAAGGCCTTTACAACTTCCATATTTACTTCATCGGGTTTTGCCACAACGGCTGATTCACTAACAGCTTCATGTTCAAGAAGTGCTGATTCAACCTCAAAAGGACTTACAAGATGTCCCCCGGTATTGATAACATCGTCATCTCTGCCAATAAACCAGAAGTAACCTTCCTTATCAATACTTGCCCTGTCACCTGCAAGGTACCATCCATTCTTAAGCTTTTTCTGAAACATTTCATCATTGTTCCAGTAGGTTCGCATCATGGCAGGCCATCCAGGCTTAAAGGCTATTAGACCAACTTTTCCATTTTCGGTATAGGGTTCATAGGTCTTTGCATCCAAGATGACACTTGTTATTCCAGGGAAGGGTTTTCCCATAGAACCGGGCTTAACTTTCATTCCCGGGTAGTTGGTGATCATTATTGATCCGGTTTCAGTTTGCCAGTATGTATCAAGGAAAGGCATTCCAAACATTTTCTCTGACCAGGTGACAGCTTCAGCGTTTAAAGGCTCGCCAACGCTGGCCAGATGGCGCAAACTAGAAAGATTGGCTTTTTTAATGGGTTCCTCTCCGGCTTTCATTAATGAACGAATAGCAGTTGGAGCTGAATACCACATCGTTATTTTATATTTTTCAATGAAATTATACCAGGCTTCGGCAGAAAAACCAGTATTTAGGACGCATTGAGTTATTCCAAGGCTCCAGGGGCCAATTATACCATAGGATGTTCCTGTCACCCAGCCTGGATCAGCAGTACACCAATAAATATCATTTTCCTGCAGGTCTAATACCCATTTTGCTGTAAGATATTGAGATATGAGTGAATAATGCACATGCTTTACCCCCTTGGGTTGACCTGTAGTACCTGAGGTATAGTGCAAAACGGATGGTGACTCGGCTTTCGTTGGAAAAACTTCAAATTTTTCAATTATTGATTCTTCCTCAAGCTTAAATGATACTTCTTTGTCCTGAAGTGGCCTTTTGGGATCGTGATCAACCACAATTATATGCTCAAGGAATGGAAGCATATGAAGTATCCTTCTCACCTTTGGCAAGTGTTTTTTTTGCGTTATTATTGCACGCGTTTCAGCGTTTTCAAGCCTAACATGAAGCGATTCATCACCGAAAGCAGAAAATAAGGGTTGAACGACAGCACCTATTTTTAAAATACCCAAAAAAGAAATATAAAGCTCAGGAATTCGATCTAAAAACAGACAGACCCTGTCCTCATTTTTGATCCCAAGTTTTTGAAGAAAATAGCCAACCTTATTGCTGTAAATACGAATGTCATTGAAAGTGTATTTCTTTTCGATACCTCCAAATCCTTCCCAAAGAAGGGCTAATTTATCAGCTTTTCCCATTTGGCATATCCTGTCTGAACAGTACCAACCTATATTGATTGAATTGCCTTCCTTGTAATCCAATTCTTTTTCCGAAATCGACCAGTCGAAATTCTTTATACTATCTTCGTAAGAGCCAATGTTAGACATAAATTCTGAATTATATTTTTTGAAACAGCTTACAAGTTAGTATTAATTTGCTTACAATTATTAGCTGAAAAACGATTTCAAAATTGTTTTACAACATATTTTTTGAAGCCTTGAAATGATGAAGATAATAACTGTAATCTAATATCGAAGCCCTATTTGAGGAAGAAAACTTGAATACAAAATCGCCCCACCTGAGTCGAAAACCTGGTAATTTAGGAATCTATATAGTTATAAATTAAGTATCTAATATATTAGCAGATGAATTATTTGCATATACCTTTTGCCTTCCATTCCTGCCTTATTTTCGAAAATGTTTCAATGGCAAATTGAATTTGCTCACTTGAATGTGCCGCACTGATTTGCACCCTTATTCTCGATTTTCCTTTTGGTACAACCGGATAGTAGAATCCAATCACATATATTCCTCTAGCAAGAAGTTCTTCTGCCAGTTCCTGAGATAATTTAGCATCGTTGGGGAGATGACCTAACATTATTGGTACAATTGGATGAGTACCTGGAACAATTGTAAAACCAGCATCTTCAAGACCTTTTCGGAATGTGAAGGTATTTTCTTCTAATTTTTTTATAAGTTCAGTTGTTTCTGAAAGCATATTTAATACTTCAAGCGTAGCTCCCACAATAGCAGGTGAAAGTGAATTTGAAAACAAATATGGTCGTGACCTTTGTCGAAGCATATCAATAACCTCTTTTCTTCCTGATACACAACCTCCTGATGCACCTCCCAATGCTTTACCAAAAGTGGTGGTAATAATATCCACCCTGCCCATAGCATTGCAATGCTCTGCACTCCCTCTTCCGGTTTTTCCAACAAATCCGGTTGCATGAGAATCATCAACTAAAACCAGGGCATTATATTTTTCAGCCAGGTCACAAATTTTATCGACCTGGGCAATAATACCATCCATAGAGAATACACCGTCAGTAACAATAAGCTTGAATTTTGCCTGATCACAATCAGCTTTCTTGAGCTGTTCTTCGAGATCTTCCATATTGTTGTTTCGGTAGCGATACCTGTTGGCTTTACAAAGTCTAACCCCATCAATTATTGAAGCATGATTGAGTTCATCAGATATGATTGCGGATGCAGATCCCAGCAGGGGTTCAAAAACACCTCCATTGGCATCAAAAGCTGAGGAATAGAGGATTGTATCTTCGGTTCCAAGGAATTCTGATAGTTTTTCTTCTAATTCTTTATGTATATCCTGTGTTCCACATATAAATCGAACGGAAGATAAGCCATATCCATGAGTATCAAGAGCTTTTTTAGCAGCTTCAATAACCCTGGGATGGGATGAAAGTCCGAGATAATTGTTCGCACAAAAGTTTAATACTTTCAATCCTTTTTTCGTTTCTATTTTTACCCGTTGAGGAGTAGTGATTATTCGTTCTTCCTTATAAAAACCTCCATCTCGAATTACCTGTAATTCTTTTTCTAAATAAGCTTTAAGACCTCCGTACATTATTATCTCTTTTAATTATTTATATTTATTTTATTATTCCCAATCCAATATAACTTTACCACTATTCCCACATTCCATGGCATCAAATCCTTTCTGAAAATCTTCAAAAGATAATCTATGAGTGATAATAGGAGAAACATCCAGACCTGAAATGAGCATCTGCTCCATCATATACCATGTTTCAAACATTTCCCTACCATAAATCCCTTTTATTCGCAAAGCTTTAAAAATAATCTTATCCCATGGAACAGTGGTTTCATTTGGAAGGATACCTAAAAGTGCAATACTTGATCCGTTATACATATTTTGGATCATTTCTTCAAAGGCTTTGGGTGATCCTGACATTTCAAGGCCCACATCAAAACCAACCATTCCTAGAGATTTTACGGCATCATTAATTTTTTCCCCTTTTGATGGATTTACTGTTTTAGTAGCTCCCATTTTTTTTGCAATTTCCAGTCTTGAATCACTCAGGTCGCTTACGACAACATAACGTGAACCGGCAAAACGGCAAATAGCTACTGCCATACTTCCAATAAGGCCGGCCCCGGTTATAAGTACATCTTCACCCAGTACTGGGAATGATAATGCAGTATGAGTTGCATTTCCCAGAGGGTCCATTATAGAAGCAATCTCATCATTAATTCTATCATCTAAATGAATTACGTTTTCCTGAGGAATAACAACATATTCTGCAAAGGCACCATCCCTGTTTACACCGACTCCTATTGTATTCTGGCAAACATGCTTTTTCCCTCGCCTGCAGTTTCTGCAGTAACCACAAGCAATATGGCCTTCTCCGGTAACTCTGTCACCTATTTTCACATTTTTAACACCTGATCCCACTTTATGAACAACTCCTGAATATTCATGGCCGATTATCATAGGCGTATTTATGGTGTTACTGGCCCACTTGTCCCAAAGGTAGATGTGAAGATCAGTACCGCAAATGGCCGTTTTCTTAACTTTTATCATTACATCATTAATTCCGGGTTCAGGAATTTCAACATCCTGAAGCCAGATACCCTTTTTAGGTTTTGCTTTTACAAGAGCCTTCATTGTTTTCATAAAACAGTTGTTTCAGAATTTTATAACGATTAAGGTAGAAATTTATCACAATGGGATAAATAAAGTTAGTCGAAAATAGTATAATTCCAATTGACAAAAAAAAACATTTATCACAATTCATATCTTTTAAGTTAAATCACTGGAACAAACTGAACTTCTTTAATTATTAGCCTCTGTTTTACGGAACTCATTATATTTGCATAAAATTAAAAAACCAATGAAAAATACGAATAAGGTTCGCGTACGATTTGCCCCTAGTCCAACTGGCCCATTGCATATGGGTGGTATGAGAACAGCATTATATAATTATTTGTTTGCAAGGCAAAATAGCGGAGTATTTATAGTTCGTATTGAAGATACCGACCAGAAGAGATATGTGAAGGGAGCAGAAGAATATATTTATGAATCTTTGCAATGGTGTGGAATTGAGCCCGATGAGGGTGTACAAAAAGGAGGACCATTTGGTCCATACAGACAATCTGAAAGAAAAGAAATTTATCAGAAATATATTCAGCAACTGGTCGATTCAGGGAATGCATATTATGCTTTTGATACACCAGAAGAATTGGATAAATATCGCAAAGAGAAGGAAAGCGAAGGTTCGGCTTTTACTTACGATGCCCGGATAAGAAATTCTTTGAACAATTCACTAAATCTATCTTCCAAAGAATTAAATGATCGTATAAATAGTGGCGAGCCTTATGTTATCCGGTTTAAAATTCCGGAAGGTGAGCGTTTAGCTTTTAATGATCTCATTAGAGGTGATATTGAGGTGGATACATCTACTCTGGATGATAAAGTTTTATACAAATCAGATGGGATGCCAACCTACCATCTGGCAAATATTGTGGATGACCACCTGATGGAAATATCCCATGTCATCAGGGGAGAGGAGTGGTTGCCCTCACTTCCACTACACATATTTCTTTATAAAGCTTTTGGTTGGGATCCACCACATTTTGCCCATATGCCATTGACCCTAAAACCTGATGGAAAAGGGAAGTTGAGCAAAAGAGACGGCGATCGGCTGGGTTTCCCTGTTTTTCCGTTGGAATGGAAGAATCCAGAAACCAATGAATCCTCAATGGGATATCGCGAAGAAGGCTATTTCCCAGAAGCTTTTTGTAAACATTATTGCACTGTTAGGGTGGAATCCGGGCACCACACAGGAGATGTTTTCCATGGAGGAACTTATTGAAGCATTCTCACTTAACCGTGTGGTAAAAGCTGGTTCTAGATTCGATCCTGAAAAAGCACGTTGGTTTAACCAGCAATACCTCAGATTGAAAAGTGATGATGAATTGGCAGATTTATACGTACCATATCTTAAGGAAAATAAAGTTCCGTTTAATAAGGAAATGGTTACTGAAGTATGCTCCCTAGTGAAAGATCGGGTAAGTTTTGTGAAAGAACTCTGGGGTCAAAGCTGGTTTTTCTTTAAAGCACCGGAGAGCTATGATGCGAAAGTTTTGAAGAAAAGCTGGAAAGAAACAACTCCAGAAATAATGTTAGAATTAATAAGTGTTTTAAGAAATATAGATGACTTTTCATCACAAAATACAGAAGAAATTGTTAAGCAATGGGCAACCGATAAAAACTATGGATTAGGACAAGTATTGAGCCCCTTAAGATTAACAGTTGTAGGTGGTTCAATAGGCCCACACATATTCGATATTATTTCCCTTTTAGGTAAAGAGGAGACCATTCGAAGAATGGAAGTTGCTATTTTAGAAATCGCGAAAAATTAACTGCAGGCAACATAATACATTGTTAAGCCTGTGACCATAAGAAAATATTAAGTTTAGCAATTCTGAAATTATATTTCTTTAACCAGGTCAAGATATTCAGCATAAGGAATTGCTGGTAAGCTTTGGGCTGAGAAAGCTCCATTTGCCTGACTAATTATTGACACTTTAGCTGCCGATTTTTCATCGGGTGCCTCATATATATCCAAAAAGTCAAACTGACCTAGTAACGCATAGTGCGCTAAAAATTTTACATCCGGGCATTTTGCTTTTACCTGCTCAAGCCAGGTTCTTCCTATTGCAGCGCGGTCTTTCATTTGACTGGCCAGATCAGGAGATAATTTTGTCAATAAAATAAAAGTTGCCATGTTTCCTCCTTTGTATAAAGGTTAATAATTTGATTGATTGTAGTAAGTTACAATATTTTTAAGAAAATAACAATGGGAAAAAGTAAAAGGCGATGAAAACTCATCGCCTTTTTAATCAAAACATGCTATCTTTTCAATTTTTATGCAATTTCAATCATTCTTGCTGGCTGTACTTTAGCTTCTTCCCTTTTTGGAATATTTACGTAAAGTATGCCGTCAGCATATTTAGCAGTAATATTTGAGCTATCAACCTTGTTTTCAGGAAGCTGGAAGCTTCGAGTAAAGGAGTGATATCTGAATTCTCTTCGAGAATATTCATTTTCTTTTATTTCCTTGTTCTCTTCCTGTTCTGAAGATATTGTTAGCGTGTTGTTATCCAGTTCAATTTTAAAATCTTCTTTTTTCATTCCTGGAGCAGCCACTTCAAGTGCAAATGCGTCGTTGTTCTCAAATGTATTTACAGCAGGTACTGTTCCTCTATTATTAAAATTGCCTTTATCTTCTTCCATTAAGCTACCTCTTAAGAATTCGTCAAATACAGATGGCATCTCAGGAAACATTCTGTTTGTTCTTACTAAAGTTCTCATTTTTTTGTCCTCCATTTATTATTTAAGTTTTATTAAAATGTTTTAATTTCTTTACAAACAGGAATAATCAAATGATATACCAATTGCATTATAATGACAATATGGCGCCCTTGTCAAATATGGAGCGCCATAATGGCATGCCGGTTGGTATTTATGCTGACAATTCTATAAGAAATGGGGACTTCTTTAAAAACAGAAATGCTATTTTTCTTGAAAAGGCGAATAACATTTTTTGCAATTTTTCTTTGGCTTTTTAAGCAAAGTCAGATTGTTCTGAATAATCTCAATAGTATTCAACAGTGAGGGAAACCTGGTAACCCTTGATATCAAAAAGGGGCATTCCTGGTGCTTCAGTACCCTTTACCCCTTCGTACTCTAGGTTTGAACTTTCCTTTATTTTAATTTTTGTTTTAAAAACTTCCTCATTAAAGCTGAAATTCGGATATTTTACATTGGCCTTAAGTTTATATGGAAGGTTATCAGATACTCCCAGGGTAATTTTACCATATTTAGAATTTAGCTTAATTCCTTTGAAATTCGGGCCGGTTCTGGGGATCACAAATTTATCGCTATACCCCTCGATAACATCCAAGGATTCTCCTAACTCGCCAATTCGATAAGACCCATACTTTGAACCTGTAATATTAAGCTTATTTAAAGTGCCGGATTTAAATCCATCGTTATATGAGGAAGAAACAGTACAATTTCTTCCATTTATAAATTCAAATTTCGAATATTTTGAAGTTATTTTAATATCATCTACCTCGTTTATTATAACTGTACAATTGTAACTATCGGCAGTTAGTAAACCTGATTTTTTTGCCTGGAAACTTGAATATTTTGCATTGAAAGAAACATCCCCGGTCGTTTCAAATATATATTTGTCGTTATAACTCTCTAAATCCATATTCATAGCATTTTTGCCAAATACCTTTGAATATTTTGAATTGAGTGTCAAGCTACCTAGATCTTCCAATTCCATGTCGGTATTATATAATTCTGCTCTTACATCTTTCATAGTTCCAAATTCCAGGGTACAGTATTTTGCTTCTATGCTTGTGTTCTCGCCGACATTATTGCCATAGAGTTTATCATTGTAGAGTACAAGATTTAATCTCCCCAGGATATCAGCCAGTTCAATATTTGAATATTTTGAGTTAAGATCGAGGTTTGTTCCGGATGGAATTTTCATCTCCCCGGAAATCTTGAATTCTGTAAGTGATATGTTATCACCACCTTTTAAATCAAGCCTAGTTTTATTCATTCGGGAAGTCCTCTGACTCCAAAACTTCAGATCAACATCCACCTTGTTGGGTGAATTATGAAAAGTCAAGTTTTTTAAATATTCATCTAACTCCAGGGCATCGTCAACATCCGATCCGGTTGCTGTTACATGCAATACTAATTCCACGGTTGGCTTATCCCAGGTCAGAATATCAATATCACAATCATAGCTGTTCAAGGATAGATCGACATCCTTTGATACCTCGTATTTCCAATTGTAAGATTTTTGTAATTTCTTACTCTGCCCCAGGGTCATTAATGGAAGACAAAAAACTATTCCCAGTAAGAAAAATTTATAAAAAGTTATTGATAGTGTTCTCATGGCTTTCTGGTTTATTGGTTTCTAATATTATGAGTTCCAGTATTTGTATTTTCTTTTCGTAGGTATCAAAAATTGTATTGATTATTTTTTCATTGTATCCTATTTCATTTAGGTCATTCATCACCTGATTATAAATTGTATCAAGTCTTTGAATTTCCCCAAACAATTCATTAATTATTGCATTTTCAGTGACATTTGTTAAAGGGAGTTCTCCTTCTTTTAGTTTTATTAGTGTACGATATTCTTCTTCCTGTTGACCCAGGGAGCTGTCTATTTCTGCCAGGGTTATTCTTTTAGTAAAATGCTTTTCCGCAAGATCATATGCCACATAACCCAGGCTAAACATTAGCAGGATTAGGGCAGCTATATTTCTTATTCTAACAATTAGTCTTTTACGATTATTTGGAAGATGTAAAAGCTTTTGTGCTTGAAGATCGTTTCTTATCCCTTCCCAGATTAAGTCATCATCCGGCTTATCGATATCCAGCTGATTTCTTTGCTCATTGAGATATTTTTCAAGATCAATTGGCATATATTTTATGTTTTAATTTATTATTTAACAAACCCAATGCTCTCTTGTACTGTGTTCTGCAGGTTGATTCCGAAATGTTAAGCATTTTTGATATTTCTCGATGCTTGTATCCCTCCAGAGCATGTAAAACGAGTATGCTTCTTGCTCCATCTGGCAATTCCTTAATTGCATTGTGAACGAGACCTGGGTCAGTGGTATTCCCAATTTCATAAGAGTCAATAATTTCTCCTGCTGAATTATCATTGATATCTTCAAAGTAAATTTTGTTTTTCCGAAGAAATGAAATGCTGTTGTTAATTACGATTCTTTTTAACCAGGGTCCGAAAGCTGCCTCTGATTTCAACTCATTTAATTTATTAAAAGCTGTAATAAACGATTCCTGCAAAATATCTTCTGCGTCCATTTTATTGTTCAGAAACCTGATGGCTATGTTATACATTGAAGTCGAATATTGTTTATACAATAAGAATTGGGCCTTGATATCGCCATGCTTACATCTTTCGATGAGTTGTTTATTTAAATCAAGCGCTTGTTTCATAACCCTTTCGACATATAGACGCTATATTACTAAAATAGTTGGAACTAAATTTCTAAATTTTTAATTGAGGGTAAAATATTTTTCAAAATAGACCATTTCAAAGTCAGTCCTTATAGAAATTGTGAATTTCTCACCACCTGGCAAATTCCCATGTTCATGGGATTTCAAATACTTAGTATTTCTACCATAACTTTTAATTCAATAATAATCTGTTTACCATAACAAGAAACAATTTCTGAATATCAGAAATAAATTTATAAAGATAGGAGGCATTTTTATTCACTTAAAATCAGGTATTATGAAAAAAATAATTTCAATGTTTTTTGCACTGTGCATATTTGTTGCTGATACCCTCTGAGAATGCATTTTCTCAAGTACTAAGATCCTGTAAAAAAAGTTGAGAAGCAGGCGGAAAAACGGGCAAATAAAAATGTAGATAAAGGAATCAATAAAGGCTTTGATGAATTGGAAAAAGGGATAGGTGGATTGTTTAAGAAAAACAAAAAAAACAAAAAACCATCCCGAAAAAACAAAGTAGAACAAACAGCATCAGGTTGGTGACAACCGGAGGCTGAGGCTAAGTGCAGGAGCTGAAGCTCCTGTCTCTAAATTGGTCAAAATATGATTTTGTGCCAGGCGATAAAGTAATTTTTGAAGACAACTTTACTGGGCGAAGAAAATGGAGAATTCCCTTCGCGGTGGGATTTAGTGCGCGGAAATGTGGAAGTAGCTGAATTTGGGGGCGAAACTGTTATTATGCTTCGAGATGGAGCATCCAACAATTGTACCATATTTTAAAAACGCTGCAGAAGACTACCTCCCGGAAGTATTTACTATTGAGTTTGATTTGTATTGTGGAAATGACAATTTTGTTACGTATTTGTTTGACAGGAAAAATCAGAAATCGGGCAGTGGAACAGGTTACACTAATTTTAATATTAGATATTATCAAAATGGAATTTGGGCATTCATCAAGCAGGCTGCCCGATGAAAGGGAACTTGAAAAAAGAAGATGGATACATGTAGCTATTGCCTACACAAATGGAAAATTGAAAGGATACATTGATGAAACTCGCTTATTAAATTTACCAAGAATTGATTTCGATCCAAAGGGTTTCATTATATAGTTACCATTGCCAGCAACGATAATCTTTACTATATAAAAAATATAAGGATTGCTGAAGGAGGAGTAAAATATTACGACAGTGATGATGCAAGATGGAAAAATTATTGCCACTGGGATACGTTTCGACACAGGCAAAGCAACACTTAAACCAGAATCGATGGGAATAATTAATGAAATTATAAAATTCATGCAGGATCACCCTGAACTTAATTTCAGTGTTGAAGGGCACACCGATAGCGATGGAGATGATTCCAGCAACTTAGTACTTTCAGAAGAACGGGCGAAAACCGTAATGAACACCATGGTACGCCTCGGAATTTCAGCCGACCGTTTAAGTACTAAAGGATTGGGAGAGTCCGCACCGATGGATACCAATGGCACTCCTGAAGGTAAAGCCAATAACCGCCGGGTGGAATTCGTGAAGAAGTGAGAGCAGGGCCAAGCTCGCTTGAGCTATGCCGAACGCCGAGCGAATGGCGGAGCAATTTGTGAAGAAATGAGGGCAGAGTCAAACTCTTTTAAACTATGCGGAATGCCGAAACAAATGTGCGAAGCAAATTTGTGAAAATGTAATATACAATGTATTTCTGCATCAATTTATAACAATAAACCTCCTTGCTCCATAATTCAATTATACTGAGTAAGGTCGGTATTAAATTAACACGATTAAATGAACATTCAAAAAAGGTTATCATATCTACAATAATGCTAATATGTTTCTTTTATCCCACTTTTTCACAGGATTGGGAATGCAAGGATTGCCCTAAAAGAAGTATCGGCCTTTTCGATCTGGATGTATGGGTGGAGAATCCTTTAGAAACAGATTCAAGTATAATAGGGCAAAAAAAATACCAGCTATGGATTAGAATTGTTTATGGTTGCAGGAGGTATTCATAATGCCTTGTTTGACGATGACCCAAGTAAAGATTGTTTGGATTATTACGATGGCCAGATGGCCGTTGTCTCAACTCTCAATCCAGAAGATCAAAATTACCATCATAGTAACTAACACCACATCGTTAACTCCCCGGCAGGTACAACAGATGGCATCGATTACTGGATAACCGGTGTAATTGCAAATCAAAAATCGGATGGTTTAACGATAATTAAAGTATATGTTCAGGCTGCTGGAAAGGCGAGACTGTTGCGGAGGCAGTTGATTATTTCAATTATAATTTGATCGGGCTGGAGAATGGTAAAAGGATAGCACAAAAGCTGTACCGGAAATAATGAGATTTGAAAAATTTAGAAAAGGCAGTAAACGGAAGTTGATTACGATGAAGTAGAATCCGGACCCGGGAAAGGTGCAACCATGGATACTGACTCCCGAGAAAGTGAAAATAAAATTGGGCAAAGGTTAATGTGAAATTAAAATTGATTGACTGCGACGGTGTTCCACCGGTGAGAAACATGAAGGTCAGGCTTACATCGCAGGGAGGTTATTAAAACATAATATAGATGTAATTTACGATGAATGGGGGTATTGCCAAAGCCAGTCTTACAACATGCACAAACCCGGGAATGTTTGCATACAGTTCTTGTGATATTTGATTTCCGTTTCCCATTACTGATATAAACACATCGGGTGAATGAAGGTTATATCACCATTGAGCCCATAAATACGATGCTATAATAATCAGTAACTGGAAAATACAACAAAAAACTAACAACATCATATGAAGACAATAAAATGAGAACATGCACGCAAGCACTACCTAAATGAATCGATTGAAGCTTCATCGACAATATATCTAACATTAATAGAAACCCAGGATATGCCCATATTTAACCAAACCTGGCAATATTACAAACCTCTCAGTGTAAATGTGTCTTCATTTAGTTACGATTCTGAAGAAAACCAATTCAATTCAGGTCCTAATTATTCAACCAATGTTGATTATTCCCGAAATGTAAATAAATATGAAATAAAAGAGAAAGAAAAGGTTACCCAGGCTCCGTGGATGCTGGTTTTAGATAATGAAACAGAAAAAGCAGTAAAATTAATACCTGCAGGGTATAACATATACTATGAAATTACCGAGATGGAAAAAATTGTTAGTGTTACTTCTTCCAGCCAGGGTACCAAAAGAGATACTAAAACCAACAAAAAAACCAGGGAAAAATCGTTCGAATTGGGTCCTGTTGCAGAGGAAAAACCGGATCCTACTATTAAAATGTCAAATACCTGGATGGAGGATTATATAAAGCGCCAGGGAGTTGAGTTACCTGCGGGTGTTCAAATTCCAAAAGTATCAAATGAAGATACTGTAAAAGAAATTCATCCCGATATTTTGGTTAGCACAGGAGATGGGAAATATAGTTTTGGCGGAGAAGGAAGGCGACCAATCAACAAACCACTTGAAAATGGTCTGGAAAGAGTAAATTTTTCATACAAATGGCATATGACAATTAATAAGAAAGAATAAATATTTCGAAAACTTAAAAGCAAATAACCAAAACAGTATTAAAATGAAAAATAAAATAAAAATCGCTATCCTGGTCGTGTTTCAATTAGGCTTTATTTTAACACCCACTTTATTTGCCCAAAGCACAACCGAAACACCGTTAATAAGTGCCGTACTTTACAAAGACATTTCAGAAATAGAGAAATTACTCGCCGAAGGGGTTGATATCAACCAGCAGGATAAACATGGCTACACTGCGCTTATTCGGGCCTGCTCCTACAGCTCTAAAGAAAAATACAGCGACGCTGCAAAATTATTGATTTTAAAGGGCGCTGATGTTAATATCCATGCAAAGGATGGAAATGCTGCTGTCATTGAAGCCGCAGGAAACTCACGTGAAATTTTTGATTTGCTCTTGGAAAAAGGTGCTGATTTCAAAGTAAAAAAAGAGGATGGAACAGGTGCTTACTACCAATGTATGCTTGGAATGCTTTTTTACGGTCGAGAAGGTTTGGAATTAGCTGACTTTTTACTTTCAAAAGGAGTTAATGTAGATGAAGCACCCACATCAACAGAGATAGAAGGATATACTCCCCTGATTTTTGCGGCAAGAGACAATAACAAGGAAGTGGTGAATTTTCTGATTGAACATGGGGCCAATGTAAGTGCTAAAAATGTGGATGGACAAACTCCTTTGTCACTGGCAGAAAAAGCTGGCAATAATGAAATTGTGGAGATTTTAAAAGCTCATGGAGCAAAATAATCCTTCAAAAAATGCTACTAAAAAGCAATTCAATAAGAACAGAAAACCAGGAAAGCAAATCAAACAGCTACCGATGGTGTTAAAAGAGATTACCCTAAAATTGAGGCTGGCATATATTTGTCTAAAAACCAACTGAAATGAATTTAAAAACTCAATCCAGAAGCTACAATCTGAAAAAACCTCTTTTGTATATAATAGTTGTTTTGATAACACTTCCTGGCATAAAAGGCCAGATGGTTACCTACAGCGGCCCCGTTGAATATCATCTTGAAATCATAAAAACAGCCGGTGGTGGTGGTACCGATGGCGGCTACGACTGGAATGTAAGTGTAAATGAAAGACGAATTATCGACGGCTCATTTTTCGTCACTTTTACAGGAGGTGCAGCAGCCGGTTTTTCGGCATTCCAATTAACCAGCATCGAGGAAAACATCAACTACGTAAATACGGTAAACAACGAAGGAAACGACCAAAAAACTTCGCAAGCCTGTTACGACGACCGCTTGGTTTTTGTTGAGACTGCCACTCCGGGCGATTCGCGTACGCAGCGAACCAGTGTAATTACTACCCATGCAAATACGGAAAAACCTGTAATTGAAGGCGGGCAAATGATGTTTCGCGGAAACAAATACACCTTCATGTTAATGGGCAAAATGAAAGTAAATATTACATCTGAAATGTATACTGCCGAAACATTCCCTTGTTTGGATACCATTATACCGCCAAAATCAATTTCAAGTTCTACGACACTTGATTTCCCGATTGTAATTTCAGGAGAAAAAACAATTGATACACATGATATTTTGGAAGGTTTTTATATAAAAGAAAATGAAACCAGCACCGACTGCAATAAATATTTGGGAGGTATGGGACAAATGGTCCATGGGGATGTAAATTGCTCCTACATTTCGAAAATTACAACATCATGGACTCTGGTGAAACGAAATAAGGATTGTAATGCTAATTTATCGTTTTCTCGGGGTGATGTAAAAATTAACGGAGTGCCTGCAAAACAGGGCTCAATAAATGTTGGTGCCGGAGATATTATTACAACAGGCATAAAATCGAGAATGGAACTTCGTGTAGGAAATTCGACATATCGTTTAGGATCTAAATCAAAGTTATTACTAACAAATCCTTGTGAACTTTATAATGAGGAAAAAACAAAACCCGGCAGCAATTCAGTTTCGGCTACGTTATTAAAAGGTAAGTTATATGCTTTGGTGAATAAATTAGTTGGGTCGGAACTGGATTTTAAACAAAATATGAGAACCACAGCTTCAGGAGTTAGAGGACAATTATGGAAACCTCCAACAATATTTTTTGCATCAACCGATGCTAATTTCAACTCTTACATATTTCAACAAGATGACACTGAAAAAGCCGAATTAATTGCTGGATATGAAAATCTGCCCGACGACTTTTCCGCGTTTTATATTCATTTTGAAGACAATGAAGTTGAGGATATAACTGCCTTAAAAGGAACTTTAAAAATAGAAGACTCCAATCAAACAAAAAATAAAATTATTAACGAAGGTGAAACATTAAATATATGGGACGATGGAATAATTATGAGTGATGTGATTATATCAACAAAATAAATCAACTTTATTAATTAAATGTTAAAAATTAAAATCATGAAAAAGGCAATAATTCTGTTTGCAATCTGTCTGCTGGCTCTTCCCTTGTCAGCCCAGTTCAAAGGCAAAATGGTCTTCAGTACCATGGGTAAGGAGCGTATTTTTGATGTGTATTCAGCGGATGCCGGATATCGGTATGAGTTTGATGAAAATGGCCGCAAAGGTGTTGTCATTGTTAAGAAAGATTCACCTGATATTATTATACTGATGCCATCAGAAAAAATGGCTATGAAAAGTCCGGCTGGAAGTTCAATGAGCATGGGGAACGATCCAATTAAATCATATGAGCACTACAAAAGTGACGGAATATTAAAGGAAGTGGGAAAAGAAAATATAAATGGAATAGAATGTACGAAATCTATTTTATATGATAAAGACAATCCTACACAAAAATTATTCACCATATGGTTTTCTGAAAAATATAATTTCCCAATAAAAATGATCAATCACATTGACGGAGAAGAGGGATCAGGCATGGAATTGAAAGATATATCGCCTTGGACTCCTGACCCTACCAGCTTTTCCATTCCATCAGGCTACCAGTTAATGGAAATGCCCGGTATGAACCGTTAATAATAAGAGCATATGAATGCATATAGTTAAGAAAACAGAATTTGTCAGATGAAAAAGCTAAAACATTTGTTTTCATTGGGTGTAGATCAAATCAGGATAAGCTCCAAATGCTTTGGCGACAGTAAACCGATTGATTCAAATGATACTCCTGAGGGGAAAGCAAGCAATCGCAGAGTTGAATTTGTAAAAAGCAACTAAAAATACACAATTATTATGACCTAAAAATCACAGTACCATACGAGGGTATTTATCTAGGGGGAACAGCAAGTGACCTGGGATTTCATCTGGTAATGTGGGCTGATAATAAATAAATTTTTTCAATATAATATGCTTTGGTTCTATATTTAAACTATTACGATTTATTTTGATTTAATCATTTATAAATTTTAAAGAGATGAAAACAAACAAAATTTTAGTGTTATTTATCTTGTTAAGTGGTAGTATGTTGATTAGTAGCTGTGAAAAAGATGAAGGTTCCGGTAATGATATAGGTACTATAACTGATATCGATGGCAATGTATACCAAACCGTAACTATTGGCAATCAGCTATGGATGGCGGAAAACCTAAAGGTAACACATTACCGTAATGGTGAGTCTATCCCCAACGTGACAGATGAAACAGAATGGACAAACCTCTCTTCAGGTGCTTACTGCAATTTTGATAACAATTTGAGTAATGTTACCACTTATGGCCGACTTTACAACTGGTATGCGGTAGACGACAGCCGCGAATTAGCACCAGCAGGCTGGCATGTACCCACCGACGAAGAATGGAAACAGTTGGAAATGTATCTAGGTATAAGTCAGGCAGATGTGGATGCCACTGCTTGGCGGGGAACAGATGAAGCTGGCAAGCTAAAAGAGGCCGGAACCGAACACTGGTTAAGCCCTAATATCGGCGCCACCAATAGCAGTGGTTTTTCGGCCCTTCCGGGAGGATACCGTAGCCGCTATGGTGCATTTCTTCTTATTAATCAGGGAGCCGACTATTGGTCCGCTACACAAGCCAGTAGTCAAGTCGCCTGGTTCCGTAGCCTGGATTATGATCGCACAGATATTCGTCGCGACGACATCATTAAGACTTATGGTTTTAGTATTCGTTGTGTCAAGGATTGACTAATTGGGTTTTAGGGCATAAGTTTGATAAAATATTTTAGAAATAGTGTGGTGTTATAGTTAAAAACTATAATGGAATGTTTCATTCAAAGGGATGCTTGCCATTGAAACCGGAAGTGACCTGGGATTTTGAATACTAATAAGTACTGATGATCAGTAGTACAAGCATCAGTATTCAATTAATAAATCTATTATGAAAAAAGTTATCCTATTGTTAATTGTTGCGATGTTCATTCTTCCATTATATGGACAATTCAAGGCAAAAATGATATGTTTTTTTTAGAAATTTTTAGCTGAATCAAGACCATTTATTATCAAAAATTTGTATTGTAGAATAAAAAGGTTTAAACTTGAAAGACAACTAAATTATTAATTAAATTTATTAAAATGATCTATGCTATTGTTATTGTTGCCGTTCTGATAATTTTCTTAATTGTCCTTTATAATAACCTGGTAAGGAAGAAGAACGATGTAGAAAATGCCTTTGGTTCTATGGATGCTATGCTAAAGAAAAGGTACGACTTGATTCCTAACCTGGTGGAAACGGTGAAGGAATATATGAAACACGAAAAAACGCTGCTTACTGAAATTACCGAACTTAGAGCAAAAGCCGTTACCGGTGAAATTTCTAATGATGAACGGGTGGAATTGGAAAATAAAATAGTAAAAAGCATGGCAGGTATTATGGTGGCTGTTGAAAATTATCCCGATTTGAAAGCCAATCAGAACTTTTTGCAGCTCCAGGGAGCCTGGAATGAGGTGGAAGAACAAATTTCTGCATCGCGCAGAGCATTTAATGCCACAGTTACCACCTATAACAATGGTGTGGAAACTTTTCCATCTAATTTTATGGCGGGAATTATGAACTACAAAAGAAAAGCTGTTTTTGAAATTCCTGAGGTGGAAAGACAAAACCTGAATGCTAAGGACCTGTTTAAAAAATAAATTCAAAAAGGAATTTTGAAATATTGGAAGAAGGAAGTTAGACTTTTCCTTTTTTCTGATATGTGAAAACCAAACTTTTAAAAATGGCACTATTTATATCAAAATGAATAATTACAAGGATTTTAAAGATTTTTACGAAACAAAATTGCTACCTGACCTCAAAATTCTGGATAAGGAGCGAAAACAGGTTGACCGGCGCGTAATAATTGTTGCCGCGGTTGCATTTGTATTTATTATTGCTGAAGGGAAATTTATCCCGTCCAGTGCTGGTGGTGTTACAGGGATACTTCAGGTAACTACCGGAGCTTTTGCATTTATCATAGTAGGCCTGATCAGCAAAAAATTCAGACTGGGATTTAAGAATAAAATAATCGCCAAGATAACAGGATTTGTCGATGAAAGTCTTACTTACCAGCCTGAAGGTTCAGTGCCAAGATCAGAGTTTTTGAAAAGCGCAATTTTCCGGCATTCATGCGATAGTTTTAAAGGGGAAGATCATATTCATGGAACTCTTGAAAAAACAGACATTGAGTTTTCTGAAGTGGTTGCAAAATATAGAACTTCCTCAGGAAGTGGATCAAATCAAAAGCAAAAATATACAACCTATTTCAAGGGTATTTTTTTTATTGCTGACTTTAACAAGCATTTTAAAACACGAACCCTTGTTTTACCGGATACTGCAGAAAAATTATTTGGAAAATTCGGGCAAAAACTTCAGTCCATGTCTTTTTCAAGAGGCGAACTTGTAAAGCTTGAAGACCCGGAATTTGAAAAGGAGTTTTGTGTATATGGCGACGACCAGGTTGAAGCAAGGTATATTCTTTCAACCTCCCTGATGCGAAGAATTCTGGATTTTAAGAATAAGTGGAAAACTAAAATTTACCTTTCCTTTGTTGACTCAAAAGTTTATATAGCCATCTCATTAAATAAAAACCTGTTTGAAACCAGGCTTTTTAGAACGATTGTCAACTATTCCTTTATTGAAGAAAATGTAAAATATCTCATACTCCTGATAGAGATAGTGGAAGATCTGAATCTAAATACACGGATCTGGTCGAAACAATAGTAGATTTAATTAAAACTTATTTTCCGGGATATCCTATTTTCCCTTCGTACTTCGAATAACCACTTCCGGTTCTTACCGACATTACCGGATTCCGGTTGCTTCTCATAGTTGCACAACCGGTTTCTCCAAACTTATTTATGGCTACGAACTTTTCACTTGGATAAAAATTAGGATTTATGTGTTTATACTTATCAATAATCATGTGTAAGGCATCTTCGCAGGCCTGTTGCGGTGTGCGACCATCCTTCATTCGCAATACCATATAATAGGAAGCCAGGGACTTTATCACATCTTCACCTCTTCCGGTTGCACCAGCTGCACCTACCTCATTATCAGCATACAAACCGGCACCAATTATGGGTGAATCCCCAACACGACCAGGAATTTTATAAGAAAGACCACTGGTGGTAGTTATTCCGGCAACATCTCCATTCTTATCAACAGCCAGTACATTGGTTGTTCCATAGTGGTGTTCTACCTCCGGAAAATCCTTCCAGTATGATTCTTCTTTTTCAATATTTCTTAAATGATCAGGTGCACCCCAGTCATCGTTTTCATTGGCATTTTCTTTCCATCTCAACCAGATTTTCCGGGCTTTCTCAGTTAAAAGATTTTCTTCCTCAAATCCCCATTTTTTGGCAAAGTCAAGGGCACCCTGTCCAACCATCAGGACATGGTCTGTACGTTCCATAACTACCCGTGCTACTGATGCAGGATTTTTAATATTTTCGAGGCAAGCAACTGCTCCGGCATTGTAAGTTTTTCCATCCATTATTGAGGCATCGAGCTGGACAATTCCGTTTTCATTTGGCAGTCCACCGTACCCAACGCTTGTATCTTCCGGATCAACTTCAATTATATTGGCAGCCTTTTCAACTGCATCAACTGCCAGGCCTCCTTCAGCCAGAATTCTCCATCCGGCCTCCATAGCCAATTGCCCTGTTTCATTGGCATGGCTGGTAATGATCATTGGAACAGTATCTTTTGGCCCAGCTCCAAATACCGGTAAGCTTTTAAAAAACAATGCTCCGGCACTTAAACCCATTGATTTATTAAAAAAGTTTCTTCGTGAAATTCTTGATGCCATAACTATTTCTCCCAATTTTTGAGGTGAATATTTTTAAATGAGCAGGAAATTACAAAATTCCTGCAATATAAGCAATGGATGACCTGCGATAAATATGAACCAGATTAATAAAAGACTATTTATTAAATTTTGCCCATGTATCGCGTAATGGAACTGTGCGATTAAATACCAGGTGATTAGAAGTAGTATCCGGATCAATATTAAAATAACCCAAGCGTTGAAATTGAAAATGATCTAAAATTTTTGAAGTTTTCAACGAGGGTTCAACTTTAGCCCCTGAAATAACCTGTAACGAATCGGGATTCAAAAAATCAACAAAGGATTTACTTTTATCCCCATCCGGGTCTTCAACATGAAATAACCTGTCATAGAGCCGCACTTCAGCATCCAGGGCATGCTTCACTGATACCCAGTGAAGAGTTCCTTTTACTTTACGTGTATCTCCACTTCCACTGCGGGTTTCTGGATCGTAACTGCAGAGTAATTCGATAACATTTCCTTTTTCATCTTTAACAACATCATCGCATCTAATAATATAAGCACTTTTTAAACGTACCTCGCGACCTGGTCCGAGTCGGAAGAATTTTTTTGGAGGATCATCCATAAAATCATCCTGTTCAATATATATTTCACGGCCAAAGGGAATTTTTCTTGATCCCATGCTTTCATCCTCAGGGTTATTTATAGTCTCAAATTCCTCGGTTTTATCCTCAGGATAATTGGTAATGGTAATTTTAAGGGGATTCAAAACAGCCATTACCCTGGGAGCCTTTTTATTTAAGTCCTCCTTTACACTGTGCTCTAATAGGGCAACATCAATGGTATTATCTCTTTTAGCAACACCAATTCGATCAGAGAAATTACGAATAGATTCCGGCGTATAACCTCTTCTGCGAAAACCTGAAATGGTAGGCATCCTTGGATCATCCCAGCCGGAAACCAGTTTTTTATTCACCAGTTCCAATAATTTACGCTTGCTCATTATGGTGTAACTCAAATTTAAACGGGCAAATTCAATCTGACGTGGTCGATATTCAGTGTCAATTATCTGATCGAGGTACCAATTGTACAAAGGCCTGTGCACTTCAAATTCAAGTGTGCACAAAGAATGAGTAATGCCTTCAAGATAGTCTGATTGCCCATGTGTAAAATCATACATTGGGTATATGCACCATTTATCACCAGTTCTGTGATGAGGCTTGTGCATTACTCTATACATAATTGGGTCGCGCATATGCATATTAGGAGATAACATATCTATTTTTGCCCGTAGAATTTTCTCACCTTCCTTGTATTTTCCAGCTTTCATATCCCTGAATATTTCCAGGTTTTCTTCCACTGCTCGGTTCCTGAAAGGGCTATGGCTGCCAGGTTTGGTAGGTGTTCCCTTTTGCCGGGCTATTTCTTCAGCAGATTGTTCATCGATATATGCTTTGCCTCCAAGAATCATCTTTTCAGCCCACATATACAGTGTGTCAAAATAATCGGATGCATACTTTGGGTCTCCTTCCCATTCAAATCCAAGCCAGCGAATATCCTCCATTATCGATTTCACATATTCTTCTTCCTCTTTTTCAGGATTGGTATCATCAAAACGCAAGTTGCATTTTCCTTGGTATTTGGTTGCCAGTCCAAAATTCAGGCAAATTGATTTTGCATGGCCAATATGCAAATAACCGTTTGGTTCCGGCGGGAAGCGGGTGTAAACCTCCCCATCATTTTTACCGGTTTTTCGATCTTCCTCTATAAAATTTTCTATAAAATTTAAAGGTGCTCTTTCTTCATTCATGTCATTCATATTACCTTGTTTTGCGTTTGATCGCTCATTACTTTCACCAAAAGCGGGGTTGTATTTGTAAATGCAGCTAATTCCCATCGATTTATTTTTTGCAAAAATACAGGAATTTAGTCTTGAAAGTAAGATTCAGGGAAAAAAATGCAAAACTAAGGCGACAATGTTATATTTTCGCAACTGAGAATTACGAACCTATGGGAACAATCAGGATTCAACAAATGGAGTTTTATGCCTATCATGGGCACTTTAAAGAAGAACAAATTGTAGGTAATAAATTCCTGGTTGATCTTAGCATTGAAACGAATATGGATGCGGCTTCTTTGTCGGATGATTTGAAGGATGCAGTTAATTATCAGCTAGCATATCAACTGGTTAAGGCTGAAATGGAGAAAAAATCTCATTTGCTGGAAAACATAGCGCGCCGAATTTTGGATGTATTGTGTGCTAAGCTGGCAGGAATTGAAAAGGTAAAAGTAGTGGTAGCGAAAATGAATCCTCCGGTGGGGGGTAAAATGGATTGTGTAAGTGTAAGCCTTGGCAGAGATAGGGAGGGAAATTATTTTTAATAAGTATTTGTTTTTTTAGTAATTTTGCAAACCTTAATTGTTTTGGTGGCAGATAGGTCAGTTAGGGCAACATAGAAACTGTTCTGTTAAATATTTAAAAATATTTACGGTCACGTGGCCGAGTGGCTAGGCAGCGGTCTGCAAAACCGCGTACGGCGGTTCGAATCCGCCCGTGACCTCAACAAATCCTTCAATACGATAGTATTGGGGGATTGTTTTTTAAGAGCGAAATGAACTTGTTTATTGAGTATTAAGAAAACAGTTCCACATGGGCTGCAGCCCAGGAAGAATTTGTTGAATGGCCCGCAATATCGGATCATGAGTCATGCAGGATGCATGACGAATAACAAAGGAAGATATTTTAAGAGCGAAATGAACTTGTTTATTGAGTATTAAGAAAACAGTTCCACATGGGCTGCAGCCCAGGAAGAATTTGTTGAATGGCCCGCAATATCGGATCATGAGTCATGCAGGATGCATGACGAATAACAAGGAGGATATTTTAAGAGCGAAATGAACTTGTTCATTGAGTATTTAGAAAACTGTTCCACAAGGGCTACAGCCCAGGAAGAATTTGTTGAATGGCCCGCAATATCGGATCATGAGTCATGCAGGATGCATGACGAATAACAGATGTGTTTTTTAGGGGGGCGTATGGGGGCAATATTTTTTCTAAAATCCTTGATTTTGCCGCTTGTTTATTGATTACTCGTATGTTTATGCTATTACTCAATTTTCTAAATAGTTACAATCCAGCTATGGGCTATGATTTGCTGTTATGAGAAATTCAAAGTTGTCGCAACTAATTTAAGTTTACCCAATCAGCTATTTTCTGTATGGCTTGAATTACAGAAATGCAATAATTATCAGCAAAATCATGAGGAAGATTCTCACTAAGAGGTATTGTTTCACTCATTGATAAGGCTTTTGCACCATCAAAATTAACAAAAGCCAAACGAGCGATTAATTCTTCAGGGGGGATCTGAAAAGCCTCACCCGGCAATATAGCTACGCCAGTATCCTGTAGCAATTTTTCACAAAGTTTTTTACTGCTTGTTATCTCTTTATTTTTCAGTTTTGTTGATAGTGGTGAAAAATCGAGAAAAAGATAAAAAGCTCCGCCAGGTGAATGAACTTGTATTCCTGCTTCACGTATTATTTTAGTACATCGATTTTCCAGATGTGCAAGAATGCGACGCACATGCAATAGATATCTTTCAATTAAGGTTCCACCTTTGAATGCCCGCACAGCTGCATATTGTATCGGAGCGGATACCGATGTATAAGTTTCACTGGCAACAGCAGCCATAGCATTCATCAACCAATCGAAATCCGGTGGAAATGCAAAAGTTCCCAAACGCCACCCACCGGCTCCGCACCATTTTGACAAACCTGAGCTGATAATCGTTCCTTCCGGATAAAACCGTGCAATTGAAATATGTTTTCCTTTATAATGCAATTGCCCATAAATTTCATCCGAGAGAATAATCATTTCATATTTTCTTGCAATCGTAGCTATTTTTTTAAGTTCATCAGATGAATAGGTCCCCCCGTCAGGATTTGAGGGATAATTAAGAATTAACAAACGAGGTTTATACTGATCATTCTCGCTTAGTAGAAAATCATTAAGCTGTTTATAAGTTATTCGCCATTTATTCTCAAATGAAGTATGAATAAGTTTAATATTCCTTCCTATAATTTTTGCTTGCGGAACATAAGATACCCAGCATGGTGTGGGTAGAATAACATCTCCATAATAAACCATCATTAATATAAACATCAATTCTTTAGATCCTGGTCCAATTAGGACATTATTTGATTTAATGTCTACATTATCTTTTTGCCTGTGAAAGTGAGCAACAGCTTTACGTAACGCTTCCAAACCTTTAACTGCAAGATAATCCTTTTCATGAGCATGCATTTTTAATGTTTCGACAACAGGAGCAGGTACTGGAAATGGTGACTGACCAAGTCCCATAGGATAAATTGTCATTCCATTATTACTCAATTTTTTACTCAACTCATTGATAGCAAGAGTTGGAGATTGATTGATTCCCCTAATATTTAAATTCAGACTTATTTGATTAGTGTTTTTCATTTTCTGTTTTTATTACTCCTATTTCCAATTATATAGATTATTGAATTACTCATAACGGCTGTTAGAGGAAGTTTATATATTAATTCACGATTTATTTATTTTAAAAGGAAAGAATCTTGGCACTTGTTTTAAATATTCTTCATATGGTTTTCCAAATCTTTTAATTAATTCTGGTTCCTCAATGTATTTAGCATTGAAATATAAAATTATTGTATATAGAACTGTAATAATAAAAAGTGAAATTGAGTAATATAATAGTGATTCCCCGATTAAAAGAATAGTACCTCCTAATGCCATAGGATTCCTAATTAATTTATAGGGACCTTTTACCACAAATTCTTTTGGTGGTATTTTAGGATTTGGCGTTCCTTTACCTATTGTTTTAAATAAAAATATTGTATAAAATATTAAAGATAATCCACAGATAATTACTAAAATACTTATTGATAAAACATAAATATTTGAAGAAATTATATGGTTATTATTAAAAATAATTTTGTCAATATACTTTCCAAATAATGGAGAAATTATTAAGAATGCTATTGGGACAATAATGTAAGTCATTGCCTCGATTATTCTATTTTTATTTGTCATATCATTGCCTCCATGTTTTCAAATAAATTTTATGAGCGTTTGTTGTGCCTATGTTGCTTTAATTACTCTTTAATTTAGTAATCGAAAATGTAAAATTAATCAAATTGCTTCCGATTTTTGTACAAATACCAGCTACCCCATATAGAAAAAAGGAAAACAAATGCAAGCACAATATGAGTACCAATATTAAACGGTTCACATTTTATTGACGCCTGAATATAAAAGTATTGCTTAGACCAGGCAACAGTAGTCCAATAAAGGCTAATTCCAAAAATCATCCATGAGGTTACGCAACCCAAATATTTTTGTCGCCAAAGACCTATAATAGCTATTATAAATAGTGGAACACCAATAATGACATCTGCTAATCCAATCCCTCTGTTAATTACAACAATAACAGAGTCGATTGTGTCTCTTGCTTCCTGTAATCCCCATCCAGCAACAGTATCATAAGAGACAACAGCCCCGCCTTGTCCAACTACAAACATAATGAGGTTTAGAATATGAAATCCTATTATAAATCTTACTCCCAATTTGATTTTGTTTTGTTTATCTGATTTATTTTTCATGATTTACAGTATTAATAAAAGATTATTATTTGTAAATAATTCAAATCCTGTCAATTAGTAGATTTTCAGTACATAATCAAAGTATGGTTCAAGGCTCAATATCCTACAAACTCGTATTCAATATAACCTTTTGCAAACCTTTAAAAACGAATATCTGCTTATGATTATCTTAAACATTTAATTGTTTGATTTTTTTTAGACTGCCATCTAAAGTTATGCTAGTTTTTTTACAATTAGGCACAACGGTTAGCGGTATATGGTCAGCACCACTAGCCCTTTCTTAATTTATATTTGTGTTCTTTTCATATTGTTAATATTCTTTTTTGCAGTTTGCGGTGTTGAATATACCGCACTTTATATTTACCTCCCTTATTAACAAATTTTGTAGTTATTTCAGTTAAATGGTTGATTTTCACAATAGTGTTTTTGTTGCTAACTTGTTGATTAATTTAAATAAGGAATGGGGTGAACTTTCATACCGCATAGGACAAGTTCCTATCAACATTAATAGTCCCCATTCCTTAAACAAGTTGCAGTAACCATTTAGAATCTCAGGCGTTCGGGCCTTTTAAAGTTAATAGTTCAGGCAACTTATTATTAATCAATCTTTAAAGTTATGAAAAGCAAAGAATTAATCGGTATTGATGTCTCAAAAAATGTTCTTGATGTATTTATCTTGACTGCATCATATCACTTTACTGTTGAGAATAATCCAGTAGGTTTTGCAAAGCTACTGGAGACCTGTTGTAGAAAACTGGAATGCAACAGGGATCACCTTTTTTTCTGTTTTGAACACACAGGAAGATACAGTTGGCTGTTAAGTATTTTCATGAGTGAGAGCTCAATTGTCTTTGCCAAGGTACCGGCTATGGATATAAAGCAATCCAGGGGGCTTACCAGGGGCAAGTCTGATAAGAAGGATGCCAAAATGATTGCCAATTATGCTCATCGAAGGCGAGATGAACTCATTCCAACAAAACTCCATGCACCAGAGGTTGGTCAGTTACGTCAATTATTGTCTTTGCGTAATTACTTAGACATCGTACAGCATATAAGAACAGTATTAAAGATCTACAGGACTGTTTTGTCGAGGGTGAGACTGAGTTTGTGAAAACTATTCAAGAGAGATTAATTCAGCAGTTGAACATTGAATTAGATTGTGTAGAAGGCCAAATAGATTCAATTATCGCTTCAATGCCTGATTGGGAGAGAAATTTCAGATTGATGCAATCAGTAAAGGGTATTGGACCTGTTGTAAGCAGGTATATCATTATCTATACAGAAAACTTCACACGCTTTACGGACCCGAAGAAATTTGCCTGTTATGCTGGTATAGCTCCTTTTGAGTACTCTTCCGGGTCCTCAATTAAAGGAAGAACCAGGCTTCATCCATGTGCCAATAAGCAATTGAAATCATTACTGAACATAGCAGCTATGGGAGCTGTCAGACTAAAAGGAGAGTATAAAACATATTATGAAAGAAGGACAGAAGAAGGTAAGAACAAAATGAGCACACTTAATATCATAAGAAATAAATTGGTATATAGAATCTTTGCAGTTGTAAAAAGGCAAACACCGTATGTTGATCTGACTATGTTCGCAGCATAAAAAAATAGTGTCAAATATTTGCTATTCCCTTAGAAGAGTGTTATCGGTAGTTTATTTATTTAATGTTCAGAATATTGAAATATTCATATTTGAAGATTCTCCAATATATCCACCCTGGGATAATTCTATAATAAGGAAAGAACTTTTTTATGTTTCTATGTTGAGAGGCATGTGCTAAAAATACCTTTTTCTTCGTATTAGCGAATGATGATATATCTATCTGAATATCAGGTTCAGGCATCCCGACACATTGATATATTTCTTTTCCAGATTGATAAGTCCCTTTTTTATCCATGGTTTTTTTCGCCATAGTAGGAGGGTAGACCATCTGGTAAATTTTTTTCACAGGAAAATAAATTGAATCTCTACGAGATCTACAAATTTGCTCAACAAGCTGTCCTACAAGGACATGTTCTGGGTGCCCATACCACCCGATGGTATTGTCAAGAGTAAAAATTACGCTGGGGTCATATTTTGAGATGGACTCATATATTAGTAAACTCAATGAATCAATTTTATAGCGAATTGGGAATTCTTTATAAGGAATGGGCATCCAACCCTCATTGACTTCTTCTTTGGCGATGGCAAAATCAATAAGGTCCAGACCATTTAGTCCCTGAATCTTTGAAACCCGTTGCATTTCTAGTTTTCTTATAGGATTATCCTCTGGTCGATGAAAAGGTGTGTAAAAGCACAGAAAACTTACATCCCATCCATTCGCAGCAAGCAAGGAGGTTGTCCCGCTAAAAGTTCCAGCGTCATCATCGTGTGCAACTATAATCAGAGCTGTTTTGTTCGGCTCGATTTGCAGGAATGTATCATCAGGATAGTCCTCTTTTGGTTTCAGACTTGATAAATAGATTATTTGCCCAATAACAATACAAATTGCAGTTCCAATTACTAATAACCCTGCTTTTAATATATTCTTCATTTAACTATCATTTGTAAATAATTACCGATAACTTGTTTATATATGTACTTTTGCAAGCTAAAGGTACCGAATATATCCAATATTGGAATGTATTATGTACCATTTTGAATTTTGAGTTATATTTTATTTTTCAAATTATTATTGCAGATAACTATGCGGCAAATATTATCAAATCCCCCCTTTTCAGAATCCTACTTGTACCTATAGTAACACAGTACAAGTAGTCTCACAGTGACCTCTCATTACTAATAAAATCTTCTGATTATCAGAGGTTATTGCTTTTATGAGTAGAAAGTTTTTATTTGTCCAACATTCTATAAAATTCTTTCAGGTCTTGTTTTCTTTCTTTGTCAAGTTTGTGCCATCTAATTCCTTGTATTGCTCCTTCAAGTGCATAAAGCATATTAATACAAGCACCACTATTTTCTATTGTGGCAATTTTAATTATTGCCTTTTCGCTACCAAACTCTATTAACTCTTGGTCATTTTTAATACCTACTAAAGTCAGCTTTTCAGCAAGAGTTATTCCAATGTTTGGTAAATCAGTCAATTGTTTCATTTTCTAATTTTGAAATTGCATTACAAAAAAAGCAAACTGTATTCCGTCATAAAGACCGTGAGAAATGATTAAGGGTAATAATCTGCGATATTTATAAAAGTAAAAACTCATAATTACACTTTTAAATCCTATGGAAATTATTCCGGCAGTCCCTTGATATAAATGTGCTACTCCGATTAATGTAGAAGCAAAAAAGATTACAGCAATATGCCAATTCTGGTTGTCATTTACATTCCACAAACATTTTAATAAAAATACTCTTGATAATTCTTCAAAAAGTGCAATGCCAATCCATAATACAGGTCCAAACCAAATAATCATTAGCAAGGGATTATTTGCCAAATCCATCATTGTATCAATCAATTCAGTATTTGGTGGGTTATGATTAGGTATCCATTGATAAAGAGTTGCTCTTTCTAAAAAGAACATGGCAAAATAAATAACAGTTAAACCTAAACCTGTTAAAGCATCCCAATACCATGTCCCTTTACCAGAATTAAATGTTTTTTTAAATGTGTCCTTTATCAGGTATTTATTAAGAAATAAAATCAAAATGCTTATACCACCTCCAAAAATCAATGGATAAACAATCATGTCAGTTGTCGAGAAATTATCAGTTTGTGTTAATCTATACCAAATCATTATGATATTGATTGGTAAGATTGCAATGCTGATTGCTAATATATTTCGAAATGTTTTATTCATAATTCCCGGATTTCTCTATTGCTCTATAATGAGGAACTAAACGCGTTTTACTCCTTTTGGTTTAGCTTTTGTTATAAGTATTTACCTTATTTCAGTTTTTTATTATGACCTCCAGGATATTATTTTCTCTTTTACAATCCATTTGTTATTTACTTTTTCAAGTATTAAATAAAATCCCGATCCTCCCAGTTTATCACTTATAGCACCATAATAAATTAAGGCTTTATTCATATATTCATTAATTCCAGGTCTTGATAATGAAATTGTAGGTATATATCCATAAATACTATGATACCGGGCCCAGCCTCCTCCTTTTATTATTTCATCCCATTTTTTCTTAGACAGATATATCATCTTTATTTTGTCCAAACAGAATTCCGGAATCTTAACAGAACTCTGGTTCTTTTTAAAGAAATCATTCATTGTAAATGAATCCAGACCAGCTAACCCTGTTCTTAGAAATTTCACCAATGGATCATCTACTGTATCAATTGTTTGCGTGAAAGTTTCTGATAAAATAATGATAGAATTATCCATTTGATCTTTCCCGTTTATACTTGATTCATCAGTGACAGAACCAAACTCTGCTTCAATTAAATCTGAAATAATTTCTTTCTCTATGTCAGTCTGCCCATGAATGCTAAAAAAAACAATTGAAAATATTAAGAAAAATAGGTAAACCTTTTTCATGGCATCAGTTTTTAATTTTCTATAGCAAGTTAACAATAATCAAAGAGATCGAAATGAAAATTGTGCAAAGTGGTTAGGGTATGGTTTCGTTGGCGATTTTCAAACTCAAACTTATCAAGTTATTAAATAGGGAAATTTGAAAAACGAAGGCTCGTAAATCACTATCCCGCCAATGAACTATGCCCATTGTTGGGCACAGTTTTATTAACTTTAAAAAACACTAAGGGCCTAATTTGTCAGACTTAACCATTTTTTTTTGAAGAACACCAAACCAATAAGTACAAACATCATTATGACGCTTAACCACCCTAACAAATCTCCAAGTATCGGATACAGAACTTTAATACCTTTAACAGGAATATCGGAATACATTATACCTTCTTCTGTTTGGTCAGAATCCATGTGGGCTAATTCTTTACCGTGATAATCTGCAGCATAAGAATATCCGTTATAAGTAGGCCGAACAAACGAAAATCCATTTTCTATGGTACTTGTAAGATACCAGGCAGTAGGACTTTTGGGCCAATCATACGAAGGTGAGAGCATTATATCAACATTATCTTTTGGGGCTTGTCTTAAAAAAGAAGGGAAACCCATATCTCTACAAATACTGATTCCTATTTTGCCATAGGGAGTTTCAACTGATTGGATAATTTCAGGTCCTTTGTTAAATACACCTGATTCCCCAAAAGGTCCCAAACCAAGAAGATACCTTTTTGTGTAATCTAAAAGTATTTCTCCGTTTCCATTAATAAAAAGGTGTTTGTTCTCACCTTTTCCTTCTTTTGAAAAATATGCATATGTTATACTTAAAAAAGTGTTTTTTTCTTTAGCTATTCTCTTGTATTGTTCTCTTAGCTTGCTTTCATCTTCCTGGTTAATAACCATTGCAAATTCTTGAAAAGAAACAATTTTTGCTCCATCTTCAACTGCTTTTTTTGTTAATCCTTCAATTCTTGATATCGTTTGTTCAAAAGGTGAAGTTGTTCTTGAATCAAAAATCCTGGACATAGGAATAGCTTCACCATCTTCAGGTATAAGAACAACTGCTGCAATTTTTACGGTATCTGATTTTGAACTTAAAAGCGAAGAAGTTTTTGCCAACCCAAATAAAAAGATCGATAATAAAACAGAAGAATAAATTATTGCTAACTTTTTGATTTTTATCCACTTGAACTGATTTTCCCAGAAATAATTAACAATTGAAAATAACCATGAGTGAATGAAAACAAGTATCCAAATTCCAAATAATGAACGTGCCTGTATAAACGCTAATGTTCCATAACCATAACCAAACGAACTTATAGTTCCTGACCCGTCATCAAACGGGCCTTCCAGTGATGATAGAAAGAAAATGGCAGTTGTTATGGTGGGAAAGATTAAGGTAGACCATACACCTTTATTACTGAATTTTGGGTAAATCATTCGATCGAACATAAAAGGCAGAAACCAAATAATGGCTAAAAGTGTACTTCTGATCAGACCGAAAAATATAGTCATCCATGCTTCATCGAACTCGAATAATCCCCAAAGTGCAATATTCATACTCAAAATAAATCCAATTAGTGTCAACCAGATACCTCTTTTTGCAGGTTGAGTCCTTATAAACCTTAGAATGAGGATTGGGGCTAATACTATTGCAATGTCTATAGACGGGACCAATTTGCTCAACCTCGTAAACATAAAAATGCCGAAGCCTAGAAAGAAATATATTATTGGTAAATGCTTTTTAGAAATCATGAAAAAAAGGTTACAAATCAATTGAATCTAGAAATTGTGCCAACTTATTTTCCCAGTCAACTTTGTATGATAAAATTAACTAATATATACTATATTGGTATGTAATGAGTAATAAATTATTTATTAAGTTATAACTTATTTCAAGTGATCTTAACACGGATTATTCAATGACTTGCCCATGTAGATATTGAGATTCAGCTAATATGTTTTTTTACAAATATCAAAATAAACAAATCCGCTTTTAAACTGTTTTATTACGGAGTAATGGTTTCTAATGAGGTCATAATCCTCGTCACTAATATTAAACGCGTTGGAGTAAAGTACATAGTTACAGCTATTGTCAAATTCAATAAACTGCCTGTAATCATTATTTAAATCAACATCATCTACAATTGCAACATTCGGAAAAAATGATTGAACGCTACTAAAGTCAATCCCCTGCTCGTCAATATATTCAATTGCTTGTTGCCTTATTTTGTAATATGGTAAATGAGCGAGAGTTGAATCCCACCCCTGGGATATCTTTTCAGGATAAACCCAAAAGTTTCCGCCAACAACTGACACCAGCCACAATGAAACCAATGCAACTCTTAGTTTTTTGTCAATTTGCTGAGAGAAAAGCATGGAGGCACATAAAAACGAAAAAGTAAGGTAAACAGGTATAAGATAGCGGTGTCCCAACAGGTTTGTGGCCCACAGCATATTTAAAGGAAGAATGATTAAAAAAATTAAGAATATCTGAACCAACAGGTGGTTTTTTCCTTGTGTAAAAATTTGACTTTTATATCTGGCAAGTATAATGAAGAACACAAGCCATATTCCAATCCGTCCAAAATCAACCAGGCGCCAGCCAAGAATTCCAATATTAACCAGGAAACCTTTAAATCCGACGTTTTCAAACAAAGTAGCCCAGGGAGAGTTTTCATGGAACCCTATCCATCCTTTTTTGGCGTAATGCAGTATGCTGAACGAAATGAAGATAATCAAAGCTGGCAGGTATACCATGCTTCTTTTTAGTAAAGAGGTAATTGAATCTTTAATAGATTTTGAGTAGTTGATGTTAATAATGGCATCAAATATGAACAGGCAAAATGAAACCATCATGCCCCGCATACTGGTAAGAAAAAGCAAAACAATGGCAAGGGACAAGATCTTTTTCCTGTTTTCCAGGATACTGTTCAAACCTAAAAGGAAGAAAAATACAAGAGAAACATCAGGGCTAATCAGAGTAAGTTGACTGAGCAGAGTGGGATCTAAAACAACAAGCAGCAATGCCCATCCAACATATTTTTTATTGACAAATTTTGATATTAACTTTTGTAATTGCCATAAAATGCCAAGTATAAAAGGAAACATGGCCAAATGACTTATTATCAATGTCCGACCAAAAATTTTCCAAATTAAGGCCAAATACATGCCAAATGCTGGAATGTGTCCGCTATCAATTGAGTCTGGTAATAAAACAGATGAGAAATCTGTAGTGAAATAGAAATTGGCATGTTTTGAACCCAATTGTATTGTATCCCAGAAGAAGGCATTTTTAATTGTCAAAAGGGACAATGCAAATACTGTTAAATAGATGAAAACAAGAAGTAAGTTTTGCCTATTTATCACCATATATTCTGATTACCTTAGATTTATATCCCCATCTCAAAGAATTAGGTATCACTTTAAAACTGTTTCCTCTGCTATTTTTATGCAAAAAGCCACATCAAGTGGATGAATTGCCATTAATTTAATAGATTCACCATATAGATCATAGGTCGTGAATATTCCATTTATTTTATTTGGTATTTCATCTAAAATAGTTGCTACAAATATGCAGGCAGTAAGAAAAGCCCCCAGGTCAGATGGATGACTGCCATCCGGATTAAATAGTTCGATATCAGGACGGTACTGTTTTGCCAGTGCCCATGCTTTACCAACTGGAACTATATTGGCCTCGTTTGTCAGTGGCTGCCTTGAGATAAATTTTATTAATTATTTCCTGGTATTGAGGAACTTTTTCCCTGGCCCAGGTCAGGTAAAAATATGGTTTGGCTTTATTTTCTTTAATAAAATCACAGAATAGGCCTGAATATTTAAGGAGGCTATCCGGTTGGTCAATTGCTCCCATACTATATTCCTGAAGAACAACAATATCAAAATTTCCATTTTTAATCATTTCTTTAGTTTTAAGACCTCTTTCACCCAACCAATGTTCACGCAATCTGGCACCTCCTACAGTACTTTTCCTGGTAAGTAATTTTGTTTTTGAATTGTCTGAAATGATTGAAACTATTTGTGGCATATTTTCAAAATGAGTATAACTGTTACCCACAAACAGTATTTTTAGAGAATCTTTCCCTTCCTGAGCAAAACTGGTTACTGAAACAAGACTAAAAAATAGTATAGTAAGAGCAACGATAAAGTTATTTTTCATTTCTATTCTTTCTGTTATGAATACTTGTAATTTCATGCTGTATGCAGGGGCTTATAAGCATATTATTATAATTGAGATGTTATTTACTTCCAGCCTGGCATCTCATCCCTTGTTATAACTTTCGGATCCTTATAAATCATTATTATTTCTTCGGTTGAATTACTTTCTTTCACCAGCTCGGCCCATGGCATAAAGAATACCCATCGAGGTTGTGAAGCTATAACATCCGGCCCGGGTAACTTAGAACATTCTCCAATTGCCATTGGCTTATCACCAACAATAGGAAGAATGTAGTTATACCAGGAAGGATCGTACCCTTGATCATAGATGTCAAAACCAAATATATCCCAATATTCATTGCCCGGATTATAAGCTTCAAAATCCCTGCTCATATCCTGCATATCCCATACCCAAATAATGTTAGACAGGCCTTTAGTTTTGGTGAAATAATTATGAATAATCCGGAATAGTTCAGCAGTGCCATCAGGCCCGGGCCTGCCCCCCCACCAGAACTTTCTCTGGTTCATTTCATGCAAAGGTCTGAATAGAACTTCCACACCATTATCCTCCAAATATTGGAGATAAATTGCAATGTCATCCATCCTTTCTTTCCATATTTTGTTGAGAGGAGTTCCATTGGTAATCAGGGCCTTCCATTGATCATCATCCAATTGTGCATTAAGCAATCCCGGATCCCACTTAGCAGGGCTCACCTTCATCAGGAGGGCAGGCATGCCACATTAAGTTTATAATACATCCTTTGTCCCATTGCTCCTTTGCTTCATGAATCATGGTCCATCTTTCATCAATGTTCTCCTGTTGAAATAAAAAATCCCCACTCCATAAGCCCGGGTATTTTCCTGTAGTTTCTTTAATATATTCTGTCCACATGTCGGGATCAGAATTGGGCTCTTTGTTGTGCTGGCCAGCTACAATTTTTTTACCTGAAATGCTGTAGATGTAAACCAAAACCTGAGACGATTGGGCATATGTGTTTGAAATTAATAGCAGGAGAACCAATAGGAATCCTAATTTTTTAATTTTCACTTTAATGAATTTATGGATACGCTAACTTTAAAGTATTGCCTGCTCTAAAGGTAAAAATTATTGGATATTTCTACAAAGGATCAATATTTGGTCATAATTGTTTTTATTTTCTTATTTACTTCAGTTTTGTTTTTTGACTTTGGGTATTATTTAAGGTAAATTTGATGTAATTGGACGGATTTCATTATTAGTTCAAGGTTGAAGTTCTAACCTCTAAAATTTAAATAATTAGTCATGATAGAACAAGAAAATATTCAACTTATTAAGGATCACATTGCTGCTTTTGGCCGTGGTGATTTGCAAACTGCTATGAATATGATAGAGGATGAGGTTGATTGGCAATCTCCTGTCACGCAAAATCAATCGGAAGAAATTTCATGGGCTAAACCATGCCACAACAAAAAGGAAGTCATGGAGTTTTTCCAGGAATTAAACAAGAAAGTTCAACCTGAGAAGTTTGAGATTAAAGGTTTTGTTGCACAGGGAGATAAGTTGGTGGTTGAGGGTCGAAACCAGGGAATGAGCAGGCTAACAGGCAAAAAATATGGACATGATTGGATTATGATTTTCACCATTCATGATGGTAAAATTGTCCGGCATCGTCATTATTATGATACTTCAGATATAATTTCAGCTTTCAGGCCTTAAAATGTATTGATCAAGCAGAAAAAGATTTTTTTTAGGCTATGAAGTTTATGCTTTCTTAACACGAACTGCATTCATGCCTTTGAGTCCTCTTTCAATCTCAAAAGTAACTTTATCGTTTTCCCAAACTTCTTCCAGCGTTCCATTTACATGAAAAAAGTATTTTTCCTGGGTTCCTGTTTCTTTGATGAAGCCAAAGCCTTTTGAATCATTATAGAATTCAACTTTGCCCGTTCTTATAGCAGGTAAATCTTCCTTCTCCTTTTTTGGAATACTAATTTCAATGTTCTTCGGATTGATCTTCTTTTTATTTGTTAAATCCGGTGGAGTATCAGTAATGTTACCATCTTCATCCACATAGGCCATCATACTATCCACTCCGCCCTCTTCTGATCTTGTTTTGCGTTGTTCTCGTTTTTTTTGCTTATCCAGCCTTTTCTTCAAACGTTTTTTTTCTTTTTCCTTTTTGTTAAATGTTTCTTGAGATTTCCCCATTCTTAAATATTTATGTTAATCAACTTATTCGTTCGCTCAACTTTAATTGGTAAAGTTAACTACTTTATTCTTTAGACGAGGTATAGGTTCTATCTTATTTAACAAAGGCATCAGTTTTTTGTGTTGAAAATAGGAAAATTATGGCTATTTCACTTCTTTGGAAAGAGAATTAGCCAATTAACAAATAATTTAAAGCTTTGCTATTGTTTACTATATTTATTGGTTCTGGTATCTTGAATTAGTCCACTCCAGTTTAGTCCAAAAGCAAAATCATATACATTCCCTTCCGAATCTATATGAGCTTTCATATCAAATGGTACATCTTCGTGCTGTGCTTCAACAGTGCTCATGTTTGCGGGAATCTGAAGGGGCAACAAGCCTGTTGGTTCAAATGCTCCTGAAATAACATCAAGTAATGCCTGATCCTGGATTCTGAAATTGACTAATAATGCATCAATTTCCTTCTCAAACTCTTCCACAATTGTTGGATTTGACATTTTAATGACAACAATTATAGGCTTGCCATTCATTTCTTTTTTGGTTTTTAAAACCAGGTCAAGGTCTGTGGAATTCTGTGCTTTTACCGTTTTGTTTTTATAGGTGCGATTGAGTACGTCACCTTCTCTCGGGTCACCTGCAAGGCTGGGATCGCGTCCTTCGCTGGCAATATAACTACCGTACTGTAGGCTTATTGGTAGAAATCCGTTTTCTCCTTTTTTCGCATTATCTTCACTATAACCGGCAGTACGGCCATTTTCAGGACTGTTGATTACAACTAAGGCAATGTCTGCTTCTTCAGGATTATCTGTCACCTTAAAGTACTTTGATGCCAAATCAATGTTTAATGGAACTTCCCATCGTTCCGGAGTTACACCTCCAAAGAAATTCCTTGATGCCGGAGCAAATCTTTTAGGGATAAAAACCGTTTTTTCCTTTTTTACAGGAAGAACATTGGCTTTATTTTTAAGCATAACAACAGATTTTAGCTGAGCATGGTAACCTGCTTCCATAAATTCAGGCTTGCCAACAATGCTTTTAGTTTCAGAAACATCAAGGTAAGGATTCTCAAACAGGCCAACTCTAAAAATATTTTTTAGAAGTCTGACTGCAGATTGCTTAAAACGAATATTCATGAACTCTTCACCAAATTCTTGAATTCCTAACTCGTAGGCTTCCAGCACGGGTCCGGCATCGTTGTTCCCTCCAAACTGGTCACAACCAGCCATTAGTACTTTGTAGTGTCTTTCTGCAACAGTCAGCTGTTCAACTCCCCAGGGTGTTCTGCCAAAAACTGCCATACCTGCATCGTTATTAGTAACTCCCCAATCTGTACAAACAACACCATCAAATCCGTATTTACCCCTCAACATATCAGTTATAAAGTATTTACTAAAAGCATTGCCAACATTTTCCCCACTAGGATCCTGATTGTAAGAAATTGTATAATACGGCATAATAGCAGAGGTCATTTTTGTTCCGCTTTTTAGCTTAAAGGCCCCTTCAATAAATGGCTTCATATGCATCTGCAAACTATTGCCAGGAAATACTGCATATTTACCAAAACCATAATGAGCATCTCTTCCACCTTCTCCAGCTCCCCCGCCTGGCCAGTGTTTAGCCATTGCATTTACACTTTCATATCCCCATCCCATATTAATTTCCTTTTCAATGGAAGATGTCTGAAAGCCATCAATATAGGCTTCGGCCATATCAGTCGACAATTCAGGACTTATTCCAAAAGTCCCGCTAAACCTTGACCATCTTGGATCAGTTGCCAGGTCTATTTGTGGAGAGAGAGCCGTAGTTAACCCCAGTGCCCGATATTCCACCGAGGCAATATTACCGAATTGCTGTACAAGTTCAGGATCGAAGCTGGCAGCCAGGCCAATTGATCCCGGCCATCTTGAAATATCACCCCCGGCTCCCATTGTATATTCTTCATCGGAGCGTGCCTCATGGCGGGGATCAGTACTATTGTTGGAAGGAATGCCTAAGCCAAGTCCCTCAACCAGGGCTTGTGCATTGTTTGACCAGACAGCTGCTACTTCAGGGCTTTCAACTCGGGTTATTAATACATGCCGCAGGTTATCATTTGTAAGAAATTCAATTTGTTGGTCGGTAAGGTCTGAAGGCTTAGCTCCACTTTCTTTGTATGGTTTGTTATTATAGGTGCTCCCACCTCTGAATCCTCCACCGGGAATTCCTTGATGACCACTGTATAACATGAGTCCTGCAATTTGTTCAATTGACATTTTTGAAGCCAGGTCATTTGCTCTATCGTCAGTGTTCAATCTCCAATCCTCGTAAGGATCTAATACACCGTTCTGGTTTAAATCCTTAAAGGCAAACCGATCTACCGTTAGAATTTTTACACCTGATGAAGGAGAATATCCCAGCGTCTGTCCACCTTTATTGGTAACAATATTAAAGCCATCTTTTTCGATTTCAATCCATTTAGGCCCACAAGCTATTAGACCAAATAACATGCCGATGAGAAAAATTACATTAGTTAATCTTTTCATTATTCTGTTATTAAAAAATATTTTGCTGTTTATTCTCCTAAAGATACATTTAGAGGCAATTAATACCAAATTTGTTGCAAATACATTATTTCATTGAGAATTAATAATTGTTCTTGCCATTTTTTTCAAATTCCTCTATTTCATTTAGAAATTGAATAGCAGAGTGAATTTGCTTACCTCCGTTGTCTACTATTAGCTTTTGTACCCATTTGGTTCTTGTTTTGTAGTTCAAAATCTTAACAAGCCATAATGCTAATGGAATAAACATGATGGTTAAAGCAAGATTCCACACAAACCAGCTTGAGTCAGCATTACTAAAAATGTCAAAATCATGCAGCACTTTAAATCCTATTATCATATATGTAAAATAGAAAGGAATGGAAAGAAATATTAATCGCAGTGTCTGCAAACTATAAATTTTTAATTTCTCCAATTGTGTTTGAAAAGAAGTAATGGGTTGTGAGTAATCTAATCGGAAAATCAGTACAATTTGCAGGATACTGCCAGTAAGTCCGATTAAGCAAAATGTCAGTAGTATCAGACCTGATAGCAGGTAGTGGGTAGTTGAAATGTTTTCAATAGAGAATTTTAATAGCAGAACAGCAAATAAGAGAAAAAGTATGGATTCAATTGCACGCCTGACCAGTAAGCCATTTAATGCATTTCTGGTTTTTTTAACATTTTTCTCTTGCAACTGGGTTAGATTGACGTTCAGATTGTTATGCAAACTTGAACTGTAGCTTTCCCATATGTTCTTTAAGTTATCGTTTTTCATTTTTATTATTTTTTATGGTTTGTAAATCTTTGTTTTAGCTTAATTTTTATTCTGTTAATTTTTGTAGCCACATTGGTTTCTGAAATGCCTAATATTTCACCAATTTCTTTATAACTATTATTTTCCAGGTAAAGAAGCATCACTGCTCTGTCCAATTCTTTTAACTCGTGAATAAAAGTAAACAGGCGATCAATTTCTTCTGATGTATCATCCTGCTGGTAATCTATAATGTCAACACTTGTTTCTGCAAGTGATGCAGTTTGGTATTGCCTTGTTTTAATTTTCCGATAATAAGAGATTGCAACATTTAAAGCAATCCGGTAAATCCAGGTAGAAATTTTGTATTGTTTGTCGTATCTATGCAGCGACTTCCAAATTTGAATACTTATTTCCTGAAAAAGGTCTTTCCTGTCTTCTTCATTATTGCAGTATGAATTGGCTACTTTGTAAATAAGCCCTTTATTATCTTCGAGTATCTTTAAATAATACTTATCCTGTACCAGACCGTCCATGAATGTTTTTTGTTTACATGTTTACTTATTATTCGCACTGGTCTACTAAAAATCACATTTAAATTAATTTTTATTTACAATTATCCCTATTCTATTGCGTTTGGTGAATAAAAAATAAGTTAAATACCTAATTTAACTAACTGTAAACCATGATTATTTATATCTTTATTCTATTTCTGAGTCTTGAATGCAGGATGAGGATAGACTAATGAAGTATTATATGGATAATTCGGCACACTAATGACCCCTTCATCGCTTAACAGGCTATGAAGAGTTGCTGATTTCAATACTTCGGCTACCTTCATAGAAATGCCATTTACCAAAACATCTTCGTGCACCATGCGGATTCCATGGCTATAATCCACATATATTTTCTGAATGACCTGAATAGAGTGGCTGAATTGGTTCGCCGGAAGGGTAATGCCAACCGTAAATAACTACTTTTCCTTGAGTTGAACTGTTTATGGAATTGCTAATAACCACGTCTTTTTTATGACCACTTACCAAACTTCCCATCGGATATTGTGGAAAAAACGATTGACGTTGATCCCAAACCATATAATTGTGCTGGGCGAAAACAGGTATTGAAGTCATTTCCGGACCTGGTGGGATGGGTTGAGGTTTCATTTTTACCTGAGCTGCTTTCCAAATTTGGGTTACCATTTTTCGGGTGGGGAGTGTACAGTTTAAACTGCAGGCAATAGTCTGGGCCAGGATTGGGGTCATCGGACATAAAAAGTAATCGTTGTCTCCTCCAATAGCAAGATAATCAGGCAGAGCAAAATAAGTAATATGAAAATTATTACCCTCAATAATAATACTGTCTTTTACCTGAACCATCATCCTTAAAAAACCAGGAATATTTCCTTTTAGAACTTCATTAAAAATAAATGCTTCCCTGTCCTGAAGTGGTAAATCTGAAATGGAATCAATTATTTGAGATCCCAAAGGGTAATCTGCATCCCGGGGAGGAATATTCAGCGTTTGGCTATTTACCCAGGATATGCAGAAAAAGAATAGTATAAATTTAATGATGTTTTTAAAAACAGAATTCATTTTAATTTTACCTGAGCACTATTTCCCCCAATTTTTAACTGCAGATGTATAATCATCTGAATAGCCAAAATGAGCTGTGAATATGTATTCAGCCTTGGGAAGTGTTGTAATTTTTTCTATGGATTCTGTGGCTTTTTCGGTATCCATATTAAAAAAGCCTGGAAAATTGTCAATTTGACCATTTTTTAAACTCAATGCATCTCCTGTAAATAAGTATTTGTCATCAACTAAGAAACACATCGAACCGGCTGTATGTCCTGACGTTAAAATCCCTTGTATTTTGAGATTTCCAATAGAAATAATTTCCTGGTTATCAACCAATTCATATTCATTTGTCCCAATTGAATTTCCAAAAATAAAGAATCTTGAGGTTTTTCCATTTATCATTTGTTCTTCCTCTTTTGATAAATAGATTTTGGCATTTTCAAACAGCTTTATTGCAGCAATGTGATCTGCGTCAGTATGAGATAGAAAAATCGCAACGATTTTGTCCGGGTTGATATCTAATTTTTTTAATTCTTCTGAAATAATTTTAATATCATTTCCACCATCAAAAGCAATGTACTGATCTCCGTCTTTAATTAGAAATATGTTAACAAATGTATCCTCAATTGAAAATACCTTCTCAACAAGCTGTTTTGTTTCAACCGGGCTCATGACCTTAATAATCGACTTGGCCTTTATTCCATAGCCAACGAAAAAAAGTATTATCAATACAACCAGAATTCCTATTCCTAGCCCAATTCTTTTTAATATTTTTTTCATTTTAGGTTATTTTTTAATAAATCTATAATGTTCAGAAAAGCCTGAATTGGCCATTGATTATAGCATTTTCTATGTTTAATAATTTCATTTTAACCGGCAGACCACCAGCATAACCTACCAGTTTGCCATTTCTGCCTACAATTCGATGGCAAGGAACTATAATGGAGATTTGATTTGCTCCATTAGCAGCAGCTACAGCCCTGATTGCTTTCTCGTCGCCCAGTTTTTTTGATAGTCCATGGTAAGATTCTGTTTTTCCATAAGGAATTTGTAGAAGTTCATTCCAAACTCTTTTTTGGAAATCGGAACCGATCAGGATAAGCGGAATTTTAAATTCAGTTCTCTTACCGTTAAAATATTCGTCTAGTTGAGAAATTGTGTTTTCTACAACCGATGTCTTTTCTTCAATAAAATCTGCGTTTAAACTGGTCTTTAGACTTTTATCAATGGAATTTCGCATTTTGCGATGTCGCCAGTCACATAAGCACAATTTGTTCTCGAAGGCACCCAATACTAACTCGCCAAATGGAGATTTATAATATTCAATTTTAATTTGATACATCAGTCTTTGTTATTTTTTTCTTAGGATTTTGTGAAAGTACCATATGTATAAGACTTACACCTGCCAGGACAATTGAAATTATCAACATTTCTGTAGATCCCAGGAAAATATTAAACCTTTCCGGTTCAGTAACTACAGTATCTGTTTCAACCCATATTAGAAGGCAGCCAAACAAGATAACCATCCATCCAAAATGCAATGCCCATGAATAACCAATATGTTTGTTTACTAAAATCAGGTTGTTCCGTACAATTCCAACCAGGAACAAGGTAAACAAAGTTTGACATTCAATTATACCTTTATCTATAAAAATCCATTTATAAAATGCAAAGTGAATAATGGCAAAAAAAAGTGCCAAACCAATTGAAACTTTAATCGGATTGATTTTCAACTTGTTTACCAATAAGAAAATCGGAATTCCGCCCAGGATTATCTCTTCATTTAATATATAGAAAACATCGTGGTAATAATTTTTTAGAGATGTAAACTGGATGATAATGTCATTTTTTGACCCGATGTATTTTATTAGTAAAAGGGAGCTTACAACAGTTCCAATTGTAAGTAATAAAGTTTTAAGAATGGTTTTTATGGAAAGCTTTAATCCGACAACTTTAAGAAAATCTTTCCCCCAGATTAAATAACTGAATACAAGAATTAGTCCGGTTCCAATGGACGAATACCACCAACCATTAAAATAGTAATAGGAAAATGCTAAATAGGAGGATAGTAGTAATGATATCCAAACTATTTTTAAATAGTATTTCATATTAATAATCCTGCCAAAATACTATCTGCAAAACCTAATATGGGCTATCCGGACTTGACGCTGTTGCCTTGTTATAATCCAGTTCTTTGTTGTCTCCAATAGCATATAGGATTCCGCCCAGGATATGTTTTACAAAAATGGGATTTTCATAATCTTCCGGACTGTGCCCATAAGATGTATAAAATGATCTTCCTCCCTGGTAATCATGATACCATGCGCCTGGGAAATCATTGCCAAAAAGTGTGGGGAAAGTATCTTTCCTGTCATCCTCAATTGTACTTAAATCGTTGGTTATTAGTACTCGAATTGCAGGATTCATATCCTTTACGAAGTAACATTCATCCTTGATAGTCCATTCATCAGGCATATCTTTGGTTGAAGGGTGATTATGATCGATTATTTTGACTGTAAATTCCTGGAATGATGCATGTACATCAAAAGTGCCTCCTGTAAGCTTTGTAAACCATTGCCAGTTTCGTTCAGTTCCGCAGGCCGAATGTATACCAACATAGGCTCCACCAGCCTGAATATACCTCATAAATGCCACTTTCTGCTTATCAGTATCAAAAACATCATTATTTGTGTTTGAGAATACAATACAGCTGTATTTCGCAAGGTTTTCCTTTGTAAACACTTTCGGATTATCCGAAACGTCAACCACAAATCCGTTTTCTTTGCCCATTTTTTGAATTGCCTTAGCACTGCTTTCAATATTATCATGTACATATCCTTCCCCGTTTTTCGTATACACGAGAACTCTTTTCTCATTCCTGGTTTGTGACTGGCTTGTAAACAAGAAAACTGGAAAGCAAATTAGCACAAGTACTGCAAAAATCCTTTTCATCATTTTAATTTATTTGTTGTTGTTTTTCAGAGCCAATTCCAGCGCCTGAGTAGTTAAATTGTATTTGGTAATCATATTTGGAACCTCCCATTCTGGTAAGCTTCCTTCAGAAAGATATTGAAGAAACTTTTCAGTAACCTGGGCGAAGTGAGCTTCATGGCCTAGTTTATATGAGTCAGGAATTAATACTTCCCATATATCGCCTGATTTACTGAACTCAACTCCGGGATACTTTTCGATGATTGATTTTGATGCATTGCTCAATGATGCTTCAAACTCATCAGGGTCAATATTCTTTTCCGGTTCAATGTATAGTTTTGTTTTGTAATTTTGCTCGGCACCCTGCCTGATCACCAGATTTGATTTGCTGCCTTTCATAATGGAATAATGGGTGTCACCTGTTCCTTCCGGAGCCTGATAGTTCCAGACTACCGAAACTTTTGCATGAATTCCCTTAATGGTATAATTAATTTCTCCATTGGCATAAACCTGGAGGATACTATCCTTTATTATATTTTTTCTGAAGTAGTCTGGATATTTATTCAGACGGGTTACGGTGTTAAACTGGGTGGGTGTCAGATTTGTAGGCCAGCGTTTGGCAGAAAGTAGCTTAATGTCTCTTCTGTAATCGATAATTTGTTCCGGGAAACATTCCCACTGAACCAGATCAACGAGATGAGTGGTTACATCAACAACTCCATCGCCTTGCTGAGTCACATCAAAAAACCATGGTGGGCGTTTAATTTTATTCCCTGATACATATTTGAAGAAATGATGAACACTTTCTTTTACAACGGCAGGATCTTCTAAGGTACCCTGAGAAAGTGATCCAAAAATTTCCGGAATCAATGAAAGTTCCTTCTGTAACAGGGTAGTAATTTCAAAACGCTCAGTCATGATGTCATAAATCAGCACATCATTTTCTTCTGCCAATTCAAATGCCTCCTTCAATAACTCGAAATCTTCCGTATTAATGGCCATAGGTTTATCGGCAAAAACATTTATCCCGGCGTCGGCCACCTTTTTTATATATTCTGTTTTCCTGCCATTGTTCCCGGAAGTAACCACGACATTGCCGGGTTTATCCATAAGCATTTTTATCATAAAATCCGGACCAGTGTACAATTCTGTGGTCCATTTTGTTGGAGAGTCAGACCTTGAGTTGTAATTGTTAATCGTAGTTAAATAATTTTCCACATCGGGTCCTTCAGGGGAGTAAACGTGAACAACAGGGTTTACCTGGCTATACATTTTCTTCTGAACAAGTGCCGCATGAAAATGACCAGGGTCCAGGATCATTAATTTAACTTCAATACCGTCACCGGATAACTTCATGTTACTTACATTTTTTTTTGATGGATCATGATTTGAACATGCAAAGATTAATATTGCCAGGAAGCCAGATATCACAATCTTTTTAAGAAGTTTAAGTACTCTCATAGGCAATTATGAATTGGGTTTTTAAATTAACATGAGCATATAATATAGTTCTACAAATGCCAGGGGTTTCGCATGGGTCGAGACAACATTGAATTTGCTTTATCATTGTCCAAAAACTCCTCCTTCATTGGATCCCAGTAAAGTTTCCCGGGAAGTTTCATTGCAATATGGCTAACAAGACAGGCACTGCAAGAGCGATGTGCCACTTCTGCAGGGGCCACTGGTTGTTTCCTGCTTTTAATGCAATCCAGCCAGTTACCATGTTGCTCTTCACTATGATACAGATGGATTTCATCTTTTCCAATCTCAGAGGTTAGAATCTTTGGGTCACTTGCATCAAGGGATTTCCGGTTGCTATCAGTTGATACCGGGTCACTTGGTGTAACAGCATAATTGCCTCTGGTTACAAAAATCCAACCTTCAGAACCTTCAAACCGAACACCGTTGGGGTTATCACCACTAATGTACATGTTTACTCCATTTGCATATTTTGCTCGTACCTGAAAATTTCCATGAACATTCCATAAACCACTTGTTGGAAATTCAGCATCGGCCTCCACTTCAATTGGCCCGGTGAATTCGGTATCCATTCCCCAGTGTGCCGTATCAACATGATGTGCACCCCAACCGGTAATCATTCCGGCGCCAAATTGCTCGCAACGCAACCAGCCAGGCCGGGAGTAATCATGCTGAGGATGAACTCTTTTTTCTGTATAATAAACATCAGGAGTGGAGCCCAGCCACATATCGTAATTCAAGTTTGAGGGAATAGGCATTTCCAGTTCTTCAGGACCGGAAGGATCACCAGGCAAGCCAATTCTAACGGTATGAATGTCACCAATTCTTCCGTTTCTAACCAAGCTCACAGGCCCTCTTAAACTGAGGCCATGGATTCACCGATCGCTGCTGACTTCCAATTTGCAATATTCTGCCTGTTCGGTTGATTGTATCACTCAATGCCCTGCCTTCTTCAATAGTCAGGGAAGTTGGCTTCTGCAGGTAAATGTCTTTTCCAGCTTTTGCTAACTCAATGGCCGGGATTGCATGCCAGTGATCGGGAGTACTTAATAATACTGCATCGATGTTTTTATTTAGCAGAAGTTCTCTGTAATCAGGATATGCTAAAATGTTTACATAGTTTTTCTTGCCGGTTTTCTTTGCATAATAGTCTTCAACATATTGCTTGCCCTCCTTTAACCGCTTTTTGTCCAAATCACAAACAGCTATTATTCTTGCTGAGTCATATTTAAGAGTTTCGGGCATATCATGTGTTCTGGATATTCGTCCCACTCCAATTGCTGCAATATTTATTTTATTACTTGGTGCACTTGCTCCAAAAACTGTTGATGGGACAATAGTAGGAATCACAATGGTTCCACCAATCACTCCTGCAGCAGAAGTTTTAATGAATTCACGGCGATTAAAAGATTTTTTTGGAGTGCTTTTAATTTTTTTCATGGATTGGTATTTTATTGCGTTTTCAGGAGTTTTATCTCAACAGTTGGTGGATTGGCAAAATCTTGCCAATACCTTTCGGCGGTTTCTTTGCTTATCGTCCCATCGTATACAAGCATTCTATATTTTAGAGTGTATGACTTACCGGGAATAAGCTCCCAATCAGATTCTTTGGTGGGACAAAAGTTTACAAATACATCCCCTCGATTCCCATTGGCATTTTCGGGCCAAATTCGCAGAGGTTCAGGATAAGAATGATTTTTTGGGTAACTCATAAACAAAATTCCGGCTATATCGGTACCAATTTCACCATATACATTACACCACCTGCCTCTTGATCCATCTGCATCTTTACGGGTTTTACCTTCCGATGTAAGTACACGTGTATTTTTGCGGGTCCATTCTTCCAATGCCCTGAAGCCAAAGCCGGCATACCTGTATTCTTCAATTAAAAAGGGGCTGGAAGTGGCGCACTCCAAGGTTGAATAAAAGTCCCATAGCCAAACTCCTTCAATATTATATACTTTAACATCCCATTCCTCATTTAAAGCTACTTTATTTCCCCCGATGGCTTTCATATCAATGTGTTCAAGGTCAGCTTTAAACCCTCCAAATACAATTCCATCTGTTATAGAAGAAAAGGACTTATGTTCTACTGTTCCTTCCCCTTTGTTCAGGTTCCAGAAATCTATTTCTTTTCCCTCAAATTTTGTCTTTGTCCATGGATTCCATATGCCATAATGATGATAGTGATCAGGTGGCTGAATTCGGGTAAGAACATGTCCTGACGGACTTCGAAGTGGGTGAATAAATCCACTTCTTTTATAAATAGTATCAATTCCGGAAGGTGGATAAACTGTGGCATAGGCATACTGCAGTACCTCCTTATCCTGAATAGAAATGCTGATTGACTTCTTGTTTTTTTCTGCCTTTACATTCGAAGGTGCACTGATACCGGCCGAGAATAATTTATACTGCCTGGATTCACCCGGTTGAAGTGAATCTGAAAGTAAAAACCAAACTTTATTTGGTGAACCTTTTTCAATCTGGCAGTAAGTATCATTTGCGCTCCCATCCGCAGTAAATCTCATAATGAAAATATGATCATCTTTTAAAACACCATTATCTAATTCAAAGAACACCGGTGTATTGATACGCTGAATGTCTCCGGCATACACAGAAATTTCAGCAAGAGGAGTTTGGGCATTTATTGATAACAGGGAAATTGACGCCAAAAAAATAAAAATACCTAAAAGTGGAATTTTGCTTACCATAGAGTAAATGGATGCGTAAATTAGAGTTTTGGCAGATTTTATTGGTAGTAAAGGTACAAAATACCGAACTAAATTAAAAAATATAAATAAGTGGTCCTAATTTGTTAAAATCTCTCAATAAGCTCCCATAGCGAGAAGTAAAAACACAGTCAGAATTGCATTTAAATTTGATCTAAATAGTCTGATAATGAAGATCGGGATATGCATTTTTTCTTGAATTTATTTTGTGATTCGTAGAATTCATCCTATTTTGCGCCGACTTTAACCAATAACCCACACTTATGAAAAGAATTACAACAGCTTTATTAGCAGTATTTCTGCTATCAATTTCTGCATTTTCAGGTGGTATTGTAACCAATACAAATCAAAGTGCAGCCTGGGCCAGGTATTTTGCCCGGTATGCTACCACCGACATTGATGCGGTTTATTTTAATCCGGCAGGGTTAAGCAAGCTAAATGATGGTTTTCATTTTTCAATTAATAACCAATCGATTTGGCAGACCCAGACTATTTCTAACGATTACCCATACCTTGTGTATGGCCCGAATTATGTTGGAGATGTTAAGGCTCCACTCTTCCCAAGTATTTATTTTGCATGGAAGACTGGCAAATTCACCATCTCAGCAGGCTTTAATCCCATAGGTGGCGGTGGTGGTGCCAAGTTTAACAATGGCTTGCCCTCCTTCGAGTTAATGACCGGAGTTTCGCTTGTTGGCATGTTGAATGAAATGGGAATTCCTACCTCTCAATATACAGAAAGCCTATTTTTTGAAGGAAGGTCTGTTTATTATGGAATTCAGGCTGGATTGACTTATGAAATCAACGATTTCATTTCTGTGGCTGCAGGTGCGCGCTATGTATTGGCCAATAATTCTTATAATGGTTACCTGAAAGACTTAATGATAAATCCAATGGCTCCTCCTATTAATGATGGAAGTATGGTACGTGCCGATGATTTTTTTGTTGAGGCATCGGAAGTGTATACACAAGCTTCTCAGGACGCTGCTGTTGCTTCAGGCGGACTGACTGCTGCTATTGGTGCAGGAATAATTTTAGGAGATGATCCATTGAGCAATCAGGCGTTAATAGACGCTTTGACTTCTGTTGGTGCTTATTTCCCGGGAATGACAAATGAAATGGCTGCAGGAGCTTTTGGAATAATAAGTGATGAGGCAGCAAGTTCAGCAGTAGAAGCTTTTGCCACATCTACTTTAGTAACCGACCAAGAGGTTGAATATGAACAAAAAGGTTCAGGAATAACCCCAATGCTAAGTGTTCACATTTCACCAGCTAAGTTCATTGATGTTGCATTAAAATATGAATTCAAAACAAAGCTGCAGTTAACAAACAGTACCGCCAAAGATTTTCTTGTAGGGTATGATCCCACAGGTATTCCAATAACTATGTTCCCTGATGGGGAAGTTAACAATGCCGATATGCCCGCATTGTTATCAGGAGCTGTAAATGTAAGGCCTATTGGAGGATTACAAATATCTGCGGGTTTTGAATACTACTGGGATAAAAATGTTAACTGGGATGGATGGGAACAATATATCGATAAAAACTCCTTTAATATAAACGGAACAGTTCAGTACAGCATTAAAGATATTGTATTGATAAGTGCCTCTTATGGTTATGCAGGCATGGGTGTTAATCAGAACTACCAGAGCGACCTGGAATATTCCCTGTCTTCATCCTCCCTGGGTTTTGGAGCAGCCTGGAATATTACTGAGAACGTAAGAGTAAATGCCGGTTATGTTATGGTATTTTATCAGGATGATGCAGTTCCAACCGGTGAGCCTGTTGTGTATACACAAACCTATAAAAAGGACTCTAATTTACTTGCTGTAGGTGTTGATTTTAGTTTTTAGAAACACCTAACCATATAATGAAATTAAAGGCTGCCATTTGGCAGCCTTTTTTATTATTCATATATATAAAATTTTTCTTTGCATTATTCATGCCGTAAAGAGTTTGCCGGATTGGCCCTGGCTGCTTTTAATGCCTGGAAACCTGTTGTCAATATGGCAATAACAAATGCTATTATCGAAGCAATTATGAATATATGTAAACCAAGATTCGATTTAAAGGCGAAATTTTGCAACCAGTTTTTCATGAAATAAAAGGCCAGAGGCCAGGATACAATTGAAGATATAATCAACAACCAGTTTATTTCTTTCGTTAACAACCCAACGACCTGAGATATGGACGATCCCATTACTTTCCTGATGCCGATCTCTTTTGTTCTTTGCTCAGTAGTGAAGGATGCCAGTCCCAACAATCCCAACGATGACACGAAAATGGCAAGCATGGCAAATATGGCGAAAATTATTCCTTCGTTTTTATCATCATTATAATTTGTTTTTAGTTCATCTTCAAGAAAAGTGTATTCTATTGGTTGATCAGTAACCATTGAATTCCATTTATCCTCAATAAAACCAATTGCCTGTTGGTAGTTTTCAGGATGAATCCGTATTGCAAAATAACTGGCAAACCTGTTCCTATTAAATGCAATAATTAGAGGCTGAATGGTTTGATGCAAGGATTCATAATGAAAGTCCTCCACTACTCCAATGATTTTCATGGGTAGGTCAGTAGTATCTGCCCCTCCACCAATCTGCAAAATATTTTTCCCAATTGGATCCTCATAGCCATAAGCTTTTACAGCTGATAGGTTTAGAACTACAGCAAGCGAATCTCCAGCAAGATCTTTTGAAAACCATCGGCCTTCAATCAGCTTAATTCCCAAAGTATTTTGAAAGTTCTCGTCCGTGTAATAAAAGTTTGTTGCCCTGATTTCATCAGGAGTGGAACCTTCGGGTCGAAAAGCTGTATTACCATGCAAGAAGGAGGGTAGGTTATTGGTTTGACTGATCATTTCAATAGAAGGATTCTGTGAGAGCTCCTCTTTAAATGCATTTCTTTGATCCTGTAATGCATAAGCTCTTTCTATAACCAGTAAATCTTTCTGGTCATAACCCAGGTTTTTATTTTGGACATAGCTTAATTGATTGTAGACAACAATAGTGCTAATTATCAGGAAAATAGCAATAGTAAATTGGAATATAACCAGAACACTTCTCATTTTTCCACCTTTCATCCCTGTTTGAATACTTCCTTTTAAGACTTTGGTGGGTCGAAATGAGGCAAGGTAAAAAGCAGGGTAGCTACCGGCAAGCATCCCAACAAATATCCCCAATCCAATTATGTATGGGAGAAATGAAAGATCTCCTGTGAAAATAAAACTTAATTTTTTTCCAGCAAGGTTATTGAATGCTGGAAGAAAGAGCTCAACCAACACAAGGGCTATTAAGAGAGAAATGAAACTTAATAAAATTGATTCAATTAAGAACTGGAAAATTAATTGAGAACGAGTTGAACCTGAAACCTTTCGAACTCCTACTTCTCTGGCCCGGCCAGCTGATTTTGCAGTAGCAAGGTTCATGAAATTTATAGCAGCAATAAGTATTAAAAAGAAGGCTATAACAGAAAAGATATACACAGTTTTTATATTCCCACCTGGCTGAATCTCATATTGAAGATCAGAAAAAAGATGTATTTTTTCGATGGGTTGTAAAACATATCCATATTTATTTCCTGCCTCAAGAAATTCATCAAAACTTGCATTACTAAACATTTGCAATTGAGGACCAACATATTTTTCAACCATTTCCGGCAATTTAGCCTGAAGTTGTTCAACGGGAAAATCCTTTTGCAATACTATATAGGTGTAGTTGTTATTAGAAACCCAAAAACTGCTATTAGCCATATCTCTCATTGTGATATAGGAAGCTAGCATGTTAAACTGGAAGTGAGAGTTTTCAGGGTATTCTTCAACAACCCCTGTAATTTCAAAGTCTGTTTGATCGTTTCCAACTTTCAGTGACTTTCCCAGTGGATCTTCTTTGCCAAAAAATACTTCTGCCATTTCACTGGTTATAACAACCGTATTTGCTCTATTCAGAGCTGTGGTAGGATCTCCCCTCAAAAAGTTAGCCGAAAAAACATCAAAAAAGGTCGAATCAGCATAGTAATATTTTTCAACTACTAGGTTATTTTCTTCATAGCGTACAAGTGGATCTCCTGAAAAAGTAAAAAGCCGAGTGGAGTTTAAAACTTCAGGATAATCTTTAACCATAGTGGCTCCTAAGGGAGCACATGAAACAGCCACAACCATTTCATCGCTTGCTATTTTTCCATTAAGATAGACCCGGTAAATTTGATCGCTTTTATCATGAAATTTGTCATAACTGATTTCGTCCTGAACAAACAACAGGATAAGAATCGCACTGGCCAGGCCAATTGCCAGTCCTATAATATTTATAAAAGAATAACCTTTGTATTTAAGCAAGTTTCGGAGAGAGGTCTTAATATAATTTGTAAACATAACGGCAAAATATTTTAATGACTACTGTAAAATACGTTTTTTTAATATATAATTCATCAAAATTGTTGATTCTCAAAGTCTAAACCTGTACGAGAACTTTATAAGAAATACATTATGGGGTTTAATACTGAACAAATTCTGAATATCCTCATTAGGGGAGAAACGTCCATTGGTTTCAATTCCATCCCTACTCTGTGACCAGGCAAAATACAGTGTTGATCCGGCACGATACTCCCATCGAAGTACAAGATTCGAAAGGAATTCCTTGAAATTAAAATCAGGGTTTTCAAATCTATAGTCATAATTTGAGTCCCGGTTTTCATCAATCAGGTAATATTCCGAATCTTCATCGTAGAATATTTCATCTGTTTCAAAGATGTGAAAGCGGTCTGTAAAAACGTCCGCCTGAGGATTTGTAATTCTTTTAAATTTCGAGTAATCCCCAACTGCAAAAAATGGTTGTCCCCAGTACTGTATGGATAAATCAGGGGTTAAACTCAGATTTATTCTGAAATCAAGGCTAACAACTTTCTGGTCAATATACCCCAATATATATCTAGGATCGGAATTATAACTTTCGGTTGCAATATACTGAAGTTCAGTTTTATTCAGATTTAAACCTGGCTCTAAGGAAAAACTTAACTTATCTATGGGTCGATAGTCAATTTCAAGACCCATATGCTGGCTACTTGAAGAATTGTCAAGACCCCATCTCAGATTTGCCATAAATTGGAATACTAATTTTTTCCTGTCATCACTGGAAATAAAAAGTCTTGTACTTTGATTACCTGGTAGTTTTAACATTGGACCACCCCGAAGGGCTGAACTCGATTGCCTTTCCCCGCTCATGTTATAACCTGTACTAAATCTCCAGTAATTTTTGAACTGAGTAAAAAAGTTGAAGTTTCCACCTGTAAGAATATTGATTCCCCCAAAATCCCATGCATGCCATGCATTTATATTAATATTCATTTGGCGGAATATGCTAAATGGTTCCCATATTCTGTATCCGGCATAAATTATTGGAAGAATTTCATCAGTACTCATCAGAAATCCCACATCATTAATTTCAAAACCGGGAGATTTCCAGGTAAGTATTGCTCCGAAGTTAAAATGCCCTCCTCCTTGTTTGCCAATACTCATTGAACCGGCATGACCAAACATTGAGGTCATGGAGGAATCTATTTCCAAATGTTTGGCATCGGGCCGTTGGTAATACCGCACAGAGGATTCCTGGGTACTTAGCATGGCTTCTTCACTTCCCTGAACCTGACTAAATAAAGTATTCAACGTGAAATAATAGTTTTTATCCTGCCAGGTTGTTGTAAAATCAATACCTCCGGTTACTGCTGAAGTACGTAAGAAGTTCATGGTGGAGTCATTGATGTTGCGGTTGGTGGAGGTGAGCATACCTCCTAAAATTGTTTTTCCTTTCCCAAAATCTTTTTGAACTCTTCCAACCAGATAATTGGTTAAGGGTTCGACTGTTTCATGTCTTTTCTCCCCTTCAAAATCAATTTCTGCCTTTTCTTCCTGGGTAACACTTTCGAGAATTCCATAGGAGAGTCCATTTTTTGTTTTTCCTGAAATTTTTGCGGCTCCAAGAATGGTTGTTGATTCTGGCACATTTGCATATTCACCTGTTTCCAGGTCAGGATCACCCTGAGGATTCCTTCCAATTCTTCTGGAATAAAACAGATTTTCAGCGCTCATATCACCCCCATCCAACCCTGATACGGAAAAGCTGAAAATATTTTTCCCCTCGATAAAAAATGGCCTTTTCTCCTCGAAATATGTCTCATATGCGGTGAGATTTACCTGGGACGGATCTGCCTCAACCTGCCCAAAATCAGGATTTACAGTAAAATCTAAGATCATATTGTTGGTAATCCCGATTTTTCCATCCAATCCTCCATTAAATTTGAAGTCTTTTCCATCCATATATGGATTACCATCCTCACTTTTATATGTGTTATAGCTAGTTACGGCATAAGGAGCCAATTCAATTTGCCTTTTTGGTTTTATATTTGAAATACCATCCACTTCCCCAAATTGATGAACCCAACCTGAAGATTCAACAGGAATATGTTGCCACAAAGAAAGCTCCTGTTTCCTATATAAAAGCCTAATAACCTGTAAACCCCAGGTTAAACTGCTGTCACGATCAAAACGTAACTGGCTCAATGGAATTTGCATCTCAGCCACCCAGCCTTCTTCATTTACTTTGGTTTTTACAAACCAGATCGGATCCCAGCTGGGGTCCTCACTTTCGCCATCATTGGCCATAAGCATGTCAGTTTTTACACCTCCGGCATTTACAAGAAAAGTGAATGCTGTTAGTTTATCAAAATAACTATCTAACTGCACTCCAACGACATCTCCATCCATATCATCACGACGTGTCAGGCGTGTTTCAATACTGTCAGGCTTGGTATCAAATGCTTTAATGCCCAAATAAATATTATTGTCATCGTATATGATTTTAAAGGCGGTTTTTTGACTGGGATCTGCTCCTTCATATGGCTCATGCTGAACAAATTCATTTTCCCAGTCAACAGATTTCCAGGCAGGATCATTCAATACTCCATCAATTGAAGGAGCAATATCCTTTGTCTCAAGTTTATTGGTGGTATAGGTGCGCTTGGGGAATTCCTGACCAAAAAGTACAGAACTAGCCAATAAATAAATTGCAAGAAATATAAAGGTAAACTTCATAGGGGTTAAATACATACATACGGCATTTAATTTATCAACATTTATGCCAGTGTTCCTATTGGACACAAATACAGATAATTACATAAACCTGTAGTATTCAATATATTGTTTGATGTTCGATTTCAGAACAATGCATGTTCATAATCGAACAGGGCTATTTACGTTAATCCACAATTGTATCAGGGTATTCAGCAGTTTTCAACTGAATTTAAGAAGGTATTGATGTTTCCAGTTGTAACATCCTGAGGCATTCCTCCACCACAGGACCAAATGATTCCTGATTTATGGTTCACAGAGTTCATCATTTTTGAAACACTTTGGCGAACTTGCTCCTCAGTTCCCTGGGCAAGAACATCTCTTGGTGGTATATTCCCCAGAAGTGATACTGATTTACCAACCAGTTCTTTCATTTCGGCTATGGGATGTTCAAAGCCAAAATTAAATAGGTTAATTCCGGCATCTTTCAGATATGGGGCACAAACAAGGCCGTTGGCATCATTGTGAAAAAATCTTACTTCAGTTTCAAAGGCATTGAATATTGCATTCAAATGTGGTAGAGCAAGTTCCTTAAAGTCCTCCTCTCCAATAAATCCAACAAGGTCATCGAGAATCAGGATACCCTCAATATCATTGAATGACTCTTTCTGGTATGAGATCCAATCGAGAATGAAATCAGTAATTGTATTTAAAAATGCCTTGATCTTCTCTCTATCCATTGCTATTGCCATCATGAACTCAGTTGTTCCCATCAGAAAGGATGCAATGTTTAAGGGCCCTCTTGATATGGCAAATCGGATGGAATGACCGGAATCATTAATCTTAGCCTGGTTATTTTTAAGCCTATTGATCATGAAAGGCAATAATCCATCGGTTTTAACATCAGGCTTTTTAATCGATGACAGTTCATCAACTGAACTTATTATCTTATCAGCGTGAGGAAGGTTGGTTGGATACCACACCAGCTTTGCTCCAAATGCAGAAGGCTCGGTGCACATACCATATTCTGACCAGAATCCAGGTAGAAAAATAGTGTCAGGAAAGGTATCAATGGCTTTAAGATTGGCTTTCAGCCATATTTCATCATTTGAATAATAATCGATATTTGAAACGCCATACCAGCCTGGTAACCATGGGGAATCAATTAAAAAACCAGTCTGTTTTGGCAGAATTTGTTTCCCGTTTACAATATTAACCAGTGTTTTCCATTGATCTTGTGTCATGAGGTCGGCAAATATGAAATCTAAGTAAAAAGGTCCGTACTTTCTTTTATATATCCTGTGTCTTCTTTTAATTTATTACCATGTGATGCTTCAACGGCTAGTGCATCGCAACGTTCATTTTCCGGAATATTGGCATGGCCTTTTACCCAAATAAATTTCACTTTATGTCTTCTATAAACTTTCAGGAATCTAATCCAAAGGTCGGGATTTTTCTTTTTCTTGAATTTCTTACTTTCCCAGTTAAATACCCAACCTTTTTCAACAGCATCAGAAACATATTTTGAATCAGTATATACAGTGACTACGCTATTTTCAATTTTCAATACTTCGAGGCCCTTAATAACAGCCAGAAGCTCCATGCGGTTATTGGTAGTTAGGACAAATCCTTCTGATAATTCTTTTCTGTGTTTTCCCGACATTAGAACCACACCATATCCACCAGGGCCCGGGTTTCCACGGGCTGCTCCATCGGTATAAATGATGATTTTACTTGGCATTTGGTAGTTGTATTCCGGTGTTTGAAATAAAAAGCTTTATAGCAATAGCGAGCAGAATTATGCCAAATATTTTCTGCATAATATGTAGTCCGGCTTCCCCTAAAATCCTTTCAAAAAACTTTGTTGCCTTGAGAACAACAAACACCAATAACATATTCAATGTAAGGGCAACAACAATATTTACCATTTCATATTCTGCTCTAAGCGAAAGAAGGGTAGTAATGGAACCGGCTCCTGCAATCATTGGAAAAGCAATAGGTACAATACTCCCACCTGCCTGGCTATTGTGTTTGAAAAATTGTTGACCTAGAACCATTTCAAGACCCAGAAAGAGTAAAATTAATGAGCCTGCAATTGCAAAGGATGAAATATCTACTCCAAAAATTCCTAACAAAGGTTCACCAATAAATAGAAAAAGTAACATAATAAAGAATGCAACCAGACTTGCCTTGCCAGATTCAACCTGACCTGTTTTGCTTTTAATGTCTATGATCACGGGAATCGATCCAAAGATGTCGATTACGGCAAATAAAACCATAAAAGCAGCAATTACTTCAATGAAATTAAAACCCATTCTTTAAAATTTTATGATCGGTAAAATTAAAATAAATCGAATGCATTTTTTGATTGGCTGAATAATTATTTAAAAAAATAGCCCCATCCCGGGAAACCAGATTGAGGCTACTTATTTAGTTCAATTATTTATTAGTCCATCACCTTCATCTCATCAACGAGGTGTTTTGCACCAGCTAATTTATCCATGATGAACAATACATATCTGATATCAACTACAATTGTTCTTTGAAGGTCAGGCTCAAAAGCAACATCACCACTCATGGCTTCCCAATTACCATCAAAAGCAAGCCCCAAAAGCTCTCCCTTTCCATTAATAACCGGGCTTCCAGAATTACCACCTGTTATGTCATTGTTGGTTAAGAAGCAAACCGGCATAGTATCTCCATTTCCGTAAGGACCAAAATCTTTCTTTTCGTATAATTCTTTTAATTTTGGATCTACTTCAAACTCAAAATTATTGGGATCTTCTTTTTCCATTACGCCTTTAAGTTCTGTATAATATTTATAATGAACGGCATCTCTTGGATCATATCCATTTACACTACCATATGTTAAACGCATTGAGAAATTAGCATCGGGATAGGCAACCAATTCAGGATCCATTTCTCTTAAACCAGCAATAAATAAACGACGGCCTTTGGACAGGTTTTCGCCAAACTCTGATGACTTTGATCTTAATTCCATGTACTTTTCATATGTAGAAGTTGCAGAATTGGTATGCAAGATCTTTTTCAAGGACTTTTAAGCTAGGATTTTCAAGGAAAGCGTTTAAAGATGATTCACTGACAAAAACTGAATTATCAAACATCTTATCAACATATTTGTTGTAATCACCTTTATATTTAGTACGTATTGTATTAAATACCTCAGGTTGATATTGAACTGGAACATCCTCAGCAAATAATTTAAACATTGCCTTTGAAATTTCCCTGTCGGTAGGAGCATTGTAATCTTTAAAAAACCTTGGTCCTGATCTTTTTAATCCTTCTACAGCTTTTTGAATTCCTTCCTCATTTTTTTCTTCCAAAGCCTTATAAAGCCTTGTTGTTCTTGAAGCAAAACTGATAATTTCACTTCCCCGAAGCAAACATTCGCTATAATATTGGGTAGCATTTGTATAGTCTTTCCTACTTTCAATAGAATTCTTAATCAGGTCAAGAGCCTCTCCATATTTCGCTTTTCTCTGAGTTCCGGCATTCACCCACTCAGTAAAATTTTGCTCTGTTTTTTGTTTGGTTTCCTTAACTTTTAGTCTTTCAAGTCCCTGGCTCTGCCCAATGGAGAACTTCCAGTAATTACTTGATCCTGAAAACTTCGCTGAGTATTGTATCCTTACTTTTTCGTCAGCAAGCATATCTTCAAGCATAATGTCCTGACGTAGTTCTCTAATCTTTATCCGATTAGGGTGAGTTATTGTCATTACTTCATCAATACCATAAGATGTCATGTACCTTTGGGTACCACCTGGGTATCCTAAAATCATTGCAAAATCATCTTTCTGAACACCTTTGTTTGAAACTGGTAGAAAATGCTTTGGTTTTAATGGAACATTGTCTTCGGAATATTCAGCAGGCTTACCGTCGGGAGACATATATACTCTAAATACACTAAAATCACCGGTGTGGCGAGGCCATTCCCAGTTATCAGTATCGTGTCCATATTTTCCAATTGAAGATGGTGGAGCGCCTACCAATCTTACATCATCGTAGGATTCGTAAACAAGCAGGAAATAATTATTACCACCAAAAAATGATTGAACTCTGGCTGTATAATGATTGCCTTCTGTAGCCTCTTGCTGAATGATATTTCCAACTTCACGGGCTTTTGCACTGCGTTCCTTTTCGCTCATGGCATCATTCATCTCAGAATTAACTCTTTCAGAAACATCCTCAATGCGGACCAGGAATGTTACACTTAATCCGGGATTTGCAAGTTCTTCCTTTTTTGACATGGCCCAAAATCCATCTTTCAGGTAATTATGCTCGGTGGAACTATGTGCCTGGATTCTACCATACCCACAGTGGTGGTTTGTAAGAAGTAATCCTTGATCAGAGACAATTTCCCCGGTACAACCTCCACCGAAAATTACAATAGCATCTTTTAAGCTGGATTGATTAATACTGTAAATCTCCTCTGCTGTTAGCTCGAGGCCCAGTTCTGTCATCTTGCCCATGTTGAGTTTTTCAAGCAAAGGAAGCAACCACATTCCCTCATCTGCCCGAAGGGAGAGATTAAATGCGAACACAAAACTGATAAATAATAATGTAAATTTTTTCATGATTTTAATAAAATTTGGATAATTGATTTTGATAATAATTGGCAAATATAGATTATAATTAGAATTATAAAGCTGATTTTTTTTATGTTCTAGAAACTAAAAAGATAAAAATTTTAAAAATCGATCTTTGATTGAGTATCTAAAAGCTGAAATGATTTTCGATGAAAAGGTGTTATTCCTGTTTCTAATATTGCCTTCCTATGTTCTCTGGTAGGGTATCCTTTATTTTTCTCCCATTTATAATTTGGGTATTGTTCATGAATTTTCTTCATGTAATCATCCCTATAGGTTTTAGCCAGTATCGATGCTGCTGCAATAGAAAGAAACCTCCCATCTCCTTTGATAAAACAAGTATGTGGAATGTTTGGATATGGCCTGAACCGGTTCCCGTCGATTAGTAATAAAGTGGGTTTAACATTTAGCTTTTCAATAGCTCTGTGCATGGCCAGAAATGAGGCTTGAAGGATGTTGATTTTATCAATTTCTTCATTTGATACCATTGCAGCTCCCCATGAAATTGCTTGTTTCTCAATTTCTTCCCGAAGTAAATAGCGATTTCGTTCACTGATTTTTTTCGAATCATTAAGCAGGCTATTTTTATAATCAGCAGGTAAAATTACAGATGCGGCAAACACTGGCCCTGCCAGACAACCTCTTCCTGCTTCATCACATCCGGCTTCAACTTCATCTTTCTTAAAGTAGCTTTTCAGGTATTCATTTGCTGAATTATGTGTTTTTTTATTCTGATTCCAAATAGTTTTCAGGATGTAGAGTTTTTTTAATGGTATGCCATAATAAAGCTGCAGATTTTTCCCAGCTGAACTTTTTCAATTGGATCTGGCCTTTTTTTATCAAATCTATTCTCAAGCTTTTATCACTATCAATTTTTTTCATTCCATTGGCTATAGACTCAATGGAAAAAGGGTCCACATAGACTGCTGCATCACCACCTACCTCAGGCAATGATGTCCGATCTCCGGCTACTACAGGGACATCACATCTGAAAGCTTCAAGAATAGGAATACCAAATCCTTCAAAATATGGAACAAATAACAGTGCTCTTGAAGCTGCCAGTATCATTTTAATTTCAGAACGGTGCAATTGACCTGCAAAAATTACATCGTCCTTATACTGCATAGCCGCATGCGTTTTCCTGGCTGGGCAAAATCTGAACAATTGATCACCAATAATGATTAATTTGTGTTTTTTGCTGGTTTCCTTTTTAAATAGGTCAAAAGCTTCCAACATTCTGCATAAATTTTTTCTGGGAATCAGAGATCCAATAAATATAAAATATTCATTTCCGTCTGCGTGTTGTTGTCTAATTTTAAGTTTTTGCTCATCAGATAATGGTCTAAATACTTCGTCAGAACCATTGTAAACAACATCAATTTTTTTAGGATTAATATTGTAAGAGGTTACAATATCATTTTTTGAATATTCTGAAACGGTAGCGATTCTTTTCGCTTTTTCCGCAAATTTGGGAAAGTATCTAAGATAATATTTTTTTACAAAATAGGGTAAATTGGATCTTAAGTGAAAGAAATTGATATCATGTATCACCGCTACTGATGGGACATCTGTGTTTAATGAGAGAAAACCGTCCGTTGAAAGAAATAAGTCGGGTTTATTATTTTTTAAAAATCGAGTAACACTTTTTTCAAACCATACGTACCATAAGAATGGGTGTCTTGAAGGAGGGAAGAGCCTAATTGGGGTGATATTATCAGAAAAAATAAATTCGTCATCCCATTTGCGGTCAAAAAGAAAGAAAAAATGATGTTCCGGATGGTTCTGTGTAATCCTTTTCAATGTTTGATATGTGAACCATCCCATACCACCCATATTACCTTTAATAAGCAACCTGGTATTAACCGCTATATTCATAGAATCATATAAACTATAGAAAGAATTTGTTAGCTTTATTACATTTGTAAAGTAAATAAAAATTTAACTTGAAAAGGAAGTTTATTACAAATCTGGCTTTACTATTGGCTCTAAATGTACTTGTAAAGCCATTTTGGATTTTTGGAATTGATAGAACTGTTCAGAACATTGTAGGTGCGGCAGAATATGGATTCTACTTTTCGCTTTTTAGTTTTTCCCTGCTTCTCAATATTTTGCTCGACCTCGGCATCACAAATTTTAACAATAGAGACATTGCCAGGCATCCTCAGCTCTTAAGTAAGTATTTTTCAAATATTGTCAGTTTAAAGTTTTTACTTGGAGTCTTTTATGCAGGTATTAGTTTTTTATTGGCCTATCTAATTGGATACAATGAAGCACAGTTCCACTTATTATGGTTTCTGGTAATAAATCAATTTCTGGCCTCATTTTTACTCTACCTTAGATCTAACCTAAGCGGATTACAGATGTTTAAAACCGATAGTATTCTATCTGTTCTTGACCGTATTATACTTATAGGTATTTGTAGTATTTTATTATGGACAAATATTTTTGACAATGAATTTAAGATAGAATGGTTTGTTTACGCCCAAACTGCAGCTTATTCTTTAAGTGTTATTGTAGCTTTTCTTCTGGTTTTTATTCGAACAGAATTCTTTCAATTTAAAATCGATTGGCACTTTATGATGGTGATAATACGTAAAAGTTATCCCTACGCAATCCTGGTCATATTGATGTCGATTTATTATCGAATTGATTCGGTTATGCTTGAACGAATGTTACCGAATGGAGATATTGAGGCGGGAATCTATGCTCAGGCCTTTAGGATACTTGATGCATTTGCCATGTTTGCTTTTCTTTTTGCAACCTTATTACTTCCAATTTTTTCGAGAATGATAAGGAGAGATCAGCCTGTTGAAGAGCTGACATCGTTTTCATATATGCTATTGATGATTCCGGTTTTAATTATATCAATAAGTCTTATTTATTATCGCCACGAGTTTATGGACTGGTTGTACTACGAACATACAAGTGAGTCAGCCAAGGTGTTAGGAGTTTTAATGATTGCTCATATTTTTGTTTCTTCGACTTATATCTCAGGGACCTTATTAACAGCTGGAGGACACCTTCGCCATTTGAATATAGCTGCTGGAGCAGGGTTGATCCTTAATGTATTATTAAATTTAGTATTGATTCCGAAATTGGCTGCCTATGGTTCGGCCATTGCAAGTCTTTTGACACAAATCCTGATTATGTCAGTTCAGTTGATTTTGGTCTTTAGAATATTTAAATTTAAGAACCGCATTTCCCTGTATTATCGATTGATCATATTTATTGTATTATTAATTGCAATAACGCAAGCATCGACATATATTCATTTTTACTGGTTAATTAAAGTAATAGCAGTGATAAGCCTTTCAGGTGCTTTGGCTTTTGTACTTGGTTTAATCAAGCTTCCTATTCTAAGCACTATTATTGGGTCAAACTCCATTGATTTGCCTGCTGATGAAGGAGAGTAAGAGTTCTTTTGATGAATTATATATTCCTGGAATGTTGGATTCCCTGGGACCCCCAATATTTAGAGTATTTGGCTGGAATTTTGATAGCCACTTAATGAATGTCTCTGATAAAACTTCGCTTTGATCCTCCAGGTTCAAAACAAGGACTGGTTTATTATGCTTTTTGCACATTTCAATGGTGTATTGACTCCCCTTGTCTAATTGATGTTCTTTGGTAAGGATAAGTGTGGCATCTGCATCAATCACATTTTGTTCTGTTCGGGCTTCTGGCTTGTTTGATTTTGTTTCTGTGAGAGGATAGAGGGCTGAGATTATTCCATCTTCAGCGAGTCTGCCTTTCGGGCACCAACCGCTACATTGAATTTTGAGTTTTAAGGCAACATCAAGTGCTGCTCTGTCAACCCCGGTTTGTCCACCAGAAATAATACTTTTTAAGGAATTCATCAATGTTATGGTATCAAATGAGTTTTTATTCACCTGATGGATCAATTACTGCTTTCTTTGTTCGATTCAGGTACCAATAAGAAAAGGCTACACCAGTTATTACACCAATACAATTATATGTCATATCAACCGGGTTGAACCTTCGACTTGGTATATATATTTGATGTAACTCATCGGCAATACCCAATAATAACCCTAGCAAAAGTGCAAAAACTATTATTCCCTTAGAGATTTCCTTTTGCTGGATTTGCCAGAACATGAACAAACTGATTAAAATGGCATATTGCAGAAAATGCAAGAAATAATCAGTCCTAAATTCAAAGTGTATGGAATCAAACTCCAGGGTTGGATCTGGAATCCTGGGAATGGATGAAACGGTAAGAATTAGCACCAGGCAAACCCAGAACCAATTTCGGTAAAAATGGGGAGATCTATTAAAAATTGACTTCATATAATAGTACTACAGCCCTCAAAAATATAGTTTTCCTTTCCTTTTGCGCAATATTACTATATTTATAATTAAAATCAATACTAGAGGAATCAACTGTAATTTCTTGTTTTGAAGTCAAATGCTTATCGTAAGATGCTTAAAAAAAAATATTAGTCTCATAATTTAATATGAGACTAATCTAACACAAATACCAGGCTTTACTAATTACTATTCATCAATTATGTATGATAAATCAGGTCTAAACCAACCAGTTTTAGTTTCATATTTCCTCAAAGAGGTTAAAAGTTTATTCCATACATTCATACCTTCTTTTGCCATTTCGGGGTATTTTAGGTTTATCTCCTCATTGAAATTCCAAAATTCACCCTGACTTTTACCTGACTGAACATAAAAATAATATGGTGTTTCTGTACCTATGCTTCCCATAAATGTTTCCCAACCCCTTTGTATATCATTGGTTGAATACAATTCAACAAACTGTTTGAAAGCTGATTCAATTTCTTTTTCCATACCAGGAATGCCATAGCAAAAACCCCAGTATCTAAAATTGACTTCTTCAACATTTTCTTCCAGATTTTTTGGAATGAAAGAAAGATCGGGTCTGGAATGTATTATCATAGGTATTGCATATTCATAAGTCCCTTTGAACATATCATGCATTTCACCGTATTTTTCCTTGCCCATTTTTTTTGCAAGTTCTTCCGATGCTGCAAATACATCATCGATATCATCCAGACTTTTAATTGGTATCACAAAATAGTAGTGTAAATCCTCCGTATTAAATACATATAATGGATACCGGTAACTATACTCCTTCCATAAATCTATTGCATGATTAAATGCTTTTTCATAATCTGCAACTTTTGACGGTTTAACAATTTCATCCCAAACCAACATTGTTTGAGATTCAGGCTTCTCTTCTTGTCCATAGGAGAAAAGAGAACAAGAACCAATCATAATAATGATTAGCAACGAAATAAACTTTTTAGTTTTCATAAGTCAACTACTTTTAAATGTATAAATTACAAACATATTTATACAAGTTACATATGTTCAGCAAGACCACCAAATATATTTTTCTTACTAGTTTTTAAGCTAATTGAAATATTCTGTTGTATTCTTCGTTATTAGCTATAAGCTTGCTGTTTTTTAAATCTGGTAGGGCAATCTTTTCTATAAATATTTTCTGGGTGGAGAGCAAATAGTTTCTTGGATACAATATTTGAGTCGGGTGGTGATGGATGCTATCTATATCAGAATAATAAAATATTCCGACTATGAATGAATTGGATAAAGCAAAAACAGACTCTCCTCAAGACATTAGCAACCAAATTTCAAGAGTTCTCTGGTGGTTTTCGACAGCTATACCTGAAACCATTGAGGATTGTGTGTCAGATCGCAACAGGGCTAAAATAATTGGCCTGGGAGTTATTTTCACCTGGATTTATGCTACCATAGCATGGATGTATTTCTGGTCGATCAATGTTCCAAACCCATTGTTGTATATACCCCTGGGATTGTTTATAGGGTTTGGTATTCTTACCATTGACAGAATGCTTATTGCCTCAATAAGTAAATACAGGAAGAGCTTTATTGCCATTGGTTTCAGGGTTTTGTTGGCATTTTTCCTGGGTGCTTTTATTGCACAACCACTAATTCTATGGATGTTTCAGCAGGATATTGATACTGAAATTTCCATTGTTCAGGATTCAAAAGTGATGGAAAAAAAGCAGGAACTTGAAGGCATCTATGTAACTGAAAGAGAAAGCTTAAATACAAGAAGAGAAGCGATATTGGCTGAAAAAACTCAGAAGTATAAAGCAATAGAGAATGCTGAAACCGAATTTCTAAAGGAGATTGATGGAACAGGAGGTTCGAAACGGTATGGCATTGCAGGTGTAGCTGCCAGAAAGGAAGCAGCCTTGCAAAGAGCTCAGCAGGAATATAGTCGATTTGAAACAGAAAATGGGGAGACTCTGACCGGAATTGATTCCCGCCTTGCTGAAATTGATTCTAAAATCAATCAGGATACAGATAACTACAGAGAAAATAACATGACAACTGGGTTTTTGATAAGAGTTGAAGCCCTGCAAAGTCTTTTTGACAAGGATACTACAGGTGCATTGAAGAAACGTTATTTTCTAATTCTATTTATTCTTATTTTGTTTGAGTTAATACCTATAATAAGTAAGTTATATCTTTCTACAGGCTCATACGATGAGAAAGTGAAGCTTCGGGATGAAATAGAAATAGAAATGGCTGTTTCAAACAAAGATCGGGAGCTTGAACTCAAACATTTGCACAATGACCTTGTCAAATCAGAAGATTCTGAGCTTATCAAAAAGCTTTATATCGATAGTACTGAACAAAGACTTGACCGAATACAGACTGACATAAATAAATGGAGAGCCAATGAAAATGGTTCATTTGATGAACTAAGCTCAAAGGTGAAAGCGGAAGTACTTGCCAGATTGGAAAAGTAAAGACCCGCTGAATTATTCTGACCTGAGTGTATTTACTTAAGCATTGATCAATTCACCATACGTAGTGTGATCCAGAAGATTATCCAAACTTGAAATATCCTGAACTTTAATTTTTATTAACCAACCCTCACCATATGGGTCTGAGTTAATAGTTTCAGGAGAATCCTCAAGTGCAGGGTTAATTTCTAAAACTTCTCCTGCTACTGGCATTAAAAGATCGGAAACAGTTTTAACAGCTTCAATGGTTCCAAAGACTTCTTCTTCTTCCAGAGTTTCTCCTTCTGTTTCGATTTCAACAAAAACAATATCTCCAAGTTCACCCTGAGCGAATTCAGTAATTCCAATAACTGCTTCTTCACCTTCTAAACGAATCCACTCATGATCGTTTGTATACCTTAATTTTTCAGGAATATTCATAACAAATTTTTTAAAGTTAACGGGTTTTAAAAGTAGTAAGAATTGTTATTAGATGGAAAATGTTCTGGAACATTTTTTTATAAGTTATAAACTTATTTCAATTAAAAATTTTAAGGCGATTATTCTCCTGTTCAATCTCATTACAAGACGGGGTTCAGGAATTACTGGGAAAGGGTAAAGCGGATGCTAAATCCAACATTTGTGTTGTATGTGGGGAAAGTCCGGGCAATATAGGGTTGCTTATTCACAATCCTGTCAAAGAAGAACCTTAGATTAAAGCGGTCACTTAATACATAATCAGCTGTAAATTTCAATGTTATTATACGCTGTCCTGCAGTTGGCTCGTTAGTTTCCTCTACAATCTTTCTCATAACAGTAACATTGTCTCTTATTGAAACATCTGCCCTCAGATTTAAATCGCTTTTGAATTCTTTCTGGCCACCACCCGTTTTGATTATAAACTGTAGGTCGTTAAATCTATACCCTGTTCCAAATACAATTTCATCGTTATTAATCTGCGTTAACTGATTGTTTGAAAGGCTCAGTGATAATGTTCTTGATTTTTTTATCTCAGCCCTGGTTGTAATTCCATTTTTCCAAACCATATCAACATTAATAAGTGGGCTGAACTGTTCATTGAGGGAAACAGCTGCAATATTATATTCTGGAAGAAAATTATAGTCAATCCCCCTGAAACCATCATCATCACTGTAGTTTAGGTTTGTGCGATATGCTCCAATGTCATACGTAGATCTATATATATGAGAAATAGTTATCGATCGGAAATACTTTTTAAAAAATTCAAGCCTGTTTAAACCATCAAATGTAACCCTCCAGTTTGGAAGAATATCACGAATGGAAGGCAGAGCATCCAATCCAATTCTATTTGGGTCTCGGTTTGCATAAGTTGCCAGGAAGGCAGGAATAAGAACCTCCGATGAGGTAACACTATAACCATTTTTATAGTCTCCCTCGATAGGCAATCCTGTTTCAGGGTCAATATCCGGATTATATCCTGGGTCACTGGCCTGCCTTATATTTGCAAGTCTTTCGGAAACAATTACTGTATTTTCTATGAACCTTTCAAAGTTAGCTGAAACATAGTTGTTGTCAGAAGAAACTTTTTCAAAGGATGTTCCCAAAGTAATATATGACATGCTAAAATTTCCAGAATAAATTGGATTCCTGGTACTATCTGGAAAATTACCATTTATGTCTGGGATATAATAGGCACTAAAATTGTTTGAAATCCTTCTGTTTGCAGTAAGGTCAATTCGTAATCCCCTAAATGGCTCAATTGTGCTTCTGAAATTGAAATTCTCATTGTGAGTCATCATATAAGCAGTATTCAGAACAGTATCAGAGGTTAACCAGTTATTTCGAACAGCATAATCAGCAAATCCTCTATCCTGATAACCCAGGATAAATGGAACTCCAGGTGCCATTATGCCATCTACTTTTGAAATTCCCATAAATCGGGTTCTGGGTAAATATCCTGGCAGTACAGTACCTTCATTCTGAGAGTATGACAATGAGATATTTCTTACACTCATCAATATTCTGGTTGTAACATCAGTGATCATTGTAAGTGGATTTGGCTTGCGTTCAACCTGCCCTTCAACAATAACAGAAGTATTTTTATAGTCATCGTTTGGTGTAAAAATTACTCTTCTTTCATTGTCTACTTTTACAACTCCTTCAATTTCTACATTGTTTTCATCAAAAACTTTAACTGTTACATCTTCAGTCATAAGTTTATGATTTATCGGTTTCGGCTTTCCTGTCTCAAGCCTCATATTCCCTCTTTCGTATGTAACTGTTTTATACCTTTTCTGGTCTTCTTTACCAAGGTTACCGCTCCTGCTTTTCTGATTTATATCTCTGAGATATCCAATTTTATTATAAAGGTTTACGAGGTTTAGCTGTCCGTTTAGCTGTGCTGTATTTGAGTTTTGAATTCTGTTTCCCAGGTTGATATTTACAGTATCAGCGAATTGTGGGCCTGTATACCAGTCATACATAGCATTGTAACGAGCTGTAAGGGTAACCCAATCCAAAAATGGCAACTTGTTAATTGGCACTGTGTAGGAAACATTGAACGTATGGTAGTAATGAGTATTCCGCCCAAAATTTTTGAGGTTTACCAGAACTGAATCTTTCCATATTTCATATTCATCTTTGTATCTGTTCTTATCAACTCCTCCCTGCGGTTCATCAATCCTTGCAATGTTGCCTGCGTTGAAATCGAATTTTAACCCCTTAGTAATGTCCCACCTGAGATCATAATACCTGTTCCAGAAAAAATCTTTACGAAAGGTGGGATTAATTAATAAATTAGGATTATCAATATTTCTGGTTTTTACTTCATTATAATAACGGGTAATATCTGTTCTGAATGAAAGATAGTTCGGATACGGGGTGATATTAAAATCTTTAATAATTTGGAACGCTTTTCCACTTAAAGCCTGTGAATTTTGGAATGGCGTTATATTCTTGGGATTTGCATTGTATATGTAAGAAAAACCTCCCCTGTGATTTTTTTCAACATTAATTTCTGTGTTAACATTTCTTGACAGAATTTCATTGAATGCATAGTGTGCAGAAAAGTTTGCCGGGTCCCATGGCTTGGGTTTTGCACTTCTTTTTGCAACATTAACATTGGTGAAGTTTATACTTCTTCGTCGGGTGTAATCTTGAGCATAAAACTTAATAGAATCTTTTTCTTCCTTTGTTTCAGCATGCGATAATGCTGCCTTAAGAGGGATATCCGGATCCATTGGGTTATACTCAGGATTAATGGTGCTCTCTGAATGCCCAATATACATTGGAATATTTACATTCGCTTTTTCAGGGAAGAATTTTCCAAGCTCCAGGTTTGTTGAAATATCATACTCCAGTACTTCTTCAAGGGAACGCTGACTTACTTTCTTTTCAATACTACCAAATCCTGGCTTAATGGTTTGTCCTGCAATATCAATTGATCCAAAATCAGCAAGTTGAGCTTGTAGCCGCACATTTGCAGCCCATCCACTTTTATTGTCAAAGTCGGTAAGTCGTAATTCGTTCAGCCATATCTCACCCGATTTTGATAAACCGTCGTCCATCAGCTCATTAACATTCTGATGTGGATTTCGGACTCCAAGCATAATTGTACGGACATTGCTTAAATTTGGATTCCCTGCAATTTTTAATTTTTTCCCATCCTTACTAATGCTGTAAATATCGCTTGGTTTTATATTTGATCCAATTCGTCGTAGAGCAGCATTTCGAAGTAATTTTAATTCCTGGAAGTCTTGAAGAGTTATTTCAATCCTGTTATCTTCAGGCCAGACAATATATCTATCATCTTCAACATCGTTGTTATATCTTCCCGGAGGGGTAACTTTTAAGGGTACTTCAAATTCATAATAGTTATCTCTATAGTCAGTACCCAGACGAATAAATACTGTTAATTCATCATTATTCAGTGATTCTTCAGGCAGGGCTTCAGCATGCACCTCCATCTGAAGTTTCTTATATTTTCTTAAATCAAGATCTGTATTCTTAAAGGCAGCTCGCGCATCTCCATCCTCGAGGTCTTTAACGTAGAATGACATTGATTGTTCATTCAATTGCTGAAGTTGCGGATTTGTTGGATCAATTTCACGATTAAAACCTGGAGGAAGAACATAGTTAACAGGTTCTTTGCTGGAATTCTCCTCTATGTTTACGGCAGATATTTCGAAGAAGCCTGGCGTAGGTTGAGGTACGGAAATGTTCTCTCCACCCTGAAGTAATGAGTAATCATATTTTCTCCATTCACCTCTTACCAATTCAAGCTCTGCAAACCTCAATATAACCGTTTCCTCAAATCCTTTAAGAAACATTCTCATAAACCGGATTGACTTAAAATCCTGGATTGATCCAACAATTCTCTGGTAATCAGAAAGAGGGATTTTAAATTGATACCAATTTACCGAGGATTGTTCTCCATTGGCAAATGTCACCGTTGAAGTAACCACATCAGTAACATAATTTTGGCCAATTTGCATTTTATTGGGTTTCAGGTCCACCCTGTATTGAAAATAACTTTCTGTTTCTCCAAGGGTGTTGTCTCTGTTAATATCTTCAACATCGGGAAGTGTGGATGCTGAGGTAGGATAGGGTTCAGATGATTGCTCAGCAGTAGGGGAGTTCCCCTCAAGCCCATTATATAATTTATACCTGTCTAGTATGCCCATTTGCATTGCATCATAGTCCCCACCACGGTAATAATGGTAATTGTCAGTAGAAGGGTCTGCAAGCATTTTCTGAAACACATCAGGATCAACTATCGCTTGCAAAGAATCAAGATAATCAGAATAAAAACTCTGTTCATCTGGATCCTTCAACCCTTCCATCCCAACATCCTGGTAGGTCCTGGAAGCTATGTCATTATCAAAGGCATTTACTAAAGATTGTTTGGTAGGCACTCTTCCCCAAACTGTAGTATCAACATTGATTACATCGGGAGAAGGTGGTAACCCGTTCTCAAAACTTTTTCTTGAGTCATTCAAAATATCTTCGGAAATATCTCCAAGGTTGAAGTAAAGCTCACCACCTTTATGATCCGGCTCTTCAACAAATGGATCCATAACCCAGAATTTAATGTATTGAATGTTTGCAGCTTCAAAATCATTTGTTTGCACTTCACGCATAATACCTCCCCACCGGGATTCGGGATCACGAAGTGTACCATCTGGATTTAATCCTGAAGTAACAGCTGTTGGTTCAGTATCGTAATTATATGGGCCCTTTTCTTCAGGATACAAAGCGAGGTTAAGAACGGCAATATTAGTTGGGATTCCACTGGGGCTTTCTTTATTGGGCCATATTTCTTTTTCGAAAATTTCCCGTACAAAATGACTGGACTGGGTATTGGGGTCATTTTTTATATGATCTGGCGTTGATGAATTATTTCTGAGGAATAGTGGGTCAATATAGTACCATGCTAATTTTGAACGGTTATATCCCATAATCCTGTTGTTTCTAAACTGCTGCTCGGGAAACAGATCTGATTGACCAAAGGGCACACTTGAAATTGTCCAGGCATTCAGCGACTTCATATCAATAGAGGTTTCACTACCTTCAAAATCATCAATATATGATGTTCCGGCTTTTCCTATTGCTTTTGAGGCTCCAGGTATCAGCTGTGCAAATTCCCCAGTGAACCGAATGCTCGAAGGAGCCTTGGTTTCAATAAAAGGCAGCCAATCCACAATGTTGGTAAGTAGCTGAGATTCTGTTTGATACGAGGTATTTATACCCCACATGATATTGGACATAGGTTCCTCACCAATATTCACTTTCTGGGTTAAAGGCCTTTCATTTAAGTTAAGTAAAGTTGCACCAATGTTGAAATTATCACTAATTTTATAATCCAGGTGTGTTCCCAATAATGTTTTGGTTTGAATGGCAAAGAGCTGGTTACTTTCAAGGGATACTTGAATAGGGGTTTGCGATTCAAGTAGGCCAGGATTTATAATTTTTACTCTTCCCAGGTTATAATCGACAGTATAGTCAACATTTTCTGTAAGCTGAATACCTCCGGCAACTACTTTCACAGATCCCTTTGGAACATTTAAAGCATTTAATGCAATATCAGAACTCGTCGAGGAAGAATACGTACCTGAGAGAAGAAACTTATTCTTCTCTGAAATTTGCTCTGCCTTAGTTTTTGTGGAATCATAAAGTTCCTGGAAAATATATTTTTGAGCAATGGCATCACTACCAATTTTTTCTCTTAAGTAGGATCCAAATGGTTCCAGTACCGGAAAAATTACCCGGCCATTATCCGGATAAATTGTAATGTCAGGAATGAAGTCAAAACGTCCGTCAGGGTTAGGGTCAAGCTGTGCGTCTAAATTATCCAGGTTTAAGACTTCCAGCAAAATCTTATTTGCTATTGCCCCGTCAGAAATATAATTGATAGCATTTCCAGTTTTATCATCCTGGTAAAGAACATGCAATTGAAAATCTTTCTGGTTAACCTGATAAGCTCCTATTGCATAGATGTTTTTCATCATAAGTTCCCAGGTTGGGAATTTGGGGGTAAGACTTGTTCCTTTTAATAATTTTAAAATTAAGGTATTGGGAGCAGGAACACCATCGATTGTCAATTCACCAACTCTATATACTTGACCATTAAGGGTATATTCGTAAGCAACAGCAAGCACCTCATCGGCGTTAAGTGCAGTATTTAAAGAAATAAATCCTAGCTTCCTGTTAATAGTGTATTCCCGTTCAGTAAGCTTTCTAGCATTTTCAATTTTTTCATAATCCTGCCCTATTACAAAGCCAGGTTCTAGTGGAGCTAATGTTGAAGTAACATTATTGATATTCCTAATACCTGAATACGTGGTAATTAAGGATTCATACTGTCCATTTAGACTATTATCTGGGATTACACCAGGCTGGGTTTGTTGGAACTCAGGTACAGTATTGTATATATTTGCACTCGATTCAGTAAGATCCATAAAACCAACAATGTTTCGAGACTCTTCAAACCGATTTGATTTGTTGGTTACCCAGATTTCAATTTTTTCAATATTAATTCCTGTATTGATTATAGGGAGGTTTTTAAGAGCTAAATCGTAGTTATCTCTAAAATAATGAGACAGGAAAAAGTGCTTATTCCCTTCATAATCTATCGCTTCAACAGCAAATTCGTCTATCTGCGCACCACCTTTAACTTCAATAACTGAAGTTTCTCCTTTTTGCTGAGAAAATATAGTTGCAATTGATAATTTTCCAAACTGGAATTCGGTTTTCAATCCAAAAAGACTTTGACTACCAGTGATTAATGTACCGGGCAAAGGAAATGTGACATTCCCAGCTTCAATTTTCTTAATGATCTCATCTTCTTTCCCGGCATATTCCAATTTAGTTTGATTTTCGAAATCAAATGTTGCTTCAGTATTATAATTGACTCCCAGTCTAACTTTATCGCCAATAGTACCCGTAACATTCATTTGGATTTTTTCCTGGAAATCAAAGGTGGTTACTTTCCTCAGGCGTTCCGACAACGTAGGATTGTCAATTCTGGAAATATTTACTCCAAAAATAAGTTCAGCTGATCCCTGCGGAATAATATTTATCGCATTGCTTCCAAATACTTTATCAAATCCTTCCCCTCCAACTCTAAATTCCGGAATTAGAGATGATTTGTAATCCTGGACATTACCCGTGGCTCTTTGTCTCCAATATTCACGCATTTCCTGGTCAAATTTCCACTTCTGAAATTCATCCATCGACATGGTTACCGGAGGTCTATAATTCATGTCCCCAATTTTCTCGTAGATAGTATACTGATTGGTTGTTTCGTCATAAACAACGGATTTCCTGATGTTTGACGGAGAATTTAAATATAATCCAGATTTAAATCCCGGAATAAATGGATTTCCGGACTCATCATTAAAGGGATATCTCAGATCGGGGGTGGTATCCAGTGCTGTAGAATCTTGAAGTAAAATATCGGGGGTATGATTGATCAAATAGCTTGAGGAAGATCTCGAAAAACCTGGTAAATAGCCAACTAGAAGCCATAGTAAGATAAAGGCAGTGCCGAACACAGAATATTTAGATGTACTCTTCAAAAGTGTTCAGGATATAGGGTCTATAATCTATTTAGTGCTTCCCGGAGTAAATCTTCAACAGAAATTTTAGGGTTCTTTGATATTATTTCGTCAACAATTTTTGTGACAGAAGATTTAGAAAACCCCAAGGTAGCTAAAGCAGATAACGATTCTTCTTTGATCCTATTGCTTGAAACATCAAAAATTTCACTGGATTCAGATGTTTTACCCACTTTGTCTCTCAGATCTACAATTACTCTTTGAGCCGTTTTTGCACCAATTCCTTTTATGCCTTTCAGTACCGGAACATTGCCTGTTGTAATTGCATTCCTTACTTCATCAGGAGTAAGAGCTGAAAGAATCATTCGAGCTGTATTCGCTCCAATGCCTGATACGCCTATCAAAAGCTGGAAAATCCCTCTTTCTTCGGTTGTTGAAAAGCCGTACAACAGATGAGCGTCTTCACGGACTATCTGGTGTATATATAATTTGGCTTCGGCAGCCTCGCTTAACTGGGAATAGGTATTTAGGGAAATATTAATTAGGTAGCCAACATCTCCAATATCTAACACAGCATTAGTAGGTGTAAGATTAGCAATCTTACCTTTAAGATACTCGAACATAGGGTTTACAATAAAATGAACAACTAAAATAGCCAAAAAAGCATAAGAAGATAATAGTTAGGCAGCATATTTAAAACAAAACCAAATTGCCAGAACTAAGTAACAAATGAAAATACTTTTATTGACAACTATTATCTGCTTCTTCTGTGTACGGAAAGTGCGGGTTAAAGTTTCGAAATACTATCCTATTTATTGAAGTGAAATTATTGGTTTACTGGCACTTAGTAAAATCTGTTTATTATAATGAGGTTTTATAAAAAAAAGAGGGAGTTGATCAACCCCCTCTTGGTAATAATTTGAACTTGCTATTTACTTTTTTTCAGCATGGTATTGAGCGTCGATAACAGCAATTGCAGCCATATCGATTATCTCCCTCACAGAACTTTCACGCTGAATAATATGAATTGGTTTGTTGACTCCAAGTAAAATAGGGCCAATCACATCCGCACCACCAATTTGTTGCATCATTTTGTAAGCTATGTTACCTGAATTCAAATCTGGGAAAATCAATGTGTTCACCTCCTTTTTAAACAATTTAGAAAATGGAAATACTTTATCCCTTAATTCTGTATTTAAGGCAAAGTTGGCCTGCATTTCACCATCCACAATCAGATCAGGATACTCCGCATGAAGCCTTTTTACAGCTTCTCTTACAGTTTTAGGGCTGTCTTGGTTTGCAGATCCGAAATTTGAGTATGAAACCATTGCAATTCGCGGTTCTATTCCATATCTTTTTATCTGTTCGGAGGCAAGTAAGGTAGTATCAATAAAGTCTTGAATACTCGGATTTACATTCATGGTTGTATCAGCAAAGAAAATCGGTCCACGTTTGGTAATAATCATATACATTCCAACAATGTGTTTTTGTTCAGTTGGTCCAACGATTTCCAATACTGGACGAATAGCTTCCGTATATTTTCGTGTAATACCTGAGATATAAGCATCAGCGTCTCCTTGCTCAACCATCATTATCCCAAAATAGTCACGATGCTTCATTTTTTCTTTTGAGGAGTTATGCCCAATCCCTTTTCTTTTTCTTTGGTTATATAAAATCCGGGCATATTCCTGCCTTCTTGTTTTTGATTTTTTGCTGGAGGGATCAAGAATGATGGCGGCATCAAGCTCAAGTCCATTACTCTCAATTATCTTTTTGATTTTATTCTTTCTACCCAACAATATTGGTATAGCAATGCCCTGGTGAATGATATCCTGTGCTGCTTTGAGGATGGTGAGATTTTCAGCCTCAGAAAAAACAACTTTTTTCGCATCTTTACTTGCTCTTTCGCGTATAGTTTTCAATATCTTAATATCATAGCCCAGGCGTTTATTCAACTCTTCTGCATATGCATCCCAATCCGTAATCGGATTGCGGGCAACCCCTGATTCCACAGCAGCCTTTGCAACAGCTGAAGAAACATTTACAATCAGACGTTGATCCATTGGTTTCGGAATTAAATATTCTCTTCCAAATACCAGGTTTTTAACATTATATGCCTGATTTACATAGTCAGGAACGGGTTCTTTTGCCAGGTCAGCCAATGCTTTTACAGCAGCAATCTTCATTTCCTCATTTATTTTGGTAGCCCTAACATCTAATGCTCCTCTGAAAATGAAAGGAAAACCAAGAACATTGTTTATCTGATTTGGATAATCTGATCTGCCAGTAGCAAAAATAACATCATCTCTTGTAGACATGGCATCTTCATAAGTGATCTCAGGATCAGGATTGGCCATGGCAAAGACAATAGGGTCGGGAGCCATAGAGGCTACCATTTCTTTTGTGATCATTCCTGCTACAGACAGGCCAAGACAAATATCTGCATCCTTCATTGCTTCTGAAAGGGTGTCAATTTTGCGTTTAGTTATAAACTCTTTTTTTATTTCGTTGAGGTCTTTACGTTGGCTGTTAATAACTCCTTTGCTATCAACCATGACAATATTCTCAGGCTTTATGCCCAGCGATTTATATAAACGAGTGCATGAAACTGCAGCAGCCCCTGCCCCAACAACAACCATTTTCAGATCTCCTAATTTTTTCCCATTTAATTCCAGTGCGTTTAACAAACCTGCACCTGAAATAATAGCTGTTCCATGTTGGTCATCATGGAAAACTGGAATGTCAAGTAATTCTTTCAACTTATCTTCTATTTCAAAACATTCTGGTGCCTTAATATCTTCCAGGTTTATCCCTCCAAAAGTGGGTGAGATAGCTTTAACAATTTCGATTACTTTTGCAGGGTCCTTTTCGTCAACTTCAATGTCAAAAACATCGACATCCGCAAAAACTTTAAAAAGCAAACCTTTTCCTTCCATTACAGGTTTGCCACCCAATGGACCAATATCGCCCAGGCCTAAAACAGCAGTTCCATTAGAAATAACGGCCACAAGGTTTCCCTTGGCAGTATATTTATAGGCATCATCCGGATTTTTTTCAATTTCCTTGCAGGGTACTGCCACACCAGGCGTATATGCTAGAGAAAGATCGTATTGAGTCTGATATGGTTTTGTTGGAATAACCTCAATTTTCCCGGGTCGTCCGGAAGAGTGATACTCCAGTGCGATTTTATTCTGAATTTTAGTCATGGTTAAAAGATTGATTAATTTGTTCAAAATTAATAATAATAACAGCGATCAATTAAGACTTTCGTCATAATCGGAATATATCTTATATGTTTTACAACAGTGAGTTGGGATAATACTTTTTTTCCTCAATTTTGAGATCATATTTACAAAAATGAATCGGAAAAACAATAATTAAAGGACAAACTCTATTTGATTTTTTTTGCTTCAAAATCATCTAAATAGAAAATCGCTTCTTCTATGGGATCATCTGCTCCTGTAAGTGGTGGCCCAGGCTCTTCATTTGGAGTTTTTCGGTTGGGGAGGTTTCTGAAGGAACCGGTTCTAAAGGAAACCCGTTCTACTGATTTTACAGCTACGGCAAGCTTTAGGTCGAGAGCTTGTTTCTTACCATTAATCCAGATCGAATATTTTCCAAATGGTGAGGCATTTACTTGCACTTTAATTTCAATCCACTTATTCTTCTGAAAGCTTGAAATAACTTTATAATTATTCCCATCATTGGTCTCTATTTCACCTTTTTCATTAAAATTAATGCGGATTGGCCTGTTTCCAAATTTGTCTGTAATATCTATTTCAAATGGTTGGTCATTCAACTTCTCTACATTAATTTTAAAGCTGATTTCTGCATTTTCGCTTTCTTCAAATATTCGGATAGCCCTTGCATAATCGTAGGGATCCTTGTCATTAAATTGGATACATGTATTGTCTTTAATCTCTACCAGTTCAATCGGTGCCCATTTTGGATTATAGGTGTTCCAATTTTTAATAGCCTTTCCAGGCTCCATAGCCTCAAAATCATCAAACACGTCAACATGTACGGAATACTGAATCGGTAAAGGAACTCTACTAACCCATATATCTTCTTTATTCATACTGTAGGTGAGCCACATATCATTTCCCGGAGGAGTCCCATTTCCTTCCGCAATTCCTCTGACGTAGCATGGTCCAAAATCTTTCCATCTTCCAAAAAACCTTCTTGGTGGTACTTCCCCCTGTACCAGTAACATATTGTCAAAAATAATACCATCATCGCTCGAAATTACAATAAGTGGATACCGGTATTCATCTATTTCAATGGGATTGTATACCATGGCATATCTGCCATCATTCGTTTTCTGACCCCAATTTTTACCTCCAGCCATAATTAAGGTAGGAGATTTAACAGGTTTTGAGAAGCTCATTCCATCATCCTCAGAAATAGCACAAATTGACCTTTTCCATAAGGCAACAATATTACCATCTTTGCGGTGATAGTAGGAAAGAGCAGAACCCGCTTCCTGGATGTTATAAAAATTATCCAGACCTCTATCTTCATCCCACCATTGCATGGTTTTGAGTTTATCATTTAATAGTTCCTTACAAGCTTTTACAAATCCTTTATCCTTGGAATTAGTATAAAATGGGAAACTGGTATTATTCTCATTCCAGTTTGTATGACTGCTATGACGTATAAAATAAATGGGACCCATACTTCCATCTTCATATATTTCTCTTACCACCCTGCCTATTCCGCCTTTCATAAATGGATTTTCTGAATGACCGTAAAAAGCCACAGTCAGAAGCCGACCTTCAGGTGAAACATAAAATCCCATTCTTTGGTGCATCATATAACCTGTAGAACCTTCAGGTATTTTTACACCTTCCGGAGGAGTATATTGAGGAAAAATAACGCTTGGTTTACTCCATACCCTACCATCAAGGGAGGTTGTCAAAAGGGTATGCCCGGGAGGGATATGTTCATCAATAGGATTACTCAGGTATTGCTGAAAAAATTTACCTTTCCAATATGCCAGGTTCGATGCATGGCTATAAGTCCAGCCAAAACCATCAGCAAGTTCAGGATGAGTCCGGTTAACCCTGATAGTTTGCCTGCTTTCAGTCCCAATTGCATATCTCAAACGACCTTCGTGTACATTTGGATCAATCGTAACACCACCTATATATCGCACAGGTTCATGAATGCTACCTGTTTGTGCATTTGTTGAAGAAAAAATGAATAATCCTAAAGGGACAAAAAAGTAAGGCAAGAAATATTTCATAGCACTTTCACAGTTTATTATTCTGGGCAATAGGAGCGGATATAAATTGTAAACTTATTTTTCTATCAAATTGTGATAAAGGGCTAAATAGTAAGGCAGGAGGTAAAAAGTACCTTCCTGTTCAGAATATCCATTGCCTTCAGAGTATAATATGGCAAATCCGTCCCTGTCAAGACGAACATGGCCCCTTTCATCAACTGGCAAGGCATAACCATCTGTTCTCCAGCCCATTGTTGGCTCCTGGCCAGGTGTTGGATCAATGACTACATCCAGCCTATGTGTATTGTCCATTTTATAGCCTATCAGGTCTAAAGGAATTCGTTGAAGTGTTTCTACAATATATTTAGTATCCAGGCTACTCTTGCTGAAACGCTCAAGAGCTGATGGCCCAAATAATGGATTCTCAACAAATAGAATATCTGAATTAAAATAGCCTGACTCGATTTTCTCTGAAAATGAATTGGCCATTGCTCCATACAATCCATCCCAAAAGGCGTTTTTCTGTTTACTTATATGCAACCAGGCATTTTCAAGTGCGTTGCGATACATAATAAGCAATTCAGGGTCTTTTTCGTAGTTTAACAATCCATACATGCTCATAAGGCAGAGGTTGTTATCCCAGGGTACTGCATTTTCAGGTGGAAAAAACTCTTTTGCGTGCATAGCATTAATATGGTAATCATATTTTTCCCGCAGCATACTTGCAACCTCTTCATATTTTGGATCACCAGTAACATGGCTTGCAACATTCAGAAAAGATAGCATCATCATGGAATTTAATCCTCGCTGTTCCCAGCCCCAAACAGAATTAAAAAACTCAGGTTGAAAATTTGCCCAGCGAGTAGGTTTACCGTCATGGTCTATAAGGCAGAAATCATGTCTTATAAGGTGATCAGTAATATCAGCTACAACCTGCTTAACATCTTCCTTTTCCTGGGGAGTTTCAGCAACCAGGTCGTAGAAAATTGCATAATAAAAATAATGTCCGGCCAATTCATCAGAGCTTGTATCACATTTCCATCGGTATTTCCCATCTTCGCTTTTTGGAAACCTTGGGTAAATATCTTTCCAAAAAGGATCGCCCTCCTGTTTTCGTTTATTGTACTCATGTCCATATTGCTCATTAACAGGTTCCGGCCAATCAATTGGAATGATAACACGGGCAGGAAAACCAGACTCGTGTGTAATATCAACCAGCCATTTGCAGGCATAAAAACTTCTTACAGCCAATTCTCTGGCTTCAGAACTACCTGTCAGAACATAACGGTATGCCTGAGCAGCTCCATACATGGATGTATAGAGGCCATCATTATCTGAAATGGCAAGTTCAGATGTGTTGATATTATATTGTTCCTTTAAATGACTCTGACAAATAAAACCTATTCTGTCATGACGATCTTCCACTTGTTTGGTAAAATAATCTGCTTTATTCTCATAGCTCATTAATGTTGGGATTATTTGGCTAAGTCCATTAATAGTGCCTATCCAGGCTGTTCCCTGTTTATCAACCTCGATATCAAGGACATTATCCTCCGGTAGCCATCTTCGGCTAAACCTGTAATAGAAATATTCATCAACCGCACGAATGGCTCCTTTTTTTGTGCCAAACCATACTTCGCCTGCCGGGCCGGCAGCTGCACATGTAAAATCGGTGTATGGTAATCCTTCTTTTCCGGTAAACAGTCTCCATTGATCTTCAGATTTACATCCTACTCCTTCACGGGAACCAAACCACAACCTGCCTTTTGTGTCTACCGCCAGAGCAGCAACCTCTTTTGGTGCCCAGCTATAGGTATCATCAGCAGGTAAAACTTGTGCCCATTCTTTTCTTTTGGTTTGAATAAATAAGCCGTTTTCACAACCAATTACCATTTTCCCCTGATAGCTAGTTGAAGTCAGAAGTTTTCCCGAGTTTTTTGGCAGATTAGTTATTTCAGAAATTTTTTTATGCTTCTTTTGTGCTGAAATTACCCATTCATTATCATATAATTCATATAATTCCTTCTGCACTAATACTAAGGGTTTATCATTTATCAACTGGATCTGGGTTACAGGTCCTTCCGGGAGTCCTTTTTCAGATCCATGTATGATGGCAACATCCTGGTAGAATTTTTTTTCATTTTCCTCAGAGACAAAAGAAAAATGAATAAAGATGAAAAATGCAAGCATGAAGTATTTCATAGTAAAGGATTTACTTTTTTGTTAAACAACTATTGTATCATCAAAAAATCCGGATTTGTGAATATTACTGGCGGATGAACGAATTTTATCCATATCATGTCGAAGCTGCTTGCTAAAAAGTGCCATATCAGAACTGTGGATGATAATATTTACACCTTCTTTCATCCATTCAATTTGCCGAAGTGGTTCTTGTGAAAAGTGAATACCTACACCCAATGAATTGCTGCGTGCTTTTTGTACAATTTTTTTAACCGCTTGTATAAATTCAGGATGATCATATTGTTCAGGAATACCCATATTAATTGATAGATCATGAGGTCCAATAAATACCCCATCGAGACCTTTAATGCTTAATAGTTCATCCAATCTTTCAACGGCTGGGACACTTTCAATATTTGCAAAGCAAAGATTTCCAAAATTATATTTATTAAGATAACTTTCCAGTTCAGCTGATGGCGTTGCCTTTTCTTCGAGGAATTCCTCAAGTTTTTCACCCTTGAGAGGTCGGTATTTTACAGCACCAACCAGGTCTTTAATCTGATTTGAATGCTCCATATATGGAACTACAACACCAACTGCACCATCATCAATTACCTGGCTTGCACGATAAGGGTCCGGACCTGGTATCCGAACAATTGGTGTTACCCCTAAAGCCTGATAATTGCGACACATGATTGATAGTTCTGCTCTGTTTAATGGAATGTGTTCCGTATCAAGAAAAACAAAATCAAGGTTAGAATCAGCTACTATTTTTGGCCATTGAGGAGTGAAAGAAGTTATGCAGGTTCCAAAAATGTTTTGGCCCTTGGTTAATTTTTGTTTTAAAAAATCTTTCTGAATTGTAGCCATGGTACGCTGGTTTTCAATTAGATATGTATTTAAGTTTTGAAATTATTATCAGAAAAAACGAATTTCAAAGTTAAAACCTAAATAGATTATAATTCAAAATTATATTTGAATCAATAATCTTTAACCATTATTTGCATTAAATGGTTTCAACGGATCTTCTGTTATAACCATATATTGTCTTCTTTGTTTTAAAATATCCAAAGCGAGGTAAAGTGCATTTCTGAATGATTCAGGGGAGGCAACATCTTTACCTGCAATATCATACCCGGTTCCATGGACAGGTGAAGTACGAACTATTGGCAGGCCAGCAGTAAAATTTACACCAGAATTAAAAACAAGTGTTTTGAACGGTGCCAATCCCTGGTCATGGTACATTGCCAGCACACCATCAAATTTTTCATGATGCATTGAACCAAAAAAACCATCAGCAGGAAATATTCCTAGAGCCATTATTTTTTCTTCCCTGGCTTTTTTTATTGCAGGTTCAATCACTTCACTTTCTTCTTTGCCAAGTAGTCCTTCATCGCCAGCATGCGGGTTGAGGCCCAATACAGCAATATTTGGTTTTTGAATCCCAAAATCTATCCTGAGGGATTCATTCATAATTCGTAATTTATTTAAAATGGTTTCTTCGGTAACATGCTGGGGAACTTCTGAGAGAGGTATATGTCCAGTAACTATGCCCACTCTGAAGTTTCCACTTACCATCATCATTAGCGACCCAATTTCAGGTTCAAATTCTGCCTCAAGAAACTCTGTGTGGCCAGAGAAAGTAAAATCGCTAGACTGAATGTTTTCCTTATTGATGGGAGCAGTTAGCAGTATATCAATTTTGCCTTCTTTCAGATCTCTTACTGCTTCCTTCAAACTAATCAATGATGCCTCACCGGCTAAACTTGTAGATTTACCCAATTCAACCCGTACATTGTCATCCAGACAATTTATGATATTTGGACGCTTTGTATTTGCATCTTCAGGTTTTTTGATATTATTAAAGCTGAAATTATCAATATTCAATGCTTTCCGGTGATAGGCTGCAACTTTGGGAGAACCATAAAGAATAATTGTACAAAAATCGTTAATTCTCTTATCCTGCAATGATTTTATGATTACCTCATAACTTATACCATTGATATCGCCTTGTGTTATTCCTACTTTTATATTAGTATTATCAGTTTTCATGTTCGAAATAAATATTAATTTCTTTTGTTAGGGATTATTTCCTGGGATAGTTTTTAATAAAATCGTAAAGTAATCTAACAGTATAACCAGTACCACCCTTACCTTTATAATTATTTTCATTTTTAACAAAAGCTGGTCCGGCAATATCAAGATGAATAAATGGATAATCAGTAAAATGTTCAAGAAATTTACCAGCTGTAATAGCACCGGCATCTCTTCCTCCAACATTCTTTAGATCCGCCACATCTGACTCAAGTAATTTATCGAATTCATCCCAGAAAGGAAACTCAACAATTCGTTCACTTACTTTCTCACCACTGGCTTTCAGAGCATTTAAGATATTTTTACTGGCATTGCCCATACCAACAATTCCATATATGCCTATGGCTATTGAAGCTGAACCTGTAAGTGTTGCGATATCAATGACCAGCTCGGGAGTATAATTTTTCGCATAATTAAGTGCTTCGGCAAGTATCATTCGGCCTTCGGCATCTGTATTTAATACTTCTACGGATAATCCGTTTCCCATTTTCACAATATCTCCTGGAACATAAGCATTTCCATCCGGTCGATTATCGGTCGCGGGGATCAATCCAATTACATGAATGGGTAAGTTCGATTTTGCAACTGCATATAGAGTCCCAGCAACGGCAGCTGCTCCACTCATATCTGATTTCATATAATCCATGCTGTCTTTTGTAGGCTTTAAGCTTAGCCCACCTGTATCGTAAACTACGCCTTTTCCAACCAGAATTAGGGGCTTTTTGTTTATTGCACTATCAGGTTTCCATTCTAAAATTGAGAAAGTTGGCGGATCAATGCTTCCCTTGTTAACAGCAAGCAATCCACCCATTTTCATTGATTCTATTTTCTGTTTATTAAAAACTTCGACATTAAATCCAGCAGCACTTCCAAACTTTCTAAATTCTTTTGATAGCTGAACAGCCGATAAACTTGACAGAGGTTCGTTTATGAGGTCCCGTGCAAAAAATACTCCTTCAATTACATTCCATAATTCATCAAGGTCACTCTTTTTTAATGATTTGCTGAAGACCTGAATTTTATCAAGTGTATGCTTTAAGTCGTTTTTTTCTTTTTTGTATTTTAAAAATTGATAATTGCTTAAAACTATTCCTTCCGCAAGTGATAATGTCCATTCCTTTGAATTAGTTTTGTCAATCAGAGTTATATCTTTAAGCTTTTCGGCATTAATTCTTTTTTGTAATTTAGATCCTTCAATGCGCAACCATTCATTAAGATGATCTCCCTTCTTTTTGTCATCAACAAGCTGAATGAAGACCCAGCGATTTAACAGGTTAAGATGAATCTGCTTAACCTTTGACTTGATCTGTTTTTTTACATAGTCTTTTTCAGTAGTTGTAAAAGTGAGTTCATCGAGGTTCTGGCCTTTCTTTATTAGCAGTATAACCGACTGATTATATGATGGTTTGCTAGTGTATATAAGTTTCATGATAGTATTTGGAGTATAATTATGTAAAGGTAATAAAATTTGGGTTTCGGGTTATCTTTGAATTTATAGTGTTATTTTTACCGCCCTTATTATTCTATGCTATGAAGCTGACATCCTTATATGATAAAGCATTAGAACTTGAGTTTCTTTCTCTGGATGAAGGTCTTGAATTATATGACAAAGCCCCAACCCAGGAACTTATGGCCCTTGGAAATAGTATTCGGATAAAGCATCATCCCGATGAGAAAGTAACCTGGCTAATTGACCGAAATGTAAATATTACAAATGTTTGCTATTCACAATGTAAATTTTGTAATTTTTATCGTAAACCAAATTCAGATGAAGGTTATATCACCACATTGGATGAGTATAAAATAAAAATTGAGGAGCTGTATCAACATGGTGGACATCAATTGCTTCTGCAGGGAGGATTACATCCCAGACTAGGTCTCGATTTCTACGAGAATTTATTTTCTGATCTAAAAAGATTATATCCGGATTTAAAACTTCATGCTCTGGGCCCTCCGGAAATTGTTCACCTGGCTCATCATGAAAAAATTGAATATAGGGAGGTACTAGAAAGATTAATGAAAGCGGGACTTGATAGCTTACCAGGTGCAGGAGCAGAAATACTTTGCGACCGTGTCAGAAAGTTGGTCTCTCCAGTTAAAGCCACTACCGATGAGTGGCTTGATGTAATGCGAGAGGCTCATAAATTGAATTTACCTAGCTCTGCAACAATGATGTTCGGGCATTTGGAAACCAGGGAAGAAAGAATAGATCACCTATTAAAGATCAGGCAAGTGCAAGCTGAAAAGCCAGCAGATAGGTATGGATTTTTAGCATTCATCCCCTGGCCTTTCCAGGATCTTGGCACAATTCTTCAGAAAGATATGGGTATAAATAATACTATTTCCCCTGAAGACTATATCCGAATGATTGCGATTAGCCGAATTTTATTACCTAATATTCCAAACATCCAGGCATCCTGGTTAACAGTTGGGAAGGATACAGCTCAGATTTGTTTACATTCCGGAGCAAATGATTTTGGTTCGATAATGATTGAGGAAAACGTAGTTTCCTCAGCAGGAGCAGACTACAAATTTGATGCGCCTGGAATAATTATGGCAATCAAAGAGGCGGGTTTTGTACCACAGTTGAGAAATCAGAAATACGAATACCTGGATTTTCCAGATAAAATAAATGAATAGTGATTGTTTATGAATCCTACTTTGGTTAAGCTTTTAATCAAGGATCTCAAGTGAATATAATATACTTTCGACCTGTCTTAGGAATTCTCTTTTTTCCTCACTAGGCGCATAAACGTATCCATCAACAGTTACAATTCTTTGCCTTTTTTCATCAACTGTTGAAAGACTTATAAATGGTCCACCCATAAAGCCATTTTCCAGTTTCCATAATCCACGGAGTTTGGCATAGTATCTTCCATCATGTTCAAACTCAGAATAATCGGGAGGAAGAATATCTTCAGTTGTCATCCAGGTGTTAACACTAGGACCTTCGACAAAATCTTTTAGGAACTGATTTCTTTTTGAAACCAATTCCTCAGGAAGGAAGTTGGCTTCATCAGTATATGGATAGAAATACACAAAAATTCCCTGGCTTACAAGAGGTGTCTCATTTGAAATCCAAATAAAGTTTGAGGAGTCAACATCCAGATTATATCCTTTCGGAATAGTCAATGACAAATTGTATTTCTGCACCAACGCATTATGGATTCCAGCTTCCTGGTATCTTTTATAATTTATCATAACTCTTTCTCTTTCAGCTACATTAATTCTATCAACAATCTGGTTGGCATTGTCAGATAATATATTTATGCATGTTGAGTCAGTGGCAGCAGTAACATTGATTACCAATTGAGGAAAGGACCATTGATCGTTTAACACAACAATCTTAGGCTCTGTAAAATGGGGATTTGTTTTAACAGTAATAATATTTCTATGGGAGGTAAAGATATTATCAAATCTTTCCGGAGTAACATGTATGACGTCAAAAACTGGCTCAGACTGTGGTAGTCCAAACAAGTCGGTTGAAAGAATCTTCCTGCATTCATCCCCAATACCAGAATCCCAATCTGCCTGTGACATTACCAGAATAACTTCGCCAGCCAATCCTGATACTTTTGGTTTAAGAGTCTCAGTTCGGAAATCACAAGAGGTGATAAATAGTAAACTTGCAATAATTAGAGCAATAGAAAAAAAGCGCTTCATAAATAGGGTTTTATGATTGATTATTAATTTATGATATTTTAAGCAAAGTTTATTACTTCAAAAACTATACCTAAAAGCTAATATTCATAATAAAAATTTGAGAAGCAAAATCGATGAAATAAAAAAACCCGCCTGAAAAGTAGTGTTATACTTTTCGGCAGGTGAATATTTACATTTCCTGACAGTGAAATTTAAGAGTCTATTTTTTCCTGTTCAGTGTCTTCCGGCTTTTTATCTTCCTTAGTGGCTTTCTTGAATTCCTTCATACCCTGGCCAAGACCTTTCATAAGCTCAGGAATTTTTCTTCCACCAAACAATAAAACTACTACCAGTCCCAATAAAATTATTTCCATTGGACCTGGAGTAAACATCAAGGGTATAAACAGATTCATTTTCTTTTTGATTTAATGTTCAACATACAAAAATAGCAATAATTTAAGACAATCCCTTACGACACTATTAATAGACCTTAAAACTTAGGATTATTTTCTAATAAGTTTAATAATGTCATTTCCATTTGCAAACAGTAGCAGGGCAATTAATATAATCATACCGGCTAACTGTGCATACTCCATAAATTTATCACCAGGTTTTCTTCCGCTTACTACTTCATATAGTAAAAATGTAACATGGCCTCCATCCAGAGCAGGAATTGGGAGTATATTCATAAATGCAAGAATAATAGATAAAAACGCAGTAAGATTCCAAAATGAATACCAATCCCAGGTCCCTGGGAAAATATTTCCTATGGTAATAAATCCGCCAAGAGATTCATATGCTTTAGTGCCTGGTGAAAAAATTAGCTTAAACTGCTTTACATATTTACTAAGTGTTTCAACGCCTTTATTTATTCCGGCGGGGATGGATTGAAAAAATCCATATTTTATTTCGGCAAATTCAAAGAAATTGCTCTGGTCACGTATGATTCCAATATATCTATCCTCAGTCAAATATGCAGGAATATCTAATGTTTCTCCGCTGCGTTTAATAGTTAAAATAACTTCCTTATTTTGAGGGTTTGCCCGAAGGTAGTCCTGCAATTCATGATGGTATTCAAAACTTTGTCCATCGACCATCGTAAGCTCATCACCTATTAATACACCTGCTTTCTTGGCAGGGGATTGTTTCATATATCCACTGATAATATAGGGAGAAAAGGGAACTCTTGGTTCAATACTTCCCCGTTCTTTTATCAAGGCAGGAATTGCATCATCAGGCAATTGAATATCAAGAAACCTACCGCCTCTTTCAACCTGAATAGTTTTCCGGTCGTTTAAGATAATATCAGGAATAATCTGATAAAAATTAACAACTTTTTCGTTATCAACGGTGATTATTTTATCCCCATTTTCAAGTCCAAGATGATTTCCCAGAGAATCAACAACCACACCATACTTTACATTTTCAGTTGGTAAATATGATTCACCCCAAAAAAAAAGAACTGCAACATAAATGACAATGGCCAGAAGAAAATTTACCATTACTCCACCCAACATTATCAAAAGTCTTTGCCATGCAGGTTTTGCTCTGAATTCATAAGGTTGAGGAGGTTTTTTTAGCTGCTCCTTATCCATAGACTCATCAATCATCCCTGAGATTTTCACATAACCGCCCAGCGGCAACCATCCCACTCCATACTCAGTTTCACCCTTCTGAAACTTAAAAAGAGAAAACCATGGATTAAAAAATAAATAGAATTTTTCTACTCTTGTATGAAAGAGCTTAGCAAAGACGAAGTGACCCAATTCATGAAGGATAACTAATATCGATAAACTCAATAAAAATTGTGCAATTTTTACAAATACTTCCATTCCAAACTTATAATATCAACAAATTGAGGCACAAAAGTAATCATCTTAAATGAATGACAAGGCTAAACGTCGAGATTCCTTATCAGTTTTTTCAAAATCTTCTAACCCTGGCGCGGGTATAAATTCAACGCTATCCATTGTTTTATGAATGATGTCGGACATTTCAGTAAAACGAATTTTCTTTTCAAGAAATGCTTTTACAACTATTTCATTGGCTGCATTTAACACACAAGGAGTATTTCCACCAACTTCCATGGCTTTGTAGGCCAGTGTTAGGTTAGGAAATTTGTTTGTGTCGGGTGGCTCAAAACTAAGATTTGGGTAGTCATTAAAGTGCAATCTAGGAAAATCTGATCTCAATCTTTCAGGAAAGCTAAAAGCATACAAAATAGGCAGTTTCATATCGGGTAAGCCAAGCTGTGCTTTAATGGACCCATCTTCGAATTGAACCATGGAATGTACGATTGACTGGGGGTGAACAAGTACTTCGATTTGCTCTGGAGTGATATTGAAAAGCCATTTCGCCTCAATTGCTTCAAACCCTTTATTCATAAGCGATGCAGAGTCGATGGTTATTTTGGCTCCCATTTCCCAATTTGGGTGCTTAAGGGCATCTTCCGGGGTTACATCAACAAGAGTATCTTTTTTAAGCTTATGAAATGGGCCACCTGAGGCAGTTAAAATTATTTTTTCAATTTTGTTAAATCCTTCACCTGCGAGACACTGGTAAATAGCAGAATGTTCAGAATCTACAGGAATGATTCTAACTCTTTTCTGCCGGGCTAAATCAATTATAAGTTTTCCTGCAACCACCAAAGTTTCTTTGTTTGCGAGGGCAATATCTTTTCCAGCATCAATAGCTGATAGAGTAGGTTTTAGGCCGGCATATCCAACCATGGCAGTTAATACCATATCGATATTGTCCATTTGAGCCACCTGGCCAATAGACTCGTTTCCGGCAAAAACCTTAATAGGCAGATCGTCCAGGTTTTTCTTTAGCCTCTCATAATACATCTCGTTTCCTATAACCACCGTATCAGGCATGAAAAGCCTTGCCTGCGTTTCAAGCAATTTGTAATTGTTGTTTGCTGTAAGGACTTCCACTTCAAACCTTTCGGGGTGTTGTGAAATAACATCAAGAGCCTGAGTCCCAATGGAGCCGGTAGAACCTAAAATGGCAATTCTTTTTTTCATAGAAATGAAAATAAATCGACGTGGAAGTTAATAAATATGGAGCAAATTTACCTGGCTTTTTTCAAGAATTCAAATCAATTAAAAAACCAGATAGTTTTCTGGGTCAATTGGTTTGCCATCTAGCCATAATTCAAAATGCAGGTGAGGACCAGTTGTGTATAGCTCACCGGAATTACCCAGAATAGCGATACTTTCACCGGCTTTAACGTAGCTTCCTACCTTTTTAAGAACTTCTTTATTGTGCTTGTAAACCGATATAAGGTTGTTGCTATGCTGTACCTGAATGACATATCCGGTTTCCAGGGTCCAGGAGGCCAATATTACCGTACCTTCCAGGGTTGAATGAACAATTGAGCCTTTACTCCCAACTATATCGGTGCCAAAGTGATCCTTTTCAGGCTCAAATGAGGCCGAAATTAATCCTTTTACCGGTGGGAAGAAAAACATACCTGAAATATTTTCATTCAGCGAAGGACGCGCTCCTAAATTGAGGTTATATTCTCCCTCTGATTCAATCTGGCGCCGCAGGAGAGAATCTTCCAGGGATTTTTTGAAGGTGATATCCTGAAAACTAATATTGGTATCCTGTTCATTGGAAAAATCTTCCGGCATTTCACCTGAAATAATTCTTTTCATATTTTCAAAGTACCTGTCGCGAAGCTCTATCTCCTTTTTGATTGAGTCAACCATTAAGGCATTCATAACAATATTTCTTCTCTCATTTCCATCGGGGTATCCAGGAATAAGTTCCCGAATGGGTGTAAAAGCAATAAGTACAATCACCAGCACAATGAGTAGGAATATAATTGACCCAACAAGAGTCATAAAGTCTTTTTTTGTAATGCGAAGCTTCCACACTTCCTGGAAAGTATGATCATTAAAAATAGTGATCCTGTATTGATGTTTCCAGTTGCTAAATAATTTACTTCTTTTTTTAGCCATTCGGTCAGAAATTCAAAAAATTCAAAACTCCAAAAATATTTCAATTTATTTTGAATGTTGTATTTTATACGTTGTTGATTTACAAATGTTGGTAAAATACTATTGTTTTTATTGAGGTTTATGAATCTACAACTTTAACTTCCTGATTATCACTTTGCCATAAACCATGATTGGTGCATAATGCCATAGCTGTGAGATTCATGCTCATTTCAGGAATAATGTGGAAATCAACTTCAACATGGCCAGGATTTCCACCCATAGTACCTGGTGAAAAGCGTGATTCAACCAATAGGGTTTCCCGGTTCCAAAGCTGTACATATTGAATGTAATGATCAGTTTGATCGGGATGAGGATATTCATTTCCAAGTTTCACTTTCACCTTAAATTTTTCACCTCTTTTGGCTTTTTTACTGCAAACAACATGCGGTGTATGCCGGTCAAAATAATCTTTCCTAACTTCCTTTTCTTCCTTAGAAATATCTACAGGTTTAAATACTCTTGGCATAAATTTCTTAAACTTTGGTGGTTTTTTAACTTAAATGGATTAAAAGCATTCAAAACTACAATTTATATTTTGAGAAAACGAATACATGATGTACATTTGCACCCACATTGCGGGGTGGAGTCCCGTAAAAATTCAAATCTATGATTTGTTTTATTTTACGAGGATCCTCGAATTTACAGCCAGGCAAAGCCTGGGAAAATTCGGGACAGTGGCAGCAAAGTTGAACGTTAAAAGATATTTGATATTTTATTTTAAAAATATATTGCGGGGTGGAGCAGTGGCAGCTCGTTGGGCTCATAACCCAAAGGTCGCAGGTTCGAGTCCTGTCCCCGCTACTAAAAAGGACTCCTCATCAGATTTGATGGGGAGTTTTTTATTCTTGCCAACCATCTGTCAATGTCTGAAGAAAAGCTACCAAATCTTCAATTTCCTGATTTGAGAGTTTTAAATTACCTAATTCTTCAAAATTTACATTCTCCTTAACTTCTGCTTCAGGCCATTTTGAAATATCTCTGGTATTATAAAAAGCGATCACACTGAATAATGTCTTAAAAACTCCATTGTGCATATAAGGTGCTGTAATTGCAACATTTCGTAAGGTTGGAACCCGAAATTTTCCATTCTGATTCGGATCATTTACTGTAATTCCTAATCCCAGATCAATATACTCATAACCATCCGGATTATGATCCGTACTCATCATATAATAGGGGTTTTCAGGATTTCGAGGAGTACCCAGATTATCGTATGTAAAATCAGTAAAAAGGGGTGGGGATTTATCTTCTCCTTCAACATTTGGATGGCAAGCTACACAATTCCCTTTTTCTTCACTCATAAATATGCTCATGCCTCTGATCTCTTGTTCCGTTAGTTTAGTTTTGCCAAGCAACCAATGATCGTATTTTGAACTGAATGGATTTACCTCAGTGGTCATTTCATAAGCCTGTATTGCATCAGCCATATATTTAAAGGCAATCCCTTTATTTTTTATAGCATCCGACCCGTACACCTCAATAAATTGATCTACATAGGGTAATATTTTTAATTTATTGAAAATACTGAGGGTGTCTGGATTTGCCATCTCAAGTGGATTTAAAAACGGCCCCATGGATTGTTCAGCTAAAGTATTCGCACGACCATCCCAAAAGAAACCACCTATCCAAACGTTTTCATCTTTGTTATAATGAAGTGCTGGAATGTAAGCTGCATAAGAGATCGTCATGTCATTTCTGTTTCCAAATAAGCCAGGAATAACTCCCTTTGAAACAGGCAATTCTATATTTGGATCAGTAAATGCAACCGTCGGGTCGTGACAGGTAGCACACGATTGACCGGAAGGTTCTGAGAGACTTTCATCAAAGAAAAGAAGTTTTCCTAATTTTTCTTTTGGACTTAATAGGGTTTCAGGATTGGCATCATTCTTATTTGTTTGAATACAGCCAGCAAAAAAAATAGAGAAAATACTGGTGATTAAGAAAAATACATAGTTGGTCTTATGTATACTAAGCATAATATTAAGAATTTGATTAATGATGTTGATGATATACAAATATACATTTTCTTGAGTGTGAAAAAAATGAGGGTAGTAGAAGCCCTAATCCTCTGATTAACTGCCAGATTTAGATAGAATCACTCTAATGCTGAGGATAATTTTTCCTCAATCCCAATAATTCTTTCCATATCTTTGATTAAATCTAGGTTAGATATTTCAAACCTCTTGTCTACTAAGAAAGCCTCTTAACTAATAGAATTAGAGGGGCTTTACTATTATGAATAACAAAATAGTTACAAAACCAAATATATTAGGGTAAAAATCTATGTTTTTCACACATTACTTTCCTCCTGAAATTATCTGTTCCTCTAAGTTCAATAAAATATATTCCAGAAGGCAAATCACCTTTTTTCTTAATTATTCTACTCATACTATTTATATACAGAGTAATAGTTTTAATGAAATTTAATATAAATCTACGGTGATGAATCTATCTTAATGCACTGATCTACAGTTAATAAATACCCGTTTATGAAGTACAGATAAGAGATCCCAACAGGGGTTGCTTATTTATTCTGTCTTTTTAAAATATAATGAAAACCATAATGGTATTATACTTATTTTTATTCAAACTAAATTAAATAAAAAATGAAAATATCACTTAGAAAATTCATGTTGCTGCTCTCTTTAATTATAGTGACAATCTCTTCCTGTGAGAAAGATTCGAATGAAGAAGCTGCCCTTGATTTAATAGGGACTTGGACTATTGATAATCAGGTAATTGAATTGATGGTTGGAAATGAATCGGCATTATCATTGCTTGTATTAGCTTTTCAGATAACTGAAGCTGAAGCTCAGGCAATGATTGATGAATTCCTGATTGGGTATTTAGATGATATTGAGGGCGGAACAATTAACTTCATGGCAAATCATAATTATTTGTTCTCTTTACAAGGTGATATTGAAGACGGTACATGGAGCCTGAGCAGTGATAAGAAAAGTCTTATACTAGATGATGGAACTATTGATGAAACAACTTTCGAAGTCATTACTCTTACCGCTAATAGTCTTGTTTTAAAGCTCCCTGAGGAGAATGAGTTTCTCGATATTGATGATGATGGTGTAGATGAAGAGCTGAGGCTTTTAGTTGAACTGCGTCTTAGTAAATAATATAATATTCACAATTTAAGATAATGTAAATCATTATCTGTTTTTATGACTTATTGATTTTGGTTTCATGTTGAATTGTCTGTCTGGCTCTTTAACTCAATACGATCAAGAAACCCTCCCCAATAGCTTTCAAATAATATTGTTTAGAACTTTGAATATAGCTGGAATATCTTAATCTTAATTTTTGTGCTTTTTAACCTCGGCGGGAAGGCAATTAACTATCTCTTAACCTTACACCTTAATTCTCTCCACTAGTTGCTACGGCAAACTCCCTGCCAATTTATCCATTATCTCTGTTGAGTTGAGGAATTACATCTTGGATGGAGAGTACTTGGCTATTTGGCGGGAAGGGTTTGGAGATATTAGGCAACTCAAAATTGGTAAAAGCACACAATACCCCTAAATGCGATATATTAGTTAACTTTAGCATGTATAGTTGACCATATAAAAAAGTTGTGTGTAATTTAAAATGAACGAACTCAATGAAATAAAAGCAATTCCGAAAATCGGAAATGAAGTTTTAACGGACAATGGACAAAATACAGATTATAACCTACTGGACTTTTGGCGTTGGAGTGTATCTGATATATTGAGTAACGCGACACGTGGAAGATTTGCGGAATTTATTGTTGGAACAGCATTTGGATTAAATCCTGAAAATTTACGAGACGAATGGGATGCTTATGATTTGACAACTGAAGAGGGAATAAAAATAGAAGTCAAATCTGCCGCATACATACAAAGTTGGAATCAAAAGAACTTTTCGACTATTTCATTCTCAATTAAACCTGCTAGATGTTGGGATGCAGAAACAAATATGCAACGTGGGGAACCGAAAAGACACACTGACCTTTACGTATTTTGCCATTTAAAACATAAAGAACAAAATACAATTGACCCATTAAAAATGGAACAATGGGATTTTTATGTTATACCAACTTGTCGACTTGACAATTACGAAAGAAGCCAAAGTTCAATTACAATTAACTCCCTGAAGAAACTGACAGAACCTCAAAAATACAGTTACTTAAAAAAAGAGATAACGAAATCATATGGAGAAGAAAAAAACTACACACAACAAAAAATATAGTGCATATGGTGGTGTATTGATTATTAATTTTTAATTGGAGTCTTTTTTTTTGACCCTTCCTAACCAATATTTTCACTATATTAGTTTATGATTGCCCCTAAATCTCTTTCAACCTATTAAAACCATTAAAAATGGAAGAAAAAGTGCTTTGCCGGAACAGACAATTGACAGTAGGATTAAAGATCCTCCTGCTGATTTTTATTTTGAATTTCTCTCTGATTGCACTTGCCCAGAAACCTGATTTAGTTGATCAGAAGGATGAAAATGCCAATATTGAAATAGTAAACAAGCAGGACTGGGAACTTTTTAGCAATGAGGAACCCTTGAAAATAGCGCTCACATTTGACCGGAAACTATTTAAAAAGAATATAACGAAATCGGTATATCAACCTGCTTTTCTATCTGCTCATATAAACGACACGGTTATTGATCGTGCGATAAGGATACGGGCCCGGGGTGTTTCACGGAAAATATTATGCAACTTCCCTCCCATTAAGCTCAATCTAAAAGATGCGGATATGGATAATACCCAGCTTGAGGATCAGACAACTTTAAAAATTGTTACCCATTGTCAAAACTCAGAAATGTATCAGAGGTTCATCTTCAGGGAGTACCTCGTTTATAAAATGTACAACCTGGTTACCGATTTCAGTTTTAAGGTGCGGCTGGTCCAGGCAGATTATATTGATTCCAATCAGAAACAAAAAACAATTACGAAATATGGCTTCCTGATTGAGCATATTAAAGCCCTGGCAAAAAGACAGAAATGTGTTGAAATTGAGAATGAGAAACTTGCACAGCAGTGGATGAACAAAGATGCTATGGCTCTTTTCTGTGTGTTCAATTATATGATTGGAAATACCGACTGGAGTGTTACCGGCCTGCACAATATAAAATTGTTGAAATCAAAGGACATTGCAGTACCAGAACCCTATCCGGTGCCCTATGATTTTGATTTTTCCGGATTAGTTGATACTGATTACGCGATACCTACTGAAGGCCTGGGCACAGAAAACGTCAGAGAAAGAGTGTATGTATGCAAATGTATTGAGGAAACTACAATGTATGCTGCATTGGATAATGTATTTTCGCACAAAGATGATTTTTACTCACTCATACAAGATTTTGAATTCCTGGATAAAAAGAATAAAACGAGTATAATTAAATTTCTTGATGAATTTTTCGAAATGGAGGGAAACGAAAGACTTATCAAACGTGTATTTATTGATGGTTGCAGGCAATAAATCATACACATAGATAAAAAGGAATCAGCTATTTATTTAAAAGTAAGTTATCTACTTTGAAACTTTCCACCTAAAAATACATCCAGTTTTTGCCCACATAAGTACTGAAAGGTAAATAAATAATATTTGTATTATGAGCTTATTTTTCCAGCGGTCCTTCCCAGAGAACCTGGTCTATCATCCACTTATCGACTGTTTTTGAAAGCAGCGCATAGTCTTTCCCCCACCATGCGGTTACTTTTGCTACGGCAATTGAGATTGTTGACCAAATTTATTTAAGAATTACCCCGCTGCGAGTGTAGGTGGATCGCCTAGCATGCTATTTCTCCAAGGGGTTGGTGAGGTGAAATCATACCTCAGGTTGCCTAATCCTATCCCCATTTTATCCATTACCTCTGTTGAGTTGAGGAATTATGTTACTTAAAGGAGATCGTGGCACTGAGGTGGGAAGGGTTGTTCTATTTACAATCTTTAGTAAAATAGACATTTGGGCTATCTGAAATATAAACATCCACTCCCTCTGGAGGGAATGGCATTTCCCATACACAAACCTTATATAATGTAGGCATATTCGTTATTGAAATAGATGTTAGACTTTTGTTTAAGAAAACATCCAAAACACTTAAAAAATTATTTCCGCAGGTTAAGCTGTAAAGTGAAACATTATTTGATATATCTAAATTAGTTATTTGATTATCCCAGCAATACAATGAAATCAACAAAATATTATTTGAAACATCGAGATTGACTAATCGATTATCAAAGCACCATAAATACAACAATGCGATATTATTAGAAACATCCAACTCGGTTAATTTGTTGCTCCTACACGCTAATACTTCTAAAGCAATATTTTTTGAAACATCTAAGCTAGTCAGATCATTACCCCAGCACCACAAAAACGTTAAAGCAATATTTTTGGAGCAATCTAAATTACTTAGTTGATTTCCATGACATTCAAGCCTTTCCAAAGCAATATTTTTTGATAAATCTAATGTAGTTAACTGATTGTCGTTGCAAACTAACCATTTTAATAATGTATTACCCGAAACATCTAAAGTAGTGAGTTTGTTTCCCAGGCAATTGAGTGTGTCCAAATTAGTGAATGCTTCAAGCCCTGTCATATCTGCAATACTATCACTGCTTACATCTAATGATATTATCACCTCAGCTTCAGCGGCACTAATAATACCATCTCCATTTGTATCAACACCTTCTTCTATCAACGCATTTAAAAAATTGTTATCAGGGATAAGAATTTCAACTACAGGATCTATCTCTTTTCTGCATTGAACTACAACAGACAGCAACAGAAGAAATAAAACGATTCTGAAAGTTGGTATCATGATGATTAGGGTCAAATAATATTACCTGTAAGTTACAACATTTGAGAATGAAAATCAAGTTTATTTGTCGCTGCCGCATTTGTAGTTGGAGAGGTTCGCCTGTGATTTCTGGAGGAGGTATAGGGGGCGTCTGTTTATTGCACCATTTTCGCTAACATCTTCTGAATAGCTTTAGGGACTTTTGTTCACCTGAGTTTATCAAAGTGTTTCAGCTTCTTCTCCAGCCTCTCAATCCTTAGTTGTAGCCTTTTCGCCCCCTCTTTTTTATAAGCCCCATTTACTCACAGGCATTCCTTTTTTTATAGGGTGAAAAAACTACTCCAACATAGGTGAAATCATGCTCCGGTTACCAAACCCTGTACCCATTTTATGCACAAACTATATTTTGTTGAGGATTTATACCACTAAAAAAGATCGTGGCTGTTTGGGTGGAAGGGTTTGGCTTTCTGAACTTATCCCTTACAAATTGACATCAATCAAACAACCCTCAAAATATTTGGCTATCTCATCAAATATATGTAACTTGTATAGATATGTTTTTGAAATAAGGCATATCCCTAATTTTTACTTGCATTATTGCTGAATAAAATAATAATGCCGTGAAAAAATTAATTTTTCTTGCCTTTTCAATTGCACTACTAAATGTTGCACCTGCCTTTAACCAGGAGGTCTTTAAAATCGCTGTAGTACAACCTCCACTACTCTCATTAACCATTTCAGGGCCACTCAGTGTCGATGAAGGAGTTGAAATCAATCTGGATACTCTTTTCCAGGTAGTAGGAGAAATATCCTATTTACGAGAATGGAAATTCAATGATGGAGTACAAATACTTAGTATTGCTAACCCTATTCTAACTTTAAATGAAAATGGAGTTTTTCATCTAACGATAATTGATGAAAATGGATGCACATATCTTGACTCAATTGCTCTGAATATTATAACAGACATTGGAGAAATCCTTCCTGACAATCCTTTAAACATTCAAGTATATCCCAATCCTAATAAAGGATCATTTGAGGTACTCATACCAGATTGCTTGCCTGGCTATTCAATTTGTGTAATAAATTCAATTGGTGTTCAGGTTCTCAATAAGAATTTAGAATGTAACAATAGTGAATATCTTGAGACGATTGTAATTCCTCTAGGAGAATCTGGATTGTATTATTTGTTGGTTAAGAAAGACAAAATAATCATCTATAAACAAAAAGTTATAATTCTCAAATAGGAATCAATTTTGAGATTTTTTAAATACATATTGATATTAATTATTTGTCTTGGAATTGAACAGATTGCCTTATCACAATATTACCTGAAAACAAAATCTGATTCTACTGTTTTGGAAGGCGATTCTGTACAATTATCGGTTGATGGTTATAGGGGAACAATTGTTTGGCAAGCTAGTACAGACCTAACAAATTGGATACCACTCAATGAAATTAAGGATACATTAGCTGTTAGAATTGACAGTACAGCTTATTATAGAGCTGTAATTACTGAGGGAACCTGTGAACCGGTAATGTCAGATACTGTTAAAGTCATTGAGAAAGTTATTGAAACAAACAGTAACCAATTTATTGTAGACACCGAAGGAGGGATCTTTCTTCTTCCATCAGGAATAAAGGTAAAAATACCTGAAGGAGCAGTAATCGAACCTAAAGAAATAAGGCTGGATATTCTGAGCATTGAAGATGTTAATACTTTAGCGACTGTTAATAATTCTGACAATGTCACTTTCGTAACAGGTATCTCAATAGCAACAGACTTATTTGATTTCAAAGAACCCATAAAGGTCAAAATACCTATTCAAAACATAGATGAAAATGGATATCCTTTTTTGTATGAACTAAAAAATCAAAGTAATTCCTGGATATTTTCAGATGAAACAAAAATAGTAAACCCAAAAGATAAATATATTGAGATTATATTAAAAGAATCTGACCAAACGACTAATACCTTGCAGACAAAATCAAAATTTGATCTAAATGATGTCAGAAGCTTTTTCTTAGAATTATATGGTGACATCTTCCTTGCTGAAGATCCATGTAGAAAAATTGTTGCTAAAATAGAAACCACACATTTAGATAACTTTTCGGAAGGAGAATGCAATGTAATTCAAGCTGATGAGCAGTACAATTATTTTGCCTGCGATCCTCCTCAGTCAGATGAATATGTAGCATTAAGTATCTCTGAATCATGTGAACCTGAGTTAAAAATCTCACCTGAGGGAGATTTACTTCTTAAGAAGGATGAAACTGCATCAATAACTCTTTCAGCTTTAATTGGAAAATATCCACTTTCAGACCAAGAAATTAAAATTAGAACATCAAGTAATCTACTAGTAACTACCCCTCTCATTTTTACTGGAGATGTTGGGAGTGCATTTTTTGATGTTAAAGCTCTTGAAGATGAGGGAAAGGGTAAGATCTATTTATCAGTTTCATTTAAATATTATTTGACTACAATCAAAGTTAATGTAGGTGGTAATATTGAGTACAACGAAGAGGACCTAAGAGAAGTAAAACTGGACACAACAATTAATGTAATTATATATAATGATTGTACTCATCCGGATGAATTAGATTGCAGCAGTATTGGTAATCCAAATTGTCCAGCTATTAAAGAAAAACTGATAGATGAAATAGTATTCATTGAAGCTAAAAGTGAAATTGAAGAGGATGAAAGCTTTTTGTTGGAGTTAGAAGCATATAATTACCTTGGAGTTAAGCTAGGTGGTTTTAATACCATTTGGAGCAGTAGTGATGAAAACAAAGTTGTGGTAAACAATGGTTTGGTCACAGGCGTTGAAGTAGGAGAAGCAATTATTACAGCACAGGTCTGCGACTTGATAATTCAAATCAAGGTTGAGGTTATAAACACTTATGAACTAACATGGAAATTTGATGCCACTTGGGTACTGGAAGAACCAGTTCCTGGTTGCTCTCAAGAAATGTCTGGAGAGGGCTTTTGGGAGGGCACTGCTGTTATAGAAGAACATGTTCAAGGTTCAGATAAATTTTATGAGATCACTTCATTATCAAGTGATGGCTTCATTCAAGGGCATAATAATAGTTCATGCCATGGGTGGATTAAATATAGCAATTCTTTCCGGTCGGATATGGAGGAATTGGAGTCACAGATTCTGGAAAGTTTTGAATTATATACAAAGGACAGCGTAAAATACATGGCAGATCCCTTCAAAAATAGCGGATCTGCTTATCCACTTAACTTTTTAGGCCTGCATGAAGGAAGTTTTTCTTTCTATGATGTAGTTGATGAAGACTCATATGCTTCGGGAGCTTATAGTTTTGAAGATGAATGGGGAGCCCTGATTTCTCCAACAACAATTTATTACACAAGTGACGGATATCCATTCCAAATACCTCAGAACTATGTCGGTATTTTTTCAAATGATGACAGTGATATCCAATCTGATGATCTCGAGGGAAATTCTTACAGCAAGGGTTTAGAACATTTATATGCCGGGGTGTTTGACTTTATACCTGGTTATCATTTGAACGAACCATCAGGTGTTGTATTGCCAGTATATTGTGATGTTGAAATCAAATTAGTCAGGATCTTGACACAATAAATTTTGCCCCCGCTGCACATCCACCTGGACAACCAAGCATGCTATTTCTCCAAGGGGTTGGTGAGGTGAAATAATACTTCAGTTGCCTAATCCTATAACCATTTTATCCATTATCTCTGTTGAGTTGAGGAATTGTATCTTGGAATGAGATCGTGGCTCTGCGGTAGAAGAGTTGTTCTAATTACAATCTGTTGTGAAATGCACATTCGGGCTTCCGTCTCTGATAATAGCATGCATATCTTCCATGGCATTCTCATTAAGACAGACCTGTTGCAGTTCTGGCATATTGCTAATCTCAAGAATATAGATATAACCCGGCTGATATATTTTACCCAGCAAGGAATTGCTGAAAAGATCCAAACTGGTTAATTGATTTCCTCCACAATACAGATGTTGTAGATTTAAATTTTGGGAGACATCGAGGCTGGTTAATTGATTTCCAGAACACCACAATATTTCTAATTTACCATTATGAGATATATCCAGATCAGTTAATTGGTTTTCATAACAAAACAAGGTTGTTAAATTTAAATTATGTGAAACATCAAGGCTAGATATCAGGTTATCTCCACAATTCAGAAATTCTAATTCTGAATAATTGAATATATCCAGGCTGAATAATTGGTTTCTTCCACACCCCAGATAAGTTATAATTGAGTATTGGGATATACTCAGGTTGGCTAATGTGTTACTAGAACACTCCAGGCATTCCAAATTAGCCATATGTGATACATCCAGACTGGTTAATTGATTTTCTAAACAATTCAGGTATACCAGATTAGAATTGCGGGAAACATCCAGGTGGCTTAATTGGTTGTGATAGCAATACAGGTCTATTAATTTTAGATTTTGGGAAAGATCCAGGCTGGTTAATTGATTTTCAGCACAATACAATATTTCTAAATCACCATTATATGATACGTCCAGTTTGGTTAGTTGATTATTACAACAATTAAGAACTGTTAGATTTGGATTGTGAGAGATATCCAGTCTTTTTAATTGATTTTCACTACATACTAAAACCTTCAAGGATATAATTTCAGAAAGATTCAGACTGGATATCTGGTTATATGAGCAGATAAGAGTATCCAAATGAATAAATTTTTCAATCCCTGTCAAATCAGAAATACTATCATGATCAACATGTAAAGAAATTATCACTTCAGCTTCCTCAGGACTAATTTGACCATCGCCATCTGTATCAACTCCTAGTTCTATTAGTGCATTTAAGAAGTTGTCATCTGGGATATTAACAACGGGGTCATCTTTCTCACATTGACATAAGATAGATAGCAACAGGAGAAATAAAATGATTCTGAAAGTTGGTATCATGATGATTAGGGTCAAATAATATTACCTGTAAGTTACAACATTTGAGAATGAAAGCCAAGTTTGGTTCAATTTTGCCCCCACTGCAAATCCACCTGGACAACTTTGCCTATGATTTCTGGAGAGGGTGGGTGGGGTGAAATCATGCTCCAAAAACCTTACCCCATCCCCATATTATCAATTATCTCTGTTGAGTTGAGGAATTACGTCTTGAAAGGAGATCGTGGCTATTTAGCTAGAAGGGTTTGGAAATAATAGGTAACTCAAAATTGGAAAAAGTGCACAATAAATACCTATATGGGTTATATTGGTTAACTTTAGCATACAAAGTTGACTATATTAACAACTTGTGGCCAATTAAAAGCGTATGGTTTTCGAAGTCAAATAGATTAATAAAAGATTGACGATATCTGTAATATTAGCGAAACATTTAGAAGATTATCATGAAACAAGCTAATCCATTTTTGACCCATTTAGTTATTGTAATATTAATCATATCTTGTGGTTGTAAAAGTGAACCGGCAACAACTGTTGATTCATTTGATGGAGTGAGTATCCGTTTTGATAATGAAGGTAAAGGTGAAACTACTATTATCCTAGTTCATGGTTGGGCTAACACCAGAAGTATCTGGGATGCACAGGTATCACACTTTTCAAAAGAATACCAGGTAATAGCGGTCGATCTTCCAGGTTTTGGTAAATCCGGTAATAATCGCAGTGAATGGACAATTGCATCCTATGGTGAAGACATATCTACAATTATCCAACAACTAAATCTTAAAAAAGTAGTGCTTGTGGGTTTTTCGTTGGGAGCTCCGATTGTTATAGAAGCTGCTAATATTGTGCCAAATCACGTTATCGGTATTGTATTGGTTGACGCTTTACAAGAGGTAGAAGTGAAGATTACTCCTCAAATGGCTCAGTATATTGATAGTGTAATGATGGACGTAATTAATAATCTAACCAAGGAGAAACTTGTTATTGGTGGGTTTTTCAAAAAGAATGTTGACTCAGCTTTTCATCGAGTTGTTACATATTTAGAGGGTGCCTCACATATTGGCTGGAGAGAATCTTTAGCAGGCAATATAAAATGGCAGAATGAGAATTGCACAAATTCGATTAAAGCTGTAAAGGCTCCGATTATTGCCATAAATTCCGATCAGCAACCTACAGATGTAGAAACATTCAGAAAGTATGCACCTACATTCAAAGCTAAAATTGTCAAAGATGTAGGACATTTAATAATGTGGGATAACACCCAGGAGTTTAACCGGTTGCTGGAAGAGAGTATACGAGAGTTTGTTGGGGAGTAATGGGAAATCAGACAGAACAATAAAGTATTTGACTAAACCCAATGCTTTCTTCAGACCATTCTGTCCCCGCTGAGTATCCACCTGGATACACTAGCCTGTGATTTTTCCAAGGGGTAGGTGGGGTGAAATCATGCTCCGGTTACCCAACCCTATACCCATTTTATGCATTATCAATAAAAAGTTAAGGAATTTATCTTGGAATGAGATCGTGGCTCTGCGGTAGAAGAGTTGTTCTAATTACAATCTGTTGTGAAATGCACATTGGGACTATCTGTGGTATCCCAGCAAATACCTCTCGCAGTAACAGGACTACCACCGTCAGATATAATATTGCCACCTGATATCGCACTTATTGTGCTAATACCTGTGACTTTTTCGGTGATCACTACAGATAGTTCAGCCTCTTCCTTTTCATCACAGGAAAATATTATTGAAATAATGCAGGAAGAAAGAATAATAATAATAACCAGTGTCTTATCATTACATTTCATATTAGCGTGGTTATTTAAAATTACTACAATTACCATGCAATGTCAAGGGAGGATTTCAACAGGGTATTACCAGGAGTATATATAATTGGTGTAAAGGTGCTCCCTCAGAAGGAGTGAAATCTTAAAACCTCTCGAGCGTAGATGGGCTTTTCCAATACAAAGAAGTTAAAGAGCAAAGATTAAATTACTTTGACATTTACTGCGTTCAATCCTTTCGGACCTTCCTTCACATCATAGCTTACTTTATCTCCGTCAGCAATTTCATCGATTAAATCGTTTTTATGAACAAATACATCTTTACTACCGTCATCTGGGGTGATGAATCCAAATCCTTTAGCATTATTGAAGAATTTTACAGTTCCTTTTTTCATTGTTACAAGTTAAGAGTTAATATTAAACCCAAAGGTAAGGTTATTTTATCTAATAGTTTGTTTAGTTATATAGCTTTACATGGGTTTAATCCTTGAAGCATCTTACACCCCGGCCATCGGATAAGTAATAGCCTTTTGCATAAATTTATGCAATAAACCCATTAAAGTCAAATGAGGTCAGGAATCTGCCCCCGCTGCACATCAACCTGGATCAGAAAGGATGCTATTTCTGTAGGGGTAGGGTGGGTAGAAATCATACTCGGGTTGCCTAACCCTATACCCGTTTTATGCATTATCTCTGCTGAGTTGAGGAAATACAACTTGAAAAGAGATCGTGGCTCTGAGGAGGAAGGGTTTGGGAATATAAGGTAACTCAAAATTGAAAATATTACACAATAAATACCTATATAGGATATATTCGGTACTTTTAAGGAGCAGAGGTACATATATAAACTAGTTGTACGAAATGCTTGGAAGGAAAAATATTAATGGATAAAACTAAACAATTTTGGAATAAACAAGCAAAAAAATATGACTATAATGAACGTCAATTCGAGCCTGTTTTCAATAAAATAATTTCTCATACAAAAACATATCTGAATGCAAATGATATTGTTCTTGATTTTGGGTGCGCAACTGGCACTAAAACACTAAAATTAGCGAATTCTGTAAAACATATTAATGGATTAGACATTTCAACAGATATGATAAATGATGCAAATCAAAAAAAAGAACAAGAAAAAATTATTAATACTGATTTTATATGCGGAACAATATATGAAAATCCTTATGGTAAGGAATCATTTGATAAAATAGTTTCATATGGCGTATTACATTTGCTAAAAGATATTGATAATGTTCTTCAAAAGATTTTTGATTTATTAAAACCCGGTGGATTATTTATTTCAAGTACTGCGTGCTTACAAGATAAAATGGCAATTAAAAACAGGATCGAATTTTCGGCTTATTTATTAATTAAGAAATTGGGAATAATTCCATTGCATATGAATATGTTTACTACTTCTGATATAGAAAATATTGTAAACAGAAAATTCCAAATAATTGAAGCACAAAGAATATTCCATGGAATAAGTATTAGTTATATCATAGCAAAGAAATTATGAATGAGGACCTCCCAAGCACATCGTACAACAGCCGATATGGGTCAATACACAAACACAATAATTTATAAATTAGAAATATGAGGGTTTGCCATTTCATAATCTGTGCAATCATATTCATTACTTATTGCATGGAAGTAAAGTCACAAAATATAAATGAATTGTTTGACGAAGGGACAATTGAACTAGCTGCCACAAATATTATAAAAGAGATATCAAATAATGAAGCAAGAAAGATGATTATTGTAAATTCTTACAAAAAGAAAGACTTTGCAAATTATATAATTCAAAAATTGGAGAATTTAGAACTTGAATATTTTCAAGTTACACTTGGAAATACATTAAAAGACTCAGGATTGATTAAAAATACCATTACAAATTATGGATTTGGGTCAAAATACATTTTCATGATAACTCCCGAACATGCGGGTTTATTATTCGATGCAATAGGCCGACCTGATACTGGATTAAAATTACCAGAAAATATCTTTTATTGTGATTGGTTAGCCAATACAGAAACTACTATTAGAACATATGGTATTGATTACAATGAAAATTTGGCGTTTCAGGAAGCACTTCGTAAGACACTAAACAATTCAAAAAAGATTCAGATAACTTCAGAGGCTGGTACTAATATTACGATATACCCCAGATACTGGAAAACAATACATGGTGAAATATATACGGCCCCAATAGAAAAAAAATCAAATGGCATGATTATCATTGATGCATGTGCCTATTGGGGATCCCCAACAAAACCTATTAAGTTGGTCATAAAAAATGGAAGAGTATTAAATCTTGATGAATTGGACCTTGATGACAAACAGCAAAAATTAATGGCAAAAGATTTAAAAACCGATAGTAATTCCAATATTCTTGCAGAATTGGGTATTGGAACCAATCTTGGTGCTAAATGGAATATGGACTTGATGGAATCAGAACAAGCCAGAGGAACATGTCATTTTGGTTTTGGACTGAATACTGATTTTGGAGGGCAAAACAGTTCAGGTATACATGTTGATTATGTAATAAAAAATCCCACAATTATTGTTGATGATACTAAAATATGTGAAAAGGGTGTGTTTCTAAATGATAAATAATCGACCCATAACAAAAGATAAAATGTATTGAAACGCATTTTATCAAAGCCGTTCAATACCATAAGTTTCGTTGAGCTCGAACTGTTTCCAGTCCTTCGGTTACACTAATGTAGACTTTTGAAAATCCTGTCCCCGCTGCGAGTGTAGGTGGATAGGTTCGCCTGTCATTTCTGGAGGAGGTGGGTGGGGTTGTTCTAATTACAATCCGTTGTGAAATACACATTCGGGCTGCCATCAGTAGAAATATTTAGCCCGTCAGGAGGAAAAGGCAGTGTCCATACACATACTTTTTGAAGAGTGGGCATGTTGCTAATGTCGAGGTGATATAAATTAGAATTATTGGAAACATTCAGGTTGGTCTGAAAGTTGTTTGAGCAATCTAACTGTTCTAATGCAGTGTTATTAGAAACATCCAGACTGGTTAATTGGTTAACCTCACAATCTAAAACTTGTAATGAAGCATTATTAGAAACATCCAGACTGGTTAATTGGTTTCTATAACAACTCAAAGAAGTTATTGAAGTATTATTAGAAACATCCAGGCTGGTTAATTGGTTGCCAGAACATATCAATATAATTAAGGCAGGATTATTTGAAACATCCAGACTGGTTAATTGGTTATAATAGCAATACAAACGAATTAATGCAGTATTATTTGAAATACCCAGACTGGTTAATTGGTTCCAAGTACAACTCAAAGAAGTTATTGAAGTATTATTAGAAACATCCAGACTGGTTAATTGGTTAGAAGAACAATGCAATTCATTTAGATCAATATTATTAGAAACATCCAGACTGGTTAACTGGTTACGAGAGCAATCCAGCCAGATTAAATCAGTATTATTAGAAACATCCAGGCTGGTTAACTGGTTATTTGCACAACGAAGAGTGTCTAGATTGACAAATGCTTCAATTCCTGCTATGTCTGCAATACTTTTTTCACTAACATGTAAAGAAATTATCACTTCAGCCTCATTGGTACTTATAATTCCGTCACCATTTCTGTCAACTCCCTGTTCTATCAATGCGTTTAAGAAATTATTATCAGGGATATTAACCACAGGATCATCTTTCCTGCATTGGCTCAAGATAATAATGGTTAACAGACCAAGGATTATTTTGTGTATTGATCTCACAATGGTAGAGGATTAAATAATATTACCTGTAAGTTACAACATTTGAGAATGAAAGCCAAGTTTGGTTCAATTTTGCCCCCACTGCACATCTATCTGGGTAACCTAACCTATGATTTCCAAAGAAGGTAGGTAGGATCAAATTATGCCTCAATTACCTTACCCTATACCCATATTATCCACTATCTATAATTTGTTGAGGAATTACATCTTGAAAAGAGATCGTGGCACTGGAGTAGGAAGGTAATAACCCTATATGAAACATATCATTAAGGTGTCTTTGAGGATTCTCTCTTTGTTTTAATCTCCTAAGTATCCCTCACATAGTCAAATATTTATTTGGTTTTAATCTCAAAATAGTGTAACTTATTATGCTTTATTGTTTGGAAACCAAATGTGCCATAAAGCCACCAATATGTACCATTTAACAAATATCTCATATTAGTATTTCATCTTTTTTACTAATTAATTAAAATTTAATTATTATGACAAATGTAGATTTAGTAAAGCAAGGGTATTCAGATTTTGCCACAGGTAATGTGGAGGCAGTATTAGCTGTATTTGACCCTGCGATTGAATGGCACGAATGCAAGGGTATGCCTTTTGTAAAAGATGATGGCATTTTTAGAGGGCACGAGGCAATAGCAACTAATGTATTCATGAAACTCCCAGTTTACTTTGATGGGTTCAATATTGCAGTAGATCAAATATTTGGGGCAGATGATAAAGTGGTAATGGTAGGTTACTACCAGGGTACAAATAAAGCTACCGGTAATTCTTTTAAAGCCAATGCAACCCATGTATGGACAATAAAGAACGGAAAAGCTGTCCATTTTTTCCAAGCTGTAGATACTGCAACAATTATTAGTTAATAAACTGCCCGTACCAAGAGTGCAGTTGGTTATGTTGCTCTGTGATTCCTGAACGGGTTGATGGGGCAATTTATGCCTCAGTTGCCTAACCCTATGCCCATTTTATCAATTATCTCTGTTGAGTTGAGAAATATATCTTAGAAAGAGATCGTGGCTCTGAAGTGATAAGGTTTTGGCTTTACAAAATATAAACTTTCAGGATTTATGCTATCCTAGTTGCCGTCAATGTTGAACGATTTATTATGTATTATCTTTAAAATTAACGTAAAAGTGTCATCTTCTTAACCTGATGAAATACCTTTGCTGAGCCTGCCGAAGGATCTCCTGCTTCAATCCTATAAAAATAAATACCACTTGATAAATTATTGGCATTCCAATTAAATGAGTGCGTTCCTGCCTCAAGCTCTTTTGAAACCAAAGTAGTTACCTTTTCTCCCAGACTATTATATATTTCTAGTTTGACAAAAGATTGTTCTGGAATGGTGAACTGAATAGTAGTGATCGGGTTAAATGGATTTGGGAAATTTTCAAACAAAGCATATTCTTCAGATACTTGACTTGGATTCAAAATCAATGATTTATTGAGCTTATCCTTAGCTTTTATAATTACACAATTACTTCCCTTAATAGGAGTACCATTAAGCAAACTTCCTGTAATAGTTAAAACCAACTCATCACCATCATTTACTGAACCGAGAGCAGCAACTATTTCCTGAGCATCAAATTTTAGAGTGAGATCATCAAAACCATCCGGTCCATCAGTCGTGCAATCACATTGCTCGTCACCTGCGACCGGTGTTGTTACATCTTCAATAGCCCAACGAATAGGGGCAACACCTTCAAATAGTATAGTCGCCGGGTCAATGTTCAGCACATCAAAGTCACTCGTCCCTAATATCGCTACAGGAATATTACCATTGGCCTTAACATTCAAGGGGTTTGGGCAGCTTTGAGGTTTTATATCAAATTCTACCATGAATGGAGCACTTAGGTTCTCATACCAGGCGATTTTATCAGAAATTATGTCGATATCCCCGTCACCGTCCATATCCACCGCATAGATTGAACGTGAGCCGTCCCCGATGATATGGGTAGTAAAATTCTCATTTCCGTCGTTCTCATACCATTCAACTCCATTAGAAATTACGTCGATATCCCCGTCACCGTCTACATCTGCCGCATAGACCCCAAAAGCTAAAATCATACTGGCTGTAATGGTATGGGGGGTAAAATTCTCATCGCCGTCGTTCTCATACCAGGCGATCTTACCATCAAGAAAAGAAGCGGAAAGCACATCCATATCTCCATCGCTGTCTACATCTACTGCATAGACTGAATTGGCCCAATCGGCACTGGTTGTGATCGTATGGGGGGTAAAATTCTCATTTCCATCGTTCTCATACCAGGCGACTTTATCATCGTAATTAGAAGCGGAAAGTACATCTATATCCCCGTCGCCGTCAACATCAACCGCATAGACCGACCAGACCCCATCGGCACCGGTTGTGATGGTATGGGGGGTAAAATTCTCATTACCGTCATTCTCATACCAGGCAACTTTATCATCCCCCTCAGAAGCGGAAAGCACATCTATATCCGCATCGCCATCCACATCTATCGCGAAGACCGTACGGGCGGCCCAGGCAAGGTTTGGGTAAAGTGTGATTTCATGAGCAGTAAAATTCTCGTTTCCGTCGTTCTCATACCACGCAATTTTATTGTCAAAAACAGATGCGGAAAGCACATCGATGTCCCCGTCGCTGTCTAAATCTATCGCGAAGACTGATTCGCCACCTTCCGCGGTTGTTGCAATCATCCGGAAAGTAAAATTCTCATTTCCGTCGTTTTCATACCAGGCGATTTCATTACCTCCTGGTAATCCTCCACCTCCAGAGGCGGATAGCACATCCATATCCCCGTCGCCGTCCACATCTATCGCAAAGACCGAACGGGGATCAGGCACCAATCTGATCGCATGAGTCGTAAATTGCACCTGAGCAAGAATACTTGTCGGCAAACTAAAAACAATTATCAACAGAACTAAATTGACTTTCATAATGTGATCTCCTTTCTAAATAATTTAAAATTTTGGAATTACTTTTAAATTTTTCAGTATTCGTTAAAGTATTATTACCTCTTCCTTTCAGATAGTAGGATAGGCTTTTTGTAAAAATTTAAAATGGTAATATCTCTTTCGTAGATTATCATTTCACATTATTACCTACCATATAGCAGCTAGCATATTATTCTACTTTAAATATCACACACATAAGATACAACATTTATGAATGAAAGTCAAGTTTATTTGTCCCCGCAGCCTATCCAGTAGGACAACCTAACCTATGATTTCCACAGGGGGCAGGTGAGGTAGAAATTCCACTCAGGTTGCATGACCCTCTACCCGATTTATCCAATATTTCAGATTAGTTGAGGAATTATGTCTTGAAAAGAGATCGTGGCTTTGAGATGGAAGGGTTTGAGATTACTAGTTTATAAAGACTTCTAACTAATCATTTATTTTGACTGGCAAGTGCCTTTTCTGTCTCCAGGATTAATTCATGCAGTCTATGGTAATATAGGGCCATCCTTTCCTCGGCCATTTTAAAATACTTAAGGGCTTCCTGGTATTTGCCTAATTTGTAGTTACCTAAACCCAATGGAAATAGCACAAAAGGATGATAATCCAGGTAGGCTTCATTTGATAGATCATAAGCCAATTGACAATATTCCATTCCTTCCTCAATATTAATGTCGTACTCAATAAGCAAATTTCCTAAAATGTCATAATACCAGTATAAATTATTACCAGAATTTATGGTGTCTATTTCAGGACCCTGGCTTAACCTCATTTCAAGAGCAAGCCTGATCATCTCCTCTGCCTTCTTAATTTTCCCGGCACTTTGAAAAACACGAACATATTGTATACTTATTAAGGATTCTGGGCCTATTCGCTGATTTTTTAGGACATTTCTTATTTGGTCAAGATACTGATTTGCTGCAGCTGTGTCATTTTGTATTAAGGCACATATAGCTAGCTCTCTCATTATACGATCGGATTCTGGGAAAAGTACTGCCCCTTTTTTGTATGTGTTTTGTGCTTTATTGTATTTTTCAAGTTTCTGGTAAGCATTGCCAAAATAGATATAATAATACTGGTTTCTCCAGGGACCCAACTGCTCATTAAGATTTTGAATTTCCTCAAATGATAATAATGCTTCATCATATTTCTCAATTAAATTGTAACTTAATCCAAGCCATAGCCAATTCAATCTTGAATACGGGTCTATTTCGGCCACCTGTTTAAAGTAGTTTATGGATTGAGAAGGGTTTTTTCTAATATATTGAGCCATAAAAGCTTCTAACCAGAGTTTCATTTTCACAGGAAGTCTGTCTTTCCCCTCATAAGCTTTTAACATGGCTTCTTTTGCTAATTTGTACTCTCCAACTGTGGTCAGGTGCAAACTAAGGAAAAAATATGCTGATGTAAATGTTGTGTCAATTTGAATAGCATCCCTAAACTGCAGGGCTGCATATCCTTTTCCTGACCAAAAATTTTCCAGTCCCTGTATAAAATACCTGTATGCCTCTGGAGAAGAAGTTGTTGCATAGTCAGTTGGGTCAATATTGCTTGCCTCTTTTATTGTTTTAATTTCCAGGTAGTTATTTATGTTGTTCGCAAGCGAACCCACCATGGAAAAGATACTATCTAACTTCCCCTCTTTATAGTCAGTTTTCAATACCTTATTGCTTTTTGTATCAATGAGTTTTAAGTTGATCCTGAAGGTTGAACCGGCAAGTAAATAGTTACCACTTATATAGGAATTTACCTTTATTCTGGAGGCTACTTCTTTTGCAATATCCCGGCCAATAGAGGCAGTTTGAATGTTTTCAACATTATTAACAACCTCGCTGATGGTCTGGTTATCAATTACTGTAAGCTCATTTGAACCGGAAAGTGCACTGATTAACAATTCTGAAATACCATATTGCCAATGATCGTTGGAAGAGTCCCCTGTATTATTCATAAATGGTAAAACAGCAATAATATTATTACTTTCATTTGAGAAATCATGCAACGCCCTATTTTTATTGAATATTTTTGGATAAGCAAGAACCACAACGACCAACATTAATACAACAATAATTGCATCACTTGCTCTTTGTCTTCTTTTATTTGAGACTGAAGATTGTTCCTGCTCTTTTGCCACTTCAATTGATTCTGTCTTCTTTACACCTTCTGGTGTTATATCAAATATCCATGATAAGATTATTGCAATAGGAAATCCTACTATTAGCAGAACAATTATGAAAGTTACAGACCAGTCAGGTAAACCCAATCGTGGCAACATAATATCCCCTGCTTCCATGATGATAAAAGCAGTAGCAGCATACATGGCAACTACCCTGAAGACTTTACGCCGTTTCAGTTCCTGCCAGAATTGACTTAATTTATTAGGATTAGCAGACATTTTTGTTTGATATATCCTTCAAGATACAACAATTTGATGCCAAAGTCAATTTTATTTCATGCCCCCGCAGCGAGTGTAGGTGGATAGGTTCGCCTGTCATTTCTGTAGGGGGTGGGCGGGGTATTTCTAATTACAATCCGTTGTAAAATATACATTGGGGCTTCCTGTTGTATCTGTCCCCGCTACTAGAGAAAGCCTGGATCGAAGATCCGGGCTTTCTTTAGTAAAGCAACCCTCCTGGACTCGCAAGGACCGAAGGTCCGAGCAACACTACCCCCGCTACAAAGGAAACCTCTTAACATACTGATGTTGAGGGGTTTTTGTTTTTGTGGGTAACAAAATAGTAACAAAAAACACGAATGTATAAGAAATAATACCTTTGATAAGAGTAATATGAAGCCCTCTTTAGGTCAAAAATGAAACATAGAGTAGCACGCTGGACAGAGGTAATTCAATCAGTAGACAAGGGAATGCTATTTTACAGCGGAGATGCAGGACATTTTATTCATCACGACGATCCTGAATTAGTTATTTCAAGCATTAGGATTGTTTTACAGGATTATGAAATTCTGAGAACGTTGAATGAAGAATGAAACACTTCGCTGGACGCAAAAAGGATCCCGACAATAAAATAAATCATATGTTCCTACCCCAAATTAAACCCGCAATACGGCAACTATTCCGATTGAAAAGTCACACGGTAATCGGACTGACAGGATTAGCGATTGGACTCACCGGTGTAATTGTAATTGCCGCATGGGCAATCCAGGAATTGAATTATGATCGATTTCATAAAGATCCGGATTTGATTTTCATGGCCACAACTAATATGAAAACGAACGATGGGAGTACAATCATTCTGGCAGAAACCCCTTCAGCACTGGCTGCTGAACTCAAATCCAGCATTCCTGAAATAGAACAAAGCAGTCATTTCACCTATATTTACGGAAAAAGGGAAATAGAGTACATGAACAATAAGTTCGTGAAGACGGGTGTCGCAGCAGATCCGAAGATGCTTGAGCTGTTGAATTTCCCCTTATTGAAAGGAAATGTAGCGGACCTGGAACAGCCAAATTCAATTTATCTGACGGAAGAGTTTGCCGGAAATCTGTTTGGAGATGAAGATCCCATTGAGAAAAACATCAAGTACCAGGATGAAATATTGACAGTGAAAGGTATCATTAAAAACCTTCCTGAAAACTCAAGCTTAAAATTTAATTTTATTGTTTCCTATCAGACGGAAGCTGAAAAGGATCTGACCTGGTCTCAATTTTCGGATGCCACTTTTATTAGGATTGCTAAGAAATCAGACTTTGAAAAAATTGATCTGCTGGCTCGTGATCTTTGGACCTCGAATGTAAAATATGATCAATTTAGTCTTGGTTTTTTACCCATCAAAGATTTCCGGTACAACAGAACGTTTGATGCATTTAATTCCGAACATGGAAATAAGCTGAGATTATATTCATTTATGGGCATTGCATTGTTAATTTTAATTTTAGCATCGTTGAACTATGCCAATCTGGTTACGGCCCAATCCGTCAAAAGAACTAACGAAGTAAACATCAAGAAAATTAATGGTGCTGGTTTTAATAATATTCTTCAGGAATTCCTTGTCGAATCTGCTTTAAACTTCGTGGTTACAGTGACAGCAGCCATTATATTCTCAGCAGTATTCATTCGTTTGGTTCAATACATTCTTGATATTCATATTTTAAGACAATACCTTATAACTGCATTCATTCTGGGCTCACTTGTCGCAACAATGATCGTAGGATTGATTTCCGGCTTGTATCCGGCAGTTATTACAGGCTCAAAAATCCCGACTATTTCAGGCCAAAGCAACAATTCCTCTTTTCGTCAGGGGAATATAAGAAATGCTTTTATTCTGAGTCAGTTTATATTATCCATATCCCTAACAATTGTTTGTCTGGTCATTATTCGTCAAACTAAATTTCTGAATAGCTATGAATTAGGTTATGATCCTCAGAACATCGTCCAGGTTTACATTCCTCCTGAAGGCACAAAACATCTTGAAACGATCCGAACAAACCTCCTGTCTCTACCTGAAATAGAGGAGGTTTCATTTTCAAGAGCATCGATCATTAATTTAGGCACTTTCTTTGCCACAGATAAATGGAAATGGGAAGGAGTATCGGAAGAAAATACAACTTCGGTTCATGAATTGCCTGTTGATTTTGCATACCTGGATGTTTTTGGAATTAACATGCTGGAGGGACAAAACTTTTCTTCTTCAGACAATAATCAAAATAAGGTTATTATCAACCAGGAATTCGCGAAACTGCTTGGAAAGGGTAGTCCGATTGGTGAAATACTCAGGCAGGACGAAAACAGTTATGAAATAATCGGAGTTGTGCAAAATTTTCATTTTCAGAGCCTTTCGAACTCTGTGCAGCCCCTGGTATTCACTTATAGCAACTCTCAAAACAGAATGTTCGTTAAAGTATCTTCCAATATTAATGATGCTTTTAGGGAAATAGAAAAAGAGTATAATCAGTTTTATAAAGTACCAATTAGTTACAGTTTTGCGGAAGATGAACTCAATCAGTTGTATGAAAATGAACACAAAATTTCACTTGGTATTATCGCATTCTCAATAATATCCATCTTCCTTTCCTGCATTGGCTTAATCGGTATGGTATCCTTTCATAACGAAATTAAAATGAAAGAGATAGGTGTTAGAAAAGTCTGTGGAGCAAATATTTCTGAGATAGTCATTTTGCTGAATAAGCAGATTATCAGGTGGTTTACCTTAAGTTTTATCCTCAGCTGTATAATTTCATGGTACCTTTCTTCACGGTGGCTTGAAAATTTTGCTTATAAAACACCCTTATCATGGTGGATATTTCTATCTGGAGGTATAATTGTCCTAATTATTGCTGTAGTGTCAATAACCCACCTGTCCCTTAAAGCTGCTAAAACAGATCCCGTGATATCATTGAAATATCAATAACTGCGTTTATATACAATAGCGGCAGCGGTAGCGGAACCGTTTAGAAATTCGCTATTGATTTGCTTTTAGTTGTTATCAAATCTGGGTTATTTCCAATTTTCATCAAATCCTTTAGCAACTCAAGGTTAGATATTTCATTCACATAGTCTACTAAAGAGGACTCCTCATCAGATTTGATGGGGAGCACTTTTATCACATCTATATTTCTATTTGAGAATCTACGCTTTAAAACACCTGTTAAATTAATTTTCACTGATCCAGGCAGCAATGTAATCGAATACTTCCTGCCGTTTGGAAATATGTTCCCTTTTACCATCAACCAGGATTGTTTCATTCAGCCAGTGATCCACTCCTGGCAGGGTTTTGTATGTCAGGTTAGTTTTACCATACCTGATAAATTCAAGCATGATGTAATCCGATTGTAATACAGGGGAATTCCTATCTGTAGTCCCCTTCACATAGAGGATTGGCATATCAAGCTCCACAAGATGGTCCAGGGGAATATCATTACAGAAACTACCCCACCTTTTATAGGGATGTCCGTAGTACCATTCTTCAGTACTCTCAGGGTTAGCATAGATCTTCTTATATTGCTCAAAAAGACCGTCGATAGCCTCCTGGGCTTCCTGGTGTGTTATGCGTCCGGCATCGGCATCCATTCTGCGGTTAATGATACTGGAATAGAACTGGTTCAGTCCGGTGGTAACCAAACCTACAAGGTGAGTGATGTGGCTGCATTCATGGGCCAGTCTTGGGACCAGCTGTCCGCCCTCTGAAATCCCCAGTGCGATAATCTTGTTTTGTGAATTGGTAACCTGCTTACCGAGCTTTGCAATTACCTTTTTGCTGGCCGCCATCTCCCATTCCATGCCGCAATTTTGAATATACACTTCAGAAGGCTGGTACTCTTCCATGTTTTTCATAGGATTGATCACATCCACGAAAGAGGTGTCACTAAAGGGAGTACCAACCTTACTGATGAATACCACATGGTAATCATCCTCAAAACCGAAGATCTGGTCGGGAGGGATCGTTCCCAATTGTATTGACTGATCCCCGCTGCTGACTACCAGCATTACAGGTAAGCCCCGCACACCGCTGACCATGAATAATACCGGTTTATCCTGATCGATACCCTTTTGGGTTATATAATAGTTTATTTCACCCAGTTCAGGATCATCGATTTGATAGGCATTCAGTCCCCAGTCCTCAGGAAGAACACCTTGTGCAAGAATACCTTGCATTAAGAAACAAAGAATTATGATGTTGAGTGTTTTCATCTTTATACTTTTTTCATGTGATTAGAAAATGCATTGAATTATTCACAAATATAGGCATTGAGTAAATCTCATCCAATAGACTTTAGTAGTGAATTTTATTATTCCTACTTAAGTTGGAATTGCTGGATTGATCTATTTGGAAATATTTTCAGAAAATGAATTTTCAAATTATAAGGAATTGATACAGGGCATAATATATGTCAGTAGATTAAAAAACATCCACGACTTCAGCTAGATCACTTATCAAATCAAGGTTAGATATTTCAGTCATATAGTCTACTAAAAAGGACTCCTCATCAGATTTGATGGGGAGTTTTTTATTCTTGCCAACCATCTGTCAATGTCTGAAGAAAAGCTACCAAATCTTCAATTTCTTGATTTGTTAGTTTTAAATTACCTAATTCTTCAAAGTTTACATTCTCCTTAACTTCTGCTTCAGGCCATTTAGAAATATCTCTGGTATTATAAAAAGCAATCACAGTGAATAGTGTCTTAAAAACTCCATTGTGCATATAAGGTGCTGTAATTGCAACATTTCGTAAGGTTGGAACCCGAAATTTTCCATTCTGATTCGGATCATTTACTGTAATTCCTAATCCCAGATCAATATACTCATAACCATCCGGATTATGATCCGTACTCATCATATAATAGGGGTTTTCAGGATTTCGAGGAGTACCCAGATTATCGTATGTAAAATCAGTAAAAAGGGGTGGGGTATTATCTTCTCTTTCAACATTTGGATGGCAAGCTGCACAATTCCCTTTTTCTTCACTCACAAATATGCTCATGCCTCTGATCTCTTGTTCTGTTAGTTTAGTTTTGCCAAGCATCCAATGATCGTATTTTGAACTGAATGGATTTACCTCAGTGCTCATTTCATAAGACTGTATTGCATCAGCCATATATTTAAAGGCAATCCCTTTATTTTTTATAGCATCCGACCCATACACCTCAATAAATTGATCTACATAGGGTAAAATTTTTAATTTATTGAAAATACTGAGGGTGTCTGGATTTGCCATCTCAAGTGGATTTAAAAACGGCCCCATGGATTGTTCAGCTAAAGTATTCGCACGACCATCCCAAAAGAAACCACCTATCCAAACGTTTTCATCTTTGTTATAATGAAGTGCTGGAATGTAAGCTGCATAAGAGATCGTCATGTCATTTCTGTTTCCAAATAAGCCAGGAATAACTCCCTTTGAAACAGGCAATTCTATATTTGGATCTGTAAATGCAACTGTCGGGTCGTGACAGGTAGCACACGATTGACCGGAAGGTTCTGATAGACTTTCATCAAAGAAAAGAAGTTTTCCTAATTTTTCTTTTGGACTTAATAGGGTTTCAGGATTGGCATCATTCTTATTTGTTTGAATACAGCCAGCAAAACAAAAAAAGAAAATACCGGCGATTATGAATGATACATAGTTGGTCTTATGTATACTAAGCATAATATTATGAATTTGATTAATGACGTTGATGATATACAAATATACATTTTCTTGAGTGTGAAAAAAATTAGGGTAGTAGAAGTCCTAACCCTCTGATTAACTGCCAGATTTAGATTGAATCACTCTAATACTGAGGATAATTCTTCCTCAATCCCAATAATTCTTTCCATATCTTTGATTAAATCTAGGTTAGATATTTCAAACCTCTTGTCTACTAAGAATGTCTCTTAACTGATTGAAGTTGAGAAGCTTTTGCTTTTATGAGTTACAACATAGTTACAAAGCTCAATAAAATAACAATAAGAAACTTGAATTACTCAATCATTACTTTCTTTCTGAAATTGTCTGATCCTCTAAGTTCAATAAAATATATCCCAGGAGTTACATCACCTTTTTCCAGTTCTATCTCTCCCGAAGTTTAATTGCCTGGATCTCATATATTGTAATTTCTGTGATATTCACGTGGGGGCGTCTTTTTATTGCACCATTTCCCACTCCAACCTACCACTCTAAAACCGCCTCTTTATTTATAAGCCGTAATAACCAACTCCGATCCAATTAAAGGGTGAAAAAACTATTCCAGCCAGCTGAAATTGCGCCTCAATTGCATGACCTAGATTCATTTTATCAACTATTCCTCCATTAAGTTACTGTGTCACTTAAAATACCAAAGTATAAAGTGATCCTTTTGACTACTTTAATTGAAGTAATTAACCTGTCTGTCACATTTTAAATAATTTATTTGGTTTTCTCACCATAATTCTGTAGATTAGGCATCCTTAAACAACTAAAGCTCAATGATCAAGTTCCTTATTGTTTCTTTTTTACAGAAAGGATCTACTAAAAGAATTGCCAACTAAATTGCGCAAGCTTAATTAGATGATAGAATTTGTTGAATAAAAATATTACAACGAAATGATTAAACTAGGCAAAATTGTTTCCCTGATTATAATATTATCATCCTTTGGAATTAATGCTCTTTCACAGTATTATGTCAAAATCAAATCAGACTCTATTGCATTCGAAATTGATTCTGTTATTCTGACTGTTGACAGTCTGCCTGGCCTAGTTAACTGGGAGATTAGTAAGGATTCCTTGACATGGGAGCCTCTAGATGAAACAAATGATACACTCTCCATACGAATTGATGAAGAAGCTTTTTATAGATCTGTATATTATGAAAGCACTTGTGACCCTGTAGAGTCTGATGTTGCATTGGTAAGCTTTAAATCAATTGAAGCTACAGGCAACAGTGTGATTATTGATTCTACTGGTGGTGTTTATATTCTACCTTCTGGCATAAGGTTAGTTGTACCGCCCGGAGCGGTATACCACAATGTAGAAGTTTCTTGTGAGTTTCTGGATAGCATAAATGCAGAACTCGAAATACCTTTTAATGCGGATACAGGTAAAGTGTTTTGTGCAGGTATTTATTGTGAGCCCGTCGAGACCAGGTTTCTAAAACCGATAAAAATTAGTATTCCTGCTCCAAGCTATCATTTTAATGATTTACCGCATGTTTACCGGTTTGATTCTGTAAGCGGATTTTGGAATAAATTTACAGGTAAATTAATTTGTTCTGAAGCTTCCCAATTTATCGAATTTTATACTGATAAACTGGTTTCAACAAGAGTTCAATTATTAAAAAATGTTTATGGATTTGACAATCTGGTTAAATCTGCAGAACCCCCCGATCCAAATGAATACGATTGCAGAGCACTTTTGGGGATTACTGAAGTTATAGCGTATGATCATATGGGCAAGATCGGAAAAACTGAATGCTATGTTAATAGTGATGATATCAAAGCCAGTTTTCCTCTATGTGAAGGCAAACCTGTTGAAACACATAAAAATATTGAAATTGGAAAAGATTGCAAACCTCTGGTTGAAGATGATATGGATAAAATTAAATGCCTCAAAAAGGGGGAAAGTGCAACAATAAATGTTGAAGTAACTATAGGGGGAATGCCAATGAAAGGTCAACATGTTGACTTCTACCAATTACCTGATGGGCTTTCAATAGATAAAATTGTAGATTCTACCAATACTGATGGAGCTGCACAGTTTACAGTTACATGCAATGTTGAAGATTTTTCAGGAACCATATCTTATAATGTTTATTATAAATATTTTCTTGAAACAATGCAAGCTTCAGGTGGAGGAATATCAGAGACATCAAAAAGATTTCCGCGAACTGGTATTATTCCTAAATCGCATTTTTTAAATGTTTGTCCTATATTAGCATCAATCACATTACTCCAACCACCATCTGGTTTACTTGATCCTGGTGATGTATATACTATATCCAAATATTGTTGGGATCAATTTGGTAATCCCATGGCCTGTGATACCAAATATGCTGTTGGAGAATATCCTGAAGGTAACAGTGACGTGGTTTCAATTGATCCTGCTACTGGCGAAGTTACTGCATTAAAACCAGGTTTTGTTAAAATAAAGGCTTTCTCTGAGGATGAGGCTGTTGAATCAAATAGTATCGGGTTGTCTGTATCCTATCAAGGTGAAGTGACAATGAGCAAAACCATTGATTGGAACGATTTTACTAGCGGATGTTGTTGTCCGGGGGACATGGAACAAAATGATATAAAGAATTGCTGGATTATGACTTATTCAGGGTCTATGCATGTTAAATTCCACCTGAGTTGGGATGAAAGCAGATATGCCGAAGCAACTTTTGAAGGTTGTGAAACTATTAGTTATACCATTAATGAGCCCAGCTTATGTAGAAGCGAAACATTCCATAATTACATATACACTTTCGGTTCAAAGAATACTCATTCAACAACTGGTGATATTTTGCTGGGCACGCCCTTCTATATCGGCTTTATGATTATTCAAGCACCATCAGAAGACGAAAACTGCGAAAATATTGACTTTCTAAATGCTGTAGACTGGCCGATGACGGTGTTTGGCACATTAACTTCTCCAAGTACAATTAGTATAACAAGTGTGAGTTGGGTTCCTGATGGTTGTGTGCCTAAAGTGCATGATGGCACTGGGGTACTCAAATAAGTTTTCAATGACAATGATTAAATGAACATTTAAAAGAATTTATGAAAAAACTGAAATTTAAATATTTGTCAGTTATTCCAGATCAGAAAATGGTTATAACAATTAGATCTGCAGGTATTTTTGCTCACGGTTTACGAATATTATTTATAACTACTGCATTAGCAATTTGTTTACCCTTAAGTATAATCAATGCACAATACCTGCATATTGACAACACAGATAAAAGTACGTACCCTGAAAATAAAAATTTAAGCCTTGAAACGTATGGTTATGCAAAGTTATTTGATTTTTATAAAACAAATAATGGAAGCCATCCCACAGAATTAATCTTATCTGATAATTATCTTTATGGGGTTACGTTTAATGGAGGGGAGTACGGAATTAATGGGATATTGTACAAAATTAGGACGGACGGAAATCACTTTACAAACCTTGGAGCTACTTTAACAAATCCAAATTCTTTAACCATTTCAGATTCCGTACTATATGGAACAATGAATGATTCTTACGGTGATGGTCATATTTATAGGATTAATATAAACGGCACAGGGTATAAGAATATTTTTTCTTTCAATGACGTAGAACTCCCGATATATAATATCAAGGCATCTGGGGATGCTATTTATGGAATAGAATATGGAAAATATAATGGGTTAAGTTACTTTTTTAAAATCAATTCAGATGGTTCCAATTTTCAGAAATTCCAATCTGTAGGTGATTTTCCATACGGAAAAATTCTAGCAATCGAGGATTATTTATATGGAACTACTGCCGGTCCGACTGGATCAACAAACAACTTGGGTTCAGTTTATAAAATTAAAACAGATGGCACTGGTTTTAAAGAACTGCACCGTTTTACTAATTCACAAACCGGAGATAGTCCGCTTGCATCTTTAACTATTGTAGGATCAAAGCTATATGGAAGCACCAAAAAGGGTGGGCTAATTGATTGTGGTATAATTTTTAAAATTGATTTAGATGGCACTAATTTTGAAATAATTCATCACTTTTCTTTTGAGGAAGGTGTTGGAACTAGAAGTAAATTAGTTTATTCTGAAAATTCATTATATGGAGCAGCCTATTCTGGAGGTTTATATTCCGATCATGGCACATTATTCAAAATCAATTTAGATGGATCAGGGTTTCAAAAACTTTATGATTTTCAGGGAATTGATGGATCTCGCCCAGTTGATCTTGCAATATCAGGAGATACCATTTGGGGAATTACTAAATATGGTGGGATTAATGACGATGGAGTACTTTACAGATTTACCCTGGAAAAAAGCAACGAATCATTAACTGATCCTCCGAAAGTAATTAAACTGGCAATTGAGAGGCCAGAGCAGGTTACACTTACTACTAAGGAAAATTTAGTAGTGGAAAGTGGTAAATCCATTGACCTCGATACAACATTTTCAGCCACAGGAAATATTCAATATACATATTCTTGGCAAGTAAAGACAACAACCGGATATAATATAATTGACAATGTTGCCAAGATTACCAGTGACAGCACATTTTATATCTTCCTTACAACTACTCAGGGATGTTCCTATTTAGACAGTTTGATTGTGGAAGCACAGAGTTCAACTAGTATTAGCGATATTGATTTTAATAATCAAATTCATATCTATCCTAATCCAAATACCGGGGAGTTTCAAATAACAATACTTGGCGACAATGCGAATTATTCCTATGAAATATTTGATATTGTTGGTAAAAAAATAGCTGATGGAAGGATTATTTGCACAACTGGAGAATGTATCCATAATATCAATCTGAGCGATGCACAACCTGGGCTTTATACTTTGGTTATTAGTAAGGATCAAGAATTTTTTGGTCAGAAAAAATTTATTATATCATATTAAAATATCCTGCTGGAATTGCAATAATCTATTATTCTCCAGGGACACTTTAGTTTTCCTTTCACTTTCATGTTACAGCATTTGAAAGTGAAAGTCAATTTTATTTGTCGCTGCCACATGTGTAGTTGGAGAAGTTAGCCTGTCATTTCTGCAGGGGGTGGGTGGGATGAAATCATGCTCCAATTGCATTACCCTATACCCATTTTATCCACGAACTATATTTAGTTGAGGAATTACAGCTTAAAAAGAGATCGTGGCTATTTGGAGGGAATTGGTTTATATATAATAATTCTATTATTGAGGAGGTAGGATAAGATGATTAACTAGTTTTTAGAAAATGGCTAACCAAGATTACTCCGTAGAAGGCTTTTAATGGCTCACTTTTTCTTTACTATGACTTCAAAGTTCGGTTATACAGAATTGCTGCTATTAAAATTTATTTAAAAAGATCATTCGATTAGTTTGTACTTGCCCTGAGCTTGTTTCCAATCTATAAAAATAAATTCCTGAAGGTACTAAGTCTCCCCTTTCATCCTTCCCATCCCAAACAGTTTTATAGAATCTACTATACCTTTTATTATCATTCAAGATTTTTAAAATTCTACCTTGCAGATCAAAAATTTTCAGTACTACATAACATGGCTCTAATAAATTGCATTCGATTATAGTTTCTGTACTAAATGGATTTGGATAGCTTTGGGATAGTGGGAAGGTGTTTGGTATATCAGATATTAAAGAGATGGTTTCAACAAGTATAGAATCTGAATAGTAGTAATTACTATCAATATCAAACTGTTTTAAACGATAGTATAGTTCCATTCCTGGATTTAAGACTTCTTTACTTGTATCCAGATATTCATACAGATTTGGTTGTGAAGTTGTACCATTACCTTCTATAAATGTAACTTTTCGCCATTCTGATTCAATAAGACGTTGTACTTCAAATCCATAATTTCCAGTTTCAGTGTGAGTTTCCCAGTTTAACAGAATTCCATTATTTGTGGAAATAGCTGTAAACAATAAAATTTCAACAGGTTTAACGATATCTGTATAATAACGGGTAAGAATTACTTGATCATCATAAATTCGTCGTTCAAAATTTGAATAAGTCGAGTCAAGAGTATCAAAGAGAGGGAATATATATACTGGATTGAGAATTGCTTGCCATATGTCAGTATCTTGTTGTAAAATATCAACCTCAAGATGACCATAATGTTTACCTCCACTTATTAAAACATCATTTTCCCATATTTCAGGCACATCCTTAGGCACAAGGAATTTTTTATAAGGATTTTCAAGCCCCTCAATTGGTCCTCTTAGTCCATCCCCACCAATACCAACGTCGTAAAAATTAATTGTATGCATTTTTTCACTTTCATCAGGTTTTATTTCAATGCCTGAGATTTCTGATCGTTCCCAAATTTCATCATGCCCAGAGAATACTGCATCTACCCCATATTTCATAAAAATTGGGGTAAGGAGGCGAACAGGATTTCCAGATTGATTATCAGTATTCTCAACTTCGCCTGGAGGGTATCCATGTGGACCTGATGAGTATGGAGCATGATGAAAAATTATAAAAGTAAACATACTATGAATTTGAGCTTCAATAAGCTGTGATTCAAGCCATTGGTATTGTTGAGAACCTGGAGAAAAGTCCGGAGCATTTCCGCCCCCTGGCTCATTTTCTCCAAGTAAATAAAAGTTTGTATCATCATCTGATTTGTTAGGGCTATTATTACATGCGTCCAGCACTATAAAAGTTGCAGGTCCATATTTAATACAATAATAACGGCCTTCCTGGTTTACATTTGATGAATTATTTGCAGGTGAATCAAAATAAGTTTGAAAACGTTTTACCGCTCTTTCTGAACCTGGTTGGTTGTATCGATCCAAATATGGGCCTTCATAATAGTCATGATTTCCTATTGCTGCCAACATCGGAACTTTGCTGGCAATACTTTGTTCGCTATTATGATTGGTATTATATCCCCAAAATTCATCCCAATCACGTTGTTCTCCCCCAGACTCTACTAAATCCCCTGCAATTATTATAATATCAGGTTGGCGTGATAGTATCACATCTAGATTATTTTGGTATCCAATTGATTGGTCAATTAAATACGAGCGTGAGTTCCCTGCCAAATCTGGCCAATTCGCGTATTTACCTATTGATTCTGGTTCAGTTTCAGAATCTGCATAAACAATAAAACGAATAGGTGTATTCCCTTTTGGTGCTGTATGAAAAGATGAATTAAAAAAACTGGTCCCCTGTATTACTTTATACTCATATTTTGTATCAGGTTCAAGATTTTCAATTCTAAGGTGGTGTCGAAATGGAATTGATGGAGCCTCTCCGCCAAAATAGGTAGTATCTTCCCAGGTAGAATATGTTAATGCTTCAGCAGGTATTGGATTAGATGCAATATTGAATTTTAATTCTGAATCTTGCTCCCAATACGTTAGATCACCTGCTAAATCCTTTTCAGAAAACCATAAAATTGTAATAGCATTTGGACTTGGATTTTGCAAATATGGTAGAACACGGAAATTATCTTGTCCTTTTAAATTATTAGAGAGTACAAATGCAAAAGCTAAAAGAAATGAAACAAGTTTAAAGTGTAATAACAATGTAATTGTCTTTCTGAAATAATTTCTATTGCAATATATATTATTTGAGATCTTGTTAATCATGAAATTTTAAGTAGAAATACGCATAAATATAAAATATAATTACTCGTATTTTTGGTATTAGTTAATTTTGCCATATACCTGAAAAGTCAATATTTTCATTATTGAAAAAATATTTGTAAACCCTACCTTGATCATCAATAATAATTGTAGTTGGAAATTTAATAATACTGTATTTCTCATGAAAATTGCTCCCATCTGCTACTAATCTAAAAACTAAGTCAGCTATATCAAGTTCATTTTTAATATTTTGTTCTGAATCAGCAAAGCATATTATAGGGATAATTTTGTAATCCTCTTCTAAATCTTTTAATTGATTGCTCAAATCCAATATCAACGGCTTATTCGTAAAACGTGCAAATAGTTCGAATCGCAGTAGAATCCATGTGCCTTTTAGGTTTTTACTTTTAATTGTTTCTTTCTCGATAGTCTTGAAAATAAAATCAGGAAAACTTTCACCTTCCTTTACTTGATTCTCTGCACTTCTTCTAATGATAGTTCTTGAACCAGTATCATTTTTAATGTTATTAGGGTCAAAATAAAAATTTGAAATTTCACCATATTCATTAATAACTTTTTCAAATATTATATTGGGATGTTTTTGAAGAACCTCAACAAGTTCTTCGTCAGATAATTTTTCTCCAGTAACCTTGTTATAAACTTTGCCATTAAGGCTGCCCTTATTTGTTATAGTTATAACCTCAGGACTTTGAGAATACAATTCAATTGTTAAAAGGGTGAGTATAATGGTAATTATGAATATTTTCATCATGAAAAATTTGAACCAAAAATTATGTTTGTGTAGTTCTGGATTAAAAGTACGAAATTTTCGAATTCTACTGCACTGAGAATCCTGTAGATTAACCTCATTTATAATTTCAGGAGGTATTGAGAAGTTTGTTTTTTTACATTATTTCAACCATTTTATTCACTATCTAGAGTAATTGAAGAATTACATCTTGAATAGAGATCATGGCTTAGAGGCGAGTAAGGTAAAGGAATAAAATGGAACACAAGATTGAAATTATATTAAAGGACAGGATAATATTATGAATATTAGGTAACTTTAACCGGCAGGTTTATCGCTATAAATAATGGTATGCAAATTAAAATTATTCTTTAAAATGAGCTTTATTATGAATTTTAAAATCAGCCTCTTCCTTTTGTTTTTTGGCACGCTTTGTTTTCAAAGTTTCGCACAAAACCCTTACTTCCCTAAAACTCTAAACATGCATGAACGCGCTGATGTGGTTGATGCTTGGCTTGAAGAAAGAGTGGAAACCGTATTGCCTGAAATAATGAGACGAACAGGTATAGATATGTGGGTCATCATTGCCAGAGAATACAATGAAGATCCTGTGATAAAAACGCTTTTACCTTCTACCTGGCAATCTGCCAGAAGAACGACCATACTGGTTGCCTTTGACCCGGGTGAAGGAAAACCCCTGGAGACCTTTGGTATATCTCGATACAATACGGGTAAGGTTTTTGAAACGGAATGGAATAGAGAAGCTCAGCCTGATCAATGGAAAGCTTTGGCAGAAATGATCTCCAGTAAGGACCCAAAGAAAATTGGCATCAACAAATCCACAACATTTGCTCTGGCAGATGGTCTTTCTTCAACACATTATGATCAACTGATGGAAGTGTTGCCTGAAAAATATCAATCAAGAGTGGTGAGTGCAGAAAATATCGCTATAGGATGGCTGGAAACCCGAACAAAATCAGAGATGGTTGTTTATCAAAATATTGTGCGCATGGCACATCAGATTATTGCTGAAGGATTTTCAGAAAAAGTAATCCAGCCTGGAATTACAACCACAGATGATGTAGTATGGTGGTATAGAGACAGAATTCGCTCACTCGGATTTACAGCATGGTTTCACCCTACTGTGTCAATTCAACGTGCTGATCCAGAGAGTTTCGATCATTTACGGGCTTTCTCTGAACACCCAAATCAACAAATAATATTGCCTGGAGACTTGGTACATGTGGACTTTGGTATTACTTATTTGCGCTTAAATACCGACACACAACAGCATGTTTATATACTCAGATCGAATGAGAAAACTGCTCCCGATTATTTGAAAGCTGCTTTTAAAACAGGAAACAGGGTTCAGGATATTTTGACATCCAATTTTAAAGTGGGTGCTTCTGGCAATGAAATTTTAAAAGCTACTCTGGATCAATGTAAGGCAGAAAGCATTAAAGGAGTCGATTTATACCCATCCGATAGGATTTCACGGACATGGTGCAGGCCCAACTATTGGATTGTGGGACCAGCAAGGTGGCGTACCTGGTAAAGGCGACTATCCACTATTATAAAAATACAGCATATTCCATTGAACTTAATGCAAGTGTATATATAAAGGAGTGGAAAAAGGAAATTAGAATAATGCTGGAAGAAGATGCCTTTTTCGATGGAGAAAATGTGCGCTACATCGATGGCAGGCAAACAGAGCTAATGACCATTCCAAGAACACTTTATCCCAATGATTGAGGTGGGTTAAAGTGTAAGTGAAAGCATGAAACATGCATTACATAAAAGTTTTGGCACACGAAAAGATAATAGGTCTGGGGTCTTATATCTAATTCCAAAATCAATGAAAAGTTTTAAAGTAATATTTCTGACTGTAACTGTGATATTTTTTTCAATTATTCTGCCAGCATGCAATAAAACTTCCACAAAAAAAGAGTTGGCAGATTATGTAGACCCACTGCTCGGTACATCCAGTTCGAGATGGATGCTTTTCCCAGGGCCATGCCTTCCTTTTGGGATGGTGAAATTGAGTCCGGATAATACCGATGAGGGCCTGTATAAATTGGGTGCCGGTTATGAATATACAATCAATAGTATTTCAGGATTTGGGCATGTGCACTCCTGGATGATGGGAAGTTTTACCACAATGCCAACAACTGGAGAATTAAAAATAAAATCCGGTACAGCTGATGATCCTGATTCAGGCTACCGATCAAGGATTAATAATGAAAAAACAAAAGCATCCGCAGGATATTATTCAACTCTTTTAGAGGATTATAATGTGCTTGCAGAATTGACAGCTACAACCCGTGGAGGATTTCAACGATATACGTTTCCAAAAACTGAAAGCGGTCGCGTTCTATTTGATTTTCAGGTGACTGAAGAAGAGCCGTCAACAATATTGGAAGCTGAAATCACTAAAGTAAGTGATACTGAAATTGAAGGTTATTTAAAACGCGAAGCGGGAGAGTGGAATGAATATACTCTCCATTTTGTTGCTCAGTTTAACCGTCCTTTTGAATCTATGGGTGGCTGGAAAGGTTCAGATATTTTAAATAAAACTGATGTAATAAAAATTAATGAAAACCTGGATCTGGGGATATTCCTGGAGTTTGATTTAAGTGATGACCAAACAGTTTTATTAAAAACGGCCATTTCGTATGTAAGTATAGATCAAGCATGGTTGAACCTTAGAGACTGAATTGGATCAATTTGATTGGAATTTTGATGCCGCCCATAACAATGCCAGATCAATATGGAATAAAATGTTGGGAAAAATAAAGGTGGAAGGCGGCACTGAAACTGACAAATTGAAATTTTATACCAATTTATACCGTGCCTATAGTTCCCGATCCATTTTTAGCGATGTGAATGGAAAATATGTAGATGCTTGTGAAAACATTCAGCAGGCAGAAGGTTTTTCAGTATATGGCTGTGATGCATTTTGGGGCTCATTTTGGAATTTGAATCAGCTTTGGAGTTTGGTAAACCCGGATATTACCGAAGAATGGGTAAATTCACTATTAGAGCTGTATGATAATAATGGCTGGCTACACGATGCTCCCGGAGGACTTGAATATTCAAGTATTATGGTGGCTGCCCATCAAATCCCTTTTATTGTAACTGCCTGGCAAAAAGGCATTCGCGGATTCGATGCAGAAAAGGCTTTTAAAGCCATGAAAGAAATCCAAATGAATCCGGGACGCCCTCATGAGTGTGGAGGATATGTTGGAAATAGAAATTTGCAGACCTATCTGAATAATGGATTTGTTCCAACAAACGAAGGCCCAGTTTCGAATACTCTTGAATATGCATATGATGATTGGTGTGTAGCACAAATGGCAAAATCGTTAGGAAAAGCTGATGATTATAAATACTTCATGCAACGCAGTCAGTATTACCGTAATGTTTTTGATCCGGCAACAAAGTATATCCGTCCAAAATATTCTGGTGGCCCCTGGCTTGAAGAGTTTACTGCCATTAAAGGAGCCGGAAATTCCGATCACAGTTTTGGTTTTGGATCGAAAGATTATGTTGAGGCCAATTCCTGGCAATTCACATGGTTTGTTCCACACGATTTGAAAGGTTTAATTGATTTAATGGGTGCTGATGAATTTAATTCAAGGTTGGAAGAGGGTTTCAAAAATTCACGTCCGTATTTTGCTGCCGATTTTGTAAACATTGGAAACCAACCAAATATGGAGGCTCCCTGGCTTTTTAACTATTCAGGGAAACCCTGGCTTACACAGTATTGGGTGCGTGAAGTGTTAGACAATTATTTTGGCACTGATCCGGTTAATGGGTATCACGGTGATGAAGATCAGGGGCAAATGGGTTCGTGGTATGTAATGAGTGCCATGGGACTTTTCCAAATGGATGGAGGCTCTTCTGTTGATCCAGTTTATGAATTGTCGGGTCCGATATTTGAAAAAATAACCATTCAACTTGATCAGGATTACTACGAAGGAAAGGAATTTATTATTGAAGCTAAGAATACCTCATCGGAAAACAGGTATATACAGTCGGCCACTTTAAACGGAGAAAAACTAGATCAGTTTTGGTTCAAACACTCTGAACTGGTTAAAGGGGGAAAGCTTGTTTTAGAAATGGGTCCCGTGCCGAACAAAGAATGGGCAGTTAATAGCGAACATCCACAAGTTATGGATATTGAGCCAATTGTAACAACTCCATATATCATAGATACAGAACGAACATTTAGCAAGGAAAGAATGGTGAAACTAGCCTGTGATACCAAAAATGTTGAAGTTTTTTATTCTCTCGATGGATCGGAACCTGATAGAGATGCCATTTTGTATGAAAATCCATTTGTAGTCAATAAAACTACCCTAATTAAAATGAAAGCTTACAGAGGCGAACAGGAAAGTTTGCCAGCTAAAGCAATAATTAACAAAGCAGGAGAAATTGAAATAGTTCATTTGAAAGATGTTAAATCCGGCCTTTCCTATAAATACACCCATGGTATATATCGTATGGTAAACGATTTTCTTGAAGTTACACCTTTAAAAACAGGTATAAATCCTCAGTTTAATATAGATCCACGTGAAAAAGATCAATTCTTTTCGTTTGATTATGAAGGCTACATTAATATTCCTAAAGAGGGAGAATACACTTTTTATCTTTCTACCAACGATGGAGGTCGCTTATATTTAGATAATTATATGTTATTAAATAATGATGGTTTACATCCTGTTGTTGAGATTGATAAGTCGGTTACATTAAAAGCGGGACTCCATCCTATTTCGGTAAAATATTTTCAGGAGGGCGGAAGAAATGGCTTGATTGTATCCTGGGAAGGACCGGGAATTGAAAAACAGGAGATTCCTGCTTCGGTACTGTTCCATAAGAAATAAATCTGGTAGCTATGAACATTTTAAACCAGGAAAATTATACTACTCATTACAACTATAGAAAATACCATCCAAGACCTGTTCTTACCGAATTGTTGCTTACAGTACTTCTCTTTGGAAGTATTGGTGCTATAACCTGGGCGATTCGCGGCACTGCAGGTTGGGGAGGAGTTGATGGCACTTTAATACCCGGGCTGATGTGGGGAATTTTGTGGTATTATCTGGCTTTTCGAAAAGGTATAGATGCCAGAGGAGTAGTTCTGTGGTTAGGCCTTGGAATAGCCCTTGGAGGAGAATTAGGCTATGGCCAATATACATCTTGGATTCGGGGAATTTTCTATGTTGGTGAAGGAACAATACCTATAAAACCCTGGTTGGGGTATTTCTGGTTTATGATGTGTGGAATTGGATGGGCCGCACCAGGAGGGATCTTATTAGGGTGGGCTTTAGGTAACCGCGTTTCAACAAAAATACGGATTATTCGCTCATTAACGCTGGCTATTCTATTGGTGTTGCTTTTTGCATGGCCATTTATAGATTGGTTGGGAGAAATTCTTTTGAAAACCAGCTCAAATATACTTTTTCCTAATGCTGATATGGGTATATACACCGGGGAATTAGATAAACATCTTGAGCGAACTGTTTATACAAATACACAAAACTTTGCTGTAGTTGTCTGGTGGATTATTGCATTGATCCTGGCAGCCTGGCAAAGAGATAAAGTAACAATTGTCACCGGACTAATAATTGGAGGTGGCTTTGGAATTGGATTTATGCAAAGTGCCTTATGGACATTAGGATATGGAATTAACCCGAACTATATCGATTGGTGGAAGATATGGGAATTGAATTCAGGCTTCAACCTGGGAGTAATTTATGCAATTACGCTGTTTTGGGCAATAAGTCAATTCGATAAAACATACAAATCAAATAACAGTTCTATAGATACGAGCGTGAAGCAAACTAGGTCGGTAGAGTGGCGAGACACATTTTTTCTTGCTTCTGCCGGATTTGTATTGCTATTTTTTGTTGGCTTTGAGTATTTCTTCTGGACGGGTCTTGCATTAAGCTTGTTCTATTTTATTGCTATGTGTCTAACCACAACTGGTAAGATTGAGTCACAAACCATTGCAGATAAACGTAAAAATATATCACTTATATACAGTTTATTTTTTTTCTTATTCATATTGTTCCATGGTGGGTCTGAGAGATTCGGCATTGTATTTAATCTTTATGAATTAGATGAAGTATCCCAGTATTCATGGCCATTAGAGCGAATTTTAGTTTTTGTTCCCATTGCAATTATTATTACAGTTGTTGCCATTTACCAGATGCGAAAAATATTAAGATCTGGTACGTCAGAAAATCATGACTATATTTTAACATCCAAACAATCAATTCGAATTATTGATTTAATGACCATTACAGGATTTATTGGAGTACTATCAATCTGGCCTGCCAAGATTAGCGTTTTTTATGCATTTTTTCTTGTAATAGCTATTTATGCCTTTAACCGACTTGAGCACCGATTTGGTAAAATAAACAAAGAATAATGACAACAATTCTTCAAAATGTGAAAACCTTTTGTTTTATTCTTAAAGGTATGTTACAAATAAGTATAAAAGGAAAATTAATTGGTAAATAAATCAACACCTTTTACCGATTCCTGAAGAATGATCATCAATCCTGCAAATTAGAGGGAGTCTTAATCTAATTATAGTAATTATTATTACTTTTGGTGCCTAACAATTGTAAAATGCCGACAATAAAACTAGATAATTGTATTAAGTGTTTGAAATGTGTAAATGATTGTCCATCAGATGCTATTGATATAGAGCAAGGGACCATTAATAATACATGTATTCATTGTGGTCATTGTGTGGCTATTTGTCCGGAGTCAACGGTTTTTCCTGATGCAGAATCAATTAAAAAACTAAATTCATATAATTATCCTCCTTCTGATTTCCAGCATTTATCAGCATCAATTAGAACCTGCAGAAGTTACCTGAGTAAGGAAGTAGATGATGAGACATTGGGGATGTTGATCGAAAATATGAAACATTATCCTTCTGCCAGTAATTCACGCCCTGTTGAAATCACCATTGTTAAAACCGAAAAGGAAATAATAAAGGTTGAATAATCAAACAGCTCAAAGCTTAATCAAAACGCTTAAATTCATTACATCGCCTTTTTTGAAGCCTATCATTGGATTAATTGCTCCAAAAATTGATGTAAGCACTTTAAATGATTACAAGAAAAAGTTTATTGCCCGCCAAACCCCGGAATCATCGCAGGTCTGCCATTATGCGCCTGCCGTGATGTTATTTCATGCACCTGTTACAAAATTTGGCATGGCTGAGGCCGACGCATATATTTGGTCTACTTATACTTCCATATATGCCAATACCCTTGGACTGGGAACCTGTTTTAATGGTTTTATTGTTTCGGCTATGGAACGCAGCAAAGCCATGCGTAAAGAATTTAAGATTCCTCTCAGGCATAATGTTTATGCTGCCTTGCTAATTGGTCACCCCAAAGTAAAATATACCAATGAAGCAGGAAGAGAAAAACCCATGGCAAACTTTATCTAACAGGTAAACTGCAAAACTGAAGAATTTAAGGAAGCACAATTTCCGGACACAGGTTATCAGCCTTCAATTTAGAGGGATCACCAATGAAAGTGTGTCACTTTCAATACTGTAATGAGGTTCAGTTGTTCCGGTTTGGGCCGATTTATTTGAAACCGATCTTTTTTAGTTCTTCATGACTGATTTTGATTGACTCAAGAGGTGTCATGCCATCAAAAGTTCTATCCTGTTCAACAATATAGTACTTCATCCCAGATATCTTCTTTCTTTTCAAGAATTCTGGCAAAGTCAATAGTTCCCATACCTACTGGAGCAAACCTGCCCTGATCATCCATATCCTTTACATGCCATATTTTGAAACGTCCGGGGTATTTTTCGAAATAAGCAACCGGATCAGCTCCAGCTTTTACAGCCCAATACAAATCTATCTGGAAGTTGACATATTCAGGATTCAAATTTTCAAGAAAGTATTCAATGGGAACAATTCCATTTTTGTTCTTTTCAAATTCAAAATTATGATTGTGATAAAGTAATTCAAGACCTGCCTCTTTGCATTTTTTACCGAGGGTAGTCAGAATATCGGCGATTAATCCAAGGTCATCGGTCATGGAAAGACTCTGAGTTTTAGGATCATATTTGAAATGTCCCATGGGTGGGACCGGAATTACAAAATACTTAAATCCGGCCGCCTTCACATCTGCTATCATATCATCTGCATTTTCAAGGGTTACTGTTCCCTGATGTGTACTTAGGGGAACCAAACCCAATCCGGCAAGATAGTTTTTAAAATCTTCTGGTGTCATATTGTAAAACTTCCCATCTTGATATCCAGCCGATTCAATATATTTATAACCAATATCGGCCACTTCGTCAAGTGTCTTTTCTGGATTGGTACCCATTTCCGATCTTACTGTATATAAAGTTAGACCTCCATATTTATCCTGTGAGAAGCTATTGAAGCTTGCTGTAATGAGTAACCCTAACATCAGCAGTTGAATTCTAATTTTCTTTTTCATGAAATAAAGATTTGATTGGTAAAAATTTTCCGAATTTACGATTTTTTTCACAAGACTGTTAATTCATTAATCTTTCAAAAACCATTTTAACGCAATGCTTTCAAACATATTGATGAAAACTTGATTATTTAAAAAGGTTGTATCTTTATAAACAAAATCATCTAAAATGAAAAAAACAATTATCATATTAATAGGTGTTTTCTTTTCTGTTTCAATTTTTGCTCAGAATCGGGTGATTAATGGAAAGGTAACCGTATTTAATACATATCCGGTAAAAAATGTTGAGGTTAGTGCAAAAAAGGCCAAAACATCCGTTACAACAGATTCACTTGGTCAGTTCTCAATTGTTTGTTTTGAAAACGATGTTTTGAAATTAAAACCCAAAACCTTTCAACCAGTAAGTGAAAAAGTAGGACCGGAAACTGACTCTTTAAGCATTAACCTGCTTTTTATTGATTCGAAACCAAATCGTGAGAGGGTAGTAGTAGATGGCTATATTACGGAGGAGGACCTTACACATGGTATCGATAACTTTGCCAACCAGAATAATGATTATTGTAAGTATACAGATATCTTCCAACTTATCAGAAGTGAATTCTCAGGAGTAACAATTTCTGGTGGAAGCGTATATATTCGGGGCAGTGGATCATTCAGTGGCCAAACGCAGGCACTTATAATTGTAAATGGATCGTCAATCGGAGCAATTGACTGGATACAACCTTGCCAGATTAAATCAATCAATGTATTGAAAGACAACGACGCAGCAATTTATGGAACTCGGGGGGGCAATGGTGTTGTAGTAATTGAAACCAAAAACTAGTCATTCGTAGATTTTTTTAGTGTATAATTCTACCTGCATTCAGAATATTTAGTCCTATAAATTCAATCCCTTTTTCTCCAGTAAGAATAAGCTGTTGGATGCCTTCATATGAAAGAGAATTTGATAAAATACAATAACCTGATTGTATATTATTTTTCTGGAACCGGAAATGCCCGAAATGCAGCCAGGTGGATTCAAAAGGTAGCTGAAGACAATGGAATACGAACCCGGTTAATTAGTATTGACCGATTTGAAAGCATTGACCTTCCTGAGTTAACAGGAAATAGCTTAATTGGCTTTTTATCACCAACTCATGGATTCAATTTACCGCCCATTGCATTGAAATTTATCAGCAAATTCCCGAAACTTAAGAATTGTGATGTATTTATCTTAAATACCCGTGGAGGATTGAAATTGTCAAAGCTTTTCCTTCCCGGATTAAGCGGACTTGCTCAAATATTACCGGCAATGATCCTTAGATTGAAAGGATTTCCCGTTGTCGGTATGCAACCGTTGGATCTGCCTTCAAATTGGCTGCTGCTTCATCCTGCATTGCGGCCAAAAGTTATAGATTCTATGTATGATCACTACCAAAATAAGGTTAATCGTTTTGCCCTAAGCCTATTTGAGGGAAAAAGGAGGTATAAAGCCTTACTATCATTGCCAATAGATTTAGCTTTGATACCAATTGCCATAGGGTACTATTTTTTTGGACGGTTTTTCCTGTCAAAAACATTTATCGCAACAGATGATTGTAACCTTTGCATGAAATGTATAAACCAGTGTCCGGTAAAAGCAATTAATCTGGTGAGCGATCGACCCTTTTGGTCATACAGATGTGAAAGTTGCATGCGCTGTGTAAATCACTGTCCTGAAAGAGCGATTGAAACAATGCAGCCTTTTGCCATCTCCATGTTTTTTATCTCATCAATGCTTGTTTCTCCATTTTTGATTTTAATATTGAAAGAGTTTGGCATTTGGGAAATGATTAAACAATCAGTTTTAAGTGAGAAGATATGGTCTGTAGTTTATACATTTATTTTTCTGATTTTTGTCTTCTTAAGTTACAGGATTTTACACTTTCTAATGAGATATAGAATTGTGAACAGGATTGTAAGCTATACTTCTTTAAGTACTTATAAATTCTGGAGAAGATATAGACCTCCAGAGAGTTAATCCCAAAACAACAACCTGCATTTACTATATTAAATAGCTTTTATTTACCCAAAAATCCAAATCCTTATAAATTTCTAAAATACCTTATATCATGAAAAGAATAATAAAATATTTCCTTCAGGGATTACTTTTTATCTCACCCCTGGGAATAACTATCTATTTTACCTATATAATTTTCACTTTTGCTGATAACCTATTGAGGGATGCTTTGCAAAAAGTCATCAATGTTGATATTCCTGGCTTAGGGTTATTAGTGTTTGTTGTCATTCTCATTTTTATTGGCATAATTGGGAATACAATTATTGCAAGACCAATTAAGGCTCTTTTTAATAGAATTATTAACAAAATACCACTTTTAAAAGTCTTTTATTCTGCTCTAAATGATTTGTTTTCTGCTTTTGTTGGTAAGGAAAGAAAATTTAACAAGCCTGTGCTTGTAATGGTAAATCCTATATCAAATCTTGAAAAACTGGGTTTTATGACAGAAAACGATTTATCAAAACTTGATGAAAGTGAAAAATCGGCAGTCTATTTTCCACATTCATATAATTTCTCCGGAGAATTGTTTATTGTCCCTAAAAATTTAATAAAACCCATAGATATAAATCCTGCAGAAGTTATGAAATTTATTGTTTCTGCAGGAGTCTCAGGTTGGGATAGTGATTCAAACAAGACTGCTTAATTTACTAAATTTAAAGTTTTATGGTTTAGTATTGGTGTTAAATAAAGAAGAATATTGAAGAAACTTTTATTAATTTTTTTAATCTATAATTATGAGTAGGAATTTTATTGTTGTATTGCTTAGTATGGTAATTCTATTTGCATGCAATCCTGAATCAAAGAATTCAAACAGAAAACAATTGGATTCTAATATGAAATCAGAAGCTCCGGCAAAGATTCCAGTCATTTTTGATACAGATGCCAATAACGAATTGGATGATCAGCACGCCATGGCATACATGTTATTTAGTGGAGAAACATTTAATGTAAGAGGAGTAACGGTAAATGCCACTTTCAATGGTGGAGAAATAGGCGAACATTTTAAGGAAGCCCAACGAATTCTATCCCTGTGTAATGTTAGTGGAGACATTCCATTATTTACTGGAGCTAATGCTGATTTTGAAGATATTAAGTCACATTTAGGTGAAAATGAATACGATGGGAAGGAGGCTATTGATTATATAATTGAGGAAGCTCGAATGCCAAGAGATGAGAAATTGGTTCTCCTTCCTGTTGGAAAGCTTACCAATATAGCACTGGCGCTTGAAAAGGCCCCTGACATTAAAGATAAAGTGAGAATTGTCTGGTTAGGCTCAAATTATCCTGAAAAGGGTGAATATAACCAGGAAAATGATATACCTGCACTGAACTATATCCTGGAGCAGAATGTTCCATTTGAAATGGTAATGGTCCGCTATGGTAAAACATCAGGTTCTGATGCAGTAAAGGTCACACCAGATGATATTGCGAAAAATATGCCAGGCCTTGGCCCAAAGGTGCAAGCAATAACCGGGCGAAATGGTAGTGATTTTACCTGTTTTGGAGATTATTCAGTAAATCTATTTGAAAATATTGACCTGTATGGCGACCCTCCTTCACGTGCTTTGTTCGATATGGTTGCTGTTGCTATAGTAAAAAACCCTTCATGGGGAGAGACCATTTCTATTCCGGCTCCAACTCTCATCGATGAGGAATGGGAGGATAGACCCGATAATAGTCGTAAAATTATTATATGGGAAAACTTTGGGAAGGAAGCTATTCTTGCAGATTTCTATAATACAATGAATAAACCGGTTTTAGCGAAAAGAGATTAGTCAATTGTTTTATGAAAACTTCAATGACTTTTCGATGAAGTTGATATTGAATGAAAAAAACAGTTATGACCAAAGTATTTAATAGAATTGAAATTAAAAACATACTTAAGGAGACAACACCTGATACTTTGATTGAATATATGGAAGAAGCTTTTACCTTATACTCCTCAGGTTTGGCAGTTTTACCCCCAGTCGGAACACTAACTTTTAATTCTCCTCCCGGAGATATGCATATTAAGTATGGCTATGTTCAGGGTGACTCACATTATGTCGTAAAAATTGCATCAGGATTTTATGAAAATCCGTCTTTGGGTTTGTCATCGAGTAATGGACTTAACCTGGTTTTCAGTCAAAAGACAGGCGTATTGGAAACAATACTTTTGGATGAAGGATTACTTACAGATATACGAACCGCGGTTGCAGGTGCTATTGTTTCAAAATATTTAGCTCCTAAAAAAGTAAAGGCCATCGGGATTATGGGCTCTGGCATTCAGGCCCGGTTGCAGCTGGAATACCTGAAAAGTGTGGTAGATTGCCAAAAGGTATTCGTCTGGGGTAGATCTGACGAAAAACTTCAAGCTTATAAAAATGATATGACCAGCAAAGGTTATGATATAATAACCACCCAGGATAGCAGACTCATAGGAAGAGAATGTAATTTAATCATTACTACAACGCCCTCTACTTCCCCAATTTTTTTTGAAGAAGACCTCCAAAAGGGCACACATATAACTGCTGTTGGAGCCGATACAACCGGAAAGCAGGAGCTTGATATAACAATACTTGAGAGGGCTAATCTGATTGTTTTGGACAGTGCACAGCAATGTCAGGTTCATGGGGAAATTCACAAGGCATTTCAAAAGAATCTTTTGGTAAAACAACGATTGGTAGAATTGGGTGAAATTATTTCATCGGGAGGTTACCTTAGACGAGATGAGGATATTACCATTGCAGATCTTACCGGAATTGCCACCCAGGATATTCAAATTTCAAAATTTATATTGGAAAGAGCATTGGAAAGAGAATAATTTTTTTATTAACTGCTTACAAATGAGTACTTAATTTCCAAGCTCAAGAATTAGTTCATGCATTCGATCCAATGCCGGTTTGAGGTATTCGGCAGGTAGTCCAAAACTAACCCGAATAAAATTATCCAGTCCAAAATGATCACCTGGCACTATCAATACACTTTTGTCTCGACGAAGACGATCGGCTAATTCGGTAGAGTTTATATCAAGATGGTATCGAATAAATGCAATGGCTGCTGCATCCGGTGGGCTATGTGTAAACGTATTAGGGTGATTGTCCATCCATTCTTTTAGGATTGGATAACCGCCACGGATAAATTTACGGGTTCGATGTAACAACCGAGGTCGAACCTCGGGTGAAAGAGCAATGGCGGCAAGCTTATTGGATATCATGGATGCACTTATTGTAGTATATTCATGTCTTGCCCAGATATCATTCAAAGTATTTTCAGGCCCTAATACCCAGCCAATTCGTAATCCGGGTAAACCATAAGCCTTGCTCATGCTGCCAATGGCCAAAACCTTATCATAACGGCCATAAAAAGATGAGTTTTCCTTGTCTAAAGTGCGGGTAGCTCCGCGATAAACTTCATCAGCAAGTATCCATGCCCCAACTTTATCAGCACAGGCTACAATTTTATCCATCTCAGTTTCAGAAAGTATCCGGCCTGTAGGATTGTTAGGATTACAAATGGCAATAAGTTTTGTTTTAGGTGTTACTACAGATTCAAGTTCGGCAATGTCTGGTGCCCAGTTTGCTTTTTCCTTTAAATGGAAGGACTTTACCTTTAATTTGTGATTCTTGGCAATACCCCATATCTGCATGTAATTAGGTAACATAATTACAATTTCGTCATCAGCATCCATTAGGGTACGTATAGATATATAGTTAGCTTCAATAGCACCCACAGTCACCAAAACATTATTATGGTTTAGCTCCACAGTAAAGATTTGCAATATTCCTCCGAAGTTCAGGAATACCATTAACATGAGGGTAATTGAGTTCAGTATTTAGAATATCTTCATAGAGTTGGGGAGATTCGTCAATAAGGTCTTTAAGTAAGATTGGATGAACTCCGCTTTCAGAAAGATTATAATCAACATCCTGCTCAAACTCGGACATCATTCGCTCCATTAAAAAGGGTTGAAACTGAGACATAGCTTTCCTTGAATAGATTGGATTACTGAAATTAACTTATTAATATCATTTAAAATCAAAAAATCTGCCTAATCATTGATTTTTGCAATGGCATCTACTTCAATACCAAAGCCGAAATGTAGACCTTTTGCTGGTACAATTACCCGGGCTGGTTTATGCTCTCCAAAAAAGTCTGCGTATATTTTATTTACACTGTCCCATAAGTCAATATCGGATATATAAACCGTCATTTTTAAAATGTTATTCACACTGCTGTTTGAGGCCTTGAGAATAGAAGATACATTTTCCAGTACCTGTTTTGTCTGGTCCTGAATAGACCCAAGGCATTTCTCACCTGTTTTTGGATTGACTGGCAGCTGACCCGAAACATATATAATTCCGGCGTGTTCTATTGCCTGGGAATAATGGCCGCCCGGTATAGGAGCATCTTTGGTTAAAATTGTGCGCATGTTAAATATTTTAAAGTTGAACAGAGTTTAAGTTTCTTCAAATGCCTTTTTTTCAAAATTCTTCGCAACCATTTGAGGGTTGAATATTTTTCCATTCATTACCATATATACTCCGGGAGGCATTGTCTGAACAGCGATAAAGGCAGCTCCAATATTAAAATTTGCATCAGTTTCTTTGAATGAAGCAGGTCGCATTGCACCAGTAATAACAATAACTTTTTCTTTAATAGATGATAAAGCTTTTCCAGTTAAATGCATTGTATCTGTACCATGGGTAATAATAATATGATCACTGGAATCTTCAAAGATTTTTTCGCGAAGATTTTTCCTATCACTCTCACTTATTTCAAGACTATCCTTGCGTAATACTTCTTCAATTTCATAGGGAACTGTAACATTTGCCTGCTTTAATATTGAATCAACCTGAGGATCGTGGACAACAAAACCACTTTCTTTCATTGAGTAGGTTTTGTCAATAGATCCACCTAAACTATAAATTTTGATTTTTTTGAGGTTTGGAAGACTCATATGATCGTGTTTTTAGCAAATATATTCATAATATGTGCACTATCGCAGTGTGAAAAGAAGTTTTGTAATGCAGTAGTAAAATTGCCTGGTTACAAAATCATAAAAATTTCTTGTATATTTAGTGAACATTAAATCAGCCTGTTTGAGAAGATTATTGGTTATAGCACTTTTTTTTGCGTTTACTTCTGACTTCAAGGGGTATGGACAATCACTTGACTCTCTGTCAAAAGGTACTGAAGAATATTTTACTGACCTTACAGATCATCTTAATATTAGGCTGTTTAGCCTAACCAAGTTCAACAGTTTAAATATTAATGATGAGAATACAAATTATATCCTCAGGCCAAATGGAAAAACCAATCTAGGGATTGGTTTTAATTTTAAATTTATTGGTATTGGACTGTCTTTTGGGTTACCCCAATCTCAAAACCGAATTTATAAATATGGAAAAACCTCGGCTTTTGATTTGCAGGTGAGTGTTTTCGGCACCTGGTTCGGATTTGATGGCTACATTCAGAGCTATAAAGGATATTATCTTTCGAACCCGAAAGATTTTGTGAGTTGGGATAAAGATTACCAACCACAAATACCAGACTTGAGTATCTCCTCCATTGGGCTTATGGGATTCTATATTTTTAATAACAAGAAATATTCCTATAAGGCTGCCTATAATAAAACGCAGATACAAAACAGGAGTGCAGGCAGTTTTATCCTTGGATTATTCGCTCATACAGATGCTGGACGCACTGATAATGGTTTTATTCCCAGGGAAGTTCGGGATAGTATTCAGACTGATTTTGATCTTTCAGAGTTTGACTTACTTTCAGTGGGAGTATCAGTAGGGTATATGTATACCTTTGTCATTAAGAAGAATTTTTCGATAAATCTTAGCTTGATTCCTGGCTTTGGAGTTCAAAAAGTTTCATTAAAGGCCACTGGATGGTACAGGAGGAATAGAAACCCAACCGGCTGCCCAACTCCTTGCCAGGGCCTCATTAAGCTATGAGTTTAAGTGGTTTTATGCTGGTTTTGTTGCATCCAACATTTTTCCGAAATTTTAGCTATAACAATTATAACATTGATCTTGGAACACAAAAAATTCGCTTTTATATTGGAAAACGATTCGATGTGAATAAAAAGAAAAAACTGTAGGCTTTTTTCAATAACTCCATTAAAAAGTAATACAAACCAGCCCTATTACTTTGCTTTCATGTTGTTACTGATTCTTTTTAGAATCCAGCCTACCGGGATAAGCAGTAACCACGAAAAGGTCCAGTAATTGGGACCAATAGATGCAAAAGGTATTGTTAGAATAGCAGTAATGGGTTCCGGCATTAATTTTAAATAAACCTGATCTTTCTCGAGAGAGGTCAATGACTTGGAAATAAGGTTGTTTTTAATTGCATGATGCCAGCCCCACACTGAGAATAATCCTGCCAGAGCAAGAGTAATACTTTGCATTTGTTGGGTTAAAACCGGACTTTCAAATTGCAGGTCAAGTCGTATAAAATATAGGTATAACATCAGGAAGAAAACCTGAAGTATAGATAATACAGAATGGCGTCCATCAGTACGATCCATATTTCCATATTGGACATTACTTTGTCCCCAATAGAGCAGTATAAGGACAAGACCCACAAAAATCCCTAAATAGTTAAGATAACTTTGGCTAAGGACTTCAGTTAGTTCTTCCCGGGTGAAGCCATCTACTTCAGGCCTGGGCATTAATGTGAATACCTGAAAAATTAACAGAGCATAGAGTACATCGATGATGGTAATTACCCTGATCATTTGTTTGAAACCACGTTCTTTCATTGCTTCAGTTAATTCTTTATTTCCTGTAAAAAGTTTTTGCAACATGTTTACCTTGATTTAAAAGTTATTATTTAAGCTTTCCCCACCTATACTGGTACAATATGCCAATAGCATCAAAGTCTGGACCTCGTTCAAAACGGAAGCCACTGTTAAAACTGATTTTCAAAGCATGATAAGTTTTAAAAGGAAAGGCAAAGGTAATACCCAGCCTTAAGGCCGAAATTCGGGTATCCTTTTCCTCCTCATTAATTAGGGTTCGGCCCCCAATGCCATATCCAATACCTCCGGCAATCCACATTCCTTTTGGGAGTGATCGAATGGCATGGAACTTAATAGCCAGCAGAGGAGTTTGATTCAGTTTATTTCCTCCAAAAAAATCAGTATTTCTTAGAAAGAACCAGCCACTCATATAAGCTTCAAGAATCCATGGGCCTGTACTGTGTGATATACCAATTTGAGGCCTAAAAGTAAAACGGTTAGAGCCCAGGTTAATTAGTTTTTCAGGAAAATATTGGCCTGTAGGCAGAATTACCTGTATACTCATGCCGAAAATTGTATTTTGTTTGTATTCAGCAAACTGAGAGCCATTTAAGGCTGGGGCCCCCAGCATGTTCACAGATAATCGCACTCGAATGTCACCAAACCCTGATCGACTTGTTGCTGTATCAATTCCAGTATATAAGCCTGTCCAATTACCAATTGCATAAGGAACAATTACATCTACTTTCGAGGATAAACCAAAAAAATTGATAGACCGTACATAAGCACCCACAAAAGTATTAAGTTGTGCATTCAGGTTTTCAATTGGAAATGCCGGATCTAACAATATGTCGCCCTTAGAAAAACTATAACCGGCCAGTATGAAGTTGGTACCTATGGGTAGATTTGTTAAACTTCGGGGTTCTAATTCCTGTGCAGTAACCGAATTGGATTGAATAAATAAACAGACTAAAAACAAAAACCATATCCTGGTTTTTAGTAAATGATTGCGTATTGTAAATTGGCAATGCATCTATTTGCTATATACGAAAAGCGATTTTAACTTATCCCAAAATTCGCCTCCAAGAACAAAGAGACTTATTACAAAAATAATATCTCCAAATATGTAATACCACATTTGGTGAGTATCGAAAGAGGGGATATGGTGTCCGAAATATGGTAAAAACCAGGCAAGAACCAGAGGGATAATAAACAAAATTAGCCCAATTCTATACCTTAACTGGCTTACCTTTTGAGGTGGTCCATGTTTCCTGAACCATTTTGCAATTATCGATTTTAAATAATCGAAGCCTTGTTTCCCCAGGATGGCGACAGCAATAATCATAAACAACTCTGGTATGCCCAGAGCCAATAAACCGGAAATAGTTGTTTTTAGTCCTGTCGATAGATCTGTGTTGAGAACTAAAGGAATAAATAAAGGGCTTAAAAATCCGCTTATAAATACAATTGCACCTGCAATTAACCTTCCTTTTGGTGGGACAGAATTTGTTTCCATAAAAAGTATCAGTTTAAAAGCTCTGCTTTCATAGGGGTTTGAAAGAAAACCTGGATCAATACTTTAATTATCATTAGTATAGACCCAGATTTTGTTCATTTCAATACATGACTTTAAAAGAATTACTTCGCTGGTTGAACCGGGTATTTCTTCATTATAGCCGCAACAACTCTTGGGATGTTCTTTTCCCGGGTATCGGGATTTTCTCCAACGGTACCTGATCCAACACTTGTCCAGATTAATTGTTTTTTCTCGATATCAAATACACTTACTACAAGGTTCCCAACTGTATAATCATAATCGTTGTATGTAGTAGTTGCCATGCCTCCACCCCAACCGTAGCCAGGACCATAGCCATAATAACCTCCATAACCATACCCGCCATAACCTCCACCAACTCCTGTTGTAGTGGCAGTAGTTTGTGTTTTTTGCTCAGTAACAATATACAGTGCTACAGTTACATCTCCACCTTCCTCAACATAGCTCATGCCACGTTTATTAAATTCTTCTCCAAATGCTTTTTCAATACGTTCCTTATCAAATCTATTAAGAATTTGATCACTATCTTCGGCCCATCCATAGTAATCGTAAGTTTTTATTGCATTGAAATCAAAGCTTTTATCATAGTCAGAAGTAACCTTAAGGGATGAACACCCAACCATTAAAAGGAGCAATAATACCCCTGAAATTAAACCAATTGTCTTTCTCATTTTTGTGTTTTTTAAAAATTATATAACTTAATCGAATTATTTAGCAAAATACATATTATTTTGTTTTAAAAATTATCCTATTGATTTAAGATACTTGAAATCCACCATTTTTCAAAAGGTAACCTGATTGGCAATTTATTTATACTTGAAATTACCAAATGAGAATCCCAACTTAAATGTAAAACTATCTGTCTGGGTAGCCGTTAAAACTCTATTATCAACACTCATTAATCTATAGCCAACATCAAGATGTAACCTCCACCAGGGAAGCAGGTTTACACCTCCTCCAAAATGAGGTTCAATGGTAATTATTTTTGATTCAAATACTTTATTATCAAATAAGCCTAAAAATGTTTGATCCTCCGTCATGTTAAGCCCTCCGGAAAATCCAAATTGCAAGCCAGCTCTCCAGAACACGGTTCTATATGTCTTATGCATATAACCCATCGCAATCCAGTATGTTTGAATTTAACATATAAAAATTCAGCATCCAAACTAATTTGATCCATTTCTACACCGGCATCCACCCAATCGTCATACTCCTGGGTTCCAGGTTCTGGAATACTCACCGTATTAATTTTTGGAGAACCGGTTGAAAAGAAGGCCAGGTAAAATTTATTATTCAGGATAAAACCTCCTGAAAGTTCAAACACATTAACAAGCTGCTCATTCATTACTGAGAATGATGTAGAAGGATTGATCTCGGCATAAAAGGTGGAAAGCTTAAGCTTGCCATCTCTGAACAGGTAATGATCTTCCTCCTGCTGTGAGTATGTTGTAAATGCTATGCATACCAAACAAATTAAAATAATATTTTTACGCATGATTTATATTTTTTAATATAAATACAACTCATTCATTGAATCACTTTATCTTATTTTTTACCTCCAACAGGTATTGAGTATGAAACGTTTATACGATAGGAATTTTTGACAGCAGATCCCTCCCATGACTTATAAATCACACTGGTTCTATATTCCCCATAAAGGTTTAATGAACCTTTTTTCCAAACCCAAACTTTCCCAAATCTTGCACCCAAAGGTAGGTAAAACTTCTTTGTGTTCCAGTCATACAAGGCAATGATATCGCCAGTTTGAATATATAAACCGGTTTTTCCAAAACGGTAATTAAGAAACGGGGCAATTCCAAGAGGATTTGTATCTGATTGGCCTGGAGATAGAGCATTTGGGTCTACAGCACGCCACGATTGTGTAAGTAACAGACCATAGAAAAACTGACCTGTATTGTTTACAATTGCAGCTGCTACACCGTAGCCCCACTCGTCTTTTGCGACATCAGGATTCCCTGGCATTGTAACGAGAGGTCCAATACCTGCTCGTCCGCTACCCCAATCAGTAAACTTGGGAATAATTAGTCCAAAAAGTTCTGTATTTCCAAAACCTGTTTTACCATTCTGAAGATCTTCATAGTGCCGTATGGTTAATCTTGGAAGAATAGTTAGCTTCTTAAGTGCTATTGGAGCAACAATCCGCAATTGAGCATAGTTATCCAGACCTAATGGGCGTGGATTTCCATTTACCACATCAGTGTAATACTGTGGCATCCATTGGTATGCAAATTGGAAACTCCATTGTGAGGCTGTTGCATCAACAGCCATTGACTCGCGGCTTTGTGCAGCTTCATCCTCTTCTTGACTATAAATTGATATAGTAATAAAGCAGGCAAAAATTAGTAAGATAATTTGTTTTCTCATATTGTAAATTAAAGTTAATGTTAGTAATACTTTCTTTGGAATTTTTATTAAAATTATATGTCTAACTGTATCTATCTCTAAAGCCATTCCTGACCCTTTTCGATTAATTCCATCTAATTCATATTTAGGTTTGGATTCTTTCTGTGAAATATTTTGCTAAAACCAACTCCAAATAATAAACTGTTATATGCATTCGGTTTGAAATCAAATTCAAGTGAAAAACCCAATTCCCAGTTTTTTGGTAATTCAATTCCATACTCCCCACCAATTCTGATTAGTTGAAAATTTTCATGTTTTTCTACTTCCACCCCATAGCCTGCAACAATTGTCCATCGGTGATGTGGTTTAAAAAGCAACATACCGCAAATGGCGATAGGGTTTTCACGTACAATCTCCTCATGATCATCATGTTTTTCAATTTTAAATTGTTGCTGCAATATATCAGAATGAACACCCAAACCCCACTTAGCATTTATAAAGTAGTCATAGTTCAGGCCAAAAGCCGGTACAATCAAGACATTATCAGTTTTAGATGAAAATGAATTGTTGATAAATGCATTTCCAGTGATAATTGTCAAGCGGTAGAACCCATTTTTATTCTCTGTTGATTTATGATGCTCTTCATCCTGAGCCAGAGTAAAATTTCCATACAAAACGAATAGAGTAATGAATCAAAGCAGGAATCTATTTAAAGAATCTCGCTTTGAAATTTTTTATTATGAAATTTATTGGCCATCATATCCATTTTCCAGCTTTTCCATCACCTGGTCCAAACTGAAGCTTGCCGCTTTCTGGCGTGGAGGATATTCCTTGAAAGTACTTAAAAAGCTACCGACATAAGTTTGAGCCGGTACCATAAAAAATACATGATCCAACAACCAATCGTAGTAGGTATTTGATGTAAGCTGTGCTCTTTCATAGGGATCTCTTCTTAAGTTGAACATAAGAGGTACACGCAAAGGAGTAAATGGATTTGCCCAAACTTCGAAAGTACCCTGAGATCTTTGTTCCATAAAAATGAGTTTCCAGTCGCTATACCTTAATGCAGTTAAATCCCCATCGTCAGAAAAATAAAAGATCTCTTCTCTTCCACTTTTTACATTTTTTGGATCCTTAAGATGTTCCGTAATGTCATAGCCATCAAGGTGAATTTTATAATCTCTGTTTAATGCACTTGAAGTATATCCATCCATAAGGTCTTCCTTGATGTCGGACTTTCCTGCAATAGACAAGAAAGTAGGCAACCAATCCATGTGATGGACTATTTCGTTACTTATTGCACCTGCAGGGATTTGACCTGGCCAGCGAACCATAGCAGGTACTCTCCAACCACCTTCCCAATTGGTATTTTTTTCTCCGCGAAATGGAGTAGATGCTGCATCCGGCCATGTGTTATAATGAGGACCATTATCAGTAGAATAAAATACAATGGTATTGTCTGCTATTCCCAATTCATCCAGTAATGCTAGAAATTGACCAATGTGCATATCATGCTCAACCATACCATCTGAATACTCATCCTGCCCCGAAATTCCTCTTAGTTCATCTTTAACATGTGTTCTAAAATGCATCCGCGTTCCACTCCACCATACAAACCATGTATTTCCTGCATCCTCTTGTCTTTTGATAAAATCGATGGCTGCAGCTACCGTTTCATCATCAACGGTTTCCATTCTTTTTTTGGTTAAAGGTCCAGTATCTTCAATTGATCCATCTGCCGAAGATTTTATCACGCCTCTTGGGCCATATCTCTCAAGAAATGTAGTTCCATCGGATGTAATAAAATCCCTGGGATAGTCTTCTAACTCTGGCTCCTCTTCGGCGTTTAAATGATATAGGTTACCTAAAAACTCATCAAAACCATTATTGGTAGGTAACATTTCATCACGGTCGCCTAAATGATTTTTTCCAAATTGACCAGTAGCATAACCCTGATCCTTCAACAATCCTGCTATGGTAGGATCTTCTATTCGCATACCAAGGTCAGAACCAGGAAGGCCCACTTTAGACAGACCAGTCCGAAACACACTTTGTCCGGTAATGAAGGAAGAGCGACCAGCAGTACACGACTGCTCACCATAGTAATCTGTAAAAATAATTCCTTCATCTGCTATCCTGTCGATGTTGGGGGTTTGATAGCCCATCATGCCCATTGTATAGGCACTTATGTTAGACCTGCCAATATCGTCACCCCAGATAACGAGGATGTTGGGTTTTTGGTTTTTTTGTGCAAATAGTCCTGCAAGAAGCATAAAAGCTATTGCACTTGTAAAAATCAGTTTTTTCATTTTAAAAAATTTTAAGTTAGTAATTAATTTTTATCTGTTAATCTAAACACAACTTTATCCAATTCACCAGAGTATGTTTTTATTAAACAGCTTGTCCATACTCCGTTAAAGTGCAAACTGTTCACCAATGACCCGTTCTTCCAGCGAACGATCAGGATCAAAAAGAAGGGTGACCCTGTTTAGGTCACTTTCGCCTATAGTGATGGACGACACACCGGAAACTTCCATAAAATCAGCTGTGGCTGCCAGTGGACGTTTGCCTGGATCAAGGTTGTCGAATGTTACTTTTGCTGTATGAGGAAGCAAGGCGCCTTTCCAGCGACGCGGCCGAAAAGGACTAACCGGTGTCAGCCCAATCAGTTTAGATCCCAGGGGAATGATCGGTCCGTGGGCAGATAAGTTGTATGCAGTGCTACCGGCAGCGGTGCAGACAATCAGACCGTCTCCCACAAATTTGTCGAGTCGTTCAACGCCTTCGATGGTTATCCGCATATTGGCGGATTGCCCTGAGTGTCGGGTGACAGAGACTTCGTTGAAGGCTAGTCCTGTTTCCACTCGTCCGTCTTCCAATACAGCTTCCATGACTAAAGGGGTAAGACTGATTTCCTTCGCTGCTTCGATTCGATTTGGCAACTCGTCGAGACGATATTCATTCATCAAAAAACCGACTGTGCCGCAGTTCATGCCAAAGATAGGTTTGCCCAATGACAAGTAGTTGTGAATGGTGTGCAGCATCAGACCGTCACCTCCCAAAGCGACAATTACATCGCTCTGTTCCGGCGGCACAAAGTCGTAACTGCCGGCAAGCCTTTCAAAACTATGCTTTGCCTTTTCTGAGCCAGAGTGAACACAGGCTATACGAATGATTGACATATTATTATCCTTAAGTTTATAAATTAATGGTGTCCTGCACCGGCCTTCACCTCCACTTTGGGCAGGAAGGAAACCACAAACAACGCACCTAGAATCAGTGCAATCAAAACCCCCAATGTCCCCTTAAAAGCTTCCACGTAAGCCGACTGGTTTATCTCTTCGAAATTGGGTACTTTCTCCTGTACGATTTTATCCACATCGTCCGGAACGGCATTATCCTCAACCTGCAAAATAAGCTCGGTTCGCTCTGTAGGCGACAGGTTTTCGTTCGCCTGAAGGGCTACCTTATCAACCATTCCGCCGATGGCAATGGTGAACATGATCGATCCGATAACGGCCGTTCCCAATCCTACACCGATCTCTTTCATCATTTCGGCAAAGCCGCTGGCACCGCCCTGCAGATCTGGGGAGAGGGTTGAAAGTTGTATATTCCCAATCTGGGTAGTCACTGTCCCGAAGCCAAGTCCGATAACAACCATGGGCAGCAAAACTGTAGCCGTATTCATGGTTGGCGAGGAAGCCGCCAATAGCCACAACATACCAGTCACACAAAGTAGCATAGCAATTTGCATGAGGGTTCGGGCTTGCATTTTGCGGAGGAGGAAACCAGATGACATACCACTGGCAATGGATCCGATCATGAAAGCGGTCATCACCATACCGGTCATGGATGCGCTGAAACTAACGGCATCCTGAAGGAAAATGGGGACGATAAACGGTAAGGCACCCACCAGCATGTAAAACAAAAGACCCATGACCGATGAAACCGAAAAGGCACCGTTCTCAAACAGTTTCAAGCTGAACAGGGCGGGTTTTCCCTTTTCTTCGGAACGTGAGATGTGATTAAGAAGGAGTACACCGAAAAGGATGCTAATGCCGAACAAAAGAGCCGATGGTGCAAGGTCAAGCGGGTTGATCGTTACTCCGGCCAGTTCAAACGGACGGCGGGCATCCCACCAACCATAACGACTCCCCAGCATTCCAGCCAGGATAACCGCGGTGATGGCCACAAATGTCAGGAAAATTCCTTGCCAGTCCAGTTTAGCTTTGATAGTTTGCGTTTCTTTTGTTTTCAGGGTAAGAAAAATACCGATCGTGGCAATTACCACTTCCAAACCGAAGGGTACCCTCCAGGATACATTGTCGGCCATATACCCCATGAGTAATGGGGCAGCTAGCCCTGCGAGACTGGCGCCGACCCCATAGATCGAAAAGGCTTTAGCGCGTTGCGCATCGTCCTTGTAGTAGGCAATGATTAGTGAGACTGAGGCTGGAATGGCCAATGCTGCGGCCAATCCACGAATCACGGAAAATCCCAGGATAACGATACTGAAACTGGGAGCAATCGTGGTCACCAGAGCCGCCAGTCCATATAGAGACAGGCCGATAATGTATATCTTCTTTTTGCCATGCATATCGCCAAGCTTTCCACCCAGGATGCAGAGCCCCCCGTAAATAATGGCAAATATGGCGATGGCTGCCTGGACGGCAGCGGCATCGACACCAAACTCATTTTTCAACGCGGTTTTCGCCACGGGCTTCATGAAGATGTCCATAGTCACGAGCACCATGCCGGCAGTTGCGGCCAAGGCCGGGATCCAGCTTATTTTTGTATTTTTGTCATTCATTGTTCTTACCTTTTAAGTAAAGAATCCGAGCCCGGAGGACAAGGTATTCAATTATTAATAAAGCCCTCTTTCATTGGTCAGGGGGTAGAAAACTCACACTTAGCCTTTATAGTCGCCCAGTTTGTCCACGCCGGTCAGATTAATTGGACTTTCTTCGGGTGTTGGAATCTGACACAATTCAATCATATTGCCGAAGGGATCACGGGCATAAACCGCCCCGCCGCCCTCTGGCAATTTGCCTAAGGCGCAACCGCCCAGCGATATTAACCGGTCCAATTCCTTTTGGGAATCATCCACATAGAAGGCGATGTGCCGGATACCGGTTTCATGGGCCAAAAATGTTTCCGGTGGAGCCACCGTCTGCTTCGGCGCGGTGTATTCAAAGAGTTCGATATGGCAGTTGTGTCCCGCCATAATAACACCCTTGGCAGCGGATCCTTTGAGTCCGATGGCTTGATCGTAGGCATCGCTGTCTTCCCAGCCTTCGTTTCCGATTACTTTGAACCCAAACATTTTATTGTAAAACTCGATGGCTTTCTCCAAATCAGGAACCACTATTCCCGGGTGTGCAAATGCTAGTATCATCTTATTGTATTTATAATATTCATTTTTAACCGCAGATCCCCGTAGACATTTTATTTCTTTTTGTCTATGCGGGTCTGCGGCAGATTCCTTCTTCTCTTAGGGCTTGACCAATAACTTGATCAGGGATTTGTCGGTCTTTAGACGCTCGAAACCCAGCTCTTGAATGTCCGCCATCGGTATGGTTTCGGACAACAAGGGTTTGGTCTCGATTTTCCCACTTGCCAGCATGTCCACTGCGATCTTAAAATCATGATGGGTCCATGCCAACGAACCCTTTAACTGGATTTCGCCTAGTATGAGTTTCATGGGTAACACTGGGGTTTCCTTTTCATTCACCCCAACGAGGATCACCTGTCCGCCAGGACGGGCCATGTCGATGCACTGCTGGAAAGAAACCGGTACACCTGCACATTCAATTACCACGTCAGCTCCGCCGTCGGTAATCTTGTGGACTTGATCGCCGACCGGATTGTCGGAGTCACGGGGATTGACCGCCTCGTCTGCGCCGAGTGCCAGTGCCAGTTCACGCCGTGGTCCGGGGCTTTGCGATACGATAATCCGGCCCGCACCGCCAATCTTGAGTGTTTGAATAGCCAGCAGGCCGATAGGGCCAGCACCGGCCACAACCACGGTGTCTCCTACTTGAAACTGGGAAATCCGAACGGCATGAACCGCTGTGGCCAGTGGTTCCGTTAAGGTCCCATCCTCAAATCCGAGGTTTTCCGGCATCTTGGTTGCCATGATCGCGATATCCGGTAGCCAAAGGTAGTCGGCAAAGGCCCCGTCCAGCTTATCACTGTTGCCGATAGTCCGATCAAGATTGTTAACGCAGGCGTTATCCAATCCCCGTCGGCAGGCCACACAATACCCGCAGGGCGAAAACCCATTAATGGCGACTTTATCGCCAACCTTCAAGGCTGAAACGCCTTCACCCAACTCTGTCACGGTACCGACGGCCTCATGGCCCATTAGGGTTCCAATGGCATATACAGATCCTCCGGCCTCCCAGCCGTGAACATCCGACCCACAGATGCCGCAAAGGTCAATTTTGACAATCCCTTCGCCCTTTCCAGGAGAAGGGAGGGGACGTTCTTCGATTGCTATTTGTTTGGTGCCGGTTAAAACGACACCTTTTTTTGTGTTTATCATGTTTATCTTTTTATTTTCAAATTAAATGGTTAAAACTCAAATGAATTTAATTCATAATCCAAACCAATGGATTTGAATCCAATGGTTTATTCCCAAGGACGCAAGAAAATTTTTCCACATTCTTTGCTGACCTGCACATCGAAAGCTTCTCCGGCCTTTGACATCGGAAAAACATGGGTGACCATGGCATCGATGTTTTTCTGCACTTGCGGATTGCATAACATGCGCACCAGGGTCTCACGATCTCGTGCGTTGACATCGTGTTGTCCCATTATGGTATTGCCCGGGTCGATGATGTGCTTGAGGTTTTCCAGGGGAATATTTTGCCCGGGAATGTGACCGCAGAAGTTGATCTTAGCGTAGGGAACTGTAGCCTCCAAGCATTTTGCCTGGTAAAAAGGATGCCCGGAACCGTCAATACAGTAGTCTACGCCCTGCCCCTCGAAAGTGAGTGCCTTGACTTTTTCCAGCCAATTTTCGTCATTGGGATCGATAAAATGCACCACACCCATCTTGCGCAGAATATCCTCTCGGTACTTGTTGCGGATCAGGGCAATAATGGTGCAGTTTCGGTGCAAGGCCGCAACAACATGGCCCATGGTGATGAAACCGACACCGGTCACCAGTACGGTAGAACCCGGGCGCATGTCCATGAGCTCCTGGTTGCTCCAGCCAACACCCACAGAACAGGTTCCGGCCTGGGCGTATTTAAAATCCAGACTGTCTGGTATCTTTATACATGTTTGCTTCATGTGCAATACGGTACTTAGCCATGGCCCAGCCGCCCGACTCACTTTCATTCCAGTCCTGAATCCCTGCCATGCCGACTCTCGTCATGCCTTCTTTGGGCGGAAAGGTGTTGGCGGAACAATAGGTGGGTGACAGCCCGTTGTTGACAGGCATGACAATGACCGCAATGGTCGCCCTGGAAAATAATGACCCGGTCACCAGGTTTGAAGTTGGATCCGGGCATAACCTCGTCGACTACGCCTACGCTTTCATGGCCTAGCCCGTCGGGGTAATCGCTTTGCCCGCCGCCGTAAAACTTTTCAAAACCATGCCGGGTCCAGATACGGGAGCCTTCCAAACAGACACCAGCATACTCGTTCTTCACAATAGCATAGCCTGCCTTGATCTTGGGATAAGGTTTTTCCACTAATTCAAACTTTTTGGGTTCGGGAATCGTCAATACAACATTAGTTTTACTCATAATATATTTCTTTAAAAATTTATAAATATTTAAAATGTAATATGCTTGTCATTTAATCATCTTCACGCCAATAAGAAAATGTGGCGCAGTGCATGCCGCTGCCGGTGGCGTGATAGACGTCGTCGAAAGGAACCGGCACAACATTGACACCTCTCTTTTCAACTTCTTTAATATACTTCTTCGCACCGGATGTGATAGCCTGGGCATCTTTGCTGAGCGCAACCGAGTTGCCGGCACCAATCACGTATTCGTCTGGATCGATGTTTATTCGCTCCCAATCGCGGATTTCTTTCGGCAGTTCGGTCAAAAGCACATTCTTGTTGACGGCGATGAGCCCTTCTCTGATCACGGGCATCAGCGTGTCGATGTGATAACCATAATTGGCGTCAAAGTAAATTTGTTCTACCCGCCACCCGAATGGTTTTAGCATGCGCCTCAGTACCTCCGCACCTAATTCGTTGCCCGATGATCGGGGTTTGGACGTATCGGCGATGTGAGACTTGTCAAATACACCATGTCCGACGACCACAAGTTTGTTAGGAAAAATACGAATGTCGCCCGGGGAAAGACCAACGCCAAAAGCGGTAGGCATGGGCAACTGGTTGGGCATGGTTAGCCACACCGAATTGGGATCGCCTTCAATGAGCCCCATGAAGGCTTCAATGTACTCGACACAGTTATAACGAATGCTGGGCTGGGTTTCATGGAAATTGACCAGAACGTTTCCAAAAGTCTCCCCAAATGCCTGAGCGTGAAACGCCCAATGCTTGCCGTATTTACCCAACCATCCGGATGTGTAATTTATAACTTCCTGCGGCGGCGTCTGTTTGTTTTGGATAACATTGGCACCGGCCTGACGGTAAACATCTGCCAGCGCTTCGAGTCCTTTTACCATTTTCTCCCAAAGCTCGGGGTCCACATCACGGACGTGCTTACCGCGATTTTTTGCCATGTAGTCCAGTTTTTCCCTGGGCAGCGACCGAAAACTGGTATACCACGAGGGATGATAAGGATCGGGTAAATACATCGACTCCGGGTTGCCGAGGATGACCCCCTTCAGCTTGGCAAACTCATGCTCTACGTATACTTTTTGTCCTTCGGCCTGTTCCCGCAGACCCGGAATCATTACCTGTTTGTTTTCTTCCAGCGCTGCAATGGCACGTTCTTCTGTCCATTCGGCTAAATTTTCATTGCTCATAATTATTCCTCCTTTTTCTGATATTAATGTTTTAAAGAAAATTATTCAATTTAATTGCTTTTTTTTGGGCCATCCCCAGGCGATATCAAAATAGACCAGTGTCCCTTCCGGCCCGTTGTGTACATTTAAATCCTGGTAAACACGCAAATTAATGTTAACCGGGCCTATTCCCTGGGAAAAAGTCGCGCCAATGCCGTTGGATCGGTACTTGTCCACCGGCTCCGCATCGGACCCGCTGGGATCACTGACCTGCCGGTAAAAAAAACCGGTAAGACCTAAACTGGTGCGCTCTGTTAATTCCAGCCCTAGACTCCCCTCAAAAGTAAAGCTATCGCCAGGCCGGAAATTGCGTCCCTGCTGGTTTGAATGAGTTTCATAAAATAAACCACCGGTGGCAAGAAGGGGTAGATTCCTGAAAATGCCCTTTTCGGTACGGTAGGTTCCCAATGCGAAAGGCATGACGGTCCAAAAGCCTAAACCGGTATTGTCACTCTTACCAAAATCATACTTTCCGGTAGGAGCAAATCCTCCAAGTGCGGTAACCAGGTGAAATTCCGACCAGTGCCAGCCGAGTCCAATCGGGGAGAAAAATATGTCGGTGAGTCCAACCGGGGCATCCTGAGGGTAGCCGTCGACCAGCACCGGCATGCCTGATAGGTTTCCAAACGCAGGCGTTATTACGGCCTGGTAATCACCGCCGAAAATCTTGAAATCTGGCCGCCACACCAGTGCCAGGGAAGTGAGCAAATAATCCGTCGCGTCCGAACTAGCCGTGTTACCAGATCCGTCCTTGAATGTGCGCGCATTGAAATACATTGTGGTGCTCTGCATGTAAAAACCGGGGTCCTGCGCCATCATACCGGCTTTAAGGTTGCCGTTCCAGCCCGGTGCATAATGACCGGTCTGTACGTTCTGAGCTTCGACGGCTCCCACCCAAAAAGTCAGCAGCCAACAGCAACCAAGGAAACTGGCAAGAGACGACCGATGTAATGGTAAAAACCACTTCCGAAAACACACTATGACGTAAAGATTTTGCAAAATTTTCAAGTTAATAAATAATTCTATTCAGTTAATTTAAACACAACCTTATCCACTTCACCTGTATATGGGAAATGATTCTTCACAGAATATTTATCAGAAACCGGGGTTCCGGCATCAATACCTACATCAAAAGTTTCTGATAGTGAGAAGGTGGAGATATGCATCTCTTCTAAAATTGTTTCATCTATTTGCTTTCCATTAACAAACAATTTACCGACTCCACCAGGAATACCGCGTTTCGGGCTTCCTTTTTCAACAAAGTCAAATTTGATATCAACTTTTCCTGTTCCCAGTTTTGGTGATTCAAGTGTATAGTATAAACCATTGTAGTAGTTATAATCGTAATATACTTTATTGTCCTTAATGAATAGAGTATATCCACCAGTAAATCCACCACATGCAACAATTACTCCTTCTTCTTTTCCAGTCAGGTCAAGAGAAACCTCAATGCTATGGGATCTGCCTTTTACCGGTGCTGAAGCTTTTTCAGCAATACGCTGTGCTCCCGGATAATAGTATGTAAATTCTTTACGGTCGCCAAAGAGGTTGTCCTGTTGTTTGGTGATACGCATGATCATATCATCATATAAAGGATATACATTGTTTTCCCAGGCAAGTTCATCCCAACGTGCCTTTAATTCTTCCAGTTTTTCAGGGTTCTGTTCTGCAAGGTTATTTGCTTCTGAGAAATCTTCATCAATATTATATAGTTCCCAAACATCTTCATCAAAGGGGAGTACTTTATTTAAATCCCATGGCATTCGGTTGGCATGAATTGTAACTGCTTTCCAGCCATCTTTATAAATGGCACGATTTCCGAATAATTCATAGTATTGCTCCGGATGATTGGTTGGAGCATCAGGATCATCAAATGAATAGGCCATACTTTTACCATCCAGTGCCATTTGTGGCTCTCCATCCAATTCTTCGAGGAAAGGAGTTTTTGTTACATCCAGTATTGTAGCTCCAATATCTGTAATATGATGATACTGATCCCTAATTTCACCTTTGGCTTTTATTCCGGCAGGCCAGTGAATAACCAGGGCATCTTGTATTCCACCACGGTGAACAATCTGCTTAAAGTACTGGAATGGAGTATTACCGGCCAGGGCCCATCCAGCATGAAAATGAGGATAGGTATTCGGGCCTCCCCATTCATCATAATGCTGCATATTGGATTCGAATGGCGTTTGCAGGCCGTTTAATACATAAGTTTCATTGAAGCTACCGGTTAGTCCACCTTCACCTGATGAACCATTATCAGCAGTTACAAAAATGAGGGTATTGTCTAATTCCCCAACTTCTTCAAGTTTATCACATATTCTTCCGATCTGGTCATCCACATGGTCAAGCATAGCAGCAAAAACCTCCATTTGCCTGGCGTATAGCTTCCGTTCTCCATCATTGAGTTCATCCCATGCAGGGATTTCTTCAGTTCTATCGGTAAGTTTTGTCCCTGGAGGTATGATACCCATATCCAATTGTTTCTGGTGGATTATCTTCCGTGCTTCATCCCAACCCATATCGAATTTACCTTTGTATTTATCAATATATTTCTGAGGGGCCTGGTGGGGTGAATGCATAGCAACCGGAGCCCAAAACAACATAAAAGGTTTGTCAGGTGCAGTAGAAATATGACTTGTTATGTTTCGAATTGCTTCATCGGCCATGGCTTCCATATAATGATACTGCTCTTTCCCTTCCCAGTCTTCCATAGGGTAATGGTCGCGCCAAACCAGTGAACGGTAACAGTCGGCATCAGCTGCCATAAATCCGTAATAATGGTCAAAACCTTCACCACTTGGCCAGCGATCAAAAGGACCCGTTTCTGAGACTTCATACAATGGAGTATGGTCCCATTTTCCGATGGCATAATTCACAAAACCAGCTTTTTGCAAATGCTTGGCTATTGATTTCCCGCTTTCAGGAGGAAATGCGTTATATCCAGGGAATCCCATAGCAGTCAATGAATGTGAGCCTAATCCAATTCGATGATGATTTCTGGCTGCCATAATGGATGCTCTTGAAGGTGAACATAGTGCCGTTGTATGGAAATTATTGTAACGCAATCCGTTTTCAGCCAGCTTGTCGATATTGGCTGTTTCAGTTAATCCGCCAAAAGATCCAAGATGACCAAAACCGGTATCATCCAACAAGAAAAGAATTACATTGGGTGTACCTTCAGCTGGTTTAGGTGAGGAGGGCCACCATTCTTCTGAGTCCTCATAAGATTTGGCGATTTTTCCTTTGAATTCCTGACCATATTTTGCAAAAGAATCATCCTTTG